>CAYFIR010000003.1:0-168971 GCA_964343195.1 uncultured Bacteroidia bacterium | reverse complement strand
AAAACGGAGTGGTCAGTAACATGGGAACTTTGAACCGCGAAACTAATGACTAGTGTCGTTCGCCATCAAGTCTTTTTCTTTTCCCCCTGGTTTTTACCTTGTAGGGAAAGAATAACCAATGGAGACAAACAGGTCAACAATTGCCATCATCGGTCCGGGACGGCTGGCCCATAGCCTGGCGGGGAATTTTCACCGGGCTGGGGTGGCGGTAAAAATGGTTCAGGGGCGAAGTGCAGAAAAAAGAAAAGCCTTTGCCCAGGAATGGGATATCCCGCAGCATGATGCGATAGGTGCCCCACTGCCGATAGACATTGACTATGTGGTCATTGCGGTAAGTGACGCCGCCATCCCACTGGTTGCCAATCAGTTAACAAACTCCATCCGTCCTGGCAGGGTGTTCGTGCATACCTCAGGGGCTACCCACCTGGAAGCCCTGGCCCCTCTGGGAGAGTCTATCGGTGTATTTTATCCGCTACAGATGTTTACGGGTCAAAAAGTCGTCGACCTATCCGAAGTCCCTTTTTTTCTGGAAGGCAACAAGACCGTGTATCCCATAATGGAAAAGCTGGCCAGGGCCATCAGTAGCCAGGTTTTCCCCCTGGCCTCAGAGCAGCGGCAGTACCTTCACCTGGGAGCAGTTTGGGCAGTAAACTTTCCCAACTTACTCTACCGTCTTACCTCCGAGCAAATCAGCCAGCAGGGAGTTGACTTTTCGGTTTACCGCCCCATACTCCAGGAGCAGTTAAAACGGGTATTTGAACTGGGGCCTCAGCTCAGCCAAACTGGCCCCGCCTTACGAGGAGACCTCCCCACACTTGAGCGTCACCTCGCCCTAATGCAAGGCAATGCCGAGTTACAGGAGCTTTATCGATTGCTCTCACAACTGATCAATCCAGATATTTCCTTTGAGTGAAAGAAATACCAACATACCCAACTGAATAACAGTCACTTAACAACCAGTTCCCAAAGTCAGGTTTTCCAAAAATATCCGAAAGATTTTTTCCTGATGTGTGAGGAATAAGCTCAGGTAAAGACGTATTGGTGAAACAAAGCCCCAAGTACGAACCATAATCCTGATGCTATGAATACGAAACTTCTCTCCATCACTCTGCTCTTTAGCATGTTCGTCTTTGCCACAGGTTGGGCTCAGGACGAAAAGTCCGAAATTCTCCCCAAGGTAGGAGTCCTTTCCCTGGACTGTATCGGGCTGGAATATGAGGCTACTACACTGGGAAGTATTGTACGCCTCGAATTGCAGAAACAACAGGCCTATGAGGTCATCGACCGATACGATATGCTAGATAGGCTTTCAGGTAGCGAGGATGACGTAGATGTAAGCTACTGTTATTCCAAGCGCTGTCTGGTTGAGGCTGGCAAGCAGTTGGATGCTGACATGATGATTTCCGGTAGCGTCGAAAAAATCTCGGACAAAATCCTCGTCACACTAAAAATGGTCAGTGTGGCTGAAAACAGAATCCTGAAAACCGAGGTAGGGGAATTTGTTGACCAGGAACCCGAGCTTCAGATCATGATCAAGATCACGCTGAACAAGCTGCTACAGCGACCCAATGATCCCGTTTTGGTCAATAAGCTGGCATATTTCAGTACCCTCGAGGAGGTTCCATCGACACGCATCATCAACAACGGTCCCCGCATGGGCATGGCCTACCTGACCGGTAGCATGGCAGAACGTTTTGCAGCCCCAGAAAATCTCGGTGGATACAACGCCAGACCCTGGCTGACCCAGTTTGGGTACCAGCAGGAGATACAGTACATGAGTTCGGGACATTTCCAGGCCCTCATTGAAGCAATGGTGATGGTCGCCGGACTGGATCAGTCTATGTTCATCCCTAGCCTGGTCATTCTCAATGGCTTCCGGGAGAGCAAGTGGGGATTTGAGATAGGTTTTGGTCCATCACTCGGCATGAGAAAAGCTGCCGAAGGTTACTATGATGATGGGGGTACCTGGCACCTCCGGTCGGAATGGAATGAAACGGATGCAGAAGGCTCCCTCCTGCCTAACCCGTACAACATCATCACACAGATGGATAGCCGTGGTGATACCGAGTTTTTCTCCCGATGGGTATGGGCCGTCGGTAAGACGTTCCGCTCTGGCTACCTCAATATTCCGGTGAATCTGTATGTGGGAACTTCCAAAGACGACATCATGTATGGAGTATCCGTTGGATTTAATATTCAGCGTAGGCGAAGGTAAAGAGAAGTTGAATCCGCCGACACTTTCCAACCAGATAGAGTCTGTATAAGTAGTCCTGGAGGCAGGTGAACCCCATCTGCCTCCGGTTTATTTACAGGAATGGTTTTTGATCTTTCTGATTAGACTTGAACATTTCCACGAAACCTTTCGTACATTAGGGTTGAAGTCATTTGTTAAACCAAAAATTGTAACCATTTGAGAAGAGGAAGAAGAAAGAAGCCCAAACAGTTACCCAAACGCGAACATCGTATCAACAACGAAATCAGGGTACCCCAGGTAAGACTGGTAGAAGTCGGCGGAGAATCCGTCAACGAAGTGATCTCTACCCGGGACGCACTTAAACTGGCTGGAGAACAGGAACTGGACCTGGTCGAGATTTCTGGAAAATCAAGCCCCCCGGTTGTCAAGGTGCTGGATTACACCAAGTTTCTCTACAACGTACGCAAGCAGCGTAAAGCACTGAAAGCCAACCAGTCTAATACTGGCATGAAGGAACTCCGATTCGGCCCCAATACCGATGACCATGACCTTGATTTCAAGCTGAAGCACGCCGAGAAATTTCTCCAGGAAGGCAACAAGCTCAAAACTTACGTTCAGTTCCGAGGACGGAACATCGTGTATAAAGACCGCGGTCACAACCTGCTTGCCCGTGTAGCAGAGCACCTGGAAGATATGGCTAAAATAGAAATGGCTCCTAAAATGGAAGGGCGTCGCATGATCATGATCATGTCTCCCCGTTAGGCCAGTATATAATATCCTCATGCCCATTTGCCGTTGGTGAATGGGCATTTTTTATATTCACACCATGATAGTACGCATTGTCCGGATGAAGTTCCAGGCTGACAAACTGGACGAATTCCACCAGATTTTTGATCAGAGCAAGGAAAAGATCCGCAGCTTTCCTGGTTGTCTCCACCTGGAACTACATGCTGATCCGACTGATGATACGGTCCGCTATACCTATAGCCACTGGCAGAGCCAGGATGACCTGAATGCCTATCGCCA
Source organism: uncultured Bacteroidia bacterium (assembly GCA_964343195.1). Lineage (GTDB taxonomy): Bacteria > Bacteroidota > Bacteroidia > J057 > J057 > CAYVAP01. The sequence continues at coordinate 165,751 of CAYFIR010000003.1, read as the reverse complement.
CAGCGAACTCTTTGGTCAGGTATGGCCCCGTACCAAAGCCCTCTTCGACGCCAAACCCATGGCCCATTCGCTGACTCTCCTCGAGGAGGTAAAAGCTCCGGATTGATGCGACTAGCCTGCGAACCTTACAAGCGTTATGAATAGCCTGTATCCGAGCTGATTCATACCATATGACTTCCTAAAATTGCATATCAGGAAATCCAGCATGTCCACCGGGCACCCCCCGTGAAAGGTTGGAATTGCTCTTTTCCTGAAGAAACCACAACGGGAGCCATATGATTTCAATACCCAAAGTCCTATATCCCAAGGACTCCGGAAGGAAAAAAGTAAAGGCACTATACCTAGCCGTCAGTGCCATCGGTGTAGTTGCCTATACCTATCTCTATGCCTACCGTACCCAGGAGTCTTTTTGGGAATTAATGTCCTGGGATAAGCTGGCGATAGTTGGCATTCATTCATTCCTGTTACTGATGGCCTTGTCTCCTGTGGTAAGAAGGAGCCGTTTTTTTTGCAAATGGGCTGATGTACAAACCATCATCCTGTTCCCGCTGGAGATGGTTTACGTCCTCTATTACAGCGAGGCAGCGCTTTTTTATGTCATCTGCTGGGTAATCACCTTACAATTAACAGTCGGAATCATCGACAATGGTCGTTGGTTCATCGTATTTTTGGTCCTGCAACTCCTTGGATTGGGACTGGTATGCACCCAGGATATCACCTGGTTTGATCGGGCATTCCTCGGACTCACTTTCGCTGTGGTAGTTGGCATCAGTTCCTATCTCAATTACTGGCGTTTGTCTCTCATGAGTGCCTACAAGCATCAACGGGACCAGGAACAGCGCCACCATAGTACCATGAGTACGGTTGTCAATAGCACCCGGGATCCTATATGGGCACTGGACCGTGAATACCGATTGCTCACCGCCAATGAAGCCTTCTTCAATCTCATCATTGACGCCAAAGGCCGTTCGCCCAAAATTGGAGATTCCATTCTTGGAATAAACGGAGAAAAACTCGAAGGATGGGGAGATTTTAAAACCCACTATGACTTTGCACTCCAGGGAAAGGTCCTTCATTTTGAAAAATCCTTTGAAGGAAAAGGAGGAAAGCAGTGGTTTGCCCTTTCTTTCAACCCAATCTTACAGGGGGAAAACGTCATTGGAGTCTCCATATTTGCCCGCGAAGTAACCGAGCACAAACACATGCTCGAGCAACTTCAGGAGCGGGATGCCCGATATGCCACCGCATTATCTGGTTCTGATGAGGGTCTCTGGGAATGGGACCTGGAACACGATCAACTCTTTCTTTCTGACCAGTTCAGGAAAATGCTGGAGTTGGATATGGAAAAGAAAATCAGCCCTGCTGAGTGGTTGAGTATGATTCACCCCAAAGACCAGGAGGTAGTACACAATGCAATCAAAGCACACCTAAAGGGAGAGACCGATCAGCTATACGGAGAGTACCGGATGATCACCCGGACAGGCAAGATCATCTGGGCACTGGGTAGAGGTCGCGCCATAAGAGATGCAGGCGGCCACACCATCAGAATGGCTGGTGCTCAAACCAACATCACCGAACGAAAAAACAACGAGCAACTTCTCCAAAAGATCCTTCATACTTCACCCAATGGGATCATGGCCCTAAAAGCCGTTCGCAATGAACAAAGGGAAGTAGTCGACTTTATGTGGACCATGGTCAATCAACAGGCGATGGTTGTACCCGGTATGGTGCCGTCTGACTTTATAGGCAGACGAGTATCGGAAATCATGCCGGATCAGGCCAATGCCATGATTGCCTCCTATCTCCGGGTAATGGAAACAGGAGAACCCCATCAGACAGAAGATTTCTTTGAATTGGGTTCTGGTGAGGGACTGTGGTTTGAATCCGTAACAGTCAAGATGGAAGATGGCGTCGCCGTTACCATTACTGATATTACGGAACGAAACAAAACCCAGGAAAGGATGCGCTTTCTTTCCCAGGTAGCCAGCAAAACCAACAGCACTGTCATCATCACTGACAGCGAAGGAAAAATTGAGTGGGCTAATGAAGCCTTTACGGAAATTTCTGGCTATACCCTCGAAGAAGCCACAGGGAAACAGCCCGGAGAACTTTTGCAGGGACCTAACACCGACCCTGCCACACTCAAAATAGTCACTGACAGGCTAAAAGCTCAACAATCCGTTTCAGTAGAAATCCTGAATTACCACAAAGGAGGATCACCGTACTGGATTAGCATGGCCATCGACCCCGTTTTTGATGAGAATGGGAAACTGGAGCGGTTCATCGCCATTGAAAACGACATTACCGAGCGCAAGGAGGCGGAAAAGGTGCTACAGAATGCCAAGGAAGCTGCAGAGGCCGCTGCCAGTGCAAAATCCGAGTTCCTCGCGACCATGAGTCATGAGATCCGCACCCCGATGAATGCCGTGATCGGCATGACAGGATTGTTGCTGGATACCTCACTTACAGATGAACAAAAAGAATATGCTGAAACCATTCGGGTCAGTGGAGATAACCTCCTAACCGTTATCAACGACATCCTGGACTTCTCAAAAATCGATTCGGGCAAGCTGGAGTTGGAACAGCAGGCTTTCTGCCTCTCCGAAACAGTAGAGGATGTCCTCGATCTACTGTCCACCAAAGCCCAGGAAAAGCACCTCGAACTTGTGTACAACCTGTCAGAAGATGTTCCAATCAACATCCAGTCGGATCCCACCAGGATCAGTCAAATCCTGGTAAACCTGATTGGCAACGCACTCAAGTTTACCGAAAAAGGAGAAGTTGTCGTCCATATAGAAAACCTTGGGGAAGCTGGAGGAAGACATATGGTCCAGTTTTCGGTCAGTGATACCGGAATCGGAATTCCCCCCGGAAAACTGGAGCGCCTCTTCAAGCCCTTCTCTCAGGTGGATGCTTCTACCACCCGGAAGTATGGTGGTACCGGCCTGGGACTCGTAATCTGTCGCATGTTGGTCGAGCTGATGGGTGGTAAAATCTGGGTAGAAAGCCAACTCGGAAAAGGGACTACATTTTACTTTACCCTCAATGTAGGAATCGCCCACGAAGCAGATTCCGTGCACAAAAAATCAAACCAGATCCATCAGGAAGTAAAAGGGAAAAAAGTACTTCTGGTGGATGATAACCCGACCAATCTGCTGATACTTGAGAAACAATGCATAAACTGGGAATTGGTGCCCACCTCATTCCTGCACCCGGAAGAAGCTCTGAAGGCCATCCTGGAAGGGGAACAGTTTGACCTTGCCATCCTGGATCACAATATGCCAGGACTCAGTGGAGAAGACCTTGCCCTTTCCATTCGTCAGACTTCCGCCGGAGGGACCCTCCCCATGATCCTGTTGACCTCTCTGGGACAGTACCTTACCCTGGGCAAGGCCCAGTTATTCAGTGCACAACTCAGTAAACCTGTACGCCGGAGACTGCTCCTGAAATACATTCACCAGGCCCTTAATACTGAGTTTGACGCTCAGATCAAAAACTCAGGGGGACACAGGGGGCATAAGGATCAACCTTCCATGCCACCATTGAAGATCCTGCTTGTAGAAGATAATGCAGTCAACCAGAAGGTGGCGATCCGGATGTTAAGCAAACTGGGCTACACGGCTGACGTAGCGGCCAATGGAGAAGAAGCCCTCAAGGCCCTCGATCTTCGACGTTATGACCTTGTCCTCATGGATATGCAAATGCCAGTCATGGATGGCCTGACCGCAACAGAGCAAATCAGAAAGGATTTGAAGCGATTCAGCCACCAGCCCACCATCATTGCGATGACGGCAAATGCCCTAAATGGAGACAGAGAGCGTTGCCTGGCCGCCGGAATGAATGATTATATCGCCAAGCCGGTAAAAATGCCGAAGCTTCAGGAGGCAATTCTTCAGCACTTTCAAATGACCCCATCAGTACAGGGAAACAGCTAAGTCCCTCAACCCTACTCCTCAAAATCAATGGAAATCATGTCATTGATTTTGAGGCCCAGTAGGTCTGAGACCGGAGCTTCGCGCATCGCTATTTCCAGATGGTCACCCTGACCAAATATCGCCAGCGGGTCAGCCTTCCCTACGTCGGCGTAGGTACTCACGATTCTTTGCAACCGGATATTCCGGATCACAATCTCAAACCTGCGCTCACGCTTCAGGTCCAGAAAATCCTTCCTTCGGATATTGGTGACAGCGTTCCCAAAATTATCTATGTGGATGATTTTACCTTTCAGGCAACTGCCGTTGTAGGTAGGATCTCCCCAGCGGAGATCCTTCAGCGTGAGGTCTGCCCCCAGCTCTGAAATAGAGCCTCCACTCGCCAGAAAAGCCACTGCCGGTGCCGCAATACGCGCTGCCCGAAAGGATTTGGGAAAAGACTTCATCAGGAAAGTATCTGTATTGATGACATTTCCCTGCCGCGTGGTCCCCTCGGTTATCAGGCTAAGGACCCCGTTATCTGGTGCGACAAACAGGTGTCCATGATGTTCCATGGCGACCATGGGATACTCGTTTTGTGCAGGGTCCACCGCCACCAGGTGAATGGTCCCTTTTGGGTAAGCCTGGTAAACCCTTTTGACTACGTAAGCCGCCTGGAGCAGATCGTATGGAGGCAGATTATGGGTGACATCAATCAATACCACCTCTGAGCACAGAGAGTAGATGGCCCCCTTCAGGATGGCAGGATAGTGAGAGTTGTATCCCAGGTCAGATGTCAGGGTAATTATCGCCATGATTTACCGTGTAAAGGACTAAGTTAGGGCTTATTGACGTCAGTTGGGAAACCTCGTGTAAGATTACAGCGTAAAAGCCCCTACAATCTGTTGAAATGACTGCCCCCCAGACAGGTTTCCGACCTAAATGGGCATGAGCAAATTGCTCGGACTTCCGACAGACATCCCCTCAGACATTGTAAGCAAGTCCAGGTTAAATTATCTGTACCCGGCACTTGTGGCTTGCGCCTGAGTCGCAAAATTGCTTACTTTTCTTTAAGAAAACGACCACTCCAAATCAAACGGTATTGATAGAACATACCTTCCAATTAGAAGACATCAGCCCTCTCGAGGTGTACGGTGTCAACAACTTGCGACTACACCAGATTGAAGAAGGCTTTCCAGAGCTCAAGTTCATTGCCCGAGGGGATGAACTCAGGGTCCGAGGGGAAGAGGAAAAGGTCGAAAAACTCAAGGAAATTCTGGGTTCTCTCCTGGCAGAGATTCGCCGTAAAGGCCGGGTTTCTGAAAATCGGTTCAATGAAATTATCCTGCCCAACTCTCACAAGGGACATGAGGATATTCAGGAGGCCGAAACCGACACCGTGCTGTTGCACGGGAGTGGCGGGGCCGTTATTCGCCCAAAAAACAAGGGACAGCGTCTGGTGGTAGGAGCTGCAGAGCGCAACGATGTCGTCTTTGCCATCGGGCCGGCAGGTACCGGAAAAACCTACATCGCTGTAGCACTCGCCGTTCGGGCACTCAAGGAAAAGCAGGTCAAACGCATCATTCTCTGCCGACCAGCAGTAGATGCGGGAGAAAGCCTTGGATTCCTTCCTGGAGACCTCAAGGAAAAGGTAGACCCATACCTTCGCCCGCTATACGACGCACTTGGTGACATGCTCCACGGCGAAAAGCTCAAGTACTATCTGGAAAACAACATCATCGAGATCGTACCACTGGCTTATATGCGTGGCCGCACCCTGAACAAGGCATTCATCATCATGGACGAGGCCCAGAACGCCACTGAAGCCCAGATGAAAATGTTCCTTACCCGTATGGGGGAGCATTCACGTATCGTCATTACGGGAGATGATTCCCAGATTGACCTACCCCCACGTCAGCGCTCTGGTCTGGTCCAGGCTACTCGTCTGCTCAGTCCGGTCAAGGGAATTTCCGTGGTCAGACTCGAAGCCAGCGATGTAGTCCGTCACCGTTTGGTGAAAAATATCCTCGCAGCCTATGAGCAGGACGAGGAACTGCGAGGCGGATGAGTTAGAGGCTGTTTAGGTTTTGGTGTTTCGAGGCCAAACGCAGGATTTTTGGGGTCTGACAAGGAAATTTTTCGAGAAATAGCGAGCTATTTTGAGGAAAATTGACGCAGACAGGGCCCAAAAAGACCAGTTTGGGCCGATAAGGAAAAATCCAAACAGCCTCTTAGGCGCCTATCCTGAATCATCAAGATGCTCAATACCCCCAAGGAATTTACCCGTAAATTCATCAAATTGGCGGTCGAATGAGCAAATTGACCCAACTAGAAACCATTCGGCAACTGGGGCTCCCCATCCCCCCATTTACAGCCATTTCCTGGGAGCAATTTAAGTCCGGACGCTGGCACGCTGCGCTGAAGAGCATCCAGTATCCGGTTGCTATCCGATCCAGCTATTCCTCAGAGGATAGCCATGGTCGTTCCATGGCGGGTCGGTTCGTGACCCGCCTCAACGTGGTTTCTTCCGAAATGGAAGCCACACTACGGGAGGTATTCGAGAGCTACCCCGACCGGGAAGGGCAGTGGGTGATTGTTCAGGAAATGATCACGGAACCCACCTATAGCGGTGTATTATTTGCCTACAGGCAAGGCGTTTGGAAGGTGGAGTATGTTCCCCAAAGTGAGGTGGGGGTCGTCGGTGGAAGCGAAAACCCGGAAACCCTCCTATTGCCCCGGTTTGGACGACTGGATGTGTGGGCCAGTCGCTTTTTCCCCATATGGCAACCATTTGAAAAAAAAGAACGCCCGGAAGGGCTGGTCCGCCCATTTATCCGACTTTCCAATGCCGCCATTCGCCTAAGCCAGTTTTTCCGGGCCGATGCCCCCCATGGGCTGGACATTGAATTCGCCATCAGTAACGGCAGACTGTATCTTCTACAGGCCCGCCCTATCACCACTCCCGGAGATGCCGAGGATGTCCTGACCTCAGCCAATCACAAGGAAATTCTTCCTCCGATACCTTCGCCGATGATGACGGCCATCATCCACTCGTGCAGCAGCCACCTCTTCTCCTATTACCACCGACTAGACCCTACCCTACCCGATTATCGCTTTATCAAACTGGGCGGCAACATGCCGTGGATCAACCTCTCCGCCCTCCTTGATACCATGGTTTATTGGGGATTGCCGACCTCACTGGTCTGCGAATCTGTAGGAGCTGAAGACGTATACCGGGTCAACATGCGTCCCTATCGCTGGATGCTGAAGTGGCCCGTATTTCTCAGGGTCCTCCGCGACCAACTCTCCACTATCGGAAAAGTCCGCCGATGGGTGCGGCATACGCAGCGCTATCTGCTCACCGAGCAGGAAGCCCGCCGCCTGATGTGGCGCAACAACCCCGACCTTGCCTTCAACAACTGGCTAACCAACATGCAACTGGTTTATACAGAGCTGGTTACACTTATGCAGGCGGTGACGGGAACCATGGCTGGCCCCGTAAAGCTATTTTCCAAACTGGGATTGCTGCACCACCTCAGAGAGCGCAGTGAAAGCACCCGCTACCTGGAAGCTTTCCGCCTGTTGGTTGAGGGCAAACTTTCAAGAGAAACCTTTCTCAAGGACTACGGACACCGGGGATTTTACGAATCTGATATCGGGCAGCGCAGGTTCTTTGAGTATGGCGAGGAAGACTGGAAGGTCTTATTGGAGAATAATAGCCCAGACGAAGAGGGGACCAGCCAGCTTCCTTCCAGAAAAAGTGCCCAGGTAAATTTTTTAATTCGCCCATTTGTGCGAATGATACACACCCGAGAGTGGCTGCGAAACCATGCGATGCGGTACTTCTGGCTGCTTAGAGAAGAAATTCAGGAAGCGATCCAGGGGAGATTCGGAGAAGACCTGGACTTTGCCGACTACAAACCAAATGACCTGCTCAAGGCCCTCGAAGGAAAAATCGAAAAGGAGGAACTGCTCGCCATCAGCTACCCAAAACCACAGGGCTGGGAACCAGACACATTCCTCCAGAACCGCCTGGGAAGACAGATTCCCATCACAGCCATGAGCAATCTTACCCATACCCCGAGAGGTGTGCATAGAATTCCCATAGGACTATATCCGGGAAAAATCCGAGGGCAGATATGGCGAGTCAAACAGGCTGACCTTCAACGACTTGACAAGCCCCCTTTTGAAAAGACCATTTTGCTCACAGAATCCCTCGACCCAAGCTGGATCCCCTATTTCGTAAAGGTTGATGGAGTGATCTCCAAGATGGGCGGCATCCTCTCTCACGCATCTATCATCCTTCGGGAATCACACATCCCGTCCATCACCCAGTATGAAGGCTTTGATCAGTTGACAACGGGAGACTGGGTAGAAATGGACGGAGGAAGTGGAAAGGTGGAAAAGCTGTAGATTCCCAACCAATGATCAGATAGACATGGAGGAACTGCTTCGCAAAGCCATATTGGGACTGGGACGGTTGACTCAGGACGAACAGCAGGAAGTCGGCACCGAGGAGCACTTTCTTGAAGAAATTGCCCGCGAATCCGTGATCGGTCGAGCAGCGTGGATCCCAGCCGTACTGCAGGACGAGGATGAAGATATTCCCCCTGTTGAAACGGAGGATCACTGGTTCTCCCCCGAAGCAGGACGATGCCTGGAAGCCCTGCTTGGCGGGCGGCAGCCTGAACTGCTTCGAGAATTACTTGGGCTATGCGTCAGCCAGCAAAAACTGGTAAGCCCCCGTTATCTTCCGCGGCTATTTCACCTGGCCATGCGTACTCCTATATCCGGCAAATTGCTCATGAAAGCAACCGGAGCCCGGGGCAAATGGCTCGCCAATCGACATCCACAATGGAAAATACTCCTTCCCGCTGATCAGCAGGCCTGGAAACACGGTAATGCAGGGGAGCGAAGTCGGTATTGGGTAGCACTTCGGGAACAGGCTCCTGAGGAAGCCCGTCAACTCCTGAAGGAACTGGTCAGGTCAAAATCCTGGAAAGAACTGGAACGTCATCTTCCGGGCCTAATGATTGGATTTTCTGACGCTGACCTACCTTTCATAGAGGAACTGACTACTCATCGCCGTTCAGCGATTCGGAAGATATCCATCGGACTGGCTGCAGTTCATCCCAAAAGTGAAATGGTCCGGCAAGCCGTCGAACTTGCGGATGAAGTATGGAGCGGCCAGAGCGGCATCAACCTCAACCTGGCTCCGCTGGACCAATGGGATCAATTGGCGAACTATGAGCCCTTGATATGGTCTATGCCCAAAGGAACCGGGGACAGGGGCCGACTTCTCACGAAATTCCTGTCCCTCATTCCCCTTGCTCACTGGGAAAAAAGATTTGCCAAACACCCAACTCAGCTCATTTCGCAATTACCTGAGCACCTTTGGGGAGAAGCCTTGTATCAGGGGTGGCTGCTGGCCTCGATTCAACAGGAAAATCAGGGCTGGGCTACAGAGTTACTTCGGCTGGTACTTGCTCCTGAGGCTGATCCGCAGCGTCGAAAGGAACGGGGGTTCAGGCTATGGCTGCCGATGGACTTGCGCAGTCCACTGATGAGTCTGGTGCCAGACCCCGAACGGAACAGCCTGTTGAATACAGCTCTTCTTAGCGTGGACCCCATCCATAGCAGCCCAATGGCATTCTGGATGCTGGAGCATCACCCGACAGAGATGCCCAGTGAGATGGCCACAGCCTTTGCAAAAAGGCTCATGCAGACCTTAGAGGTTCAGAGTGCAGAGGTAAACCGTGAGCTACGGGAACTTCTCCCTCGACTTCCGGCGGCAACCCGCGTCATGCCGATTACGGTTTATGCCGATCTGCTCAGCATCTGGGCCATCAATCCCGGTTATCCGCAATGGTTTGATCCATTTTTGCACAATGCCCTACAGGTGCTGGGATTTCGCCGCCGCATGCAAGAGGCATTTTCTCCCTCCTAATGGATCAACTCGATCAGATCATTCAGAATTGAGAATGCCTCTGCGATCTGTCCATCCTCCTGGATTCGTTCCAGTTGTCGGTCGTTCCGCGCCTTCATTCCCTCATCTATGCCCAGCAAAGCTTCTGCCTGGGGGTGGTTGGAAGCTTTGAAGGGAATGGGCAAGGCTTCCTTGACAGAATCTACCTTAGAATAGACCTTCTCGATTTGCTCTATGTCGTAGAGGTAGGTGTCAAAGGTTGGGGTGATGCCATCTGTGAGATCCCAGATAACGGGAATCGTATCTCTGAGTGCCTCCAGGTCTTTGAAACTGGATCGGGCTACCTGACGACCTTTCAACTCTGCTACGGGCAGAGGAGAGGACAGGTTGAAATGCACAGGCTTTTCCAGGCTATCGAGACCAAATGCCCGATCATAGTCGACTTCTCGAGGCATCACTCCAGACCATACGTCCGGAATCAGAAGGTCTGGTAGCACGCCTGTAGCCTGGTGAGTTCCCTGGGTTACGCGATAAAAACGGTCTGTGGTAACTTTCAGGATGCCGTTAGCCCCCTTCAAGCCATTGATTTCTGCCAGGGGGATGATGATCTGGCCTGATGCCTTGCCAAAAGTTGGATCGCCCACAATCAGTCCCCGGTGGTAGTCCTGTATAGCAGCAGCGAAAATCTCTGAGGCAGATGCACTCAATCCATTTACCATTACCACCAGCGGACCATCATAGGCCATGCCCCGGTTTTCATCCTTGAGATAATAGGGCCCTCCTTCCTGGTCCTTGTACAACGCAATGGGACCTTCATCAATGAATATCCCTGCCAGATCTATGGCTTCGTTCATCGCTCCTCCCCCATTGTACCGCAGGTCCACGATCAGCCCTTCGATACCCGCGAATCGCAGTTTAAGGATTTCGCGGGCCACATCATTGGCAAGGCCGCGACCTTTGCGATCGCTATCGTCCCAATCGGTATAAAAGCCTGGCAAATATATATAGCCGACTTTGCGGTCTCCTTCGAGGACAAAACCAGTAAGGCGATTTTCTTCTACGGCCATGACTTCACGCTCCAGTGTCACTGTCTGCGTTTGTCCACTGGACTTCCGCACTTTCAGCACCAACTGATCACTTTCGCTCCCCCGAATCATCGTAGTCAGTTCGTCCAGGTCATAGCAATCGAGGTTAATCGGAGTATCATCGCCTTTGAGTTGTATAGAGATCACCACATCTCCCTGATTAAGCTCATTGGATTTCCAGGCGGGGCCACCGGGAGTCAGGCTGGAAACTTCGACTTCGCCGTCGTCATTTTTAGATACTTCCAGCCCAAAAGAGTAGGTTTCGGTGGAAAGATCTGCCTCAAAATTTCCAGCCTCCGTCGGGGAAAAATAGGTGGAATGTGGGTCATAGCATTCCGCGAGGCTGTTTAGCCACCGAACGCCTAGTTCATCCCCAAGGGAACTTCTCAGGCCAGCCAGGTCACACTCCAGCCGATTTTTGGCGACCTGCCACAGGGAATCCACACTGGCCAGAAACAGGTCTTCCTTGGAATAGATATCAGCATCGTCCTGCCGAAACCAGGCTCTGAGGGTTTGGTACTGAAGCCAGGACTGCCAGCGGGCCTTCAGTGCTGTTTCGTCCGGAGCATAGCGCCCCAGGTCATCCTCGACAATGGTCAGCAGAGGAAGGTCCTGGTAGAGCTCTGGTCGTGAACTCAGGCTGTCAACCCAATGGTCAATCTGCTTTAGTCGTCTGTCCATCAATTCGTTAACCGCCTCAAAATAGTCGCAACGCCGCCCCTCTGGCTTGAACAGCCGGTATTCATACCGCTTCAACTGAATGATGTCTTCCTGCGTGAAATAAAGTGCCTGGGGATCAAAAGCTTTGAGGCTACGCCAGAACCATTCTCCTGACAGGGCCTGATCCTTTTCACGTGGCTGAAAGTGGTAATCTTCCAGAACTCGCAAAACGGTATTGCTTTCCCGACAGTATGAACGCTGGGCATACAAAGAGGCACTTAACAGGAAGCCCCCGAGTCCTATTATCATCAGAAGTCTTTTCATGGGAGTATGATCATCATCTTCTTATGGCCAAAATACACAAGTCTCCCGAATTTTGCGATTGTGAGCCTTTGGAGAATGACGGTTTGCATCAACAGGCTAATCCCGGTATTGGGATGTTAGAAGAGATATCGAGGATCACCGTGGGTGGCCTAACAACAAGCCCTGACCACGAAGCATCGTAATCAGGGCCAGGATCCCTTAGGTGAAATAGTTGCCCCCTATGGCTTGGGCATTTAGGGACTTACAGTGTCCTTTTCGTCAGGACTCCGTGGGAACCTCGGACTCAGGGGTCGCAGTGGTTTCCGTTTCGGAGCTACCCTTGGCCTTTTCGTCCATTTTAAAGAAGCGATTCTGAAAGATCAGCACCACCACAATGCCAATGGAGATAGCGGCATCCGCTATGTTGAAAATAGGCCAGAGTGAGGTCATTTGCCCTCCAAAGATTGGGACCCAGTCAGCAATCATCCCTTCCCAAATATCCACATAGAACATGTCCACCACACGGCCATGAAAAACGCCTCCTGTGTAGTCATTGATGTCCGAGAACCAGACCCCATAAAAGGTGCGGTCTATGATATTTCCCAGTGCACCTCCAAAGATCATCGCAACAAACCAGGGCAATGGGGAGCGATGAGTGGCCAGTTTATACAGGACTACGCCTATTGCAATAACTGCGACGATGGAAAAAATGGAAAGGATCAGCTTTCCCGTTTCCTCTGACATGTCCATCCCGATCCCGTTGAATAGGCGGGTTACCGTCAACCCGAATGCAGCCCCCTTATTCTCAATAAAGTGGATCTTGAAAAAATCCCCGATCACATTGATCTGCCCGGCGATCCCCTTTACCATGTTTAGCTTCACCACAAGCTTTACGACCTGGTCAACGACCACGATTCCCAAAGCCAGGAGAAAAAACTTATACGCATTCTTCATATTCGACGAGATTGATCAAGAGTCAGACAAGGGGGATTTGCTACCGATTAAGGGGGCGCTTGTTTTGGGACATTTTGGCGGCTACTGTGGTGGTAGCATGGGGAACGATCCGCAGTCTTTCCTTCGGAATCAACTCACCGGTTACACGGCAGACTCCGTAGCTCCCATTTTCAATACGGATGAGGGCCTTCTCCAGTTTGTCCATAAACTTGGCCTGACGAGCCATCAGGATTTCCACCTGCTCCTTCTCACGGCTTTCGTTGCCAAACTCTGTGTAGTTGATACTATCCGCAGAGGTAGTACTAAACTCCTTTAGACTGTTGGCCAGTCGCTTGTATTCCTCACGGGCATCCGTGAGCTTTTTCTCAATCAGGACGCGGAACTCTTCCAGATCCTGCCGACTATAAAGTCTCTTCTCTGAGCTCATATTGGTTTGCAGCTAGTAGTTATTGAATTCCCTGGGCCTTCCGCAAATAGATTTTTCCCACTGTGCCGTTGATCTCCAGCTCTTCAGCATCCCCATTCATGGAGTCAGGGCTAGCCAGCTCAAACTCATCGATCAGTGTCTCTCCACTGATGTATTCCTGGTAAGCTTCAAGAGCAGGAGTCCACTCATCCAGCGCAGAAATCTGGACGGAGATTCTATCGGTTACTTCGAAATCCTTTGACTTACGAAGGTTTTGGATACGATTTACAAACTCGCGGGCCAGACCTTCGTGAGCCAGGGCTTCATCGATCTGTATATCCAATGCTACCGTATAGGCATCATCAGAAGCGACAGACCAACCGGGGATGTCCTGAGTGGATATCTCGACGTCACTCAACTCCAGCGTAAGTGCTCCATTGGAGAGTTCCAGCGTCGTGCTTCCCTTTTGCTCCAGGTTACGGATGTCGTCCTGCGAGAATTTGGCGAGTTTGGGTCCGACTTCCTTGATCAGTTGCCCGACTTTGGGCCCCAATGCCCGGAAGTTGGGCTTGATCTTCTTCACCAGGATTGAGTTATCCTCGGTGATGTATTCGATGTCCTTGATATTGGTTTCTCCGGCAATCAGGTCCTGAACCTGTGCCAGTTCAGCGCGTAATTCCGGGTCGAGGATGGCTACCATGGCCTTGGCCAGTGGTTGGCGAACCTTGATTTTGTCCTTGCGACGCAGGCTCAGGATAAGGGAAGTTACCCGCTGAGCCATGTCCATACGGGCCTCGGCCTTGGGGTCTATGGCTTCCTGATTTGCCTGAGGGAAGCTTGCCAAATGCACGCTCTGATCGCTTCCGGTTAGGTCACGGTATATTTTTTCTGAATAGAAAGGCGCAAAGGGACTCATCAGGATCGCTACGGTCTCCAGGCACTCATACAGCGTCTGGAATGCAGCCTGATCACCTTCCCAGAATCGGCGGCGTGAAAGGCGCACGTACCAGTTGGACAGTTGCTCCTGTACGAAGTCATCAATGGCGCGGATGGAGCGGGTAGGCTCATAGTCTTCCATGAAGTCCTGCACCCGGGTGATGAGGGAATTCAGAGCCGAAAGAATCCACTGGTCCAGCTCGGTGCGGTCCTTGAGGGCAGTTGGATTGCTGTATTCAAAGCCCACCAGATTGGCATACAGGGCAAAGAAGCTGTAGGTGTTGCTCAGCGTACCAAAGAATTTGCGCTGCACCTCCTGTACTCCGGCCAGGTCAAATCGCAGGTTTTCCCAGGGTTGGGAGTTGCCGATCATGTACCAGCGAGTCGCATCGGCACCATAGGTCTGTATGGTGTCAAAAGGGTCGATCACATTGCCAATCCGCTTGGACATCTTGCGGCCATCCTTGTCAAGCAGCAGCCCGGTAGAGATAACGTTTTTAAACGCGGGGCTTTCCTCCAGCATCACCGCGATGGCATGCAGGGTGAAGAACCATCCACGGGTCTGGTCCACTCCTTCGGAAATAAAGTCCGCAGGGAAGCTGGATTTGAAGATATCCTGATTTTCGAATGGGTAATGCCATTGGGCAAAGGGCATGGACCCTGAATCGAACCATACGTCGATCAGGTCCGCCTCGCGGCGCATGGGTTGCCCACTGTCGCTCAGCAGGACAACTTCGTCCACACCAGGCTTGTGCAGGTCGAGGTTTTCGAAGAAGTCCTCGACGAAAGCTGCTTCCATCAGCCCGGCCTCCTGGGCCTTGAGCATTTCGCTGCGCAGTTCTTCGGTAGAACCGATGCACTTCTCTTCTTTGCCATCCTCAGTGCGCCATACCGGCAGTGGGATGCCCCAGTAGCGGGAACGGGAAAGGTTCCAGTCCACCAGATTTTCCAGCCAGTTGCCGAAGCGGCCTGTACCGGTAGAGGCAGGCTTCCAGTTGATCTCCTGATTCTTGGCGATCAGTTTGTCCTTGACCGCCGTGGTGCGGATGAACCAGCTATCGAGCGGGTAGTACAGGACCGGACGGTCGGTACGCCAGCAGTGGGGGTAGCTGTGTTCGTATTTTTCGACCTTGAAGGCCTTGTTTTCTTCCTTGAGCTTGATGGCAATGTCCACATCCACAGTCCGGGCCTCTTCCTGCCCATAGTCCTTGACATAGCGTCCTGCGAATTCTGTTACCTCCGCAACGAATTTGCCCTGCTTGTCCACCAGTGGAGAGGGGTTGCCATCGGCATCCTGTACCATCAGCGGCGGGATGTCGTTTTGACGGGCGACCATGAAGTCATCAGATCCGAAAGTTGGAGCGATGTGTACGATCCCGGTACCATCCTCGGTAGAGACAAAGTCCCCGACCAAAACCCGGAAGGCAGGCTTCTCGGGCTGCACGTAGGGCATTAACTGGTGATACTCCAGACCTGCCAGTTCGGAGCCTTTGTATTCAGCTACTACCTCATAGGGGATCAACTTGGCTCCTGCTTCATAGTCCGCGAGGCTTAGCTCAGCAGCCTTCTCATTGAAATATTTGCCCATCAGATCCCTCGCCATGATGACGGTCTGGGGCAGATGGGTGTATTGATTAAAGGTACGGATCGTCACATACGTGATGTCCGCACCCACTGCAAGGGCGGTGTTGGAAGGCAGCGTCCAGGGCGTGGTGGTCCAGGCGACAAAGTAGGTCGGAGTGTCTCCATCTACCAGTTTGGCTGCCAGCGGGTGGTCGGTCAGCTTGACTTCAAACTGCGCGGTTACCGTGGTATCCTTGATGTCCCGGTAAGTGCCGGGCATGTTGAGCTCGTGGGAGCTAAGGCCCGTACCGGCAGCGGGAGAATATGGCTGAATGGTAAAGCCCTTGTACAGCAGGTCCTTCTCCCAAAGTCGCTTCAGCAGGTGCCAGACCGACTCGATGTAGTCGTTTTCAAATGTGATATATGGATCGTCGAGGTCCACCCAGTAGCCCATCTTGCGGGTCAGGTCGTCCCAAAGATCCTTGAATTTGAGCACGTCGCTGCGGCACTCAGCGTTATATTCCTTGATGGAAATCGTCTTCCCAATATCCTCTTTGGTAATCCCCAGGCGCTTCTCTACCTGCAACTCTACAGGCAGACCGTGGGTGTCCCATCCGCCCTTACGCTTGACCTGAAAGCCCTGTAGGGTCTTGTAGCGACATACCAGGTCCTTGATCGTACGGGCCATGACGTGGTGAATACCCGGCTTGCCATTGGCAGAGGGTGGGCCTTCGTAAAAAGTGAAGGTCGGCTTTCCTTCGCGGGTACTGATGCTCTTGGCAAAGGTGTCTTCTTGTTCCCACCAAGCGAGTACTTCCTGATCCACTTTAGGTAGAGAAAGCTGCTTGTATTCGGGATAGCGTTTGGCCATGAGGAATGATCGAAATTCGACTTTTATATACCGGGTGGGTCAATGCGACGAATCCTGCTCAAAAGCAGGCCAAATCCGGCACTTTTCCACACCAATCCAAAATTGAGTGCGAATATAGCAATTTTTGGAGAGAAAGGGGAGTGAATATGCTGCGGCTAATGCTCAATTTCATGGTCCCTTCCCAGCAATTTTCCCCTGTATAGTCATGGATGTATAAAAAGAGAGCGGTCGGGGCGATCACCGATCACCCCGACCATTTTATCCTCTTCAGGCCATTGCAGGCAGTTCTATTTGCGATACCGGGAGAACTGGTCCCAGTGTACCCCGACCTAATTACAGCTCACAGAGTGTAGCCTGACCTTATCGGCACTTTCACTCCAGCGGACTTCGTAGCAGACTTTATCCCTGACCAGGTCCAGCCACTTGAATGCTACGTGATAGTAATCCGCCCCCCAGGGCCAGGCGTCATCGTGTCGTACCTCCAGTTCTACCCCATAGGCACCATCCGGGGGATAGATGTCCACATATTCGTCTTCGTCAATGTCCAATCTCCAGGCACCATTGTAGGCAATCTGAGACTCCCCCTTGAGGTACTTGATCCGCACCTGACTGGTGCCTTTGTCCCTGTTTCGAAAACGGATGCGGGAGTGCTGAAACTCGTAATATGGGCTACATTCCCGGGTCTCGTAATCAGTGGTGTAGCCCATCCGGGCAAAGCGGTTGTCTTTGAGATAGCGGATGGTATAGGCGATGGGAACACCCGGATTGTTCCGGCTATACACTGCATTTTCACCCGAAATCACCTCCGGCAAGTTCTCGTAGGAAATGGCCTGGGTGGCAACGCTGGCATTGCCCCCAATGGTAATTGAGGTAATGCTGGAACTTTGCAGGATGGATTCGTAGCGGGCCTGGAGTTCTCCGGAAGCAGAGGTCAACCCACTGGCATAGTTAAAGGCTGCATTGAGGTCAACGTCAGATGCACTGGAGGTCGTCTCCATTCTGAACATGATGATCCGGCCATAGGACACAGAGTGAACATAGGCGGGAGGAGCCTGATCACTGACCACATTTTGAACATCAGACAAATCGACAGATTCACCGAAGAATCCGGCAGGGCTGGAAGGAGCCTCCATGGAAACCGTATAAAACACCTGCTTGAACAGCATCATGACCACTTTTCGACTGGAACTGGAGGTATAATTCAATTGAGTAGCGACATCGCCGGTGGCCCAACCATAGTTTAGTCCCAAATCCAGCGCCAGTTGCTGACTGCTGTAAGAGGTCGCAGTCTGATAGGATGAGTTGGCAGCGTTGACGTATCCATCCCGGTAGGCCTTGTCATTCCACCATTCCAGCGCTTCATCCAGGGCGACCTTGACTTGCCCTTCAGAAGGGTCCGCCACCGTAAACACTCCCCTTTTTCTCATACCGGGAAGATCTATGGTCAGATCCATCGGAGCACGAGGCAAGGTGATAAGGGTCGGAATGCCTTTGAGCATCTCCTCGTCGCCGACTACCAAAGCCCCCGGCCATATCACCCCTTTGGTCGGCTGGAGGATCGCTACATCCTGAAAGTTGGAAGAAAGGCTGTACCTCTTGACGCGACAGTCGGTAGCCAATCCTTTTACCACCGGAACATCCAGCGTAGAATCCTGCAACGTACGCTCCGCGGAGGCAGCCTGACTATTGTAGTTGAGCATGGCCTCGCCGTCATAGTTCAGGCTCTGAATAAGGTCATTGATGCTGTCTCCATCGGGAGTCAGGATATCGGGTTTACAGCCCGAAAAAGAAAACAGCAAGAACCAGAGGGTTCCCAAAAGGAGGGGATGGGTCAATTTTTTAAAGGCAAAATCCATTATCGGAGGTATTATGGTGAATGCCCCAAATCTATCCCTGGAAGGGTCTGCAGGCCTAATTTTGACCGTGGACAAAGCATGGACAAGGGAAAAAAAGCCTATCCGGAGCCGAACGAAGCCATACTTTTGGTTTAAAGCTGGAGTTTGTATAGCATAAAGCCAGAACCCAATCTCATCTCATGAAAACTGTCTGCCTTTGGATCACCTGTGCCTGCTTCCTGTTTTTCTCTATTCCTCTGACCGCTCAGACTGCTCTGGACAGTTTGCAGCAAGCCTATGAGCGACAAGGTGAAGACACGCTCAGGCTCAGTCTGGCCAACGACCTGGTCAATGCCTATCTCTATCGGGAGCCCGCCCTGGCGAGAAAGTATGCCCAGGAAGGGCTGGCCCTGGCCAAACAACTCGGAGACCGTACCCGCCAAACCCTTTTTTACTACCAAATAGCTCTTTGCCTAACCCATGATCGGGACTCCGGAGTGGTTTATCTGGATAGCGCCTGGCATTTGGCCGAACTGAATCAGGACTTGCGATGGAAATCCAACATCAGGTATGCCTATGCCCTCGATGCGTTTGACCGAGGGGAACTGGACCGGGCCGAGGTGCTTGGGAAAGAAACCCTCGCCATCGATGAAGAAAGGGGAGACAGCCTGGGTATCGCCCTCTCATATGGATTTCTGGGCAATATTCATCGCAACAGGGGAGACTATGAACAAGCCCTGGAAGCCATTCTCACCTCTCTGAAATGGCTTCAGGCTACCGACAAAAAAGACCGCATAGCTGATGCCTATAACACCTTGGCCGCTCTGGAGTATAACCTCAAGCATTTTGAGCAGGCTGTGGCCTACAACCAGCAAGCGATAGCCCTTTACAAAGAGATAGGGGACATCTCCTATCTGTCTCAGGCGCTGAACGACATGGGCGCCCAATACGTCGGGATGGACAGCCTGGAGCAGGCAAAAAAAGCCTATGAAGAAGCCCTGGCTGCGGCCCGTCAGGTAAACTGGCAATCGGTAATCGGCACCATCCTCGGAAATCTGGGCAACCTCTACACCCAGATGGGCCAGCCAGAGGAGGGACTACCCTATCTGTTTGAAAGCCTGGAAGTGCTGCAATCCTTAACGGCAAACCGAAAAATTGCCATTACCCAAAGTCAGTTGGGAAATGCCTATGTCGAGATGGGGAACGGGGCGAAGGCACTGACTTACCTCCATCCGGCGGTCGAATCTTTAAGAAATTCCAATTCCCGAGGGCCATTGGCTACTGCCCTGAGCAGGCGAAGTCGGGCCTATGAACTCATCGGAGATTACCAGGCTGCTTTGGCAGATCATCAAAGGCTGAAAATGCTGAGTGATTCGGTACTGAATGAAGAAAAAATCCAGCAGATCGAACTGATGCGGGTCCAGTTTGAAACCGCCCAAAAGGAAACCGCACTCGCTCTGGAACAGGCCGAGAATGCGCGGCTGAAAGAGGAAATACGAGCCAGAAAACTACAAAATACCCTCTACGGCGTGGGGCTTATCACCCTTCTGGTAAGCCTCGCCCTGATTTGGCTGGGATTTAAGTATCGATTGCGCCAACAACGCCTGGAACAGGAAAAGCAGGAAGCGATCTATCAACAGGAGATGCTCTTCAAACAGCGGGAATTAGCAGCCCAGACCTTGCATTTGGTCCACAAGAATACCCTGATGACCGATGTCAATGACATTTTGCAGCAGGTAAATACAGACGAAAATTCGTTTTCCCAGGCATACAAACGGATAAAGGGGCTGATGAACATTGACGAGGAAGCACAAAAAGACTGGCAAGCCTACAAAGCTTATTTCACTGAGGTCTACCACGACTTCGACACCCGATTTCAGCAGGAGTTTGGAGAAATGAGTGACTCCGAATTAAAATTGGCCTCCCTGTTAAAAATGAAGCTTTCCACCAAAGAAATCGCCGCTATCCTGCATGTACAACCAGAAAGCATCCGCAAGTCAAAGTACCGATTGAAGAAGAAGCTAGGGCTGGACAAAGAGACAGACCTTGGCAGCTTTTTGGGAGGGTACTGAATTTGTAAAAAAGTGCATGGGGGCAGTCTGCGAAAAATCTCTATTTTAGGATGCTGGATTTTTGGACAGATCCAATTCTTTTATTGTTCGCCCTACTGCTACCAACGACATGAACCAACTCAAGGACCGTATAGTCCCTCGCGAAAACCTAACCCCTTTCATCCTGGTTACCAGCCTTTTCGCCCTCTGGGGATTTGCCAATGACATCACCAACCCGATGGTGTCGGCTTTCAAAACCGTGCTGGAAATTTCCAATACCCAGGCATCCCTGGTTCAGTTAGCCTTTTATGGAGGGTACTTTACCATGGCTATCCCAGCCGCGCTGTTCATCAAGCGTTTTACCTATAAGACGGGCATCCTGATCGGTCTGGGGCTATATGCCACAGGAGCCTTGCTGTTTTTTCCCGCGGCCCGAACCGAGCAATTTGGTTTCTTCCTGATCGCTCTATACATCCTGACCTTCGGGCTGGCATTTCTGGAGACGACCGCCAATCCATTCATTTTGTCCATGGGTAGCGAAAAGACTGCTACTCGCCGCCTCAATCTCGCGCAATCCTTCAATCCGGTCGGTTCGCTACTGGGGATGTTCATCGCCTCGCGGGTGATCCTGCGAGCCCTGGAGTCAGACGACACCAATGCTGCCGGAGAGCTGATTTACAGTACGCTGGAGGCAGGCGAAAAAGCAGCCGTTCGAAGCCATGACCTGATGATGATCCGCGATCCCTACGTGGCGTTGGGGCTTTTCGTACTGGCGATGGCGCTGGTATTCCTCGCGGTGAAGATGCCGAGTACGGCAGATAGCCATAAGAAGCTGGATTTTGGAGGCACCTTTCGCCGACTTATGGCCAATGCCCGTTACCGGGAAGGCGTATTGGCACAGACCTTTTACATCGGTGCCCAGATCATGTGCTGGACCTTCATCATCCAGTATGCAGAGAACCTGGGTTACAGCAAGTCCGAAGCCCAGGACTTCAACATCATCGCCATGATTACCTTCCTGAGCAGCCGGTTCATCACTACTTGGTTGATGCGATATGTCAAAGGCGCCAACCTGATGTTGATTTGCGCGTTGCTGGGAGTGGGTACCCTGACCGGGGCTATCTTCATCCAGGGAGACCTGGGGCTCTACTGCCTTATGGCCACTTCGGCCTTCCTTTCGCTGATGTTTCCCACCATCTACGGCATCGCCCTCGACGGTCTGGGCGAAGACGCCAAACTTGGCTCTGCCGGCCTGATCATGGCCATCGTCGGAGGGGCGTTGACTCCTCCCATTCAAGGGAGCATACTGGACATGGGAGGGGACGGCTACAGCGACATCAGCATCCTGGGAGTGCCGGAGGTCAATTTCTCCTTCATTCTGCCGCTGATTTGTTTGCTGATGGTGGCGGTGTATAGTTATCGGAGTAAAAAAGGGTAATCAGAGGGGGATTGTTCTATTTGCCCCCAGCCCACCCTCTTTTTTACTGCTTCTGCAACTCTCCCAGTAGCCAGTTGAGCTGGACTCGGGCATCAGTTAGCAGCCCCTTGTACGAGCGAAAATGCACCGTGCTGTTCTTGCGCTGATCGGCCATGCCAGGGCTGAGGGCACCTCCCAGTACGATCACATCCAGATCCCGACCGGGCAGGTAAGTCTTCAGATCTTCCTGGTATTGGAGCGCCATGCGGCGATCGTGCAGGTCGATGGGATGGTCGGCGGGCTTGAGGTCCAGTAGGATCATGCCTTTGTTGAAGTCCTGAAGCATTAGCAGCGTTGGGGCATCCTTGGCGTGGCCATTGGTGAATTTATGCCCTACATACAGCTGTACTACGTCATGAAGCCCCTGGTTGGTGGTAATCATGGAGTACTGGCTGCCCAGCACCCAGAGGTTACCAGCAAGGGCCTTGCGAATCTGCTCCAGAGAGGTACCTGGATTAAAAATCAGCTGTTCCAGGTCCTGTAGCACCTTTACGCGGTGGCTGGTCTGCTGCGTCATCATCGCCAGGTCCACCATACCAAATTCCGCAAATGCATCGGTTACCACATCCAGGTGCCCATTGTGGGCGGTAGCGGCACTGGACAGAGAGTCTTTGAGCGTCCAGTAGTCGCCCTGATCAAAGGCTTCGAGCAGCAGCGAAACGACTGAAGCAAGCTTGGTTTCGCTTTCGCCATAAAACTTGCGGATTACCTTGTCGAGCATGCGCTGGGCCTGTCCCTGTCGGTACTCTGGCAGGCGGTGAAGGCTGCCATTGATGCGGCGCTTGAGCCGTGTACGGGATTCGTTGAGCTCGCGTTGGTACACTTCCTCGCAGCGCTGCTCCAAGGCAGGACGCACCTGCTGCCGAATTTCAGCCAGTACCAGGCTGTTGTCGATGATCGACCCCCAGTCCGCAGTTACATCAGCTTCCAGAGCGTCCGCTTCTATTTCTCCGTAAACCCGGCGCAGCAGTTTGGACGGAATCACATCTTCTTCATCCAGGCCAAAATACTGAGGCTGTCCCACAATTTTTCCCCCGACGCGAAACGCTACTCCCGACTCTTTGAGTGCAGAACGGCTCTCTGCTATGGTAAAGCGGAGTCGGGCCTGTTCGCCACTTTTCAGGCTCAATGTCTCTTCATAGTTATCACCGGGGATGTCCTCAATGTCTACCCTCTCTTCCCCTACCATGATCTGAAAGTCCTCGCTGCGGCCATATTCCAGGACTAGCAGGCGTCGCAGACGGTCAGCATTGGGGAAGGCAAAGTTCTGATTGATGCCGCTGAGAATGATTTCTGTCCCATGTGCTTCAGCGTCACATTCGGTGATTTCAATGGGCAGTTTTACCTGTTCCAGGTCATCCTTGGCCTTGATCAACTCATCGCGCCAGATGCGCAGGTAGGTTTCAGTTCCACGGGTCTGAGTCCGGATCTCCATGAGGGAAGCGACCATAAGTCCCGCAAATTTGCCGATGCCCTTACGTCCCTTAACCAGACGGTTTTTCAGCTTGGTGCGATCTCCTTTTCGTGAAATGCGGCTGCTGGCAATGTTGAGGTACTCATGGCGGACCTCTGCCTCCGTCATTCCGGTGCCATTGTCGCGTATGATGATGGGATCATCTGTCAGTGGCTCTGGCAGGATGATTTGGACCTCCGAAGCGTCCGCGTCGTAGGCATTGTCTATTAACTCCTTGATGGCCAACTCGGTTGAACGGTAGTTTTCCCCCAGGAGGGAGGCGAGTCGAGGATCAACTTTAAAAGTGGCGTTATGCATATCGGAAGAAAAATTCGTGATTCTTAATTCGTTATAGGGTTTTCGCTGAATTATGGGGGAGTTCTACATCTTGCCCCATACCGCCCATGTTCCCCCTACACATCCTGTACTCCTGTCATGCTGCCCACCTTCGGCTGATAAGGCCGACATAGACCCAAAGTGCTCACCCGTAAGGGTGGAACTTGTGGCATCACATTAAAAGTTAGGTGTTTGGGCAGGTAGGTAAATTGGGCCCAAGCGATAAGAACAAAAGTAGAGGATGAGCCGGAAAGGCTTTCCACCAATTGAAGTTCTTTTCCACAAACCTTTGTGTGGAAATGTGGAAAGTTGGTGGGATATGTTGCACAGTTCACTGAATCTTACCTCCCGATGAACCACTCGGGCCGCAACCAGTCTGGTTGTTTGGGGTTTTTTAGATAAATTCCCTGATAGAATTGAAGGTTTGATATGTACTACGGCATTTTTATTGTCGTATCACTAATGAAACTGCGGGGTTTACCTTCCAAAAAAACTGGTATTAAAATGAAGAAATGGAATCGAGTAATTGCCTGGTTAGGGGTGGCCGTCCTGTCACTATCGGTAGGCTTTATCTCAGATATTTCAGATGACTATCTGGAGATATCCAAGAACCTGGACATTTTCGGGCATCTGTATCGCGAGGTTAATACCCACTACGTGGATGAAACCGACCCCAGCGACCTGATGCGAAAAGGCATCGACGCCATGCTAGGCTCACTTGATCCCTATACCAACTTCATCCCTGAAGAGGAGTTGGAGGAATTTGAATTTATGAGTACGGGACAGTATGGCGGCATAGGTGCCCTGGTAGGACGCCGAAACGGAGCCATGGTAATCCTGGAACCCTACAAAGGTTATCCGGCAGATGTCGCCGGACTGCGAGCAGGCGACGAGATCATCAGCATCAATGAGCAAGCAGTCGATGAGACCATGGAAGTCCTGGATGTGCGTAACCTCCTCAGAGGTTCACGTGGTACCCCCATCAGCATTGTAGTGCGCCATGCCGGAGAAAAAGAAACCGATACCCTAATGGTCAGAAGGGATCGGATCACCGTTCCCAATGTTCCCTACTACGGTCTTGCCAGTGACAATATTGGTTACATATCCCTTCAGGGATTTACAAAAGATGCTTCTCGAGAGGTTCGGGATGCGATTTTTGCCCTGGGGCAGGAATATCCGGGCCTCCAGGGAATCATCCTTGACCTGAGAGGAAACCCCGGTGGCCGGCTGGATGAGTCCATCAAAGTTTCAAACCTCTTTATCAATCAGCGTGAGCTGATTGTAGAAACCCGGGGAAGGCAACAGGGCTCCCGTCAAAGCTATTTTGCCCAGCGACCTGCTCTGATACCAGAGCTGCCATTGGCACTGTTGATTGACGATCGCAGTGCCTCCGCCTCCGAAATTGTTGCAGGGGCTATTCAGGATCTGGATAGAGGAGTTATTGTAGGAGAGCGAAGCTTCGGAAAAGGACTGGTTCAAAACATTCGCCCGCTTTCCTATCGGACCCGCCTCAAGATCACAACTGCAAAATATTACACGCCGAGCGGCAGGTGTATCCAGGCTATTAATTATGCTGACAGAAATGCACAGGGAGACGTCAGCCGCATCCCTGATAGCCTCAGAAATATATTTTCTACCCGTAGTGGTCGCTCAGTGAGGGATGGAGGAGGAATCGGGCCTGACCTTGAAGTGATCGAAGCACCTATTCCACTGGTTGCATTGGCCCTACAAAACCAGGGGCTCATTTTTGCCTTTGCCAATGAATTTGAGCGAGAGCACGAAACGATCGCAGCTCCCAGAGACTTTGTGGTCAGTGATGCACTGTATCAGGAGTTTGTAGCCTTTGTCAAGGCCCAGGATTTTTCCTACCATACTCCAGCGGATGACGAACTGGAAAAGCTGCGCGAAGTAATTGAAGAAGAGGAGTATTCGGACCTGCTCAAATCCGAACTCGCAAGCCTGGAAACCAAACTGGAAGCTCAGAAGGTAGGAGATTTGACAGAATATTCAGCCCCCATTAAGGAGGCAATCCGCGCTGAGATCCTCAAACGCTACTATTACCACAGCGGTCTGATAGAAGGACAACTGGTAGGGGACTCACAAGTTGAAGCCGCGATCTCCGTACTGCAAGATCATAGCCGATATGAAACCATTCTGTCGGGGGACGAAAACTAGAAAACCTGCCACATTTCGTTAACTGCCACCAGTTGAGGGACTTCCTTCAACTGGTGGTTTGCATATGGCCCAAACCCACCCTGAAAGCTGTATGACATCGCATGTCAGAAGACTTGAGATTTGCCTAACAACCTTTGCCTTTATATCGTAAATTTCCCAGACACGACTAGTTCGCACAGATGGAGAATAGGGAAGTGGGAGCATGGATGATTCAAAATCTCTGCGGTAGGAGCTAATCAGCTCATACCCAATGCTATTACTGCTGCCCACCATCCATCTCCGTTTTTTTTCATCGCTCTCCAGACATTTGATTCTTCCGAAAACTCCCCTAGCGGCGCCCATTTCATGCACAAAAATTCCCGGTTGGTAGCAGTTTCCACGTGGATAGCCAGCATCTTGCTGCTTATTTTCAGTACGCTCCCCCCACAGGAGCGCCCGGTGGTCACACGCTCCATCTCCTTCCTGGGTGCAGATCCCACCTGGGCAGATCAAAGCCTGCTCCAGATGAGCGATAGGGACAAACTGGCCCAACTACTTTGGGTGGAGTTAGTCCCGGCGGATCTGGAAGTAGCGCATGCCCTGGATTCCCTGATGAAAAATGGAGGAATTGGCGGGCTAATGCTCAAGGGGTTTGACCGAATAGCCTTAGACACCCTGGTACCCCGTTTGCAGCAGTTATCCCCGCGCCCCCTCATGATCGGGCTGAGCCCCGGAGACCCGCAACCCGGAGTATTAACTCTGCCTGATGAGATGGGATTAGGAAGCCTCCACCGCTCCCCGGAACTCCTGACCGACCTCGCGAAGACCCTGGCATGGCAAGCGCATGACCTTGGCATACAGGCTATTTTCCTGCCGTCCCTGGCAGAGGGGTATGTTGCCGAGAAGTCAGCACCCTTGATGGAGGGGCTTCAGGAAATGCAGCAGGTGCTGGATGACCACGAATTACTGGCTATTTTAACGGAAGTACGGCCCTACACCCAGCCATTTGCCGATACAGCCGGCCAGAGGATACTGATGGATCCATACCGTCAGTGGATCAGGTCGGGTCTGGGAGCCTGGACCCTGGCTCCTCATCCCACCGATCATCCCGCAGGATATCCCCCCAAAAGATCAGCCCTTTCGGATTCTACCCTGAAGTTTCGGGGGATTTCCCTCGCCAACGTTCCCATAAATGGCCGCGATATGGAGGCCGATTTCCGCAGCCTGCTCGCCGACGGTGCCAATGGATTTTGCATCAGCTATTCACAGCTAGCTGACGGGAGAGAAGCCCTTGAAAGCCTGATTCGCACACGAGAGGTAGATGAATCATGGCTGAATGCCCAGGTGAAAAAAATCCTTTTGGCCAAAACCTGGACTGGAGCTACCTACCCGAGAGATACCGTCCTATATGAGACGAAGCTCCTGGCAGCAGTTGAATGGGCACAGCAGCGTCTCGCCATGGGAGGCATCAGCCTATTGAGAAATCCAGACAAACTAGTCCCAATTGGGTCACTGGGAGGCAAAGCGGTTCATGTGCTGTCCATGCGTGGAGAATTGCCGGAGCTGGTGCAACAGCTTCGAGCTTATGGCCCCGTTAGTTCCTCTACTGTGAAAAGGGACGAGGAAGATCACTGGGGAGAGCTCCCAGTGCGGAGGCTCAGGCGCTTCGATCCGATTATCCTGGTCGCGCCTGACACCCTGCCAGATAAAAAGGTGGAAAAAGAGTTTTGGGAGTCGCTGGAAGAATTAAGTGGACAGGTACCGCTGATCGTGGTGCAGGCAGGAAAATTCGAAGGGCTGCAAAGCTGGTCGGAGAAACTCTCGCTGGTTCACATTGATAACCTCAGCGAAATTGGTCAACCCATACTGGCACAGGCCCTTATGGGAGGCGTATCTATCCAGGGGCACCTGCCTCTGGAGCTAAGCGAACCTCTCGCTTTTGGCACCGGACTGGTCACGGCCCCTACCCGCCTGGCATATCTCCCTCCTCTTGCCAATGGCCTTGACGCGCAGATTCTGACAAAAATAGATACCGCTATCTGGGGAGCGATCCGGGATGGAGCCATGCCCGGCTGCCAGGTCCTGGTGGCCCATCGCGGCCACGTGATCTGGAATCGGGCATATGGCTATCATACCTACGCCAAGCGCCGTCCGGTTTACGCTACCGACCTCTACGACATTGCCTCCATGACCAAGGTCGCCGCCACCACGGTAGCTGCCATGAACATGGTCGAACAGGGAAAAATGAGTCTTTCCGATCCCTTAAAACGGTTCTTCTCCAATACCAAAGCCTGGATAGACACCTCCGCTTTTTGTGATACGCTTTACTTTTTCCCACCGGTTCAGCCTGATTCCGTTATTGATTCCGTCATCTTGCTAGCCGATGAAAAACCTGATAGCCTTAGCGTTACAGATAGTCTATCAGCAGAAATAGAATCCACCTTGACGGAGGTAATCGCCCCGCCGTCGACGCTGCGAGTAGCCCAGCAGGTAAGCAGAGGACAGGAATCTCCAGCCCTTAGACGGGTGGACACCGTTGCCCTGGGCGGGGACAGCCTGATGATCATTCGGACCTATTCATATGGGCCCGTACTGATGCCTTCACCTGTCATGAACCTGACACTGGCAGAACTGTTGACCCACCATTCTGGACTGTCGCCGGCATTGCCGATTTATCCCTATCTGGTCTATCGAACCAAAGGGATGCCCCGGTTTGGATATTATTTTCAACCACGTGAAGACGGGGAATACTCTATTCCCGTAGCACGGCAGTTCTACTTCCGAAGGGATTTTCGGGATTCCATCTGGGAAGCGACCAAAGCCATGCGCATCGATACATCAAAGGGGTATCGCTACAGCGATGCTAACCTCGTACTGGTGCAGCAGGCC
This sequence comes from uncultured Bacteroidia bacterium, assembly GCA_964343195.1. GTDB lineage: Bacteria > Bacteroidota > Bacteroidia > J057 > J057 > CAYVAP01. The sequence goes on along the minus strand of CAYFIR010000003.1, from coordinate 136,941 downwards.
ATCGACTCCCTCAACGATACCAGTCTGGCTGCTTACCTACAGACCAATCTTTATGAGCCTCTGGGGATGCAGCAAACCGGTTTTCTACCTCTGGATTGGGCCGATATGGACCGCATCGTTCCGACGGAAAGTGATCAGTCCTGGCGCTTTCAGTTGCTGAGAGGCTACGTACACGACGAGACTGCAGCGCTGATGGGAGGTATCTCGGGCAATGCCGGGCTTTTTGCCAATGCCAACGATCTGGGCCATCTGTTTCAGATGCTGCTCAATGGCGGCACCTATGGCGGCACCCGCTACATGAGGCCTTCTATTGTACAAACCTTTACCAGAAGACAGGCCGGACACCGGGGCTATGGATTTGACCTTCCACCTTTGGACCGGGATTACTACCTTAGCCGCTACGCTTCGCGCCGTAGTTGGGGCCATACCGGGTTTACAGGTACCTGCGTGTGGGTGGATCCTGAAGAAGAACTGATGTACATTTTTCTTTCCAACCGCATTCACCCCCGCGACAACAACGGCCTGATCAATACCCTGGCGGTGCGACAGCGGGTTCATGACGTGGTCTATACGGCCATTCGATCCGCAGAAGAGAGAGATACGCAGTGAAAACCAGACAAATCCGTTTGCTAATAGGCCTGATGGTCTTTGCTCTGCTGGGGATATTGATCCTGCAGGTGCGACAGTTTTCCCAGGCACTGGAGCTAAATGAACAAACCTTTGACAACCGGGTCGAAGGAGCCCTGAGTGAGGTTATTGACCGCATTCAGGAATCAGAACTACCCACCAGTTCGGTCCGGTACTCCCGGCAACTGGAACTCCAGCCACAACCATTTGACAGCAGCTACCGCGCCCGCTCCGGATTTAACAATCCCTTTTTGTATCCCGAAGGGTCCATCAACCTGGGCCTGCAACGGGTAAAAATCCGGGACAGCCTGTCGATTGTAACGGAGCAAGTGGCATTCCTGAACATGAACCCATCCTTTGGAGGAGGACAGTTTAGCTCCATCATTCAGCTTGACAGTGTCAATCCCCTGAACAGCCCGCTTAACCTTTCCCTTGGAACCGACCCTCGCCTCACTCCCCTCCTGCCAGGGGAGACTACAGCCCTGGATGACTTCCAGCGCGGTCTGGAGGATCAGCTTGATTCCCTTTCGCTGGACAGCCTCATTCAGGTGGTCCTGGACGAAAGGCAATTACCAAAGGAATTTCGATTTGGGATCAGTTCATCAGGAGAAACTGAAGAGGCCAATCTGGCAACAGAAAAGGCTTATGCTGCCAAACTGTTTCCGGGACTACCCGGAGAGGAAAAAGGCACCCTCAGGCTGTATTTTCCCAAACGCAACCTCTACCTGCTCGAAAGCATCTGGTTACAGGCAGGGCTGGTACTGCTGCTAAGTGGCATCATCGTGGTGGCATTCTGGATTTCGGTGCGGACTATTTTCCAGCAAAAGCGCCTTTCCGAGATGAAAAATGACTTCATCAACAACATGACCCATGAGCTGAAGACCCCCATTGCCACCATTTCGCTTGCGGCAGATGCCATTGACAATCCCCGTATTCGCAGTTCTGACGAGCGCATGAGCCGATACACCCGCATCATCCGGGAGGAGAACAAACGCATGCAGCGGCAGGTGGAACGGGTGCTACTGGCGGCGCGTTTTGACCGGGGAGAAATTCGCCTGAAAAAAGAACCGACCGATCTTCACCAGATCATCCAAAAAGCTGCCACCAACCTCGAACTGCAAATCCGAGAGCGGGGCGGGGAACTGAAGTTAGACCTTCAGGCCAGCCACTCCCTGCTAAACGTTGACAAAGACCACTTCAGCAACCTTATTTACAACCTCCTTGACAATGCGAACAAATACAGTCCCGACGAGCCTCAGGTAACGGTTAGCACCCGGCAGAAAGGGAATTCAATCGTCATTGAAGTCCAGGACCAGGGGCTGGGCATCAGCCCGGCCGATCAGGCAGAGATTTTCACCCGGTTTTTTCGGGTCTCCACGGGCAATTTGCACGACATCAAGGGCTTTGGCCTGGGGCTAAGCTATGTGAAGGAAATAACCGAAGCCCACGGCGGGAAAGTGGAAGTGCGCAGCACATTGGGACAAGGGAGCACCTTCATTGTGTCGCTGCCTATTTTGCCATCTGGTGAGGAATTGTAAATTTGACCGATACACACTCACTCCTGGACATTTTCATTTGCGATCAACCAAATTTAACCACGAAGTACACAAAGGAGCTCGCGAAGGTCTCAAGGGGGAAATAAGGTTCAGTTTTGTCCATCAGATATGACACTCACTCCTACTCATGCAAAGAATTCTCTTAGTTGAAGACGAAGCCAATTTTGGAGCGGTCCTCCGCGATTACCTGGAGATGCAGGACTTTGACGTTACCCTTTGCCGCGACGGCGAGGCGGGACTGGAGGCCTTTCAGGCGTCGCCCTTTCAGCTCTGCATCCTGGATGTCATGATGCCCAAGAAGGATGGCTTCACCCTTGCCAAGGAGATCCGGGCCATCAACTCCGAGGTGCCCATCATCTTCCTGACGGCGCGCAGCATGAAGGAAGATGTGATCGAGGGATTTCGGGTCGGCGGCGATGACTACATCACCAAGCCCTTCGACTCCGAGGAGTTGCTCTACCGCGTCAAGGCCATCCTCAAGCGCGTCAATGGCGGCGAAAACCTACCCGAGGAGTTTCGCTTTGGCGACTTCTATTTCAACTACCGCCTGCACAGCTTCGAACACAACGGCGAAACCCAGAAGCTTTCTCCCAAGGAAGCCGACCTCCTGCGTTTGCTACTTCACCACAAAAACGACCTGCTCTCCCGCGAAGTCGCCCTCGAATCCCTCTGGGGTGAAGACAACTATTTCAACGCCCGCAGCATGGACGTCTTCATCAGCAAGCTCCGCAAGCGCTTCAAACCCGATCCCCGGGTTTCCATTGAGAATGTGCACGGCAAGGGCTTTCGGTTGGTGGTGGGAGAGGAGTGAGAATTTTTTTGTCATTAGGTCGATCATCCCGAGGCTGATTTATCATCTGCGACATTGGTCAGATCCAGTAATCCATTCATGGCAGCTTCTCATTGTTGCTCCCCTATATAAATCCTCATTTTGAGCGTTTTTTAGCGCAAAGCGGCTTGAAGACTACTGGACAAAAAGACTTTTTGAAAGGCGAACAGGCGTCGGAGACGCTGAGACACCGCGTTTCGCTTTACAGAAGCTCACGAGCAAATGCGCCTGTGCCGCATTTGGGATGAATTCCTAGGGATGACTATCATTACAGAACACCTCATAGATCATGCGGCTGTATAAGGCTGTATGATATTTTTTGATTATTATTTGGTAGCAGGGGTTCCAGGCATTTTATTTGCACTTAACTTATACGCTAATCTTTTCGTATAAGCTAAACCGGGAGCCATGATGCAAACACCACTCGTTCTAGCGACGCCAAAACATACAGCACCGTGCCCAGGATTCTGCTTATCGAAGTATTTGACGATCAGTTTGAGAAGGTCGGATTTTATACCATCCGAGATGAAGACAGAGAAAACTCTGAAACGGACCGATTTATTGCCCGATATTATGACCCCGACTCATCGACCTATGAGCCTGGATTTGAAGAGGCCTGCGAATTAATCCTTTTGTGGATTGAAGAAATTGGCAAAAGGGGCCTGAAGGTGATCAGGCCAAGGGCCGAAAATGATGCGGAGGCTCTTCCTCCTAAACCTGGAACTGTGCAAAAACTTGATTTGGAAAGACCTCCCCTCAGGCTCTATTATGTCAGGTTATCTGATCAAGTGGTAGTTCTATGTGGTGGCGAAAAAAAAACGGGAAAAGACAATCAGGAAAGCGGAACCCTCATGACGCACTTTCGTCTGGCAAATGCAGTAGCAGAAAAATTGACGGAAATGATGCAGGATGGAGAAATCTGGACCAATGACACTGTCTTGGAAGGAGATGAAGAGGAAATGGTAATTTTTCTGAAGGCATAGGCGGAAAAGCTATTTTGTACTTAGTGTTGGTTTTCATCCTGATGTGCCCACTCTCTACCGCCTTTAATCGCACCAAGCTGGAATTGAAACCATTGGCCACCACTACTACTCAACTACATTTTTAACAACCCTACTATGGCCAGCAAATATTTTCGCAAATCCCTGGCAAAAATAACCCCCGAAAATCGCCGCTTTGTCCAGAAGAACCTGGATATCGTGGAGCAGATTGTGTCCATCCTTGATGCAAGGGGCATGAGTCAGCGCGAGCTTGCAAAGCGGTTGGGCAAAAGTGAAGCGGAGGTAAGCCGCATGCTTTCGGGTTTACACAACCTCACCCTAAAAACCATCGCCAAACTTGAAGCCGCACTGGAGGAGGATATCATAACTACCCCACAGAAAGCCCAGGAACAAGGCTATACCATCAAGCGCGCGAAGGTTATCTCAATCAAAAGCCAAAACCTGAAACAAACCGCTGGGGGGAACACCTATCGCACTCAGGGAGAGGAAAGCTCTGAGATGGCTGCCTATAAGAGGGGGAGCGGCAAGATCAAAATATTGAATCATCTGAATACCATTAGCCGGGGTAAGCAAAAAGTATCCTACAACTAGTGCTTGCGGAATTAAGTAATTACCCATTCGTAATTCGTATAAAGTACTCACCAGTAACACTTTTAATCACGTTGAGCGCAGCGAAATCCCGCAGAGCGGGAAATTACTGATGACGAATTTCGAATTCTTTTAACTAGCGCAATGTCTGAGCAAACTCTTTTCAGTAGTTCAAAAACCCATATGCTGGATGCAAGACTGCTCGCTTTCAGGGTGGGGGCTGAACATGATCCTTATTTAACACCTGAAGACATCGAATCGATGGCTTTCCGGGTTGAGTCAGAAGAAGCTTTCAACCCTGAGCAAAAACAAGTTCGCCTCCTCCTAAACGTCTGGATCGATGCCCATGTACGCAATGAGCCGGACGCAGAACCGGATCAAGCTGAAGCAACCGAATATAAGGGCATCGGATTTTGCCGGATAGGGTTCGTATTCACTATGGACAACTATGAGGAGTTGATCCAGCCAGCAGAGAATTTCGAAGAAGGAATGGTGGTAGATGCAACTGCTATGGCCCATCTTTTTGCGATGGCCTACTCCACCTCTCGCGGGATGATTTTGGTCAAGACTCGAGGAACCTCGCTGGAGGGGAGCCTTTTACCTATTATTGATCCTATGGTGTTGATGGACAAGGAAGGATAGCAAGGCAGTATGCTTTCTACTGTTCAATGACCAATGAACCATGCCCCTTGATCACTGCTCACTGTTAGCAGGATCTGCCATAAAGCGGTCCATGGCCCAGATGGTAAGTCCACCGACAACCATCAGCGCGATGGCAATCAGGGTGGCGCTGTCGGCAAAGTCAGGCATGTACCATTCGTAGCCCAGGACGACCTCTTTGGCTTCCTTGCCAGGGCGGGGGATCAGCTCGGTTTGTTCGTGCTTCCAGGGCCAGATGACCAGTAGGGAACCGAGCACGAAGCCCGTCAGCAGCGAGATGGTCTGGTCGCGGTAGTTGGCGAAGACCCAGCTCAGCAGGCGAGAGAAAGCCAGCAGGCCCAGCCCAGCGCCGATGGCCACTGGAATGAGAATCTTCATGTTGAAATCGCTCACCGCGTTGACCATGATGAGCTGGTAGTTGCCCATGATGATCAGCACAAAGGAACCCGAAAGGCCCGGCAGGATCATGCTACACATGGCGATTACCCCACAGATGAGCAGGTACCAGATGGCTTCGTTTTCACTGGCGGGGTTGAGCAGTGCGAGGGCGATGGCAGCCCCTGTACCAATCAGAAAGGCGACAATGGTTACGGTATTCCATTTCTCAACGGTACGTCCCACAGACCAGATACTTACCAGGATCAGCCCGAAGAAAAAGGCCATTACCCAGATGGAATACAGCTCGCTTGCGAGGAGCACCTTCAGGATCTTGGCCAGGCTGACGATGCTGACTGCAATGCCGGCAAAGACCATGGTCAGGAAAGTTCCATCGATGTGCTTCCAGAATCCTTTGAGGTCAAACTTGAGCAGCATTTTGATTGCTGTCCCATCAATGCTTTTGACCGCATTGATCAGTCGTTCGTAGATGCCGGTGATCAGCGCGATGGTCCCACCTGATACGCCAGGGATTACGTTGGCGGCGCCCATGGCCAGCCCCTTGAGAAAGTTGAATACCGATTCTTTCATGTGCCAAAACTAACAAAAAAGCCTCTTCATACTGAGGCGATTATACAGATAGGCGTACCATTTATCCGAAAATAAATGCGCCTGACCCAAACGTTGAAAGCCAGCCGCGTAATCCCCGGTCAGATTCCCTGATTTTTTCAGGAGTAGCTGTATATTTGGATGATGCAATGTCGCGACGGGCGACTTGCCTCCTTTCGTCCCTCAACCCAAAACTCGATCCCAATGCGTCGATTTGTTTCTCTGTTTTTCCTGATTGGATTTCTACGAATAGCCCTTTTTGCTGGCGAAGGCATGTGGCTGCCCCTATTGCTGTCGCTCAACGAAGATGACATGCAAAGCATGGGCCTAAAACTCACCGCCGAAGACATTTACAGCGTAAATAACTCCAGCATGAAGGATGCTGTGGTGCTGTTTGGCCGCGGATGCACCGGAGCGGTGGTCTCTGACGAGGGCCTGCTGCTGACCAACCACCACTGTGGCTATGGACAGATCCGCAACCGCAGTACCACTGAGCAGAACTATCTCCGCGACGGTTTCTGGGCGGGAAGCAAAGAAGAAGAGCTGGCCAATCCCGGCCTTTCCGTGACCTTCATTGTGCGGATGGAGGAAGTAACCGAGCAGGTACTGGAAGGCCTGACCGACTCCACCGCCGACCGGGAGGCGATCATCGAAAGACGCATCGGGGACATCGAGGCCAGTGCCGTCGAAGGCACCCATTATGAGGCCCAGATCAAACCTTTTTACTATGGCAATCAGTATTTTCTGATCGTGACCGAGGTCTTCACCGACGTGCGACTGGTGGGCGCTCCTCCTGAGGCCATTGGCCGCTTTGGCAACGAAACCGACAACTGGATGTGGCCCCGTCACAACGCGGACTTTTCCGTGTTTCGCATCTACAGTGGCCCCGATGGCAAGCCTGCCGATTATTCGCCCGAAAATATTCCCCTTCAGCCCAAACACCACTTTCCCATTTCCATAAAAGGCGTGGACGAAGGCGACTTTACCATGGTGTATGGCTTCCCCTACCAAACCCAGGAATACCTGCCTTCATACGCTGTAGACCAGATCCTCAACCTGGAAGACCCGCTGCGGGTTAACCTGCGCGGTGAACGCCTGGAGGTTTACGACGCCGAGATGCGCGCCAATGACACCATCCGCCTGATGTACGCGAGTAAGGCTGGTATCAGCAATGGTTACAAGAAATGGCAGGGCCGCATGCGGGGATTGAATCGAAACGAAAGCGTGGAAGCCAAGCAGAGGTATGAAGCGGATTTCATGGCTCGCCTGTCAGCAAATCCGGAGTGGGAAGCTGCCTACGGTGATTTATTGCCCAGCTTTGAGCGACTGTATGGCCAGATGGAATCGCCCCTGCGTCAGGTGATTTTCTTCAACGAAGGAGCCTATGGCATCGAGGCTGCCCGTTTTAGTTTTGACCTGTTTGGCGATGCTTCGACATGGCCATCGGCTTCAGAGCCGGAACGTGATTCGCTGAAAATGAAAATGCTCAAAAGGGGCCGGAACTTCTTCAGCGAATACAAGGCCTATATCGATGAGCAGGTCGCCTACAACATCCTGTTGGCCTATATCCAGGAACTACCCACGGGGGAGCAGCCAGAGATAATTCGGAGTATGGTGAATTCCTGGGAGGAAAACGAGGTGGAAGAAAAGCTGCGCAAGTACGTTTCGGATCTGTACAATGCTTCATACTTCACCGATAGTACCCGCTTCAAAAACCTCGTAGAGAACTTCTCGCTAACCAATTATCAGCGCGACCCTGTCTTCGGATTGATCGTATCCATGTACCGATCCTATGCGACTGCAATTGGCAAATATCAACCTCTGGAAGCTGAGGTCGAAACCCTCATGAAGCGATACATGGAGGCGCAGCAGGTGGTATTCTCAGATAGGAACTTCTACCCGGATGCCAACCAGAGCCTACGCATCACCTATGGCAAGGTGGAGCCAATGGAACCTCGAGATGGCGTATTTTATGAAACCTACACCACGCTGGACGGGGTAGTAGCCAAGTACGAACCCGGGGATTACGAATTTGACCTTCCGCAAAAGCTGCTGGACCTGCATGCCGAGGGTGATTATGGACGCTATGGCACCGACGGGAAGCTTCGTGTGGCTTTCATCGCCAGCAACCATACCACTGGCGGCAACTCCGGCAGCCCCGTCATCGACGGTGAGGGCAACCTCATCGGCCTCTACTTTGACCGCAACTGGGAAGGCACGATGAGCGACATCGATTATGATGTCAACCAGTGCCGCAGCATCAGCGTGGACACCCGCTACGTACTCTTCATCATCGATAAATTTGCTGGAGCTGGCTATCTGCTGGAGGAAATGACGGTGGTGGAGTAAATAGAGCGCGCTGCGCTGCGAGAAGGGAAATAAGAGGTCAGATCGCTGTGCTGTAAGACCGCTGCGCTGTGAGAAGTCAGAGCAGAAAAATTCAGATCTTTTCTTTCTAACTTCTGACAGGCATAGCCAGCCTGTCCCGAGCATCGGGAATCTGACCTCTAACATCTATTTCTTTCAACCTTCAACCTTCAACTCTTTTGGACCTAGACCTACAAACCCGTTGGAAAATGCTCGAAGACCGGCTGCGAACGCAGTTTGGGAAGGAGATGACCATGGAATCCATCCTGTTTTTGATCGGTGTGCGCGAGCTCGGCAGCGGCCCCCGCGAGTTCACCAAAGAGCAGAAGGTGGACCTGATGCACATCGCGCTATGTCGGCTGCTCTCCCAGTCTGGTTACTATGAACTCAAGGGGCAGGACCAGGAAGGCTGGCCCCACTGGGAGCTGGTCAAGCCCCTGCCGAGCACCGATGTGTTTTCGCAGGAGTTTCTGCTGAAGGAGCACATCCTGGAGTATTTTGAGGAAGAAGAGATTTTTGAGTGATCAGCGGAAAAAGCAGGGGTAAGAGAGTCCACTATGATGCCCTGGGGGATTTTCGTATCTTGATGCAACACAGCTTTTCCCTTTCACCATGAACTATCCACTGCCGCAAGACCGATCCTACTCCTGGGAAGAATACCTGCAATTTGAGCGGGATACCGAAGACCGCTATGAGTACCATGACGGCAACATCGTCGCGATGGCTGGAGCGAGTAATCGGCACAATAAGATCGTAACCAATCTTATTTTAGGCATAAAACCGCGTATTGCAGGAAAAGGCTGCGACCTCTTCTCCGAAACCGTAAAGCTCTTTCGCCACCGCAGCGACCGCTACCTCTATCCCGACCTGATGGTCACCTGTGCCCCACTGGATCAACAAACCAAAAATGGGGTTCGCAGTCCGCAAATGGTCGTAGAGGTGCTGTCGCCTCATTCTGCCTATGGCGATCAGACCTTCAAGCTGAGGGAGTATTTCAGGCTGCCCTCCCTGCGACATTACCTCATCGTCGCCTAGGACCTCTGTCTGGTGCAGCACTACCATATGATCGATGGAGGCGAATGGCGTTTTTCCCTGTACCAGGAAATGGATCAGGCGATCTCATTGCCTGAATGGGACATACAGCTCAGCCTGGAGAGCATCTACGACGGAATCGAAATGGCCCCCAATCCCGATGAGGCAGCCGAGGGAGTTGCAGAATTTGTGGCACCTACTGCCGGGGCACCTGATGATCAACAGTAGATAACCCCAATTCTTTCCATTTCTCTCCCCATCTTACACAGGTAAGTTCTGCCGCCGAAATAATATCGAGTCCGGAAACATGGCTGCATAGTTTGCACCATGACCCAACAGTTCCCGCCCATTCTCTGTGTGGGGTTTCCCACCTGGGAGGGCGAATATCAAAAGTCCACTGTGCAGCTCATGCAGGCCCTGGCCCGTACCCAGCGGGTGCTGTACGTGGAGTATCCTTTCACCTGGAAAGACGTGTACCAGGGCTATCGCCATGAAAACCGGCCCTGGCGCCGCATCATGGGCCGTGATCCCCGCCTGCGCCACATGGTTGCAGATGGAGGCGAACTACATGTATTGACCCTCCCCCCTTTGCTGCCGATTAATGGCATCAAGCCCGGAAGTACCTATGAGGTGCTGGCCCGACGAAATGCAGAGGTAGCCCGCAAGAGCATAAGCGCAGCTCTCGATCACCTGGGCTATAAAGATCCTCTGTTGATCACAGCATTCAATCCATTTTTGGGAGCCTATTTACACGGGAAGTTGGGCGAACAGGCCCATTACTATTATTGCTACGATCAGATCGGAGCCGCCAGATGGACCCATCGCCATGGGCCTCGTCTGGAAGAGCGACTCCTCTCCCAGGTCGATGGCCTCATCACTTCCTCCGATCCCCTGATGGAGGAAAAAGGCAAAGGAATGCCCGGCCTTGTACTGAAAAACGGGGCCAATATTCCCCTGTTTGAGCAGGCATTTGAGTCTGAGCCTCCACGCGAAACGGCTCCTACCCTGGGATATCTGGGCAACATCAACGATCGCATTGACATTGACCTCCTGGAGCAAACCCTGGAAGACTGGCCTGAAGCACGGCTGCTCATGGTCGGCAAAGTAGTAGAGCCCACTTTCCAGGAGAGGCTGGCCTGGCATCCGCGCATTGACCTTCCTGGGGCTTTTGGGCCCGGTCATTTACCCCAATGGGTGCGAAAGATGCACGTGGGACTGATTCCATTCGTCAAAAACGAGTTCACCCGATTCATTTACCCCCTCAAAATCAATGAATACCTGGCCGCAGGATTACCCGTCGTAACGACACATTTCAGCAATCTGGAAGATTTTTCTGAAGTCGCCACCATCGCAGATGGGAAGGACTTCATCACAGCCTGCAAAAGTGCCTGGGAGCAGGACAATGTCCAACAGCGGGAATCCCGGCTGGCATTTGCCAGGCAGCAATCCTGGGAGGGCAGAGCCGAACAATTGATCAAATGGCTCGCCAAAGGGGGAACGACACAGCAAGACCAATTGAAGGCAAACCTTGCGCTGTGAACAAATGCACAAGAGGGGTGAACCTTACTCGCTATTCCCATTTATTCTAAAATGGAATATTTTTGATGACTGAATTTTCAATACAAAAACTCTAACCATAGATCCCAACTTTTCATATCGCCTTGGGGGAGATAAAATCTACCGAATTCCCATGCTGATCATCTACCTCGTGGTCTGTGTGGGTCTGGCGGTAGTATTGGGAAAAATGGGTATTCTGGTAGGCGGCGCACTTATAGGGGTTCCCTTTATCGGAGCCTACCTGATCTGGGTGTTTCAGTCGCCCAGTGTTGCGGTTTTTAGTATGCTCTACCTCAGCTTTTTTGCTACTGGCATCACTCGGTATGTTCCTGCGCCCCTGGGACTTGGAGTTGATGGCCTCCTCACCCTGGGGTGGGTATCGCTGCTTTTTCAAAAGTTCAGCCGCACCGACTGGACTCCGGTGAAGCACGATTACAACCTGATCACCCTTATCTGGATGATCTGGCTGATTGTGGAGATCTTCAATCCGCTTTCCCTCAGCAAAACTGCCTGGTTTTATGCCATGCGTAGCATGGGCTTTTACCAGATGCTCACCTTCGGGCTGGTCTTTATGCTTTGGCGTGATCCAAAGTACATCGACCGGGTGCTCAACATCATTTTTGTCATATCCATCCTGGGTGCCCTTTGGGGCCTCAAGCAAAAGAATATCGGCCTGGACGATGCCGAGCACCGCTGGCTCTATGTTGCTGGTAACGCCGATACCCACGTGCTGTTTGGGGTGTTGCGGGTCTTCTCGTTTTACACCGATGCAGGACAGTTTGGGGCCTCACAGGCTATGGTCTGCCTCATGTCGGGAATTCTGTTTCTGGGGCCCTTCCCCATGCGCAAGAAATTATTCTTTGGGTTTACAGCCCTGATGACCCTGGTCGGATTTGGCATATCGGGAACCCGGGGGGCACTGGCCGTACCTGGAACGGGAGCCATCATCTACCTTTTTTTAACCAAAAACTTCAAACTATTGTCAGCAGGACTGATCGCCATGGCGGTTGTGTACTATATCCTGCGATTTACTTTCATGTTTCAGGGAGTTGAGCAGGTAAAACGGATGCGAACCGGCCTGGATCCTGACAACCCCTCCTTACAGGTTCGATTCCGCAATCAGGTGGCTTTCCGAAAGTACCTGTCGGACAAACCCATGGGAGGAGGAGTCGGTTCTGCGGGCTTTTGGGGCAACCGTTTTACCCCTGGTACCTTCCTTGCCGAGACCGCTACCGATAGCTGGTATGTAAAAATCTGGGCAGAAACCGGAATTATAGGCCTCTGCTTACACGTCGGAGTGTTGGGCTATATGCTGGGAAGGGGGAGCTACATCGTGTGGCACATCCGCAATCCCCAGCTGAAGACCAAGCTCATGGCCATAGTATCGGGCTATACCGGGATCATCCTGGCCAGTTTTGGCAACCAGGTATTTGGGCAGGTGCCCACCGGGCCCATCATATTTGTGACCATGCCACTCGTGGCCATGGCACCGATGTATGATAGAATACTGGAAGAAAGGGAGGCCAAAAAGAAGGCGGAGGGCCCCCGAAACAAAACCAAAAAACAGATAGAATCGGCGCAGGCAAGTCCCTAGTGGGCATTGCTATGCAAGCCTTTGCCTGAAAATCAATCAGGCACATAACCATCGAATCAGGAATTACATCAATCAAGCAATATCCAACATGCAAGTCGCATTCGGCAATTTTCAGACCCTAACCAGCGCGCGAATGGCGCGTCATCCCCGGCTATCCCGCTTCATCGCCAAGGTGTTTGGCTACACCAATGTGGGAAACTTTGCCCGCTCTCTGGCGTTCCGACACGCAGTCAATCAACTTCCTCTCACCGAGATGAAGGACATTCTGGACCTGGGATGTGGATTTGGCGAATACTCCGTGATGATGGCCAAAGCCCTGCCTAATGCCAATGTAACGGGCCTGGAACTACACGAGCGTAAGACCAAGCTACTGGAAGACATCGCTGGCAAGGCTGGAGCCACCAACCTGAAACCTCATCTGGGATTGATCGAAACCCTGCCAGAGGACGCCCGCTTTGACCTCATCTACTCAGTAGACGTGTTTGAGCACATCCTGGAGCCAGAAATGCCCTTTCCACAAGCCCTGGAACGCCTGAAGCCCGGCGGATACCTGCTGGTCAAGATGCCGAGTAAAGAGCAGCACATCATCGCTCCTGAAAGCTGGTTTGGTGACCACAAGGTATGGCTGGATGAAGAACATATCGGACAGGTGTACGAACTGGAAGACCTGAAAGCCCGCTTTGAAAAGGAAGGGTACGAAGTCGTATATGCAGCCTACTCCGATGGCTGGCTGGCCCGACTGGGCTGGGAACTGAGCTACTTTGGCCACAAGGTTGGAGCCGCGTTGCAACTGGCACTTCTCCCCATAGCCAAGTTACTCGTACGGCTGGACCACCTCGTGGGATCACGCAAGAGGGGCAATGCCATCCAGGTAATTGGAAGGAAGAAGTTTGAATGAAAAAGAGGGGGAAAAGAAAGCAGAAGTCAGAAACAGAGGGATTGGGCTTTTTTCTGACAGCGCAGTGATCTCGCCGCTCTTTCCGATCCACAAAACAGAAAATTTCATGGAATCACTCATAACATCCCAGCGAACCAAAGCCAACCCCGAGGTCATCGTATGGCCTCGGGTGACAGTGGTCTCGGTGAACTACAAGCAGCCGGAGCTTACCCGCAAGATGCTGTATTCTCTGCTGGAGACCAGCTATCCGGACCTGGAAATCATCCTGGTGGACAATGAGACCGACGGAGTCTCCATTCCTGCGATGGAAAAAGACTTCCCAGAAGTCCGGTTTTTATACAGTGAATCCAACCTGGGGTTTGCTGGGGGAAACAACATTGGGTTTCATGCAGCTACCGGCAAGTACATCCTCATGCTCAACAATGACACCGAGGTTGATCCCGGATTTCTGGAGCCAATGGTAGAAATGATGGAGCTGAATAAGGAGATCGGAATTGTCAGCCCAAAGATCTTCTTCTACGACGAACCGGATACCCTGCAGTTTGCCGGGACGACCCTCATCCATCCCATTACCAGCCGAGGCCGCAAGTTTGGATATGGAGAAAAAGATACCGGGCAGCATGACCTGCCTCGTGAAACCGGCTATGCAAATGGTGCCTGTATGATGGTCCGAAAGGAGGCACTGGACAGGATCGGAGGAGAAATGTACGAAGACTACTTTCTCTACTATGAAGAGCACGACATGACCGAGCGAATCCGCCAGGCCGGTTACCGCATCATGTTCAATCCAGCTGGGAAGATTTTCCATAAGATTTCAGCCGCGACAGGAAAAATGAGCCCGCTAAAGGCTTTTTACCTGCATCGAAACCGATGGGTCTTCATCAAGCGAAACCAAAAAGGAATTACCCGATGGTTGGCGCAGGCATACTACCTCCTGATAGCCACTCCCAAAGCATGGCTGAAATATGCCTATCAGGGAGATAACCAGCGAAGAAAGGCCATTGAAAAAGCTACAGCACAGGCACTCAAGGGAGATATGTCGCGGTGGTAGTAAGGGGAGAGGACGGTACAGGGGAATAGGAGAGAAGGAAAGCACCTCTCATGTTGACTCCAAACCCAGCCCCCAACAATTACGAATTTCGAATCACGAATTACGAAGGCATGCCAGTAAAAATATTAGAAACGATCAGACAGGGTAAGATAGGCGGTGGGGAAACCCACGTGCTGGATCTTGTGCGAGGGATGGACAGAAGCCAGTTTGAACCCGTGGTGTTGAGCTTTACTCCAGGCCCGATGGTAGACCAGCTGAGAAGTCAGGGGGTAAAAACCTATGTGATCCATACCACCAAGCCCTTTAACCCATTTGTCGTGGGAAAGGTAAAGCGCCTGTTGGAAGAAGAAAACATCCAGCTGGTACATGCCCACGGCACCCGATCCTGCTCCAATGTTTACCGGGCAGCCAGGGCGTTGAATCTCCCTTTGGTGTACACGGTCCACGGATGGTCTTTCCATCCCAGCCTGCATCCACTGATGTTCAAGGCCCGGTACAAGTCCGAAGACCTGCTTACAGAGGCCTCCACCCTGACGATCAACGTCTCAAAAGCCAATCAGGATGAGGGGCGACAGTATTTTCCCCTGCGGAAGTCCGAGATTGTCTACTATGGAGTAGATACCAACAGGTTTGATCCGGAGTCATCCAGCCTCATGGACCTGCGCGAAGAACTGGGCCTCCCGAAAGACAAAACCCTCGTAGGATTTGTAGCTCGGATGACGACTCAGAAAGACCCGCTGACCATGATGGAAGCGATCAATCTGGTAGCCAAAAAGACCCGGGACGTTCATTTCCTGATGGTAGGAGATGGAGAGCTGAAAGAACAGGCCCTCGCCAAGGTCCAGGAATATGGCCTCGAGGACGCCGTTACCTTCACCGGATTCAGACAGGACGTACCCAATGTCCTGCACACCATAGATGTTTATGTCTTGCCTTCTCTTTGGGAAGGCCTGTCCATCGCGATGCTGGAAGCCCTTTCCATGGGAAAAACCGCTCTGGTATCGGATGTATGCGGAAATGTGGAAGCTGTAACCCACGAACAGAATGGCCTCCACATTTCTCCCAAAAACCCACAGGCCCTGGCTGATGCCATCCTGCGGGTCCACGCAGACCCGGTATTTGCTCAGCAGCTGGGGGATGCCGCACGTCAGACGGTGCTAAAGCAATTCAGCCTGCCCGTCATGGTCGCCAATACCGAAGCCAGGTACCGAAAGCTGCTGGGGATAGCATCCCCCATTCCTGCCAGCTAGCCCAACCGGCCTTGGGAAACACACCGGGTACTGCTTTGGCACCGATTCGATAGGGATTCGCCTTTCCTTACCTGGCCATCTTAAAATCAACATTTTCTACACTGATAACATTATCACCGATGACCGATAGACCCACAGGAATCGCTGCATTGCGCAGATTAATTACCCGCCCTGTCCTGTACCTCGCTGGCCTGTATTTCACCTTCATTCAGCGTACCTACAAGGTCGGGAAGCTGGAATTCTTTGTCCCCAGAGACCTGACGGATGTTCCCTTCAGGGGATACTTTCCTATCGGGCGCTACGAAAAGGAGGAACGAAAATACCTCGTCGATTACCTCAATCGTGACGCAAAAGTACTGGAGTTGGGAGCCTGCCTCGGAGTCGTTTCAGGGCTGACCAATAGCCTGCTCAAAAACCCTGAGCAACATGTAGTTGTAGAGGCCAATCCCGCATTGATCCCCTGGATTGAAAAAAACCGGGACCATAACCAAGGGCAATACAAGGTTGAGCATTGCATCATCACTGACGAGCCTTTCGTGACCTTCTACCTGGATGATATCATCGTACTGGGCAGCACCAAGCGCAGCCAGGGCAAGCCCGTACAGATTCCCGGCAAACGCATCGAGACCCTGGAGGCCGAGCACGGATTCCAGTTTGACACCCTGGTAATGGACATCGAAGGGGGAGAGCTGGATTTCTTCGAATCCAACAAAGACCGACTGAGCCAATTCCGTCAGGTATTTATGGAAGTACACCCCTTCGGAGGTATGCTGACCCAGGCCGAGGTGGACCGCTGCGAAGAACTTCTCACCCAGGCAGGTCTGAAGCTCTCCGTACGGGATGGCATCTTCCAGATTTGGGAAAAAGTAGAATCAGCATCTAAAGTAATGGCATGAACCTAATCGATATCATCGGATGGGTACTGTGGATACCGGTTGCCATGACGGGAGCCTACCTGTTGGTCTTTGCACTGGCAGGCAGGATCATTCCCGCCAAAAAGCAGACCCGGAATCGCGACGGCACCCCTCAAACACATCACAAAATAGCGGTGCTGGTCCCGGCCTACCGTGAGGATGCTGTAATCCTGGATACCGCCAATCGTCTGCTGGAAATAGACTACCCGGAAGATCGCTGGGACCTCGTCATTATTGGCGACCATCTGAAGCCTGAGACTATAGAAAGGTTAAGGGGAATGCCCCTGCGCCTCATCGAGTTGGCACAGGAGGAAAGTACCAAAGCCAAAGCACTGAACCTGGCCCTGCAACAGCTGGGGGATGGCTATGATGTGGCCATGGTGCTCGATGCGGACAACGTCGTCGATAGCAATGTGTTGCATGACTTTGATCAGGCTTTCCGGCAGGGAGCCAGGGTGGTTCAGGCACGTCGCATCGCCAAAAACGAAAACAGCGCCGTGGCCATTCTCGATGCCATCAGTGAAGAGGTGAACAACACCATTTTCTGCCTGGGACACCGCAGGGTGGGCTATTCGTCCCGCCTGATCGGCTCAGGCATGGCCTTCGAGTACCAACTGTTCAAAAACTTTATGGCGACTAATAACGCTGTTGGAGGGTTTGACAAGGAGTTGGAACTGACCCTGATGCGTTCGGGAGAAGTGATTGAGTACCTGCACAAGACCTTTATCTACGATGAAAAGGTCAGCAAAAGTGCCCATTTCGGGCGACAGAGACTTCGCTGGATAGCCGCTCAGTACCATTACCTCGGCAGATTTTTGGGGCCAGCGCTCACCTCACTGGTCAGCATGAAGCGCCTGAGTTTTGTTGATAAAACCTTCCAATTGCTCCTGCTCCCTCGGCTTGTTCTGGTTGGATCAGCCACCATTGGGACCCTGCTCGCATGGCTATGGGGCAATCCTGCGCTGAGTATGGCCTGGACAGGGGCTTTTCTATCGGTGGCTTTTGCCTATGCCATCGCCACACCAGGCAGATTTTATCGATGGAAGACTTTGAAAGCACTCGCACAGCTTCCCGGCACCTTCTTCAGGCTGGTTTGGGAACTCAGGGGCATTCGCCAGGCCAACAAGAAATTCATCCACACCCCACACGGAGAACACTGATCCGCGAACAGGGGAAATTGATCAATGGAAAATGAAAAAGCTCATTTTTAATGAAATCAAGAAAATAAGTGCCATCATGAACCTGCCCGAAAACCACATTCGGGTACGTGTCAGGTTGGTGCTCCGCCTGATTGAATTGGGGACCAATTTTCTAGTCAGTCGCTGGCGCCTGCGCAAGGCCACCACACTGGGCAAAATCGTGTTTACCAACGGGCGTCCCAAAATTATCAACCGAGGCACCCTGCGGATCGGCAACGTGACCCGCATCTGGTCCAATGTAAACCAGGTAAGATTGGCCGTAGGACGCGGAGCTATCCTTGAGATCGGAGATAACTGTCGACTGAACGGCCCGACCATCTCCGTAAGTCACCGTGTCATCATCGGGAATGATTGCAGAATCGCCCCACACGTCATCATCATGGACAGCGATTTTCACGACGTAACCGACCGGCTTTCAGATGGTAAGGGAGGATCAGTTATCATCAAGGATGGGGCATGGGTGGCTACCCGCGCCATGGTCCTCAAAGGAGTAACAATCGGAAAACATGCAGTGGTAGCTTCCGGAGCGGTCGTCACCAAGGATGTACCCGACTACGCGGTGGTCGGTGGCGTTCCGGCCAAGATACTCCGCTACCTGGACCGCCCTGAAGAGGAGCAGGCGGCTGTTCCAGCAGCATGATTTTCTGGAGTTCATACTCAGAGAATTTAGAAGCGACCCCGAGAACGGGACTTTCAGGAGGCGAGACCACTTCGTTGCGAGAAAAACGCGGTCAACTTACTCATATTAATCGCGGCGACACATTGACGCTCTCAATCCATAGTTCCTTTAGTTTAGAACTGCTGAAAACCTGTGTGTAACTCTTCAATTACAAATCACGAGTTCCGAATCACGAATTAATTTCCCCTCAATGGCAGAACCTAAAGCGTTTCCATACGACCCCGTCATGCTAGCCTTTCTTGTTGGCATCATTTCAGGAATTGCCCGTGGAATGCAAGCCAGATTCAAAGAACTGAATCCAAGTGCCAAGGTCAGGATTCAACAACTCATGAGAAGAAAGAAAGAAACCACTACCTAAGATAGCTTCAGATGAAAGTCGCACTGATATGCAAGGCGCTGAATACTGAGTTGGGGGGAATCCAAACCCATACTCGATACCTGGCTATGTCTCTGGCAAAGCAGGGAGCGGAAGTGCATATCCTTACGGCTGGTTCATGGAAGGGGCGCAGCCACTGGCAATTGAAAGGGGTTAAAATTCACCCATTGCGTTACTTCCCTGGTTATCGACTGAACGGATTGAGAAGATTGGCTGATGACCTGGCCTTTAATCTGTACGCAAACCGATGGCTAAAAGCCCATCAGCATGAGTTTGATCTCTTGCATGTCCAGGGACGAAGTGGGGTCCTGTTTGCTGCCAAAGGCAGGCTCAAAGTCCCTGTCATCCAGACTTTCCACGGACTGACCCGCGAGGAATATTGGCATACGCATCACAAGAGTGGATTTAACCTCGACGGCTGGCTACATCAACTCCTTTTTCACCGATGGGAAACCACCGCCTTTCATCGGGCGACAGGGGTCATCACGGTCAGCGAGTTCATGAAGGAGCAACTGGAGGAAAACCTTGGGAGCCCTTCCCTGCCAGTTAAGGTGATCTCAAATGGCGTTCGGGTAGAACCGCTAGAGCCCAACATCAACCGGACTCGACATCTGACCTTTTTAGGCAGAATAGAAGAAAACAAGGGGATCCGGTGGCTACCAGATATTTTGGCCTCGTTACCCAGTCACATTCACCTCCGGATAATCGGCACAGGGAAACGGACTTCGGCTCTCCGAAACGCTTTCCTGGAAAAGAAGTTGCTGCACCGGGTGGACTGGGTTGGCCCATTGCCCAACCCCATGGTCATGCCCCTCCTGGAAAAATCACTGGCATTGCTGATTCCTTCCATTTATGAGCCACAGGGGCTGGTAGCTCTTGAAGCATTTGAAAGAGGAGTTCCAGTCATTGCCTCGCGCACCGGCGGGCTCAAGGAACTGGTCCTACACAAGGAGAATGGCTGGCTCGTCGAGCCAGGCGATGTCAACAAGATAGTTGAATATGTGAATCGGCTGGACCAGGATCCTACGACTAGCAGGAGAATGGGCCAAATGGGTCGGGACATGGTTCAAAACCACTATCAATGGCATCACATAGCCTCCCAGACACTGGCATTTTACAACGAAACTCTACAACAGGTAGCCCCCCATGAAGTTATCCCTCAACGCCAAGAGTAACCTCTATTCCCTGCTATCCCAGGCGACGGTTTTTGGCTTCGCCTTCCTGGTATTCATGGTGCTGGTACGTACCCTGAGTCGAGAAGATTTTGGTACCTGGGTGTTGTACCAGACCATCATGACCTTCGCAGAAATGGCGCGGATGGGCTTCATCCAGAACGGCCTGGTTAAATACATCGTGGACAACCCAAACGACCGCAAATCCATCATTGGCTCTGCCTGGTTATTGAATCTCGTCTCGGGCGTGCTCCTATGGCTCGTATTATGGGGGCTCTCATTCCCACTGAGCGAGCTCTGGGAAGCGCCCCTACTGGTGGACCTGGCTTTTTACTACGGACTGGTCGTCATTGGCTGGGGAAGCTTCAGGTTTCTGGAGTACATCCTCGTTGCCGATCGGGATTTCAAAGCCGTATTCTGGAGTCACCTCATCAATGGGGGGCTGTACTTTTCCCTGGTATTGGGAGTCGCGGTGACGGCCTATCTGACAAGTCCTGTCCAGGTGCTTTGGTGGCAAAGCCTGGCTGCAACCGTAGTCGTGGGCATCATGGGATATCTTCACCGCGATAAACTTACCATTGGACGTCCCAGCAAACGCTGGATGAAAGAACTGGCCCAGTATGGGCGCTTTTCCATGGGCAGTAGCCTCGGGTCTATCCTCCTGCAAAGACTGGATGTTCTTATGCTGGGATATTTCCTGGGACCGGCCTCAGTAGCCCTGTACAACATTGGCACCAAGTTGACCAACTACCTGGAGATCCCCATGCGTTCGGTTACCCTGGTGATATTCCCACAGCTTAGCCAGAATTTCAATGAAAAAGGCGCCGCCGCCATGGCGCGCTTGTGGGAGAGATCAGTCAGTCAGTTAATCGCCCTGGTGCTTCCTCCATGCATCCTGCTATGGGTACTCGCTAGGCCCGCTATCACGCTCATTGCCGGTGCAGAATATGCCGACTCTGCTCCCATCTTACAGATTTTTCTCCTGACGGCACTGATCAAGCCCTGGGGCCGCATGGCAGGAATTTCCCTGGAAGCGATCGGTCGCCCCAAGCTAAATTTCAGGCTGGTATGGGCCAGCCTCGGCCTTAATCTTGGATGGAATCTCCTGTTCATCCCCATGGCAGGGGTGGTTGGAGCGGCCTGGGCTACTGTGATTTCCATGGTAATTACCACCATCCTGGGTGTCATCGTCTTTAGGAGGCATGTTCCATTACAGGTCATGTCTGCCATCCGGGGAGTACCCGCTGTGTACCAAGAACAGGCACGAAAACTATTAGCCCGTATGGCCTGGTCCTAATCTCACGCTGCATCAAAAAGTAGTGTATCCAGACGGAGGTCTTACATCTCCGAAAGAGCTTCCATTGGCGAGGTAGCTCCACAATCGGCACGAATTGCCCCTTCCCAGTCTTTTTCATCAAAGGACTTACAGCCAGAGTCAGCCAAACCACGGCAACATTATACAACCCCATTGAATCACAGGCATTTACACCCCAAATTATAGCAAAATACTCGACTCCAAATCCCCCATAAACAGTCACCATACATGAATTTTCTGGTTATTTCATTCTGGATATTCCTCTTCCTTCTGTTCTACTCCTACCTGGGATATGGCATCCTGCTGAGGGGACTTTTGGCCCTAAAAAAGCGAAAGGAAAATAGAGGGTTTGCTGAAGAAGATTTACCTGAGGTCACCCTGCTTATTGCGGCCTACAACGAGGAGGACTTTATCCAACAAAAAATAGAGAACAGCCTGGACCTGGATTATCCCAAGGGAAAGCTGCACTGGGTGTTTGTGACGGATGGATCTAATGATAATAGTCCGGAAGTAGTGGGTCGTTACCCTCAGATTCGGCACTATCATCAGCCAGAACGTAGGGGCAAGCTAGCGGCGGTTCACCGCGTGATGCCGCTGATCGACACCCCAATTGTGGTGTTCTCTGATGCCAATACGCTGCTCAACAAGCAAGCTATCCGAAATCTCGTGAAGCCCTATGCAGATCCACAGATAGGAGCAGTAGCCGGTGAAAAGCGGGTGCACATGGCTGAGCAGGACAATGCCAGCGCAGCAGGAGAAGGATTGTACTGGAAATATGAATCCAAACTCAAGCAGTGGGACGGAGAATGGTACAGTGTGGTAGGCGCGGCAGGAGAACTTTTTTCCGTTCGACGGGATGCCTTTAGAGAAGTGCCTCCCGACAGCCTGATCGAAGACTTTTACCTGACCATGTCAATTGCTCAGGATGGATACCGAGTGGCCTATGTACCGGAAGCCTACGCGGTAGAGACTGCCTCCATGACGGTGAAAGAAGAAATCAAACGAAAGATCCGGATCAGCGCCGGGGCCTTCCAGGCCATGTGGAGGCTGCGAGATCTACTCAATCCGATCAAATATGGCAAGCTGTCCTTTCAATATATATCCCATCGGGTGCTTCGCTGGACCCTGGCTCCACTAGGGCTGGGCTGGCTGCTCATTGCGGCCCCGATCCTTGCCTGGCAACTCGGAGGTATTTATTCGTTGATGGCTATAGGGCAAATTGCTTTTTATTTACTGGCAGGATTGGGCTGGTGGATGGAAAGCCGTGAGATACGGCTCAAGGCCCTGTTTGTGCCATACTACTTCGTCATGATGAATGTGTGCATATGGCTGGGCTGGAGACGCTATCGCCGTGGTGAACAAAAAGTTACCTGGGCCAAAGCTCAGCGCAAGAGCTATGCCTAAACAACTGGCTATCAGCAGTTACGATTGTCCTCCGATTGCGTACGGTTAACAATATTTTATCCACGGAGGCAAAGGTTCAGGGAATCGGACTGGCAAGGTCCTCGAAAATCGTTATCTTACGACCGTGATGGCAAATACGGTTTTGGCAAAAAATATCCTTGCAATCTTCGGGTTAGTAGGCTTAATAGGTTGGTACTCAAGCCCATCCTGCCTGGTGGCCCAGTCAAGTCTGCAATATCATCTCCTGGCACCCAGCTACGGCGGGCACACAGGGAGCTTCCTCATGGATAATTTTGCCCTTAGCCAACATGGACAACTGATCACCAAGCAAGCGGATATTGCCGCAACCTACAGGTCTGCGGAGATCACAATGCCCCAAAGTGATACATCAGTTTATCGTACCGTGGCTTTAGAAATAGAAGCCACGCCTTTTGAGTCCCAGAGCATGGGCATTATGCTGGAGTTTCTCCTTCCCAACCAGCAATGGGTTTCAGCTGATCACCTGAGCTACTGTCCTGTCCTCACCCAGGATGACCAACCTGAAATCTGGTTTTCTCAGCAAATCCAGGTTCCCGCAGAAGCGACCGGGCTCCGGTATACTATTTTCGTGTCAGCCCGAGGCATAGGTGCAACCCCTATGGTCCTGTCCCCCCTCAAACTGCATATTTCGCATGTAGAGGATCCGCGCCCCCTGAATCCCCATGGACTTAAGTACAGACTTAGTGGAGATGCTTCCTCTACCTGTAGCCATCCTGGATACTTTGACCGTGCCGCCTGGTATGCCCCGGATCCCGATACCCAGGCCTACACCTGCCTACAGCCCCAGTATGCAAGTATTAGCCACTGTGTGGTTACTCAGTCCAACACATCCAACGAAAGTCGAAACTGGCCGGCAGAAGTATTGTCCCTATACAGCTATCATGTCAATGTCCTGGGCAAATGCGACCTTGGCTATAACTGGATCATTGACCCTGAGGGAGTTATCTATGAGGCGCGCGGAGGAGGACTCAATGTCGTAGGAGATTACCTCTCTGGCGACCCCAAAGCCGAGGTCGGAACCACCGGTATCTGCTTACTCGGCACTTTTGGAAAGACTGCTGATCCCAACCCCTCACCTGAACAGGTGAACAGCCTTAAAAAGCTGCTTGCCTGGCAGATGGTCCAGAGCGGAATCGATCCTCTGCAAACCCAGAATACCATTTCGGGACTAAGCAATATACCAGTAATCACAAATGGAACAGACTTCACCGGAGATCCATGCTCCGGAAGTGTTTTGGTCAACTCGGCTTTCCGATCAGAGGTTGTAGATCAGGTAACCCAGTGCCTGAATGCCACATCCATCCAACCTGCTGAAGCTATCTCAGATGTCAACATATTCCCCAATCCTTCCAACGGCAGTTTTCAGATAGCCTTTGAGCTGCCAACTCCCCAGGAGGTAAGTTTCGAGGTATTTGACCTCTCAGGCAAAAGGGTGTGGCATGATAATTTCTACTTGAATAGTGGGCCGCAGCAACGCAGGATACAGCTCCCTGTCCTTTCTGATGGGATCTACTACATAAAATCCATTGCGGGTCACACGGTCAACACCCAAATCATTAGTGTGAGGAATTAGTGCAGATGATACCTTCTCCAGATTTGATTACCCAGAAGCTTAAATCGCTGGAAGGGGGAGACCCGACCGCCTTTAACGAATTATTTCCCTTCGTATATCAACAACTCCGACAGGTAGCCCGCCGTGTCAGATGGAAATCTCATGGCCTTGAAACCATGAATACCACCGCTCTGGTCCATGAAGCCTATATGAAAATGGTGGACCAGACTTCGGTCAATTTCCAGAATAGAGCCCACTTTTTCCATATTGCAGCACGCGCCATGCGACAGGTGCTCATCAACTATGCCCAGCATAGACACGCCATCAAGCGTGGAGGCGACAAGCAAAAAATGTCCCTTGATCAGGTCGATTTCGCCATTCCCATGACCGATGAACTGGTCGATGAATTGCTTTCGCTTGATACGGTCCTCAAGCAGTTACAGGAGCGCAGTGAACGACAGGCCCAGGTGGTAGAGTGTCGCTTCTTCGGCGGAATGTCCATCGAAGAAACTGCCGAAGCATTAAATACTTCTCCGGCGACTGTGAAGCGCGACTGGAATTTTGCCCGCGCATGGCTATACCGTCAGATGCAGCAGGATCGGTAAAAGCATACGGGCCAGTTGTCTCTTTCGTCCCTACTTTCATGTTAGATTTTCACCCATCTGCTGCCCTCAGCCGCCGCCAGGGGGAACAACTGATACCCATCCCATTCTCCCATCACCTTAAAAAAGCTGCCGCCACTTAGCGCTAGTAGCTCCCAATGCCGAGAAAAAGCGGGGTGTAACGGAATTACCTGATTCTTCTCATCCACAAGAAATGATTCATCTCCGGTTGCCCGGAGGCCATCCAGCACCATGGGGTAGCGATCCAACCAGGGATTATAGGAAAGGGCATTAGCATAGCTCTCCAGGTTTTCATCGAGCGAGCAGGCAATAGGAAGCATCGGGCTAGAATGGGGAGGATCGCTCTGCTGAATCAAAGCCCGAATAGGGAAACCCGCCGGATAGTAACAAAGTGCCCCATGGAAGGCCTGGCCAGCATCCAACTGAACCTCAAACCCACTTCCTGCTATGGAAAACTCCAATAGCAGCGCCAATCGTTTCGTATTACGCCCCTGTAGCCAGGTGCGCTGTATATCAAACCGCTCCTGAATTTCTACCCGCCGCCCCAGCACGATCCAGTGGTCACTCAAGCCCCCGCTGCTGAGGATATCAGCCTTCTTTTGATTGATTCCCGCCTGATTGAAAATTTCCTGCCGCATCTCCGGTCCCAGTTCCTCCAAATGCCTGAACCCTTCACAAAACAGCTGCAAGAGTCCAATCTGATGTAGCGCCTGTCGATGCCCATTTTCCTGGCGCACCGCTTCTTTCAGCGCATCAATCCGATTGGCAAGACCAGATGCTTTGGCATCAGTGAGCCGGGCCCGAATGTGTGCCCACTGAGCATCAGGCAGTTGCTCCAGGTTGGCCAGCCCCATCTGCACGGTATCCCTGAGCCACAAGCGTAGCTCCACCAGCCCGCCTCCAATATCTTGCAGGCGCTGCTGAAGCCGATTGTCATCCCCTTTTGGGGGATTGGGGGCCACGCAACTGCTACCAGAAGGAGATTTACTGGCGAAAGTGGCTAGTCCCTCAGGGATGGCATCCCCCTGGAAGGTATTTGGGTAACGGTGGTGCAACACCATCAGCCCCAGAGCATGTTTACAGGGTTTCTGGCGACTGGGACAGGTGCATTGCCCCTGAAGGACCCGGAGGTTGGCAGCAACCTGATAGTTGTAGTAACGGGCCCAGATCAGGTCCCCGGATTTCTTTAGGGCGGTCCAGTTTTGAGGATAGGCCAATTCTGAAGCCCGATCCCAGGCTTTGGGATCGGGCGCCAATTCGCGCAGGACTTCCAGGGTAGGACCTTGAGACATGCCTCAAGTTACGGCACTGCCGCAATCAGATCAATAGTTCGAGAATAAGGTGCGAATCCATGGCGGTATAGCGGCTCTGCAGGATCTCGCTTACCCGACGGATATAAACCTGATCCAGGCCTTCCGGGCTTTCGATGCTGGGGTCCAGTTTAAAGGGCCTGGCCAGCAATGGCCCCTGGTCCTTGGTAGATCCTGCTTTGAAGGCCCCCCCTGTGAACAGGGTGTTGACGTACTTTTTGATGTCGGTCTTTGCAAATTTATGACTGGACCGATCATGTATTTCGTCAAACATCTGGTTCATCGACATTTCGTCTTCAGCCTTCATTGCCTCAAACAGAGCCACAGAGAGTTGCAGCCTCAGCAATGCATTTTTCTGATACCGGAGCTTCCTGGTCAGAAATTGCAAAGCGGCCTTTTGCAAGGCTTCATCCTCAGGATCGTCTGAATCTTTTTTACCGTTGGAACTTTTGGGCTCCTGCAGATAGACCAGTGGGAGGCTTTCATCCTTGATTTCCACCTTTTTGACCAGGTCGCCCTTGAAATGATTGACGAATTGCTTGAAGGAAGAAAAGCCCATTTCCCGTTCAGAAAAAGAGGGGTCTAGCCTCAATAGCTGCTGTTTGAGCTGAGACATCAGGATGGTTTCATCATCGTTGTTGCTGCTGCGGATAAAGCGTTGCAGCAGGCGACGACCATAGCTGATGTCCAATTCTTCTGTGAGATCTGACGATGGCGATTCTTCTTCAGGAGCCCCAATCAGATCTTCCAGGGCCTTGAATTCCACACTATTACGTTTTACCAGGCTTCCCACGCTATGTTCAAATCCGACAATGATGACGGATTTTCCACGGCTGCGAAGGTGTTGAATTAGGGGAATGAAGTCGGTATCTCCTGAACCGATCACGAGGATGTCGATTTCAGGGAAGGTCTCTATATAGGCCATGACATCCACAGCTAGGCGCACATCAGAACCATTCTTGCCCTGCTGATTGGTTTCAGGTAGGTGAATCAGTTCAAATCCCTGGCCCATCAGGTCCCCCTGATACTGGCTAAAGATGCCTTTGGACCAGTCTCCATAGGCTTTTTTTACACAAATCACGCCCTTAGTCGTGGCAAAATCCACCAGGGGCTCGATGTTAAGGGGTTTGTTTTTGGAGGGGTAAACAGTTTCGGCGGAGATGGCCAGATTTTCGAAATCAAGGTATATGGCTACGTTTGGGTTTTCCATTAATATTTTGGGGTATTTATTGGGCGGGAAACAGATGGCTATTTATAGGGGGGCTCCCACCTACTAGCTATACGTTTTGAGAAAGAGTTTAGTAGAAAAACTGGATGATATGTAAGAAAACATGTTCGATCAGGGAAAGGTTAATTCGAACAATCGCTAAACAACTGTTATTCTGCTCCGATTCAAACCGAATCTCCCCAGTCAGGTTACTATGGACGTACCCAAGTGAATCAATGTCACACAGAATTGCAGAAAGCTATGCACATAGAGATTAGAACACCTGTCATGGGAAATTACCGGACGGTAATGGAGCAGTTTGACCGGGATTTATTCGAACGGCTAAGCCCTCCGGGAGCAGATGTCGAGCTGCTCAGGTTTGACGGTTCCCATAAAGGAGATATTGTCCACATCAGGATGAAGCTATTGGGACTCATAAAGGAAGACTGGGTCAGCGAGATCGTTGAAGATGGCCACGACGAGAACAAAGCATGGTTTGTGGATCGTGGCAGCAGGCTCCCCTTTTTTCTAAAAGAGTGGGAACACCATCACGTAGTGGAGAAGGTGAGCGAACATGAGTCGGTCATCGTCGATGACATCCGCTTTCGGTCCCCCAGCCTTCTGACGGATCCGCTGCTGTATCCTGTACTCTATGCCCAGTTTGCCTATCGGAGACCTGTCTACCGGAAATTTTTTGGTGAAGCTTCTTCCCAAAATACTCCAGCATCAGACAGCTAAGCCATCCCTCCCAGTCTACACCTAATTGGTTAGCAGAAATGGTGCGAAAAGACATTTTCTGAAGTATCTGCGGAGTTTATCTTTATTTGCCGAATTTCTCCCCGGACTTCAAGAATCAATGGGCAAGGTTTTTGGGAACCAAAAGAGAGTTTTCCCTTCAGATCATATGCCCTCTCATATTTGACTAACTACTGAATCATATGCCCCAAGTATCCCAACGCGCCAAGGTGGTTCCAGCCTCACCGATCCGCAAGCTTGTTCCCTTTGCAGAAGCAGCCAAGCAGCGCGGCACCAGGGTCTTTCACCTCAACATAGGACAACCAGACATTGAAACTCCAGCCGAATACTGGAAAGCCATTCAGGATACTGCCCCGAAAGTATTAGCGTACAGCCATTCCGCAGGGAATCAGAGCCTGCGAGAAGCCATCACCAGGTATTACGCCAGGGTAGGACATGAAATCTCTACCGATGAGGTAATCGTAACCACCGGGGCCTCAGAAGCCCTCAACTTTGTCTTTGCAGCCTGTCTCAATCCGGGTGATGAGGTGATCATTCCGGAGCCATTTTATGCCAATTACAACAGTTTTTCAATTGCCTCCAACGTACAGGTGAGGCCGATTACCACCAAAATAGAGGAAGATTTTGCCTTACCCTCCATTGAGGAGTTTGAAGCACTGATTACGCCTCAAACCAAGGCCATTCTGATTTGTAATCCTGGCAATCCAACTGGCATCCTATACACTCCAGAGGAATTGGCACAGCTCAAGGAAATTGTCCTGAAGCATGACCTGTTCCTGATAGCGGACGAAGTGTATCGGGAGTTTGTCTATGACGGATATACCCATCAGTCCATCCTGGGACTGGAAGGAGCCGAACAACACGTAATCGTAACTGATTCCATTTCAAAGCGTTTCTCTGCCTGTGGAGCCCGCATCGGTTGTGTCGTCTCACGAAATGCTGAGGTCATGAGCGGCGTAATGAAGCTGGCTCAGGCTCGCCTTTCTCCCCCGACACTGGGGCAGATCGGAGCCGAAGCAGTCTATGACCTGCCACAAAGCTTCTACGATGGAGTAGTCACCGAATATAAAGGTCGCCGTGACGCCATGCTGACTGCCCTACGCGAAATCCCCGGAGTAAAAGTGCCGCAGGTCAACGGAGCATTCTATGCCATGGTCAAGCTGCCAGTCGATGACAGCGAAAAATTCTGTCAGTGGATGCTGGAGTCCTTCAACCATGAAGGCAGCACCGTCATGATGGCACCAGGTGGCGGATTTTACTCCAGCGAAGGCCTGGGCAATCAGGAAGTGCGCATTGCCTATGTACTGAATGAACTGGACCTGCTTGGCGCTATCGACTGCCTGAAGGCAGGCCTTATCGAATACCCTGGACGAACTGCCGAGGTCCACCAAGAACAGGCTTCCGCATAAAAAATTGGCCTGACAGGGTTATGCAAATCCTGTTAGGCCAAATTTAGGAACGCGAGAAAAATAACTTCCCGATTTTACGAAGAAATCTTGTTCGCAGGCAAGGAAGAAAAACCGAGTTTGGCGAGCCAAATGAGGCTTTTTCTGACGCAGTATGCGGGCAAGAGATCAAGTCAAAAGCGGAACTAATTTTTTGAGCGTTACTTAGTTCCCGCTTTGGGAATCTTCTATACGTTCAGCTCCTTCAGTCTTTCATTCAGCTCCTCGGGATCAATCTTACGAAACTTGAGTTTCAGTTTGATTTTGGGGCGATTTCGGGGGTTTCTGCGCTTTTTGCGGCTAATGAAGTCTTCTGGTTCAAAGCTGAGCTTAGTCCAATAGGCATTGCCCCGATCATCGAACTGATAGGCAATGACAATCAGTTCTGTCTCGTCATCAAGGAAGCGCACTTTGCGGGCCTCATACTCGCGTGTGCTGACCTTACGAAGCGGGATATAGGTTTTGATCACTTCGCCTACGATCATCGCATTCGTAGTCTGCTCAAACCGACGTCCCTTGAATTTAATTTCGATATCCACACCTTCATCCTCCCGATCTGTCACGGTGGCATAGAAGAGTGGTCGCGCGACGGCATAAGCCCCAGGCTCTGCCACTTCAAATATGTAGCGATCATCGCGTCCGTTGTAGCGGACGTTGGGATCTTCTACCTCCCGCCACTCTCTTACCTGCCCCATGGAAGGCGTTCCTCCTGGCAATTCTGCACGGTTGCGGCGTCCTCGTCTTACCCGATTGGCACGTCCGGCATATACGCTCATGTTGGCATCCCGGCGTGTGGAAGGCAGCTGAATCTGAAAAGCAGCTCCATCTGTGATCTTGGCAGCACGAGGACCATCAAGTGCCGAAAAGGTAAACATACCCGCAGCCTCCAGTGTCCCATCGCGTGATAGAGTAGTCATGGAAGCGGCGATCATATCACGGCGGGAGTACAACTCTCCCACTGTCATCTCGATTTCAGTTTCGTCGGTATCAAAGGTTCCTGCCGGCACAATGATGTGGGTGCCTTGTGGGGCAATGATCACAGTCTTGATCTGAGGATTGATGAAAAATGTCTCATAATCCGCCATCAATACGGTATCAATCGGAGCCGCAACAGGGCGGGAAGGACCGGTCTGAGAAGCATCCGTAACAGCAGGACGTGGCTTATAGACGGGGTCTACCGTCTCGGTAGAGAATACGACCGCAATATCTACCCGGCGGTTTTGCCTGCGACCAGCAAAGGTTCTGTTACTGGCTACTGGCTTGAAAGTACCGAGGCCCTCGTACACAATCCGCTCGAGGTCAACCCCCTGATCGACAAGGTAGTAAACTACCTGACGGGCCCTTTCCTTGGACAACAGCAGGTTATAAGCCGTAGAGCCGACGCTATCAGTGTGGCCAAAGACCTCCACATAGTACGCTGGATAGTCGGTAAATATACCAATCATGGAATCTAGTTGAGCCTGGTACTTTTCATCCAGCTTATAGCTATCGTACTGAAAGTAAACCGTGTCAATCAGGAAGCCACTATCGGGCCGCTCATCAGGCGTTTGAGCCTGCAGTATTCCCAGGGAAAATCCCAGGAACAGGGCGATGAAAATACAGGATTTAGAAGCTAGGTTCATCGAGTTGGGACTTAATCAAGTCTGCGGCCGAATATAGAGAAAATTATCCACTCAGGGAAAACCCAAGCCTGGGATCATCCCATTTATTCGAATAAGCAAAGCCCCAATTGATTCTACTTTCGGGTCATAAGTAGTAGGGCAAAAATATATAGGTATGGAGTATATGGGTGTATAGAGTTGATTCGAATAACCAACCTACCCATATATATCTTATTTCCCTGATATACCCCCCATATCATTTCCTTGCAAGTTCATACCTCTCCATGCCTGATTTTCCCGATCCAGTTATCCTTTCTGATAAACCCCATACCACATGATGCTGGCTTCCTGCTCCAGCAATTCATCCTCTCTCCGGAAAAGTTCAGCCAGAATGGCCCTATTCTCCTCGCTGTCTTCCACCAGATGATGGGCGATGTGCTTTAGCACTGGAACCAATAGGTTCCCTCCGTAGGGTTTTTCTTCCACCGCTTTAAAATGCTGATGGAGCAAAGGAAGAATTTTTTCAGCCTCCACGGCCTCTGAGGGATCAGAAAGCTTCATTCGCAGCCGTCCAGGACCGTAAATATTTTTCTTGGTTTGAGAAGTCCCCAGGTATTGACGATAGGCTGGAGGAAGGACATGGTGGAGCGCGTCATTGGCTGCCGCTAGCTGACTCTCTGTCCATTGCAACCGATTGGGGCCTACGTATTCGTTGATTACCACTACCCCACCCGACTTCAGGCATTGGTAGATGGTTTTTCCGATCAGTTTTTCCAGATGGGCAAAATGGTGCAGCGAAGCATGAAACAGCACCACATCGTAGGACTGCGGCTCCAGTTTCATCTGGTTGACGTCTGCTACTTCAAAACGAATGTTCTCCAACCCTTCTTCGCTGGCTTTTCGCCTTGCTCCGCTAATCAATGGCTGTGACAGGTCGATGGCCAGTATTTCTTCAAATGCCTCATAGCGAGCCAGGTATCGCTCATGGCTGGCAATCCCACAGCCCAGCGACAACATTCGGAGTCCCTTTCGGCCCTTGAGCAGGCCCTGCATCAGGTGATCTTCATAGCGAAGGTCTGGATTTCCGGTAATCAGCATATTCCAGCGGCGGCGCACCCCCGGCACAATCCACCAGTGGGCCACCTCCAGATTTTCGTCGCCAAAGGTACTGCGGGTACGGGCCAGGCCACTCGGATTGAGCTTGGAAAGGAAAAAGCGCCCCCCCCGCCGGCGGAGGGTGTATAGGGCTTCGTGCCAGTCGTCAAGGGTAAAAGCAGCCATTGGGGAAATTCGAAATTTGTGACTCGTTATTCGAAATCAGAATGTAAGTGCGATCTCGATTGATTGCAGGAACAAAGATAGAGAAAGGACCATCATCTATCCGAAGCTGATTTTTCACTTCGTCTCAGCACGGCCTTAGCCCACCGCCAGCGAATCCAGGAAGGAGCGCCCAATCGCTGCTGCCTCTGACTCTGACATGCTGTGGTAGCAAAAGCAAAATTTCAGCTCCCCATCAGGCTGTACCTGCCCCCATCCACTGAAGCGTGGAGCTTTGTGGTGGGCGCTGATGTAGGAGCGCAGCCCGGCCAACTTCAGCATACCAAAGTCTCCCTGACTCGGAATCACCCCGGAAAAGCTCAGCGCAACGTCTCCCATGTGTTTTTTGCTCTTCAGTCCTTGGGCGATGACCATGGGAGCCATCCAGTTGAGCGCAAAGTATCCGCCTTCCGAGAGGGTTTCCTTTATCTGGCTTTGGATGGTCTGGGCCAGGGACCAAAGCTCTTGCCGGGTATCCGCCAGATAGGGAATCAGGGTGATGCCCGCGCCTAGTTCGTGGGGCTGGGGCCGCTGCTGTAGCTTGCGACGGTGGCTGGCAAAGCACATGCCCTGCAGGATCGTCGCCCCCGAGTAATAGTGGGCAACAGCTTGACTCAGCGCGGCCTGAAGCAGGCTGTTCAGCGTAATGCGCTGCTTTCGCACCATTTTGAGCAATGACTGAGTGGCTGCGCCATCCAAAGCGAAGTCGATGGTATGGCACTTCGTCGGTGGAGGAGCCAGAATGGAATGGGTCGCATGGCGCTGATAGTAGCGCTGCTGCTGTAATCCCCGCCGCATGGACCGAACAATTTCCCGAAAACGACTTTTCTGTTTCAGGTGGGCCATCTCCCGTGGCTGTAGCGTTGTGTCTTCGCCAACAAAAGCCAGCAAATCCCAAATCAGGGTCAGCTTGGCCTCTCCATCGATCAGCACATGGTGAAATCGCAGCAACAGCCCCGATTTACCTTCGCCCGGAAAAAACGTCGCCTTCCACAGCACTTCACCCGGTAGCACCTGATGGTTAAGCGCCTGCTCAACCGCATCCTTCGAGTCAGTGTCTGCCACTTCAAAAGGTAGTTCGAACTCCTCCACCTGCACAAAACGCTTGAGATTGCGCGACAGCGTCAGCCGCAAGGCCGATCCGGGTGCTGCAAGGGTTTCCAGTCCTTTTCGCAGCTTATCTCCCGACACTTCTCCCTCGATATCCACCCACGTTACGATGTTGAAAGCGGAAAACTGCCCGGTCAGGGCCAGGGCTTTTTCAAAGCGAGTGAGCGATCTGTTGGTGGCAGGCATAGGGTTGTTTCAGGCTAAAAAATACGGCCATTCCCCTGAGAAGTCAAAAGTGTGAGAGGAAGATCAGTATGGAGGTATGGAAGATTCGGCTTTCGAGGAAATTGGTTCCTACATATACTTCATAGCCTCTATATACTTCCCCTCACTCACTCCTAATCGCCTCTACCGGATTACCCGTTGCGGCGCGGTAGCCCAGGTAGCCGACTGTCAACCAGGCGATTAGCAGGGCGATACCTCCGGCGAGGAAGAAGGTATCCAGTTCCACGGAGCCGCGATAGGCGAAGGTCGGGAGCCACAATCGATCCATGATCAGGTAGGCCAATGGCGCGGCAATGACCAGGGCGATGAGCACCAGCAGGGTGACGTTTTTGGTGAGCAGCACCAGGATTTCCTGGATGGAGGCTCCGAGGACTTTGCGGATGCCAATCTCTCGGAAGCGCTGCTCCGTCGTATAGGCGGCCAGTCCCAACAGCCCTAGCGTGGCGATCAGCACGGCGAAGATGGAGAAGTAGCCGACCAGTTCGGCGAGGCGGTCTTCGTTTTCGTATTGCTCGTCAAACTGCTCTTCAATGGAGACATAGGAGAAGGGAAAACCGGGCCGCAGGCGGGTCCATTCGTCCTCTAGCAGGCCCAGCACCTCTTCTCGGGCATTGGCATGCATGCGAACGGTGAAGTAATTGGCGCGGCCATCGGTGATCAGGAAAATCATGGGCGCAATGTCCTGATGGAGCGATTCGAAGTGAAAATCCTCCGTAACGCCGATGACCAACCCCTCCCGATTGCCGTACTGAACCTGCTTGCCTATGGCTTCCTGTGCATCTTTCCAGCCAATGGCCTCTACAGCAGCTACATTCAGGATAAATGCCTGGGTGGAATCGCTGGCTCGCTGAGGGTCAAAATCTCGCCCTGTGACCAGCTGGATATCAAAGGTCTCCATGAAATTATGCCCCACGTGGATGTCCGCTACGCGGGTTTCGATGGGCTTCATTTCGCCATCGACTTCGGCATTTCCTCCTTGCGAATCGAGCAGCCGACCGGAAGGTACCCGCGAGGAAATGGCGATCTCCGTAATGCCAGGATGCTGCAACAGGCGGTTTCGCAGGTTTTCATATTCGCCATAGACCTCTTCACTCACGGGCAGCGATACCAGATTTTGCTGATTGAAACCCAGGGGCTTGCTGCGCACGTAGGCCAACTGATCCTGAATGATGCCCACCCCGATCAGCAGGGCGATGGAAATGGTGAATTGCAGAACCACCAATCCGGAACGCAGATAGGAGCGTTGAAATCCACCACCAGGGCCGCCTCGCAGGATTTGGGCTGGCTGGAAGCGCGATAGAAAAAACGCGGGGTAGCTCCCCGCAACCAACCCTACCAGAGCCGTGATGCCCAGAACCAGGCTCCAGAAAAACGGATCCGCGAAATCGGTATGCAGTTCGGTATTGGCAAAAACGCGCTGATTGAGCACTGGAAGGGCAAATTCCACCAGCAACACCGCCAGTACCATGGCCAACAAAGCCGACAGGATCGACTCGGTCAGAAACTGCCGGATCAGCGCTGAACGAAAGGCACCAAGCACCTTGCGCAAGCCGACCTCTTTGGCGCGCCGCATGGCCCGTGCGGTAGCGAGGTTGATGAAGTTGATGCAGGCAATTACCAGCACCAGCAGGGCAATCATGCTGAAGATGTAGACGTAGGCTATGTCTCCATTGGGCTCAACCTCGGAATCCAGGTGCGAATGCAGGTGGATATCGGTCAATGGCTGAAGATGAAGCTGGTTGAAGGTAGAAGCTGGTACTCCCTGCCATTCGCCCAGGTGTTTGTCGATAAAAGCCGGGAACTGCCGCTCCAGTTCGGCGGGACTCTGGCCTTCGGTCAGCAGGAGATAGGTTGCGTAATTGTTGCTGCCCCAGTTGCGCATCATGTTTTCCTGCCCCATGAAATTCTCCACCGTCTGGAAAGAGCCCAGCATGTCAAACTGAAAGTGCGAATTGGTCGGCACATCGGCCATAAT
This sequence comes from uncultured Bacteroidia bacterium, assembly GCA_964343195.1. Lineage (GTDB taxonomy): Bacteria > Bacteroidota > Bacteroidia > J057 > J057 > CAYVAP01. The sequence goes on along the minus strand of CAYFIR010000003.1, from coordinate 100,728 downwards.
ACCAGTGATCTTGAGGTCCACCTGCCCCTGGTAGGAAAGGGTCTGTCCCAGGGCCGATTCGTCCCCAAAATACTTGCGAGCGGTACTCTCGGTCAGCACCAGCGAATTGGGTTCCACCAGGGCAGTGGTCGGGTCTCCTTCGAGCATTTTCCAGGAAAAAATCTCAAACACCTCCGGCTCTGTAAAGAAAAACCGTTCCTCGACGATCTTCTTTTCGCCCTTCACGATCAGCGGATCGTCCTCTAAAAAGCGCACAGAAGCTTCCACTTCACCAGGAAAATCGTTGACGATCAGTGGCTCAAAAGGCGGTGCTACGTGTCCCAGGTGCAGGGTAGGTTCCCCGGCCTGATTGAACCACTCGCGGGTAACGCGGTAGGTACGGTCGGAGTTCTCATGGTATTGGTCGTAACTCAATTCGTTTCGCACAAAGAGCAAAATCACCAGACAGGCCGCCATGCCGATGGCCATTCCCAGGATGTTGATGGTCGAATACCCTTTTTGGTTGACGATGTTGCGCCAGGCGACTTTGAGGTAGTTGCGGTACATGTCGATGGTGTTAAATGGGTCAAATGACAGGGACTTTCGCCCCCAGAAATAGGGTCGCAGGTAAGAAAACGACGTCCAGAAAAACGCCTTTCGGGCTCGGGCAGGGCCAAGTTCTTCGACCTGATCTTCGAAGATTTCATACAGATCGCCTTCGATTTCTTCCAGAAAGCTCTCGGCACAAAACCAGCGTAAAAAGCGCAGGACATCCTGAGGAGGCTCGATATGAGGCTGTTGCGCACTCATGACAGCCCAAATTTGAGGTCAAAAGCTGTGGGGGGAATCTGGTTCCAGAGGCTTTCGCGTAGCTCGCGGGAAGCCGTCAGGGCCGCCTGTCCAGCCTGGGTCACGCTGTAGATTTTCTTGCGTTTCCCTCCCCGTCGGGGCGTCGCCTCCCCAAAATTCGCACGGAGGAACCCTTTGTCTTCCAGCCGATTACACGCCGCATGCACCGCCCCGATGCTGACATTCCGCTCCGCCTGCGCCTCCAGCTCCTTGCGGATGGCTACCCCATAGGCACTTTCGCCCAGCAAGGCGATGGTTAGCAGTACGATTTCTTCGAATTCTCCCAGGTAGGTTCCTTTCATGTGCTTGGAGGTATGGAGGTATGGAGGTATGGAGGTATGGAGGATTCGGCTTTCCAGGAAATTGGTTACTACATTTCCTGCATATACTTCATATCCTCCATTTCCTTCTTTTGGTCCTTTCTTTCATAAATGTATATAAAACAGATCCCGCCGTTGCAGGCGGGAGGATATTTTTCACAGATGTAGATAAAACTTAGCAGGATTGGCGGGGAATGCGAATTGGCTTACCGTCCGTTCGGAGGCGGAAAGACCAGATGGCACAGGGATCGGAGTCCCTGCGTAACCTGGGAACTCGTTCCTCGATTTGTTGGCAGAGGGCATCTACCAACATTCCCCTTTTCCGTATATTTACCCAAAGACCACAATTATGCGAGAGATAACGATCCGTTCGGGAAACGACGCAGCTCTAAAAAAGCTGGAAGAATTTTTGCGGCTTTTTGACTTTGAAATAATCAGCCAACCTGCACCTCAGACAAAAGAAAAAGGCCCTATTTCCTATTCAGCAGAGCCTGACTTTCGGGCCTTGGCTGGCATCTGGGAGGGACGTACCCTCTCGCAAGAAGAGCTAAGGAAACAAGCTTGGGGGGATAGGCTATGAAGGTGGTTTGTGACACGAATGTTTTCATTCGGCTCTTCATGCAGGATGCTGAAGTGGTAGATCAGTTGGAACACATTGGAGAGGCAAATATCCTTATGCCCTCCATAACCGCAATGGAATTATTTGCGGGGATGCAAAACAAACAGGAGTTGCAGCGCATGCAGCGCCAAATCAGGCATTATAATATCCTTCAGGTTGACGAAGTGGCCTCTCGCGAAGCTCTCGAACTGATGGCCTCTTATCGGCTTAGCCATGACTTGAGAATTCCCGATGCCTTAATAGGGGCTATGGCTATTGTCAACGGCTTTGATCTTTATACCTACAATCGGAAGGATTTTCGGTATATGCCCAATTTGAGTCTATACGTTTTGGTTTAACTCCCCGTCCGCGTTGCCCGGGTGGCAGAACGTCAACGGGGCGGAAAACCGCCTTTGCGCGAAAGCCCCGTTAACGTCTTTGGCAAGTGGATGAAACTACTCCACCTCGATCTCCAACTCTGCCACGATCTGATCTGAGGCATTGCCGACGTACACGGTGTATTTCCCGGACTCAAGGTACCAGGCCTCAAAATCTTCATCGTAGTAGGCCAGTTCTGCCACGGGAAATGAAACCGTAATGGTTTCTGATTCGCCCGAATCCAACTCGACTTTCTGGAAGGCGCGGAGCTCCTTGATGGCTCGTTCTACCCGGGATTCGGGCTTGCCGACATAGACCTGTATGACCTCGGCCCCTGCCATTTCTCCGGTATTGCTCAGGGCGCAACTGATGCGAACGATATCTGCGGCGGAATAGCTGTCCCGATCAGCCTCCACTTCATTGATCTCAAACGAGGTATAGCTGAGGCCATGCCCAAAGGCAAACTGCGGGGGGATCTCCTTGGTGTCGTGCCAGCGATAGCCGACCAGAATTCCCTCGCGGTACTCCACGTTGATGCTGTCGCCAGGGTAGGTGATTTCCTCGCCGTAGTAGTGGGCCGGGTTGTCTTCCAGCCTCACGGGGAAGGTGAAAGGGAGCTTTCCCGAAGGATTCACATCGCCGCTGATCACATCCGCAATGGCATGTCCGGCTTCGCTCCCCAGGTACCAGGCTTGCATGATGCCTTTCACATCCTCTGCCCAGGGCATTTCTACCGCATTCCCACTGACGAGCACCACGCCGATATTGGGGTTGGCGGTGATCAGTTCGACCAGCAACTGATCCTGGCCGAATGGTAGCCCGTATTGCAGGCGATCCCCTCCTTCGCAATCCTGGTGGTGGTTTTTGTTCAGACCACCAAAGAATAGCACCACGTCGGCTCGCGTAGCGATTTCTACAGCTTTTTTACGGAGTGAATCGGCATCATACTTCGAAGGTATCACCCGTCCATAGGCAGGTGGCCCGGAAGCATAGCCCAGGGTATACAGGATTTCCGCTTCTGTGAATCGCTCCTGTATTCCTTCCAGGGGTGAATATTCCCGCTTAGGCTTCAGTTCGGACGAACCTCCACCCGTGGTCATCATCCGGGTGGCATTTTCACCGATCACCGCGATGGTCATGGGACGGTCTGGATCGAGGGGGAAGAAGTCTTCTTCATTTTGCAGCAGGACAATCGCCTCCTGACCAATCTCACGGGCTACGTCCAGGTGTTCCTGGTTGTTGATCCGGCCCAGGGGACGGTTGGGGCTCATGTTGGTCCGGTACATCAGGCGGAGGATGCGGCGGACCTTGTCGTCTACGACAGACTCATCGATTTCTCCGTTTTGGAGCATTTGGAGGAAAGGGTAGGCCAAAAAGTAGTTGTCATAGGCGCTGGTAGCGGTGTAGGTCAGGCCATTGGTCCAGGTGCCCATCTCAATGTCCAGTCCATAGAGCGCCGCCTCGCGGGTGTCATGTGCGCCGCCCCAGTCGGTAACGACCACGCCGTCAAATCCCCAGTCATCCTTGAGAATCTGGTTGAGCAGCACTTCATTGTGGCAGCATTGCTGGCCTTCGTACTGGTTGTAGGCCCCCATCAGGGACCAGGCTCCCCCTTCCATCACCGCCGCCCGAAAGGCTGGCAGGTAAATTTCATATAGCGCGCGGTCGCTTACCTGCACATTGATGTGTCCTCGCCAGACTTCCTGGTTATTGAGCGCATAATGCTTGATGCAGGCAGCTACCCCACTCTGCTGCACGCCCTGAATGTAGGGAGCCACCAGCACCGAAGCGAGGTGGGGATCTTCGCCCATGTATTCGAAGTTGCGGCCATTGAGCGGCGTGCGATAGATGTTGACGCCGGGGCCGAGGAGAATGTCTTTGTTGCGGTAGCGAGCTTCCTCACCGACCGCCACGCCATACTGATGCGCCAGTTCGGGGTTGAAGGTAGCGGCCAGCCCGGTCAGCGCCGGGAATGCCGTGATGGAGTCATTGGTCCAGCCAGCGTAGCTCCAGGAGTCCCACTCGATCTCTGCGCGAACACCATGTGGCCCGTCCGACATCCAGATTTCCGGAATACCCAGGCGCGGCACCCCCGCCGAACTGAATTTCGATTGTGCGTGGCACATGGCCACTTTTTCCTCCAGTGTCAGGAGGGGCAGCACGCTGTCAATGCGTGCCTCGATGGCCTCGTCAGAGAGTTGCCCCAGGCTGAGGTGCCAGTTCAGCATCAGCAGGAGTCCAAGGGCGGTAGTAGTCAGTAGCTTCATCGTAGCGAGTTTGGGTTTAAGGGAGAATGTGTTGTCAGCTACATAATTTAGGGCTTATCTGAGGGGAAGGCCACTCCACTGAAAAGATGTATAGAAATGGGATAAGGGAGTATCCTGAGAGTGAAATCGATGCCACCGAGCGAATCGCCCTTCGGAGGGAGATGGCCTGTCGACAGAGGGTGAATCCCACGCGAATGGGGCTTACACCAGCAGCACTTTTCTTGCCCCGTTCGCGTTGCCCAAGCGGCAGGAAAACGTCAACTTCTCCGTTCGGAGACGGAAAACCAGATGGCACAGGGATCGGAGTCCCTGCGCAACTTGTGACTTGAGTACCAGTACCACCGAGCGAATCTCCCTTGAGGGAGATGGCCTGTGCGAAAGAGGGTGAACCCTTCGTGTATGGGGCTTGGACCGACAGCTTTTTTTACCTGCTACAGTCGATAACTTAGCCCTATTTCCATCCCAATCACAGTAGGATACATGCGAACATTCGGTTCCAGGCTCCAGTTTAGGAGGCTCTGCTGTACTTGCAGGCTGGATACAATGCCCCAATGCTGGCTCAGGCGATAGGTGATGCGGCCGCTGAGGAGGCCATTCAATTTGCCCTGGTTAGCGAGGAAGTCAGTGGCAGCACCTTCGTAGAATTTCAGCTCTCCCTGATACTGAGTGCGCCCCTGGTTCTGGGTGAATAGGTTCACACTTCCCCCGACCAGGACATCGGCTTGCAGGCGCCCGGTTGTCCAGGTGCGACTGATGGCAACCTGAGCCTGGTACAATTCAGTGGAATTAAAGTGGGTGATGCTGCGCTGGGCAGGCACCGTCACGGTCACGTCCCCACGCAATTCCCTGACCCGGCCTGTAACCAGATTATACTCTCGCTTGACGATAACATCGGCAAGCAGGACTTCGAAGTCCTCAATTTCATATACCCGGTCAAATCGGCTATCCAGCTTTTGGTACTGAATGCCAACCGACAGCCCCCACTTCTGCGTGAGAGGGTGAAGATAGCTCAGTTGGGATTGATAGGAGATGAGAGAAGTCTCATAGGCATTTCGTTCTGGTTTTTCTCCCCAGAAGCCCTGGTTCCAGAAATTGGTTCCGGCTGAAGCGATGAGGCGGCCTCCTGAGCGAGGGCTTTGCCCAGGGATCGCAGCGAGATTGGCTTCAGGTAACTGAGGCTCGATAGCCGATAGCAGGACAGGAGAAGTATTTTGGTGCAGTGAATCTGATAGGCCGATGATCCTGGGAATATCGATTTCCATTTCCTCTGACCTTCCTGCTGCTGACGACCCAGGCTCAATTGCTTGAGGAATTCCGGGGAGTGTCAGGCCAGGATCTGCCCCTTGTAGATCTCGTGAGACCAGGGCAGGCTGTGGGATGGAAGGCAATACTTCATTTTCAGAGGAAGCCCCCGCAAGGCCGTCGGAACCCACTCCCTCCACAGGAAGCGGATGGCCGGCCATGACTTCCGTAGGGCTATTATGTCCTTCTTCCGAGAAACGATTTGCCCTTCTTTCTTCAGAAATATTGGCCCCTTCCTGAGACTCATCCCCCTGCACGAGTGACGCCTGATCTCCTGCCTCAGATGGTGACCGGAAGGGACTACCAGGATACAGGGCGAAGATGGCAACAATTCCCAGCAGAATCAGGCCCAGCGCGAAGCCACTGCGCGACCAGAAGAACCAAATAAAAGGCCGCTTTTTCTTCTTTTCCTCAGCTTCCAGAGCATCCATTTTCTGCAAAATGCCTTCCTCCATTTGCTCCCAGTCCAGCTCGGGGGGCAAAGATGAGGGGCTTTCATTGAAGCTCTGCTTTATGTGTTCAAAATTAGATTCCACTGGCAGTTATGGTAAATAGCATGGGCAAATGAGTCCTTAGCCACTTTTTGGCGCGAGACAACTGAGAGCGCGAGGTTTCCAGGCTGATTCCCAACAGCTCGGCTACTTCTTTATGAGAATACTCATCAATGATGATCAGCATAAAAATCTGGCGATAGCCCTGCGGCATCTGTTGCAAAAAGGCTTCGACTTCTTCTTTGGTCAGCTCAGTCAACCTTTCGGGTTCCCCTGCCTCGCCTTCGCTGATTTGATCAAGCGACACAAACTGTTCAGACGGTTGCTGCTTGCGGTAGGCCTGCAAACACTGATTGATGGCGAGGCGACGCAGCCAGAACTTGAATTCCCCACGAGCCGCATCATAGGTTTCGATCTTGAGAAACACCCGGGCAAAAATCTCCTGAATCACATCCGGGTACTCCCTTTCATCAAACACGTACCGCTTCACGATAGAGAAAACGTACCCTATGTACTCGTGATAGAGTTCCTTGAAAGCCGTGTGGTCACGTTGCTTCACTCGAAATATGAGATCAGATTCTTTCAAGGGGAAGTTAGGGTTGGTAAGGGAGCCTGATTACCGTCAAGCGGTAGATAAAAAAGCAAGGTTAGGAGCAGTAGAAATGTTGGAAAGGCTAACCCGAAAAACCACACAGGGTTTTCCGGGCCAGAGATTAGAACTAAGGAACGCTGACGGAATAAATAGGCCCAGATTGCGCAGAGATTTTGTGCGAAGGCAAGGAAGGAAAACCGAGCTTAGCGAGCTAAGTGAGGGTTTTCTGACGCGGGATTCGCGCATAAGATCAAGCAAGGTGGATTGAGTTATTTCGGAAGCGTTCCTTATGATCAGCATCCATCGAAATAGCCACACACAGCGCTATCACTGGTGAAGGTTATTACAGTGCCGCCATTGTAAGGCGTTACCGAAACAGGATAGATCAGGTCGATCTTGTCAAGTTGGAACTGGTACATGTTGTACACATCCAGGTAGTCATTGAGGTCATTGACGGTGTAGGTGACACTGTCCGCCACCAACTGTACCGGATAGTTGATCTGGTAGCTACAGGACATCGTTGGCATGTTGGCATTGAAGAACAGCAGTGCGTGTGCAGGGGTGTTGCAAGCCGTAGGAGGGCCGATCTCGATTATTCCACACCCAATCAGAATGTTGAACAGGGTCGTGTCATCATTGACCACCGTCACCGTGCCAGCAGAGTCTTCCAGCGAGAAGGGGTAAGTCAACTCGATCTGCTCACCTGCCAGCACCAGGGCTGCGTAGTCGTTTTCGTCGTTGACCGTTACGGTCGTACTGTCGCTCAAAATCCCGTCAAAGGGATACAGCAGCCTAAAGCACAATCCTTCAAATGTCAATCCACTCCCTCCGATAGGAGCAGAAATCCCATGGCAGAAATAGACCAGGTCCAGGAATTCGGTTTGGGAGTTGATTGAAACCTGCACGCCACTGGTATCCACCGTCAGGGGCAGTGCGAAGTAAAGGGTATCTACCGTCGCAGAGAGGTTGATAAAATCCCCCACAGTGTTAGCAGTGTAAGGGGTTCCGTTTTGATCCTCCAGGCTGACTGGATACACCAGGTCAAAGCAGAGGCTGTCGAACAGGAAGGCAGGGATGGCTCCAGCCCCAGAGGAGTTGGCATTGGTGGTCTTCCAGCCGGTCTTGGGCGTACAGGAAGCGAAACGCTTGCCCAATTCGGTGTTATCTGACACCTGAAACTCCTTGCCGCTCTCTCCTCTTACCTCCAGCGGGAAAATAAAATCCACTGCGGGGTCGGCTGCCTGAGCGGATACTGCGGCTCGAAACTCCGCCTCTGACGAAATGGAGACCGTACGCTCCGAGGCCGTCTTCAGGTCAAAAGGATACAACACCGTAATACAATCCAGGCTCATGCCGTCAGCAGTAGCTGGCTTCATCGCATCCAGAAGGGTATTCACGTCCACCTCTACCGGCTCAAACTGGGGGTCATCCGGAACAATTATATCGACATTTTCCCGGTCACAAGCGGTTAAGGTCATCAAGGCCACGAGGGCCAGCAAGCAAATTTTATGAAGAGAAGTCATTGTTAGCATCGTTAAAGGGTAATTGTACCGCGCAGTTACAAACACCTATATACCTGGACCGAGCAGATCGTTGCAGCAGCATGGATTTTTTTGAAAAAAACCTCATTTTTCATCGTTTATAGCTGTCTGGAGGCCATGAGGGGCATTTTGGAGAAAGCTCATTGGACGCATCAACCCGCCCGTTCGGAGACGGAAAGACCAGATGGCACAGGGATCGGAGTCCCTGCGCAACTTGTGGCTTGCTTGAATGCCAGTGCCACTGAGCGAATCTCCCTTGAGGGAGATGGCCTGTGCGACAGAGGGTGAACCCCACGCGAATGGGGCTTTCACCAGCAACACCTTACCCCACTCGCGTTGCCCGAGCGGCAGGAGAACGTCAACGGGGCGGGAAAAAGCATTTACGCGAAAGCCCCGTTGACGTGTCAACATCTCCGTTCGGAGACGGAAAGAAAACATCACAACAGTTAACAACGACTCTGATATGGGTCGTAACTTGATGTCCTTTAACCATTGATCCCCATGTCCTACCAAACCTTTGAAACCGAGCGGCTCCTCATCCGCCCGACTACAGAAGAGGATGCCGAATTTATCTTCGAACTGCTCAATACCCCAAAATGGATCCAGCACATCGGGGACCGAAACATTCGCAGCGTGGAGTCCGCCCGGCAATACATCAAGAACCGTATGCTCCCCCAACTGGAGCGACTGGGCTTCGCCAACTATACCCTCATCCGCAAAGCCGACGGCCAAAAAATCGGCACCTGCGGCCTCTATGACCGCGAAGGGCTGGAGGGAGTGGACATTGGATTTGCCCTGCTCCCAGCCTATGAAAAGCAGGGATACGCCTATGAATCCGCCGATCGACTGCTACGCGCCGGGTTTGAGGAATTTGGCCTGACCGCCGTCAGTGGGATCACTACCAAGGAAAACCTCGCCTCTCAGCAGCTATTGACCAAGCTGGGTCTTACCCTCCAGGGAACCACCCGCATCCCCAATGACGAGGAGGAATTGTTGTTGTATTCGCGGGAGAAGTAAGTTCGCCAAGCATCCGCCATTTTTTCATAAAAGCCAGTGCCACCGAGCGAATCTCCCTTGAGGGAGATGGCCTGTGCGACAGAGGGTGAACCTCACGCGAACGAGGATTTCACCAGCAGCACTTTTCTTGCCCCACTCGCGCTTTCATGAGCTGCGGCAGAACGTCAACGGGGCGGGAAAAAGCGTTTACGCCATAGCCCCGTGGACGTCTCAATATCCCACGATCTGCCGCTTCACACCACCCCTTCCAACACCGCACCCTTCACGCCCAGAGCGTCCACACGCTTCATCATCTCAGGATCCTCGACCAGTGGCGGCGCATGATGCGGCTTGATGCGGGCGTCGATGACCATCGGCCCTTCGCAGCCCCAGTGTTTATGGTCCGTGAAGGCTTTGACGCCATGGATGTCGTGGGAGGGATTGGAGCGGGTGAAGGTCACCCAGAGGAAGTTGTTCAGGTTTTTGGCGGTAAAGTCGCTGTCGTCCACCAACAGGATGAGGGGGAAGCCCGCCAATGCCACGGCGTAAGGCTCAAGCCCCTGCGCCAATTGCTCTGCCTGTTTTTCCCCTGATCCCTGATCCCTGAATGCTGGCCCCTGTATCGCCAGAATACCGGGTTGGGCGACTTTTGGCTCGGAAAAGCCGCTGGGCAATGCCAGTTCACTCGGCAGTTCCGTCGCCAGTTCTCGAATGGGATCACCAGCGGCGGCCATCACGACTTTGGAGCCCTGGTTGAGGCCGGTGCCGCTGTAGTCCAGCGTGTCCATCGTCGTGCGGGTCTGGAAGTGCAGGTCGCGGCGCAAGTCGATGCGGCGCAGCAGGTGTTGGAAAAAGCCGCTGATGTCGTGGATGTCGAGTTGTGGAGCATCTTCTTTGGCGATGATGAGCAGGTACTTGGCCAATGAAGCCTGCCCGAAGCCCAGCACCGCATTGGCGACGGTGAGCAGTTCCTGCGGATAGCGCTTGCCGTAGGGCACATAGCGTTCGCTGCCGATGGCCAACAGCAACGGGTGTACCCCCGCCGCATCCACCGCGTGCATGGCGTGCAGCCCCGGCACCGAAACGGGCACCATAGGCCCGGTTACCGCGTGAATCAATTCCCCAAAGCTCGTGTCTTCTTGGGGCGGTCGCCCCACCGCAGTGAAAGGCCAAATCGCCCCTTCGCGGTGATACACCGCGTCCACCTCCATCACGGGAAACTCGTGTTGCAGGCTGTAGTAGCCCAGGTGGTCCCCAAATGGCCCCTCGGGCTTGGTGGCCGTCGGGTCGATGGTGCCCGTGATGACGAAGTCCGCATCGGCGTTGATGAAGTGTCCCCTGGCATCGCGGGCATAGCGGAAGTTCCGCCCGGCAAACATCCCCGCGAACATCAGTTCGCTAAGCCCCTCGGGCAGTGGCATCACCGCCGCGAAGGTATGGGCGGGTGGCCCGCCAACAAAGACACTCACCCGGAGCTTCTCGCCCCGCTGGGCGGCCTTGCTGTGGTGTACGCCGATGCCTCGGTGAATCTGGTAGTGCAGCCCGATTTCCTTGTTGGGGATGTATTCATTGCCCATCAGTTGCACGCGGTACATGCCGACATTGGTTTTCATCGCGCCGGGTTGCTCGGGGTCTTCGGTACACACCTGCGGCAGTAGCACATAAGGACCGCCGTCCATGGGCCAGGAGTGAATCAGCGGCAATTGGTCGATGGTCGTCTGATGCCGCATGACGGGTGCCTTGCGCCAGGCCTTGCGGGGCAGGGCGTGCAGCCCAGCAGCAGGCAGGCGGAAGAGGTGCCCGGGATTTTTCAGTACCACCTTGGGATCAGCTTTGAGTTGCACCGCAGCCTGAACCTGCTTGAGCGTACTCCGAAAGATGAATTCCGTGCGCTCCATCGTACCAAAGAGGTTACACACGGCAGGAAAAGGGCTGCCTTTGACCTTTTCGAAGAAAATCGCGGGGCCCTGACTGGCGTAGGCACGACGCTGGATTTCGGCCATCTCCAGGTAGGGATCGACCTCCTGCTTCACGCGAATCAGGTGGCCATTTTTCTCCAGATCGAGGACACATTCTCTGAGGCTACGGTAGCGCATGCGGTTGATTTTGCGGCAAAAATACGGTTTGTGCGCTATTAACCCGATCGGAGGGAAGAAGTTTTGGCATAGTTCAGAGTTGGGGGTTCGAAGTTTGTAGTTGAGTCCAAACTCTGAACCTCGAACCCCAAACTTCTCTAGAACCACCAACGCAGCCCCAGTCCTCCGCCAATATCCGCTCTGGTTTCGTCGATAAGGCGCAGGCGAGGGGTCAGGCGAAAGTATATTTCAAAGCTGCTGATCATGAGGCTGATGCCTGCCGTCCCGGATATTCCGGCCCGAAAGCCCCAATCATTTCTATTTTCCTGGAGCCCAACAAATGCACCGGGACCAAAGAAAAAGTACAGATCGAGCTCGTTAAGTTCGTTGATAGGCCTGGTGTAAAGGGCGTGGGCGTTGACGTAGAGATAGTCATCCAGGTCCCAGGCGGCCAGTACGTCCACCCCTACCCCATCGGACTGGTAATAGCCCACAGAAAGCCCTGATGGTTCTCCGATTTGCAGGCCAATACCGATATCTCCGGCCGCTCTCTGGGCCTGAAGCGTTGGACTCAACGCAAACATGAGCTCCCCAAGGCTCAGTAAAATTGTTACAGCGGCAGGCAATCTGATCATTCGTTCGTCATTTGTCTGAAGCGCAAATTAGAGCAAAAATCTACAACCTCATTCTTCCCAAAATTTTAAAAAAGCCCTACCCACCATGTGGATAGAGCTTTTCCTCTCACGGATTTGATCTTTCAATGCTTCATGAGGGAATCATCAATACGTTTTTTACAGCCAGTACCTCAGCCCAAGGCCGCCGCCGATATCGGCCTGGGTCTCTTCGATCAGGCGCAAGCGTGGCGTACCGCGCAGGTACATTTCAAATCGGCCCAGCATCAGGCTGAAGCCTGCGGTACCGGAGATACCCCCGCGAACATTATAATCTCCATCAGACTGCTCATACATCCCAACGAACCCGCCTGGGCCGAAAAAGAAGTGCAAGGCTTCCGAATTTCCCACATGGGTCGAGTAAATCGCATGGGGATTTACATACAAAAAGCGGTCGAGGTCCCAGGCGGCCAGGATATCAATACCGACACCATTGGGACGGTAGGTGGCAATGGACAAACCGGAGGGTTCACCGATTTGGAGACCGATCCCGACATCACCTGCCACCCGCTGTGCTTTTAGCAGGGCTGGAGTAGCGAGCATCATGGTGATGAACAGGGTTACATTCAGTAGACGTTTGGGGTTCATTGACATAAAAAACATGGTGGTTATGGGTAAATGGGTTGAGAAATTGGGAGAAAAGCCCGGAATAAAAATTCCACATGAACCTGGACACTATCCATGCAAAAGGCAATAGAAAGCAGGGGCAGCATGGGCTACCGTATCAGGATCGCGTTGTCCGGGGTTGCTGGAAATCAAACATTCGAATTTCACCCGGGGAGAGTGGTGTCGAAATGGGGAAGGTTTGATTATTCTTTGTCCAGCGTGGGTAGAAAATTCCTATTTAACTCGTCAAAAGAAATGAAATCACCTTTGGAACAAGGCATATTTTCTATCCGCTTTTTGATCATACTAACCGAAAACAGGCCATTTGGTTTTAAAAAAGAAGGATTGGAGCCTTTCTCGGTGGAAGAGAATGGCAAAAGTCACTCCTCAGGCGAACGCATGATGTCCGGTGACTTGTTGCCAGCAATGAGCTTTTTGCTAACTTCACCCGCGAACAAAACTTAATCGCTAGCCACCAAACTTCCCTATATGAAATACATCGATCAGGTCGAAGTAAAGGACCGCCGCGCGCTGATTCGCGTGGACTTCAACGTACCACTCAACGACAAATTCGAGGTAACCGACGACCGCCGCATCCGTGAGGCGATCCCTACCATCAAGCACATCCTCGAAAACGGTGGATCTGCTGTGCTGATGTCCCACCTCGGACGCCCCAAAGGGCCAGAAGACAAGTGCAGCCTCAAACACACCCTGTCCACGCTGCAGGGCTATTTGGGAGAAGGCACTACTATCCACTTCGCCGACGACTGCGTAGGCGATGCAGCCTTTGAGATGAGCGCCAATTTGAAGCCAGGCGAGGTACTGCTACTGGAAAACCTCCGCTTTTATGGCGAGGAAAAGAAAGCCAACGAGGAATTTGCCCACAAGCTCTCCAAGCATGGCGACTACTACGTAAACGACGCCTTTGGCACCGCTCACCGCGAGCATGCCTCTACCGCTACCGTCGCCAAGTATTTTGACGACACCGTCTGTGGCAACCTCCTCCGCAAGGAAATTGACAACGCTGAAAAGATCCTCAACAGTAAGGACCGCCCCATCTGTGCCATCATGGGAGGTGCCAAGGTTTCTGACAAGATTCTCATCATCGAGAACCTGCTCGACCGTGTGGACTACCTGCTGATCGGCGGAGGAATGGCCTTTACCTTCCTGCGTGCCAAAGGGTACCGCATCGGTAAGTCCCTGCTGGAAGAAGACCGCATCGTAACCGCTGCGGCTCTGCTCAAAAAAGCCGTTCAGAAGGGCGTGAAGATCCTCACCCCCGTGGACTCCGTGGTCTCTGATGTATTCGGAGAGGACGGCAAGACTGCCGTGGTCCGCAACGAGGACTTTCCCGACGACATGATGGGACTGGACATCGGACCAGAGACCTTCAAGTACTACTACGACGCCATCCTGGACAGCAAGATCGTGCTGTGGAATGGCCCTATGGGGGTATTTGAAATGGAAACCTTCGAAAAAGGAACCCGCGCCGTGGCCGAAGCCGTGGTAGAAGCCACCAAGAATGGCACTTTCTCCCTGATTGGAGGAGGTGACTCTGCCGCTGCCGTCGCCAAGTTCGGCTTCGAAGACGAAGTTAGCTATGTCTCCACCGGTGGAGGTGCCCTGCTGGAGTACCTCGAAGGTAAGACCTTGCCTGGGATTGCCGCGCTGGGGTAGGGTTGTCGCAATACGACCTTGTCGTATTCGCTCGTGAGACTTTGCAAGCCGATACGCTGAGTCCTGGCGTCTCCTGACGCCCGAATATGGCAGTACATCACATAGCCCTCGCAGGTTTCTGTAATAGAAGCCTGCGGGGCTTTATTTTCCCCTCCCTTTTCCACACCCCGTGCAAAAAATTCCCTGCATCCGAGCAGATGACTCAGTATATTAGCATAATGCTAACAAGGGAAGCGAGAGTATCGATCGCTGCGCTGCGAGAAGTCAGACCGTTCAGGCGCTTACCGCACCTGAACTGCGATCCCGATAGCGGGACTTCGCTTCGCTCAGGAAAGCGAGACAGGAATCCTAAAATCTGACTTCTGACAGTTCCGGGAAGCGGAACGGTCTGACTTCTATTCCCCCCTCTCCCATTACGAATCACGAATTTCGAATTTACGAATTTCCCTCCATGCCCGACTTCGTTCACCTGCACACCCATACCGAATTCAGCCTGCTAGACGGCGCAGCTAAAATCAGCGATGTCACCAAAAAAGCTGCATCACTGGGCATGTCCCACATCGCCATCACCGACCACGGTAATATGTTTGGCGTGCCCAAGTTTGTGCTGGCGGCCAAAAAGAATGGCCTGCAACCCATCGTCGGCTGCGAATTTTACATTGCCGAGCAGGACGCCAAGATCACCGGTCGTTATAAGGACGAAAATGGCCGAATGAAGGAAGTGAATCCACGATACCATCAGATTTGCTGGGCCAAGAATGCCGAGGGGTACAAAAACCTGGTCAAGCTTTGCTCCTATGGCTATACCGATGGCATGTATGGCAAGCCAAGGATTGACCGTGAGATTTTAAAGAAACACTCAGAGGGGCTCATAGCCTCCACCTGCTGCCTCGCCAGCCATGTCAACCGGGCCATGCTGGAAAAAGGCGAAGATGAGGGCGAAAAGACGCTGAAGGAGTACATCGACATCTTCGGCAAGGAAAATTACTACATCGAAATCCAGCGCCACACCCTGGGTGACATGGATAAGGCCAATGAGTGGCTGCTCCGCATGGCCAAGAAGCACGAACTCAAGGTCATCGCCACCAACGACGTCCACTACGTCAACGAGGAAGACGCCGAGGCCCACGACCTGCTGCTGGCGTTGCAAACCCAGTCCGACTACGACGACCCCAACCGATTTCGCTTTACAGACGATAAAAACCGGCTCAATCCGCGCTTTTTCTTCAAGTCTCAGCAGGAAATGGCGGAGCTATTCCCCGACGAATTACAGGCGCTGGAAAATACCGTCGAACTGGCCGAGCGCTGCACCTTCCAGATGAACCTGGCCGGGGACATGATCCTGCCCCAGTACAAGGTACCACCGCAATTTGCCAGCATGGACGACTATCTGCGGCACATGGTCTGGGAGCGCGCCCCGCGTCGCTACCACGAGATCAGCGAGGAGGTCCGCGAGCGTGTCGAGCGGGAACTGGCCATTATCAAGAAAATGGGCTATGCGGGTTACTTCCTCATCGTCCAGTCCTTTACCACCGAAGCCCGGAATCGGGGCGTATATGTGGGGCCAGGTCGAGGCTCTGCGGCGGGATCGGTGATTGCCTATGTGCTGGGAATCATCGACATCGACCCGATGAAGTACGACCTGCTGTTTGAGCGATTCCTCAACCCTGAGCGGGTTTCACCGCCGGATATTGACATCGACTTTGACGACGAAGGCAGACAGGAGGTCATCGACTACGTGGTTGGGGAATATGGGCGAAAGTCCGTTTCGCAGGTGATTACCTACGGAACCATGGGCGCTAAAACCGCCCTGCGAGATGTGGGCCGTACCCTGGGCATTCCCCTCAACGAAGTGAACCGCATCGCCAAGATGGTTCCTGATAAGCCGGGAATGAGCTTTAGAAAGGCCCTTGACGGGAACGAAAATCCTGACCATGCCCAGGAATTGTCCCAGCTCTTCGAAAGCAAAGACCCGCTAATCAACAAGATGATGCGCTTTGCCAAGACGCTCGAAGGTACTGCGCGCCATACGGGGGTACACGCCTGTGCAGTGATCATCGCACCGGGGGACGTGACTGATTACGCCCCAGTGTCGGTGGCCAAAGACCAATCACTCATCACCCAGTATGATGGCCCTATGGCTGAGATGGCTGGTCTGCTCAAGATGGACTTTCTGGGACTGAGGACGCTCTCTATCCTGAAAACGGCCATTCGCCTGACCAAGGAAAACCACGGGGTGGAAATAGACCCGGAAAAAATCCCGCTGGACGACAAAAAGACCTATGAGCTCTACCAGCGGGGTGATACAGTCGCGACCTTCCAGTTTGAGTCCGACGGCATGCGCAAGTACCTGCGCCAGCTCAAACCGACCAATATTGAGGACCTGATCGCAATGAATGCCCTCTATCGTCCCGGTCCGATGGACAATATTCCATCCTTCGTCAACCGGAAACACGGACGCGAAAAGATCGAGTATCCCCATGACATGCTCGCACCCATTCTTCAAAATACCTACGGCATCATGGTCTATCAGGAGCAGATCATGCAGGTAGCCCGAACCATGGGGGGGTACTCGATGGGCGGTGCCGACCTGCTACGCCGTGCGATGGGTAAGAAGAAGATGGAGATCATGGAGAAGGAGAAGGTGAACTTTGTCAACGGGGCTGCTGAAAAAGGAGTGGACAAGAAGACCGCCGAGGAGGTCTATGCGTTGATGACGAAGTTTGCCAGTTACGGCTTTAACAAATGCTTGCCGGGGGACACCGAGGTGATCGACGCGGAAACGGGTCGCTTGGTACCCATCGAGGATGTGTACCGAGGCAAAGCTCAACTTCGCCTGACGCCTACGCTGGACACCAATTCTTTGCAGATGCAGACGGGGCAGGTGGCAGATGTGATGGATAATGGGGTGAAGCCTGTTTATCGTCTAACTACGGCATCGGGAAAAGAGATCGAAGCTACTGCCAATCACCCATTTTATACTTATGATGGTTGGAAGCGGCTGGATGAGTTGAAAGAAGGGGAACTGCTAGCTACGCCGAGGAAGATCGACGTGGAGGGAAAGGGGAAATGGGCAGACGAAGCCGTAATTGCGCTGGGATATTTATTGGCAGAGGGAAACCTTTGTCATCCATATGGACTTTACTTTTACTCCCAGGATGAGGCGCAGCGAGACGAGTTCATCAAAGCAGCGGAGACCTTTGACAATGTGAATTGTTCGGTTGCAATTCACAAAAATACTTACTCGATCTACACCAAACGAGTCGATCGGAACCAGCCATCTGGCATTTTTGAATGGGCCAGAAGGCTCGACCTTCTAAATAAAAACGCGAGGGAAAAAGAAATTCCCTCAGAAGCATTTACTCTCAACCACCGACAAATAGGGTTACTTCTCGCTAAAATGTGGGAAGGTGATGGTCATATCAATCTGAAAGGACGGTCTCTGTACTATGCTACTGCCTCAAAGAAGTTGGCACAGCATGTGGCGCACCTCCTGCTACGTTTAGGAATCATTTCCCGAACTAGAACGGTTGAGTTTCCTTACAAAGACGGCAGAATCGGCTATCAGGTGTTTGTTACTGGCAATGAAAACATGGCACTGTTCGCCCAAAAGGTTGGGTTTCATTTTTTGGGAACCGAGCGAAACGAAAAACTCGCTCAACTTTTCCTGGAAGAAGTAGCTTCGACCAGTTCCAAAGATATCATACCCGTACAGGTTCGCGAATTGGTACGTAGTGCCAAAGAGCGAAAGGGAGTGACCTGGGTGCAAATGACCGCTGAAACGGGTTGCAGTGCACGTGATTTTTATCCAGTAGGCACGAACAAAGACAAAGTCGGGTTCACCAGGGAATTGATCGGGAAGTTATCGGCCTACTTTGATGACGTTCAGATCGTCAGGCACGCCACCTCTGACATCTACTGGGACCGCATCAAAAGCATCGAATACGTAGGCGAAAAGCAAACCTACGACCTCGAAGTACCCGGCACCCATAACTTCGTGGCCAACGACATCATTGTCCATAACAGCCACAGCGCAGCCTACTCCGTCCTGGCCTTCAAGACGGGCTATATGAAGGCCCACTATCCGCCAGAGTACATGGCGGCGGTGCTGACACACAACGTTCACGAGATCAAGAAGATTACCTTCTTCATCGAGGAGTGTCGCCGCATGGGGATCAAGGTGTTGCCACCGGATATCAACGAGTCGCAGGCGCTTTTCTCCGTTAATAAGGAAGGGCAAATTCGTTTTGGTCTGGAAGCCATCAAGGGCGTAGGTCACGGAGTGGTCGAGGCAATTGTCGAACAACGGAAAAAAGATGGTGCTTTTGAGTCCATCTTTGACATGTGTACCCGCATGCCGCCGCGTAGCATCAACCGCAAAACGCTGGAAGCATTGGCATATGCCGGGGCGTTCGATAGCTTTGGGGTGGAGCGCTACCAGTACTTTCTCCCGATGTCAGAGCGGGAAGAAGCAAATGTCATGGAGAAAGCCGTGCAGTACGGCTCCAAGGTGCAGCAGGAGCGCAATTCACCGCAGGTAAGCCTCTTTGGCGATGCGATGGGCGGCAGCAGTGCCACCCAGGAACCCGCCATTCCCGTCGGCACCTGGCAGGATGGCCGCGTCAAGGAGGCCTGGACCGAGCTACAAAAACTCAACTACGAAAAAGAAGTCATCGGCTTCTATCTTTCCGGCCATCCGCTGGACAAATACAAGTGGCAGATGACGTCTTTCTGTAACGCCACCGTGGCCGATCTGAGTGGCGACATCCCGACCCCAGCCCGCGACCTCCGCGTCGGGGGAATTGTGACCAGTGTGCGGGAGCGAATTTCCCGCAAGGGCAACAAGTTCATGTCCTTCACCCTGGAAGATTTCGCTGACTCCGCAGAACTGACGCTATTTGGGGAACAATATGAGAAATTCAGGGGGTTGATTCAGCAGGACGAGATGCTGTATGTAACGGCGCTGCGACAAGGGCGACGCTACGATCCATCGGCGATGGAAATCCGCATCATGGACATGCGTCTGATGAGCACAGACCTATTCGACGGGATGATTCGCAGCCTGTGCGTTGAACTCCATAACCACGAGCTGACGCAGGAGCTATTGGATGATCTTCAGGGAGTCTTTACCAAACACAAAGGCAAAAAAGACCTGCGATTCCGCCTCCGAGACCCCAATTACAATGCTGACATCCAACTGGTTTCTTCGGACTGGAAGATTGACCCCAATGGAGAGCTGGTTAGGGAACTGGAGGAAATGGGGTTGAATTATTCGCTTTCGTAAAAGGCTCAGAGTAGAGATATTGGGGCATGAGGCATTGTTCTCTTCTACTCTTTATTGAGTTTTTGACCAAACCATAACCCAAACCGTCCTCATGCATCAGCTTTTATTTCTCAGGCTGATTGTCATTTCTCCCTGTATCCCCTCTGCCCAGTCGCCCGATGGCATGACCTTCCTCCAGGGCATGCACAATGCGCCCCCACCTCCCAGCGCAACAGGCTCCATCCAGGGTACGCCCTACCTATATCCACCAGCCGGGTGCTGCCATCATGTCCCATGGGAAGCGGGTAGATGCGCTTTTGAGCTATGACCTTGAGGTGATTTGAGTTTTTTGGGGGCAAAGGCTGGGCATTTGCCAGACCTTTCTACCGCCCAGTTTGATGGCATCCATGGTCTGACCAAAAGAGAGGGAGGTGCTGTGGGGTATCAGCGACACAAGCGAGGAGAACCGACTAATATACTGCTGCCTACTGACCGTAACCGTAAGACAGGATACTACGGTCCAAAGCTGGAATGCTTGGCACTACATCGTCTTTTCATTTTGGTTGATCAAACAAACGCTACAGAAACATAAAATCAGTTCTGTAACTACTGGACGCCTTACCGCTGATCCACATATCTCACAATGGCAATCGCGGCAGCATCACTAGCGGGGGCAGCTCCAGCCTCATCGATGGCCTGTTTCACTTCCTTGCGAGAGAGATCGAAGTAGCGACGCAGCCAGCTGGTTCGGAGTTTAACCTGCTCAGCGGGCTGTCCAGGCTGTAACAGGTAGTAATGCATGGGCTGATCGTTGTATTCGGGGTTTTCGCGACCATTGTTGTAAGTAGTGCTGGAAGTAGGCTCATCCAGAAAGTTTTTACGGTGATTGCCCACCAGGGTCAAATGCCCTTGGTACAACACTTCTACAAACACTTCTTCACCTAGTCCCGTAGTGATGCCTCTAGGCAGAGTAGTCACCTTCTGAAAAGCCAGGGTGTCGCCATCAGGAGCAACGAGATCAAATCCATCGAGAACCTGGTAGCTAACGTTATAGTTGCCATCTTGTAGTTGTACCGTTATCCGCTGATTAAAAATATCATAAGTGATAGGAGCATAAGCGATTTTTCCGGTATTGAAGTGTAGCACACCAGGCTGAAAGTCTTCAAAAAGATAAGGTGTTCCGTCGATCTGACTTGCCCCACTCTCACTCAGGGGCTGTCCCCCTGGACTGTTATTCCGCCCACTTTGCAAAAAAGTGAGGCCGTCAAGGCTGGGTCCATCCGCCAAGGCCCGCCCCCCTTGAGCGCTTAGATCGATGCTGATCGAGGCGAGCGAAAACAACAGACCATAAAACAGGTAGAATTTCAAGTAACCAGGTTTCATAAAAAATGAAGTGATTTAAAGTTTTTCAAAAAAAGCCGGGCTGCAGATTACTTGGGGAAAACACTAAAAACCAATAAGTTACTGTCGCCCGTGAATAAGAATACCTTCTTAATATATGATTCATAACTACATCGCGCAATATTTGAGTCAAGTGAGTCCTGGCCCTACTCCCCGTATACCACGGTGGGAGTTGATTAATGCGATTCACTGGAAGCTTAATACAGGACACCAGTAGGACCATCTGTCAGTTAAGTCTCTGATATCCAGTAGAGAGATTAGACTTGACACTGTTTTTTCCCACTTTCGCAAATGGGTTAAAGATGGCTCCTGGATGCGCGCCTGGGAGAAACGTACCTCTGCCTACAAGCTTTGAGGTGACCTTTCTACTGCCCAGTTTGAGGGCGCCCATAGCCTGGTCGAAAGTGGCAAAATGACATGGGGTCTCAGCGCCACAAGTAAGACTGACCTCACCCGCCTCATCGAATGGCTGGATGTTAACCTGTAGTAGGCAGCAGCTATCGCCTCGGATATTGGTCTCCCGATTCTCAGACCATGAAAAGGCTGCAGGATTTTTTTATCTTTGCTTTCAACACCATCAATTTGACATTAACTGCTGAACTTCGCAATACCTATGGCAGGACATAGTAAATGGGCCAATATCAAGCACCGCAAGGGTGCCCAGGACGCAAAAAGAGCTAAACTTTTTACCAAACTGATCAAGGAGGTGGCCATCTCCGTCAAGGAGGGAGGAGCCGATCCAGACTCCAATCCCCGCCTGCGCCTCGCGATCAACAAGGCCCGTAAGGCCAGTGTGCCCAAGGACAAGATTGAAGGAGCCATCTCCAAAGGTTCTGGTGCCGATGGTACCAGCTATGAAGAGGTAACATTCGAGGGATATGCACCTAATGGCATTGCAGTATTCGTAGAAGCTACCACAGATAACAACAACCGAACAGTCGCCAACGTCCGTTCCTACTTCAACAAGTATGGTGGCAGCCTGGGGAAAAGTGGATCGGTTGACTATATGTTTGAGCGAAAAGGGGTCTTTGTCATTCCTGCTGAAGGCCGAGACATGGATGAACTGACCATGGAACTGATCGAGCATGGGCTGGAAGACATCGAGCTGGATGGCGACAACTTCGTAGCCTACTGTGCTTTTGAAGACTACGGGGCCATGAACACCAAGATCGATGAAATGGGCATGGAGGATGTAGAGAGTAACCTGGAACGCCTGCCCGGTAATACCCTGGCTCTCACCGTAGACCAATCCAAATCCGTACTCAAGCTGATCGATATCATCGAGGATGATGACGACGTCCAGAACGTATTCCACAACATGGAAATGACTGACGAGCTGGAAGCTGCTCTCGCTGAGGAGTAAGCATTACCACTTTCATTAAGCCTAAGGTCAGAGCATGCTAATTCCCGCATACTCTGACCTTTTTCATTGACTTAATACAACTCCTTTTAACCAGGAAGTCCACTATATTCACACCATGAAACTACATGCAGCTGTCAGAATGGGAGTAGCCCATACCACCTATTGCGAAGATTTTTTGATCGCCGAAGGATTTGGGCATAAATCCTTGATTTGTGCAGTGCTGGATGGATGCTCCATGGGCAATGATTCGCACTTTGCCTCAGCGCTACTGGGAAAAGTCGTCAGGAAAGTCGCCTATGACATGAGCCAGGAGACCATTCACCAGCAGACCATTAGCTGGAAGGAAGACGAGCCTGAGTCTGTCGCAAAAGAGATCCTGCGCAGAACCATCCCCGAGCTTACCGGGGTCAGGCACAAACTCATGCTTCCCCTGAAAGAACTCCTTTCCACTATGATTTTATGGGTGCACCACTTTGACAGCCAACGCTCCTTCATCATATCTCTGGGGGACGGGGTTATTAGCTGCGATGGAAAAATCGAAGTAGTTGACCAGAATAATCGCCCCGACTACCTTGCCTACCACCTCAAGGATGATTTTGAGGAATGGTATGCCAGTCAGGAACATCGGTTCTTCTTTGAAAATCCCTCGGATCTGAGTATTGCCACAGATGGAGTCGAGACCTTTCGGCCGCTAAAAGAGTTCACATCTGAAACTCCGGGTGAAGACGCCATGCGCTACCTGATGGTA
The DNA here is from genome assembly GCA_964343195.1 of uncultured Bacteroidia bacterium. GTDB lineage: Bacteria > Bacteroidota > Bacteroidia > J057 > J057 > CAYVAP01. The sequence continues at coordinate 77,611 of CAYFIR010000003.1, read as the reverse complement.
GAGAATTCACACCCAGACGCCGAAAATATGCTCGACCAAAAGCTCAAGGTGATCAAGGATCAGGGGATGGTAGCCGTAGATGATCTGGCTATCATTCGGGTACAGTTTGACGGACAGGGACCTGCGAAGAGTTAAATTCAGTCACGGGGCCTGCGTAAAGCCAGCAACCCAATGATGGGCCCTGGGGCCAGCAATACAAACATCCATTCCTCCCCTCCTATGGAGTTGAGTAATTGTATGCTCACGATGGTCAGGGCAAAACCGATCGAATTGACCAATGTAAGGGCAGTCCCAACGTAGCTTCCTGGCGCGGACTGGGCAACGAGCGTTGAAAACTGGGGAGAATCCATGGTAACCGCGATACCCCAGATCATGAGGGAAGCCAGCAACCCTCCAGGGGACAGGCCTGCGACAAGTGGACTTATCAGGCAAAAGGCCCCGGAAGTAAGGAGCGCCCAGAATGCAACGGCTTTACTTCCGATCCTTAGTGCCAATAGACCTCCCAACGCGCAGCCCAGCCCTCCGATGGCGATGACAGCAAAGCTCCACAGTGAACTTTCCAGCACAACGCCATGCCTTGCCTCATATTGGACGAGAAAAACCGGGATAAAGGCCCAAAAGGCATAGAGCTCCCACATGTGGCCGAAGTACCCAATGGCAGCCTGTCGAAGCCGGGGAGTTTTCACCAATGCTGTGATAGCGCTAGGCTGGAAGCGAGTTCCTTTTTTTCGATTTGGGCCCTCTCCTATCCCCAGCCCGACCAGGAGCCCACCGGTGGCAGCGAGGGCTGAGGTAATGAAAATGACCCGCTGCCAGTTCAGGTCACGTGCCTGAAATCGGAGCCAATGGGGAAAAGCCGTCCCGAGTACCAGAGCACCGACCAGAAATCCGAGGGCGACCCCCAGACGACTGCCATACCAGTCCGAAGCGATTTTCATACCCACCGGATATATCCCCGCCAGGAAAAATCCGGTACCAAACCGCAGTAGGAGGACTGAGGTCAGGTTATGCTCCCCAAAGGCCAGCCCGATGTTAAAGATTGCGGCCAGCCATGCAGAAGCCCAGAATACCTTCGAAGGATGAAAGCGGTCTGCAATCATCAGCAGGGCAAACGCCAGCGTACCCATAATGAATCCTAACTGAACGGCTCCTGTCAGGTACCCCAGAGCTCCTTCCTCCAACCCAAAGGCCAGCTGCAATTCCGGCAGAATCGCATTCCCGGCAAACCATGGAGAGGTTCCGGCAAACTGGGAAAGGATGATAATGGGCAAAAGAATGCGGGGAATTGGAGAATTAGAGTCGCCTGAAGCCATACAACAACATACTGATTATGAACAAAATAGCCCTACAGAACGAAGTTAGAAATCCTGAAAATACGCCCCAATGGGAAATTTTCTTCAACAGAAAGCTCATTTTGTTGGTTCTCATTTTAACTTAGTAACGCGAGAAAAATAACTTCCCGATTTTACGAAGAGATCTTGTTCGCAGGCAAGGAAGGAAAACCGAGTTTGGCGAGCCAAATGAGGCTTTTTCTGACGCGGTATGCGGGCAAGAGATCAAGTCAAAAGCGGAACTAATTTTTTGAGCGTTACTTAACCCCATATTCCTAACCGTCACCCAGACTACACAGCCCCAATTTCCACCTCAATGAAGCTGTCCAAAGAAGATCCCATCCTGATTATCGGAGCCAGTATCAGTGGCCTTTTTCTATCCTGGGCCCTTCGCCACTATGGTTTTACCAATGTCCAGGTGCTGGATCGACAGGCCCAGCCCTTTTGGTCAAAAGGCGCCATCACCCTTGGTCCGCAGGTCCTCAACGCATTGGGTCAACTTGAGCGGTCAGGTGAGTTTGAAAAAATCGGCGAGCCCTGGAAGCAAATGGAAATGCGATGGAGCAGTGACGAGGTTTTCCATCGCTTCGAAATCAGCAAAGTCAAAGAACCAACGGGGTTCTTTCCCATTTCAGTATCTGCCACTGAATTGCGGGAGCTCCTGACAAAGGGGCTTACAGCAGATACCCTCAAACCAGGCCATGAATTCATTTCCTTTACCCAATCGGAAAAGGAAATAGAAGCACATTTTTCGCAGGGCCAGACCCTGAAAGGGGGCTTACTGATCGCTGCCGACGGAATGGAATCGAGGGTTCGCCTTCAAATGATCGGCAAAACGGAGCAGGAGGCAACAGGACTCACCACCTGGCGCGCCCTTATTCCAGGCGACAAGGTTCCTGCTGAGTTGCGCGAATCCCTCAAATCAGTTCACAAAGAATTTATTGGCCCTGGCGTCAGAAGCAGCTTTTTTGCCCTAAAGGAAGGGCAAGTGGGGCTTGAATGTACCACCACCTCTACAACAGTCCCCAAAACCCAGGAGCAGGAGAAGGAATACCTCATTGAGAAATGCTCGGAAATGCCTGAGCCCATCCCTCAGTTGCTGGAACTGGTTCAACCCCAGTTTATCTCTGCCAGGCAACATCTAGAGCGCCCGCTACAAAAATCATCCTTCGCCAATCGCGTTGTGCTCATTGGGGATTCTGCTCAACCCGCACTCCCCTATTTGGGCCTTGAGCATAACCTTGGCATCCTCGATGCATTAATTCTGGCCCAGCAACTGGATCAGGGCAAATCCCTGCGACGGGCACTCCCCCAGTTTGATCGGCTCCACAAGCAGCACGCCAAACGCTTTCAACAGGCCGGCGCACGATATGATCGAGCAGTTGCCGTCGATCAGAAGTTCCCCTACTTTTTCCGCAAGATGACCTATCCCATGAAGCCCTGGGGAAAAGTCTACAGCCCGTTTTACAAGATCGGCACGATGACTCTTTAGGCAGCCCGATTAGGCTAAGCTTTGTATTTTAGGGCAAAGTCCTTTTGAATGAACCTGTTTGACGAAGACATTCCTTCCAGCCCCTCACCCAGTGGCAGCCACCTGGCACCATTACCTGAAAGGATGCGGCCGCAAAAACTATCTGAAGTAGTAGGCCAAAAGCATATTTTGTACCCTGACAGCCCCTTTATGCGGGCCATCAGCGGGGTGCGCATCCCTTCGTTGATCTTTTGGGGCCCTCCAGGCGTGGGCAAAACGACCCTGGCACAGATCATTGCCCGCAATGCAGACCGACCTTTCAGGCAGCTGAGTGCCATCTCTTCCGGCGTCAAAGACGTCCGGGAAGTATTGCGCTTTGCAGAAGGCCGCCCGGGAACCATTCTTTTCATCGATGAGATCCACCGCTTCAACAAAGCACAGCAGGATTCCCTGCTTGGTTCGGTCGAGAAGGGCCGGGTTACCCTCATTGGGGCGACTACGGAGAACCCTTCCTTCGAGGTAAATGCCGCCCTGCTGTCGCGCTCACAGGTCTATAAACTGGAGCCATTGGATGAAGCAGAAGTTCGGGAACTGCTTACCCGGGCCATCGAGCAGGACCTGGTGCTTAAAGAGCGAAAAATTGAGCTTCAGGATGTAGAAGCCATCCTTCGCATCGCTGGTGGGGATGCACGCAAGAGTCTGGCTCTGCTCGATATTTTCATCAGTACGTTTAAAGAGGACGAAGCGATTGTCGTTACCGACGAAGCCCTCATGGCGGCTGCACAGGAGCATGTCGCGCTATACGATAAGAGTGGCGAACAGCATTATGACCTGGTCTCAGCTTTTATCAAGTCTGTGAGAGGAGGAGATCCCAATGCAGCCCTTTACTATCTCGCCAGAATGCTAGATGGGGGCGAAGACGTCAAATTCATCGCCCGAAGGCTGATCATCCTCGCTTCAGAGGACATTGGCAACGCCAACCCCAATGCATTACTACTCGCCAATGCCTGCTTCCAGTCAGTAAATGTCATCGGTATGCCGGAGGCACGCATCATCCTGGGGCAGTGTACCACCTATCTCGCCACTTCCGAGAAAAGCAACGCATCCTACACTGGCATCAACGAGGCCATGCGCTACGTGAAGGAAAATCCTGGGCATCCGATCCCGCTTCACCTCCGTAATGCTCCCACCAAACTCATGAAAGGCATGGGCTACGGACAGGGGTACAAATATTCCCATGACCATCAGGGCGAGGCCAATCATCAGGAGTTCATGCCCGATGAGTTAACAGGACGAACCTTTTACCAACCCAAACCGGTTGGGGTGGAACAGAAGATCCGCCAGTACCTGGACCGAATGTGGGGGGGGAAATACCAGAATTCGTAATTGAAAATTCGTGATTCGTAAAGCCCATCTGGATTACGAATCACGAATGACAAATTTCCTCTAATTCTCCCCCTTACATCTCCTTCCTCAACCTCGCTACGGGCACCCCGAGTTGTTCGCGGTACTTGGCGACGGTGCGTCGGGCGATGTTGTAGCCGCGCTCCTTGAGTAGGGCGGCAATTTTGTCATCAGAAAGAGGCTTACGCTTGCTTTCTCCGTCGATGATTTCCTGCAGGGTACTTTTCACCTCGCGGTTGGAGACCATCTCTCCGTCTTCGGTTTCGATGCCTTCGGTGAAAAAGAATTTCAGCGGGTAGATGCCAAAGTCGGTCTGGACGTACTTGCTGTTGGCGACACGGCTGACCGTAGAGATGTCCATGTTGATTTCCTCGGCGATATCCTTGAGGATCATCGGGCGCAGTTTGCGCTCGTCGCCGCCTGAAAGGAAGAAAGCTACCTGCTTTTCGGCAATGGTCTCCATCGTATTGAGCAGGGTAAACTGTCGCTGACGAATGGCATCAATAAACCATTGAGCCGCTTCGATTCGCTGCTTAACAAAGTCGAGCGTCTCCTTGACCTGCGAGTTTTTCTTGGCTTTGTTGAGCTGCTTGTATTCGGAGTACATGTTGATGTAGTTCCGGCTCACCTTCAGCTCCGGGGCATTGCGGTTATTCAGGCGAATGTTCACTTTTCCATTCTCCACCGTCAGGATAAAGTCCGGGATGATGTACTCATGCTTGACCACCGATTGGGATTCTCCGGGTTTGGGATTCAGGTGAACAATAACGTCATAAACGTCCTTCAGCTGCTCATCAGAGACCCCCAAGCGGGAGCGAAGTTTTGAAAAGTGCTTTTTGGTGAACTCTTCGAAATAGCGGTCGATGATGGTTGTGGCAAGTTTGACCTCCTCTGTCTGGGTCTTACGGCAGAGCTGAAGGAGCAAACATTCGCGCAGGTCGCGCGCGCCTACACCAGCCGGGTCGAACTTCTGTATTCGGCGCAGCATACCACTAACTTCCTCCACCGTCGTAGAAATATTCTGGGTGAAGGCCATGTAGTTCACAATGGTCTTGATGGGATCTACCTGTTTGCGGCCACGCAGGTAGCCATCTTCGTCGATGTTACCGATGATGTGCTCACCTATCAGGAGTTCATGCTCTGAAAGATGCAGGAGAGAAAGTTGCTCCATCAGCTGATCATGGAGAGTGGCCATTTGAACGATGGGGGCTTCGTACTCGTCCTCATCGTCATCGCCACCGGTTGGCAGGCGGGTTCGATAATCATACCCATCACTGGCCAGGTAGTCATCGATATTGAAGTCACTTTGACTTTCGGCGATTTCCTCTTTGGTAGGCTCATCGTCCTTCCGGTCGAGGTCCTCGTATTCGTTCTTGGGCTTTTCATCACCAAAGCCCATTTGTTGATCTTCGAGCGCAGGATTTTTTTCCAGTTCCTCCTTGATACGTTGCTCCAGTGAAGCAGTGGGCACCTGCAGCAACTTGATGAACTGGATTTGTTGAGGGGATATTTTTTGCAGCAGTCGTTGCTGCAGATTCTGCTTTAGCATAAGGTAGCTGTTGCTTTTGTAGCAAATACCTTACCAATCTACTAACAGAATGCGTGACATGTATGGTTTTACTGCGCGAACAGTCATTTTAAGCGCGCGAACAGCCACCAATTTCGACTCACCAGTTATTTCACCCATCCGAACCAATCATCCTGCCTCCCAAAATGATTTGTTGCGGATTCAGGCCAGGAATTTGCTCGATCCCGGCGGAAAGCAGGTCCTGATCCAGCACCACGATATCCGCGAGTTTCCCGGGCTCCAGACTGCCCTTTTGCCTTTCTTCTCCCTGAGCATATGCAGCCCAAATGGTCATGCCGCGCAGTGCGTCAATACGGCTTATTCGCTCTTCAGGAATATAGCCATTTTGGGGCCAACCTGATAGATCCTGTCGGGTGACAGCGGCATAAAAGCCTAAAAGTGGATTTATGGATTCTACGGGAAAATCACTTCCGAGTGCTATCCGACCACATTTTTCCAGGATACTTGCCTGACGGTGGGCCCAGACTTTTCGATCAACCCCCAATCGGTCTTCTATCCAACGCATGTCCGAGGTGGTATGCGTGGGCTGAATGGAAGCCAGGATTTTCAGTTTCCCCAGCCGATCCAGATCGCGCGGAGAAAGCATCTGTAGGTGCTCTATTCGCCACCTGAGAGAATTATCGGAATCCATTGCTTTTTCATAGAGGTCCATCACCCAGCTAGCTGCGGCATCCCCGATGGTATGTGTGGCTACCTGCCAGTGATGGACATGGCATTCTCTTAGCCAGTCAAGCGTCTCCTGCTCATCCAGCATGAGTAATCCGCACTGATCTGGCGCATCGGCATATGGTTCACGTAGCCAGGCGCTTCTCGAACCAAAGGTCCCATCTGCAAAAAGCTTGAAGGCCCCCAGATGCAGCCAGAGATCGGATTGAGGCCCGGCTTTTAGGTATGTATTCCGATGAAAATCATCTGACGGAAGCATCCCATACACCCGGAGCGGAAATTCATCTGCATTTTGCAAAGATCGAATTGCTTCCAATGCCTTGTGATCCAGTAGAGCATCCCCCACACTGGTGAGCCCAACCTTGCAGCAATCCCAGGCCGCCTTTCGCAGGTACTTTTTCAGTTCGTCGTCAGATGGCTCCGGGAGCAAATCCCAAACGGGCTTTTGCGCATGATCAATCAGCAATCCCGTAAGTTCGCCGTCTCGTTTTCGAATTTCACCCCCACTGATTTCACTTTCCGGGGTAATGCCTGACAGATTTAGCAGGTACTGATTCACTACAATGGCGTGTATATCTACCCTTTCAAGGATTACAGGCCGATTGGGAAAGTGTTCATTCAGGAGTTTGTTGTCAGGAAATTGACCATCTGCCCATCGGGTTTGGTCCCATCCGCGTCCAATCAGCCACCCTTCAGGTTGCACATCAGCCTGCTGCCTCATTCTGTCCACGCATTCTGCCCATGAACCGGCGCCTTTCAAATCCACCTCAAAGCAACTGCGTCCATATCGGCTCAAGTGTACGTGCGCATCGATGAAGCCGGGATAGGCAAACTGCCCTTGCAGGTCGCGGGTTTCCTTCGCCTTATAGGCTCCCAGGATTTCTTCATTTGTGCCAACGGCAACGATCCGGTCTCCCTGGATGGCCACGGCCTCGGCCGTGGAAAACGAGGTGTCAACCGTATAAATAGTAGCATTATGGAGGATCAGGTCAACTAGCATAAGGGTAAAAGTTATTCGTGATGTAGAGCCGCGGACGGGGCTTTTGCCACCACGGTTGATCTCGCCCCATCTGCGTTACCATAGCAGCTAAACGCAAACCAGGCAAGAAAAAGCACTCCGGTGATAGGCTGGCCTGCGTGTGTCTGGGAAAAATAAAAAAAGGAGATGACGAAATTCGCCACCTCCCTTCGTCTCCATGATATATTTTCACTACCGGATGAGGACCATTTTCCCCCATCCATTATTAAAGTATTGCTCCATCCCGGTTTCGCGAAGTTCAGGATCAGCCACTGAGTCAGCCATCCTGGTTACCACACGGTACAGGTAAACGCCATTGGCGAGAGGCTCCCCGTATTCATTGGTGCCGTCCCAGGCGTAGTCGGTGATGTTGTGCCCAAAATGGACATCTCCCTGGGCCTTCAGGTCGATCATCTTGACCATCTTGCCTGATATCGTGTAGATGTGAATCTGGAAGACCTCGGGCATTTCGGCACCGGTGAGGGTGTACACGAATCGGGTAGAAGTGGAGAACGGGTTGGGATAATTGAGTACCTCGGTGAGGGTACTCTGGTTCTCTACCCGGAAGGAAATTTCGTAGTAATCGGGACCACCGCCAGCCTGATTGCCGTTTTTGTCTTCTCCCTGCACACGCAGGTTGTACTCCCCATCGGCAAGCGGAGTACTGGCTCCCGGTCTGAAGTAGAGCCGGGCTTTATTTTCGGGAAGTTGGGCAGGTTGCCATTCGATCCGGGGATCGGTGCTGATAAACACACGGCCCGTGTCAAGGATATTGGTTCGGCCCTGACTAAAGTACAACTGGAAGGTGCTGGTGTCATCGAGGGCCACAAAGGCATTCTCGTCGTTGACCTCCACGAGGATTTCCGGCTCAGGTGACACGATATCTCCATTGAGGATGTGTTTGCCATCAAAGGTCACATCCAAAACGGGATTCTGGCGGTCCACCACCACATAGAATGGCTGAAGGTACAGATTGTTAAACACATACTGCTCCAGGGGCTCCTGCTCAGGGTTTACCTCGACAATCAGGTTGACATCCCCCTCCAGTTCTTTTCCGACTGATGAAAAACTGGTTTCGAAGAAGGATGCTGTTCCCTGAGCAGCCATGGGGGCGATGCGCAGGGTATCAATCACCAGCCGTGATCGATCGGCCCGCTCGACCTGTATGACGACATTGACGCTGTCCATGTCCAGCTCGCTAATATTGCGTGCCCCCATGCGCAGGTACACATCCTGCCCAACGTATAAAGTATCTGACTGGAAGGAAAATTCGGAAATCGGGTCCACTACAGCATCCGGCACTGGCTCATACAGCACGTGCCAGTTGTCCATCTGTGGAGCTGTACGCCGGATGGTATCTGCCAGATGAGCCTCAAGGTAGAGGTAGGGAAATTTCTCGGCAGAAATCCCCGACAGGTCATGGTCACCAGCTTCCAGGTCCAGCATAATCAGAGAGTCTGTACCGTCGCGGCGCTCTCCTCGCACCCACACTTCAGCGACCTCAGCTTTTACCGGATCAATGGTATTCCAGTCCCAGATTAGGTCATTCCACTCCCTCGCCGGTCCTATGCGAGTAGAAGACAGAGTCCCAGACTGGAAGTTCGCAGTCAGGGTTTCGATGATTTGGAGTTCATTATTGGCTGTATTGGGGGTAAACACCTCGGTAGCTCCGGTATTATATCCTTTTCTCCCCAGGATTACGAAGGATGAATTTGGCGGAATATAGCGTATATCATCTGAAGCGCCGATCTGATTCAACGCCTGAAAAACCGACTCGTCCCAGGTGTCAATTTGGGGGTCGTTGTGGGTCGAAATCATCACATAGTCACCCGCTTTTACATTCTGGATGATCTGAGCTATTTGTGAGGATTCATCGGGAGTTCTGAAAACCAGCGCAGGCATGGTACTTGGCATTCTGAGAATGGGCTGCAGAGTATATTGATCTATTACTACTACCACCAGGTAATCTCCATAGTATCCAAACAGGTCCACATCCGCCTGGTAATCCCCATTCCGGAAGAAGGCAAAATCGTTATTTCGCTTTACCCTAAACTCAAATTCCACTCCATACCGTCCGAAGCTCCAGTTTTGTTGAATTGGGTCATCTTCCAATTCATACAGCTGGGCCTTACTGAATTGATCAAACCGGGACTGCGCCCAGCCCTGCCTTCCGTCAATGTATTTAAAGGAAGAGGTACTCCAGGAACTGGGAGTAACATCCGCCAATCGAACTCTCCAATAGTAAACTGCGCTATCCTCCAGTGCGAAGGGGACATCCCAGGTAGCCTCAATCGCCGATCCCATCACAGCCCCGGATTCGATACGTGCAGGGGAATCAAACCGTGCAGTTGTGTCAATCTCAAAAATGTATCTGACATTAGCATCACGGCTTACAAAGAATGCGGATGCCTTCAGGGTAACCCGGTTATCGGGGACGATGGCATACTCTATAGGGAATAGGGTAGCGGGAATATTTCCTGGAATAAGTTCCCTATGGGTGATCCGATTATTGCTTTCATCATACTCATCCAAAGCCTCGCTGGCATCCACAAAGACATCGAAGCTATTTTGGCCTGTCATCAGATTCCCAACTGGATTTTTAATGACAAACCTTAAGGTATCCCGGTAGGGAATAACCGGAATCCACTCTCTAACCTGCTCAAATATTCGTCCGTCTGGTACCCGCTGATTTACCGTGATGAGAAAACTATCCTCATTGGCCAGCCCATAATTGGACACAATGATATTCATCGCAAATGAATCGTCCTTTGCGGTAACCACCTCTGGTTCAAAATATACGCTGGTCTCATCAACTGCCAGATCAGGGAACTTGGGAGCATGCATGATCAGGGCGGGATCTCCCTGAAGGTTCATCTGTCGGGCATGATTCCGCAGATTGGCCGGACTCTCTCCAGTCTGAGCTGAATCCAGGAGGAAGTTGATTGTAGAAGTAATGACACTTCCAAGTGGCTCATTCAGCTTATCGCGGAATAGAAATGGGTATAGAATCTTGGCATATTCTCTCAGAGGCCCCAGATAACCCGCACTGGAATTGGCCAGGTAGCCAATGGCTCCACGGTCAGGAGCCACAATCCACTGCTCTCCAAAGCTGGCCCCACGAGGAGTAAAGTCTCCTCCATAGCAGCCCATGGCGACCATGAGTGGATACCGGCCAAAGTTGGTATACTCCGCTGAACTGCGTATCGAAATGTCCTGAATGTTACGAGTTGAGTGGCCAAAAAAGTGGATCAGGGTCACTCCATCAGAAATGCGGTCATGATAGGTCGCCTCATTGGGATCAATCACAATCGACTCACTGTTTTTCTGAAAGTAGAATGGCGTTCCGCCAAAGGGCTGAGCCTCAAATATTTCCAGAGCAAATTCAAAAACTGAGGAAATTTGTCGCTGCTCGCCCAGGTTTTCCCCTCCCCCCAGGAATACGCTTCGCTTCATCCATGGCTCCCAGCCAGCCTGCTCATAGTTAATGATCTTGTTCAGGTATGACTGCCCCTCCTGGTTGCTTCGGAGGTTGACACGACCGATGGCGGCTTCCAGGTTCAGAGATGCATCATCCGGGTCAAAGTACCCTACGTACTCATAGTCTGTCGCAGGATATCCATAAGCAGGAACCACGGGCAGGTCAAGAGAGTTCCTGAAGGAAGTATTCGATCCATTGGCAATGCCTTTTCCCCAAAGCATAAAGTATTTGGGCTGGGTAGTCCAGTTGTCCAGTGCGTATTTGCAAAAGCGTTTGACAGCCCAGGGAGTCAGGCTACCATAGCCAAATTCGTCATAAATCTCGTCGACATATACCACCGATACGGAAGAGATTTCCGTGATGGAGGAAGTGTCACGATATTGTGCATAAGCTTCTGCAGACTCCTGAAGGTCCCGGTGGGTAATGATGACAAATTCCCCTTCACGTTCAAAAGCACGAGCAGCATTTGCCTCCTCAATTACCGGAGTTTTGATGGCTGCGTCGGTCGCCAGAAACAGTTCGCGGGTGTTCGCAAATCCCTGGATCACGACACGGGCCTGATTGCCCTGTATCAGCCCTATATTTCGCACCCGGTTTACCGGATCATACACTATGACGGTATCTGAACCGGTTGGATTGGCCAGCTGTAAATAGGAAGTCTGAGTAATGTCCCATGCCCGAAGATGAAGCGTTGAGTCCTGCTCCAAATCGGGTAAACGGTCATACGTTACCTCGACCCAACAGACTCTGTTGTTATCAGTAGAGGCACGTAAAGCCTCAAATTTCAAATCGGTTTCATCAGAAAGGGATACAGAAGCCTCTCTGTTATAGGTCTTCACATACACCCCTCGCTTGGGAGCGGGAATAAAGCGTGTTGTATCCAGGAGGGGATTGTTATCATCTCCATTTATGGACACCCGTAATTGGTGGTCGGTATTGGACACCCCAAAAATCCGCATGGAAAACTTCACCGGATCTCCTGTATTCGCAGGTCCGGGAGTTGGAATTTTTTCAGTACGGGAGTTTCCGGCTCCATATCCGAAGGTACGCCCTACATACCCCTCACCGGTCACGAAATCAGAATTTAGCAGGTAATCGATGTCATAGGGACCGCCTCCCCCTAGGGAATAAACGTCCGTATAATCGACCCGTGATTGATAGGGGAAATTCGGAAGTGGTGTATAGAGGCTATAGGTGGGATCGAACAGGGTAAAGATCCGCTGTCCCGGAATGTTATCCCAGGTAAGGAAGTACACGGACTGATCCGTGAACATGCTATACTCTTTGTTGGGCTGCTGAGTGGAACTTGCAACTCCAGTCAGTGGATCCCGGTAGAGCAGAGAATCTACTATTCCATCATTCCTTTTTCCGAAAAACTCCAGGAACCCAAGGTTCCCTGATGAAGTTTTACTTACATGAATGGGGATTTCTTCTCCCCTGTAGAACAGGTGAAGGTTCGCTGCATTTACCCCGCTAAGGTCAAAGCCTGCATTTTGCAGGTCCTGAAACGTGACGCGATAAACTCCGTCCTCTTCCACCACAAAACGAACGAAAGGCTGGTTGGCCCGGGTACGGTACCAATCAACCCCATAATCAAAGCCCTGGGCTAAAAGTGCCAGGGATGGGAGCATTAGTAGTGCCCCCAAAAGAGCCTTCCTCATGCTATTGTATATGAAATTTGAGTGAAACCACATGCGAATGTAGGTTTTGTGCCAGGTTGCCGATATTTGCCAGAGCATAATCTACCTGGAAGTTGCGTAGTACGATGCCCACCCCTCCTGTAGGAAATACTCCTACTGCATTTTCTCCGGAGGTATTTACGATATTCTGAATGTTGTAAGCCCCCAGTCTGAGAAAGGCGACCTTTCGGTATTGGCTGTTGAGATAGGCGAGTTCTATTCCGACTTTCGGATCCATGCTGAATGCCCCCCCTTTAATCAGGGCATAAGAACGGGCCCCATCAGTGAAGACATCCAGGTCAACGGAAGTAAGCATTTTGAGCTTTGGGCTAAATCCAAATTCGTACCCTACCCCTGCCCGGATGGTAGGTCGCGTTAATTCCAGAGATGTTTCGCTTACAGCATTTCCCGTATTGACAAATGCTTCTCCAAAAGTCTCGGAGTTAAAGGTAAAGGCATTGAAGGTATTGGTGGCATCCAACAGCACCAATCCGGCCCGAAAGGGTCCGCGACGGTAATGAGCAGCTGCATCGACACCAAATCCCCAGCCATTGCCAAAGTTTCCGAATCCACGGTAGATGATCTTCATATTTACCCCCATACTCAGGCCTTCTACCAGCGAAGAGCGCCAGGCATAGCTCAGAATCGTGGCAAAATCAGTCACATTAAAGCTTTGGACCCGGTCGTAGTTGATGCTGCCATCGGGCTCTATCAATTGCAGGGTATTGGGGATATCATCTACTCCAAAACGGATGATGGTCGCCCCAAATCGGCGGTTACCCGCTGAGTCTATGGGCATAGTGAAGCCAGCGTAGTGATAGCTAGCTACATTAGCGAAATAGGAAGCGTACATAAAGGACACCTCGGGGTAATAGAGGGCATCCCGATGTGCCAGTGCAGCTGGATTCCAGTACCCTCCTGACACATCCTCCGCTACGGCGACCTGAGCATTTCCCATCCCAAAGGCTCGGGCACTCACACCGATTTTCAGAAACTCATTGCTAAACTGGGGTGCCAGGGTACCAAAATCTGTACTGTTGGGGATAGGATTGGTCCCTTCCCCCTGCGCCCATCCCTGGGCCAGGGTTAACAGCCCCAGCAACAGCATTGACACCCATACTTTGATTTGCATCATACTCTATTGACATTGATCGAGTAACAGGCACAGGCCACTATGGGCCATTTCTGCTACTTCTTACAAAGATGTCGCCAGATCTGCGGAGAAAAAATCCCATTTCCGGGCACCCTTTACATATGTCTCCCTGACGACCCTTTGCAGAAATTGCTATTCATGTATAATAGCAACGATCAGGCCATTTGTTCTGATGCGAATTCAATTCAAAAAAAATAATCTATTGATGAGGCGAATAGTCCACTCAGGCTATTCTTTTACGCAGAGGAGCAGCACTCTCAATCCCCTTAAACTGGAGCATCTGTACAGGATATCGCTGCGTAAGGCCTTCTTCGTACTCGTGGAGCAGGCGCATAAACGCCGGTTCATACAAATAACTTACTTCCTTTAGGTGCACCCTTTCCAGAATTCGCCGCAAGACATAGATCAGGTGATCCCAGTCGGTGTATTGATATAGATAGCGCTTGGAGATGAATTTTTTGAGAAACCCATCATAACGGGGTAGCGGAGTGGAGGCTACCCACTCAGTCAGTTGGACCATCCGGTCTATGCGGCAGTTTTCCAGGTGTTCATAGTAGCGGGACAGCAGGGACGAATCTGCCTGGATCAGCACTTTGTCCAACACCAGCTCAAACAGGATATGGGCCACAAAAAAAGATCGGGGGACATTCTCTTTTCCAAGATGCTTTTCAATCAGCCGAATGATCTCCCGGGTTTCGGAAGTGAAGAAACTGGAGGAATGAAACTGCCGGTCAATCTCCAGATGTCGCATCACTCCATTGTAGAAACTTAGCTCATCGGATGTGGCTTCGTTTTCCATGATCAATGGCATGAGGCTTTCTTTGACCCGGACATTGCGGTCAAAGATCGATACCCAATCGGGTGTCGATACCCCCACGAAAAACAAGCTGTCATCCACATGCTTATCTACGTAGAAGTGCGCGATAAAATTCATATAGTGTAGTTAGAAATGCCTGCCTGAAACTCCAGTAACATGCAATTATCGCAATTCCTGGCAAAAATCCCAATCGTGAATTTTCGCCAGGAATCGCCCGTTCGCTGAACAATTGTTCAAAAATTGCCTCCGAACGCTACAAAAGCCGATTTCACCTTATACGCTCCGAAAACGTTTTCGTCTACGGTAAGGAAAAACATCTACGACTTCTCCCTGGATCAACCGTCGCTGGATATCAATCCAGAATTTGGGTTCAAACAGATCGGCATGAAGCTGGAAGAAGATCTCCCGTATATCTTCCCGCCCTACAAGAAAGTGTTTGAATTCCTCCGGAAACACATCATTACTGCCCACAGCAAACCAGGGAGAGCCTGAATACATTTCTTCGTCTTCACTAGGATCTGGCAGCCGTCGGAAGTTGTATTCTGTCAGAAAGCCAATTTCATCATAATCATAAAAAACTACCCTTCGGTGTCGGGTCACACCAAAATTCTTCAGGAGCATGTCTCCAGGAAAAATATTGGCTGCGGCCAGCTGTTTGATGGTATTGCCATACTCCTCGATTACTTCCTCGGCTTGTGACTGAGTGGCTGTCTCCAGGTAAAGGTTAAGCGGTACCATCTTTCGCTCGGTATACAGATGGTCAATGATAACCTGATCTCCATCCACCCGCACGATTGAGGCCGCCACCTTTAACAGTTCATCCAGCAGTTCCGGATCAAATCGGTCCTTGGGAAATACCCAGTGTTCATATTCATGGGTATCGGCCATGCGTCCTACCCTATCGTGCACCGAGACCAGTTTGTAGCAGGAGCGGACATGGGCCTTGTTGGTCGCTTTGGGAGGGTCAAATTTATCCTTGATGAGCTTAAAGACGATGTTGTAGGATGGCAGGGTAAATACAGACATCACCATGCCTTTGATACCTGGGGCAAAGGTAAACTGGTCAGTGGACCTGCTTAGGTGGCGGAGAAAGTGCCGGTACAGCTCGGTTTTACCATGCTTGTTGAATCCTATGGAGTTGTATAGATCACCGTAAGGCTTTAGCGGAATTACCGTTTTGAGGAAATGGACCAGCTCAGAAGGGATGGACACCTCAACCAGGAAATAGGACCGGGTAAAACTGAAGATGATACTCATCTCATTTTGACTCGTTATCAGGGTATCCACCATGATCCCCTGCCCTTCACGGTTGATGAGCGGAATGATAAATGGCATCAGCTGACCCGCGATGTAGAGTCGCCCCACCAGATAGGCAGCCTTGTTTCGGTAAAACACCGATCTGACCATCTGGATGCGGGTATGCTCATCAGGTTCAAAGATTTGGAGCACCTCATCTTCCAGCCTTTTCACAATGTATTCAACATCTCCATCCAGATTATGGTAGGGCGCCTCATGGGCATAGTCTTCCAGGATCTGCCGCACCAGTTCCCCAAGGGGACGATCCCACAGATAGGTTTGACAAACAGGCTGGTAGGCCATGTATTCGCGCTGATGGTGCTCATCCTCCACAAACATGATCCCCTCATCTGCCCCGATATTGCCTATCACCTTACGAAACACCGAGTTATAATAGGTCTCGGCGATCTCATAGGCATACCTTTTAAGGGCCAAGTCCCTGTAGAGCAACTTTACTTCACGCCATATGTCCAGGTTGTCAAAGTCTGCCCCCATCTGCCTCCTTATCTTCCTGGCAATCCGAGGAACGCGCTTTTTGTATATCGCCAGGCGCTTTTTGCTATCAGCCTGTACGCCATGCCAGTCACAGTTCTCAAATCGGGTTTTGACCCGGGAAGTTATACCATTAAACTCTTCCAGAAAGGCATCAAAATCCTCAATGATGGCATTCGAAACAGTCTGGGCCAGGGTTTGTACATTCTCCATAGAACTTAAGATAGGAGTTTTGGGTTAATAGTAGTGAGGTTTCGTGCCAAGCATTTCAATCTGCCGAAACAGGCCAATTTTATTAGCAATAAGTCCAACATTATTCGCACCCCATTTCACTTCGTCCCCTGAATTATCTAATTTTGCAGGTAATCCCGCAACCATCTGGCACGTAGAAACGAATGTGAGTTGTGGCCGGTCAATCAGCTCCACTTTGCAGCATATATGGAAGATCCTAAAAGTTCCTTTGAATCATATTATCGAATCGGAAAAGGGCGCATAATCCAACTGGACCCACGCAAATGGAAATGGCCCCGTGGCAATCCATTTCGTTCCAATGGCAAAATCCAGTGGGGAAAAATTCTGCTTTGGACAGCAATAGCGGGGATTGGCAGCATCATCCTGTTCATTGCCCTGGTGTACTTCGGAGCCTTTGGAAGGCTGCCAGAATCACAGGAACTACTGCGAATTCAGCATGCCAATGCCTCGGAAATATATGGGTACGACCCGGCACTTCAGTCCTCGGACAAGAGTGTCCTACTTGGCAAATATTACATCGAGAACCGGAGCAGTGTGGAATTCGAGGACCTGCCTCCGCACCTTGTCAATGCGCTGATTGCTACCGAGGATGTCCGGTTCCTCACGCATGGTGGTATTGACTGGAAAAGCCTGGGCCGGGTTTTTGTCAAGTCCTTACTACTCCAGGACGAAAGCTCTGGAGGAGGCAGTACCCTCACTCAACAGTTGGCAAAAAACCTCTATCCCCGCGAGAGATGGGGGCTTTTCACCCTGCCCGTCGCTAAAGTTCGGGAAATGTTTATAGCCCGCCGTCTGGAATCCGCCTATCAGGATAAAATGGCCATTTTGACGCTTTACCTGAATACGGTTCCCTTTGGCGAACGAGTCTTTGGTATTGGGGCAGCAGCCCAACGCTACTTCAGCACTACCCCAGAAAGACTTACCATTGAACAAAGCGCCACCCTGGTTGGGATGCTCAAGGCAACCTCATACTACAATCCTCAACGCCACCCCGACCGGGCCCTACAGCGTCGCAACGTGGTCATGGACCAGATGGTCCGCTATGGATACCTTCCTGCCGCCAAGGCGGAAAGCCTGAAAGCCACCGACCTGAACCCCAACTACAGCAACCTGAGCTACGATACCGGCCTGGCTCCTTATTTTCGGCAGATGGTGGGGCAACAGGTCAAGGAATGGTTAAAAGCCTATAATGAAACCAACGGCACGTCCTATAACCTTTATACTGATGGACTGAAGGTGTATACAACCATCGATGTCCGGCTTCAGGCCTATGCTGAGGAGGCCGTAGAAGATCACATGAAGCAATTGCAAACTGCATTTGACAAGCACTGGAGCAGTCGGGAACTATGGAAGCCAGAAGACCGTGGCATTATCCGGGCTATGAAGCAATCAGACCGCTATCGTGGACTCAAGGCTCAAGGCAAGTCTGATGAGGAAATCAAAGCAAGTTTTGCGAAACCTGTGCCCATGCGCATCTGGACCTGGGATGGCTACGAAGAGCGGGAAATGTCCCCCATGGATTCCCTGATCCACTACAACTCCTTCCTGCATGCAGGCCTGATGGCCATGGACCCACGTGACGGATATATCCGCGCCTGGGTAGGAGGGATCAACTACCGTCACTTCAAATATGACCACGTCACTGCCCAGCGGCAGGTTGGCTCTACTTTCAAGCCCATCATCTATGCTTCAGCCCTGGCCAATGGCATGGACCCCTGTACCTATATTCCCAATGAAAAGGTAGTCTATGAGCAATATAAAAACTGGGCTCCGGGCAATGCAGACGGCGACTATGGAGGATACTATTCCCTCAAAGGCGGATTGGTCAACTCGGTAAATACCGTTTCTGCAGCGGTCATGATGCAGGTTGGAGTGGATAATGCAGTAAATTTTGCCCAACGATTTGGGTTTGAAAAGGACCTCCCTCGCGACCCCAGTCTGGTATTGGGAACGGCTGACCTGTCGGTCAGGGAAATGGTCGGTGCCTACAGCTCATTTGCCAATGAAGGTGTGAGAGCGATTCCAGTTGCCGTGGTAAAAATTGTGGATGCCCGTGGTAAGGTCCTCATAGAGTGGCCCGAGGAGCGTGGCCGCCACCGGGTCATGTCTGAGGATGTCGCCAATCAAATGGTAAGCATGTTGCAGGCAGTCGTGGACAGCGGTACAGCCAGGAGGCTACGATTCACCTATGGTCTAAGGACTGCCATCGCGGGTAAGACTGGAACCACTCAAAACCAGACCGATGGCTGGTTCATGGGCGTCACCCCCAAACTGGTAGTAGGGACATGGGTTGGAGGGGATGATCGAAAAGTCCGTTTTAGGTCTCTCAGCCTGGGTCAGGGTGCCAACACTGCCCTCCCCATATTTGGTCAATTCATGAAGCAGACCTATCAGAATAAACAGTACCGTCACCTCCGAAATGCGCAGTTCAGCCAACTATCTCCCAGGCTTGCTGACAGGATGGACTGTGTGTTGTATTCAGAAGAAGGGTTTGACCCCAGCGGCTCAGAACTAATCGACCTGCTTCGCCAGTTGCAAAAGGAATCGGAGGAAAGGCGAAAAGAGCGGGAACGTCCCACCATGCAGGATCGCTGGGACCGCCTCTTTAATCGTGATGACAATAATTGATGTATGCGGTGTGCGGTGAAAGGGATTCGAATTCATTGGGTCTGGGCTGAATCTCAATCATGTATTCCCGAACTCCACTTCCCACATTATTTCTCAACTTCCCCGGGATCAACAGGCATAGGAAATAGCTCGAGACGCTCGGTTGGTTTTTCAGCAGGTTCCAGTTTTTCAGGTTCTTCGGTGCGACGTTGAGGAGGCCATACAGCATCGCAGGTGATCCGTCTGAAATTCAGTGAATGAGGCTCAGGGTCCTTACCTGATCGATAATTCCAGGCTTCCCGATCGATCACGATAATTCGTTTTTTATCTATTTCGTAGTCCTTCCGTAAAATTTTCACCAGCATCCGCATACGACGGCGGTTCAGGCGACGCTGCTCAAAATCGAAACGACGCATCTGACCATCACAATGCAAGCGAATTTGCATTTCCGGGTACTTTTCTAACATGCGAACTATATAGGCCAGATCCTCCAGGGAAGTGGGCAGGATATCCCGCCTATACTTTTTAAAGTAAAGATTGGGTAATACCGCGGCTGGCTTTATTCCCAACGTATCTACGTGGAAATAAGCGAAGTCCAGTTGGGCGTGAGCAAGCGACGAGCCTGCCATCAACAGGCTGACAAACAAAATCAGACGGGCTTTCACAGGTTGAAAAGATTGAGCTTCCGACAGGAAATTTAAAAAGCAAATACTTTCTTTCCTAAACCTAACGCACAATACATTCGACTTATTGCGAAATAGCCACTATTCGGCCTCTAAACCCAGTTCAGCCCGTAGGTATCGTTCGTCTCTGCCATGTTGAGACCAATATGGAGAGCGATACGTCTTTAGACGCCTTCCTTTTGTAATCAAATTCTCTGCGTTTCCAGTCCAGGACGGAGCCTGATAGGTTTCATCCCATCCCTCGATCACATGCGGAAATTCTGTCTGGTAGTAAATTTTCAACTCACGGCCATGAGTTGGGTAGTACACCCGCAGACTTGTATATGCATTCCCATCCATTTCGGCCATCTCACGTGTAATCTCGGCCTCTACAGGTTCAATTGGCCGATGCAGAAGCCGCAGGTACATACTTGAAGGCATCAGGTTTATCCTGCCGGTCGGTATGCTTTCCGGATCAAGGCGTAACCTGGTCCAGATTTCATCCTCCAACAACACATCTTCGATACTGCCACGCTTATCTCCTTCGGATTCGAAGTAAGAATACAACCTGGTATCAAAGCCCGATTGGGTTCGGTTTAGCTGCATGAAGGTATGGCCACACCATTCCTGGGAGGTTGTGGACACCTTGAGGGTATGAGGGTTTTCGGAGGCCTTAACCGGTGTAAAAACCGATGTCATCAGCGAATAAGGGTAAATTCCCGTCAGAAACTTTTTGGTGAAGTTGAGTTTCAGAACTGAAACAGCGTCTTCCCCTGCCGATCCGGCATTATCGAGTTTTACCTGCTTGCTTTTGGAAAAAGGCTCCGTTACGAAAATCAGTACAGCTTCCCCTTCATGGACTTCTCCGTAACGAGACTGTTGCAGGGCATATCCGGTAAGCTCTGCCTTCCCGGCATACCAATAGTTTCCAAAGTCTTCATCCAGGGAAAAGGATGCCCGCTGTGCTATGGGCGGCTGTTCTGAGGCCTGATTGGTTTCCGGATCCTCATTCGTGGATTGTGATCCAGACGAACAACTGAAAATGAAGATCGCTAGAAATAATAGAGTGAAAGTATCCAGAGTGTATTTCATCATGTTGGGTGTTGGTATTTGGAATTCCAATTTACCAACTCTCTATCCCCCAAACCTGTCTGATAAAGGACGTTTTAAACAATTCCCGATTCCTCTTTCTCTCTATTACCAGGCGTACCAGAGCCTGATCTGCCCAAAACTATGGGCATTTCCAGCCTTAAAGCTGGAAGACAAAAAGTTATGTGAGTACCCGATTCCAAATGACTTGATGATCGCCTGAATGCCCACACGGCCACCATATTGCATGCGCCGGATTTCTGCCCCGGAAAGTGCATAGGGACTATTCCCATTGAGGAGTCCGCCCTGCAATGTGGCGTCATATCCGATTGCCCTTACTTTTCCGTCAGCAAAGAGATACACCTGCATGTCGTGAATGGGCCGTCCTGCACGTGAAGATTTGATGGCAAAGTCCAGGTCGTAGAAAGGGGGATTCAGCCTTCCGCCACGCAGAGTCGCCCCCACTTCCGCATAGGTTTTTATCGTATTGATTTGGGCCTCGCCAAAGGCACTGAAGTCCATTCCCTGGGTTTCAAAGAAGCCTTTTTCCAATCTGGCACGATACCCCAGCAACAGATCCGTTCGGACCTGATCTGTCCAGAGTGAGTCTCCCGCCGCCATGAACTGTCCCCCCGAAAGAGGGCCCAGTACCCCGATTTGAATCTCGGTCAGGAAGCGCATGCGCTGATCGCGCAAATTTGAGATCATGAAATTACTTAGCTGCAAGGTGCTCGCAAAGGGACGATCCTGATTGTCCTGATAATTGCGTGTCAGGTCCTCCGGGGTATAAATTTCGTGGTCCACAGCTAGTCCGTAGAAGGTCCGCGAACGCTTACCCCAACGCAGCAACAGTTTGGACGTGTAGAGATAAAACAGATTGGGAGCGATTACTTCCCCCCGAATTCCCTGTGTATAGTACCGATTGGTTCCGGCAAACAAGTCATTGTCATACTCAACCCGGACCATGCGCCAGGTTGAAATATCATGCTCCACCGTACTGCGATTGGTACAGGGCTGCGCAAAGGAAAACTGTAAAAGGACCGGAAGAGCTATCAAAAACAGGACAATCCGCATGGGGAGGAAATATTTGGGTGAAGGTAACGAGCTTCAAAGTTAAGAGGAATTACGGTCAACCTGGGAACCGGAAACCTCGCTTATCTTAGCACGCGAAACAATAATTGTTCTCCTTTCTACATCTCCCGATTTGAACTTTTCCCTATCAGCTACCGGATTTTGGTGCTCCTGAGAGGTAAAGGATGTACAAATTCTTTTGCCGGATGCCGCCAACACTCCAATCCATTCCTCCGATTTCCTGGGTCCATTTTTTCATGGAAGATTCATCGTGTATCCGAATGATAGACACCAGTCCATCCCAGGCGATCATCAGCGGCAGAATGGGGATCAGGTAGGTAAACAGAATACGCCACCACCTGAACGGACGAATCATGGGAGTCAGAAATAGCGTCATGATGGGAGCCAGGAGGAAGATCATAAGCCCCTGGATAAAGCCTTTTTCCAGCGTCTCTACGATGAGAATAGGCTGCTGCTGATCGGCCGCATCCTGCAGAATTGCCCGGGCATCGTTGGGCTGAAAGTGGTGAAAAAGATTGAACATGGTCCTCAGTCCCCGGGCAGAAGTGGATCGTGCATCTACCGACTCGGGATTAAAATCGAGCCCATCTCCCAACTCCGCCTGGAGCCGCTTCCATGCATCAATTCTGGGATTGGCATCGCTCAGCGTCACCCGAACAGGCTGCTCCATCTCTGCCTGCAACTTGGGAAACAGCTTCTCCCAGGCCCCGCCAGCACCCGAGCCCATGTCCAGAATTTTCGTTTGGCCACTATCCTGCAGCCGCTGCTTCAGGAGCGGAAGGATCATATTATCATACCCAGCCACTTCGTTGGCAGCCTTGAGGTAATCGGTGACACCACGGCGCAGGACCTGAGGTACCCAGTTTTGTTCGTGAAACTCTATGAGGTGAAGGCGCATGGGAGAGGATTCGTAATTGGTGATTCGTAATTCATAATCAAAATTAGTTCAATTGAACTAATTGCAAGAAACGGAATTTAGTTGGAAGTGTTGGTCAAATGACCTAAATTTATTTTCATCTACCGATCTCAGACACTTGATCAAGGCCCACGAAAAAAATGACAACCAAAGCACACATCCTGAATTCCATACGGGAGCACCTGAACCAGAACGGATTAGCGGCTACCAGCACCCGAGACATGGCTGAAGCAGCAGGCATCAGGCAAGGGAACCTGACCTATCACTTTGCCCGTCGTGAGTTGATCATAGAGGCGCTGTACGATGGGTTTATTCAGGAATTGAATGCGCTGTTTGCCACTGCCATTTCCCCCCCGCTCACACTCACCAAGCTTCACCAGGCCCAGCTTGCACAGGGAGAATTACAGCAGCGGTATCGGTTTTTGTTTCTGGACTTTGCCGCCATTCGGCAGGGGCATCCCCGCATCGACGGGCACTTTCAGCAACTGATGCAGGGACGCAGGCAGGGATTTGGGATGCTGATCCAGGCATTGCAGCAGTCAGGTACCCTCAAGCCCAACCTTGACCAGGACACCCAGGATTTGCTCTTCGAGCAGTTTGTGATTGTTGGGAACTTCTGGCCCCATGCCGCGGCGGTCTTTCAGCCAGGTGATGAAACGGCTTATCGGCACTATGCATGGGTTACGCTGGGGTTGTTGCGGCCTTATTTGACGGAAGCGGGGTTGGAGGAGTGGGGGGAGATCCAGCAGTAAAGGGTAACCACAAACATTTTTCTCCCCTGGATTACTCAGGGAAAAGCCTTCCTCTTACAGGAAAAATTATTGGAGACCAACCGAGGTTAAGTATTCGCTAAAGCAAGGTATTTAGCCCGCTGCCGCATATTGATCCGCACAATTACTAAAATTGTCAATAACCAATAAAGCGCAATCATGCCTACCCAAAAAAAGAACCAAGCTTGCGAAACTTGGAGGTTCACGGAAAATGAAAGGAAAGGCAAAAAGAGCAATACCGGAAAGATAAACGATAGGGCCCAACGAGAAAAAATCAGAAAAGAGGACTTGGCCTGCTTCCATGAGATTCCAGTTTGTAAAAAAGAAGAATCACTGCCCTTCCATATTTCTTGCAGGGTTAACAGAGACAAAATTGCTTGCCCGATGACCAGTAATCCAATAAACAATATCGCTTTTCCACTAGAGCTAATGACACCAGGAAAAGTGAGGATGGTCAGCAAGTTGATACCTGCAAGAAGCAGTGGATGATATTTTCTTTTCAGACTACCCAACTTGCCTAGGTTGGCACTACTACGCCATAGCCACCAATAATAAAAGATAAAAAACAGGAGTCCGCTCAAAAACATGAATACAAGTGGGACTGTCAGTAGTGCCAAAGCCTCCTCTCCCGATCCAGAAGATTTAAAACCATTAATAAGGCTCACAACATGCTCAGCGACATTGCAATCCCCATTTGAGAAATCACACATCTCATAGATACTTGTGTAAAAGAAAGCTATTGGAACCAAAAGCAGCGAAAAGAAAATCACAGCCCAATTCCCGATCTTTGTAGGTGACCTAAAATATCTGAGCGAATTAGGGCCTCGCAAGGCTTGTTTGCACTTATGACAAGTCACCTTAGTAGGGTCATTGGCCGTTCCACAGGTTCTACAAATGATTTTGGCAGACTTGGGCTTCTTTTTTGCAAAAAGCCGGGAAAATGAAGGGCCTGATTCAGAGGATTCGATTTTCTCTGCCTGTGTTGCTTTGCCAGCTTTGGAACCAATCGATCGGAAAGGATTAGTCTGTTTTTGAGGATCTAGCAGGGCATAGATGGCCTTAACGCTTTTCGGGCGGTCAGTTGGTGAACGCTGCAAGCACCTCTCGGCTACTAACCTGTATGGATATGGGATCTTATCCATAGATTGTGGGATATCCATCAGACAAATCCTGGCTGCCAAATCTGCGTTACTGGATGATTTTGCGCCAAAGAGATATTTCCCTGTAAATAATTCATACACAATCAATCCAAGAGACCAGAAATCTACAGTGTATCCGGGTCTAGCATTAGACGAGTACTCATCTGGAGAGAGTAACTCTGGTGCAACATAAGCTATGGAACCAGCCGGAAAGTTGACATTCAGGTTCTCAAATTTCTGCTCAGGAGCCAAGCCAAAATCAACCAAACGAACATGGGGATGTCCAACATTCTGTATAAGGATATTACCTGGCTTAATGTTGCCGTGTATTATTTTCTGCTTGTGAAGAGCTTGCAAGCCTTCTAATATTCCATCAATGATTCGCTCCTTATCTCGAACGGTTAAACCTTTTTGTGAATAAGTGGCTAGATTTCCTCCTTCAATGTAATCATATATCCATGCATCAAATAGTGGTTTAGGCTCCTTTTTCGACTCTTTCTCTCCTGGTTTTTCCAAAGCCACGACTCTATACCTCTCACGACAATTGAGCAAATGAGGGTGCACTACAGAGTTTATTCTCTTCTCCAGGCTTCCAGTAGGTTGGCAACGTGTTTTTGCACCTAAAGGCAGCAATTTAACGGAAACGGGTATTTCCTTGACCAAGTCCTGTGCATTTTCCACTATCGGGAATCCACCATTCTCCGGAATTGAAAGCGGGGTTTCTTTGATTTGAAAACGAGCATTAAATTCCTCTATATCAATATGATTCATGCTGTATCGATTATTTTGTCTCCACGGTAATTTGCCCAAATAAAAAATGCACTGACAAGCCTCAAAAAAGTCAGGACTCCAAAATAGGCATTTTCATGAATCTGTGAAATGAGTTGTTTGTGTCATTCGATACTGCCCCCCTCTTCACCCCTCCGCAAACACCTCGCTCAACTCGATAGCCAATCCGGGAAACAGTTCTGAGGTGAGTTGGTCTTCGTCGGTGAGGGGCTGCAGGCCGATGAAAATTTCGGCATCATTGAGGACAAAGCGCTGTACGGTGCTGTGCTCGGGATCTACGATCCAGTAGGTGTGGACACCTGCCTCTTCGTACAACTCATATTTCTCCCGCATCTCGCGGCGACTGTTTCCGGGCGAGAGAATTTCAACTACAAGGTCTGGAGCGCCGACACACCCGCGCTCATCCAGCTTGGCCGGGTCACAGATCACACAGAGATCTGGCTGGACAACCGTATAGATCGGCCCTTCTACGCCTTCCTTGCGGCGTGGCAGGCGCACATCAAAAGGGGCGGAGAATAGCTGACAGGGTTTCTGCTTTAGGTATTGCCACAAGGAGCCATGAAGGTTACTGGAGATCCGCTGATGACGCAGATTGGGGGCAGGCGACATGAGGGCGATTTTTCCCCGGAGCAACTCCAGACGTTCCTGCAATTTCCAGGTCAGGTAGTCGCGATAGGTATAGGTCCCGTTGAGGTCAAGTTGGCTAAGTTCGGTGATGGCCATGTGCAACTGTTTGATCCTAAAATACGAACGAAAATCTGCTTTTGTCAATGGCCAATGCCATCTCATGTGCTTCTCCTGTCGCTACTGAGCAGGGTCTAGCGGCCCTTTCTCATAGCGCTCGTCTCCCATGGCGAGTTTGCGGTACCGGGCCAGGCACTGGGAGGCTAATTCTGAGGAAAGGGAGAAAGTTGCTGAACTGATGCTGCTGGGGAGAGATGCCCCTTCCGGGAAAAAATACACCGTAGTGGTGCCATACTTACTGTGAGGCTTCAAGTCTCCATAGGCCTGCATTTCTGCATGATCGGATTGAGAAGCCGTCACCAGATAGATGCGCTTGATGGGGCCGGTATTATTGGGATTACGGTAGCTCGTGACGACCTCAAAGCGCGTCTCAAACTGCGCATCAGAAGGATTACTTAGCAGGTTGTAGAGCAGAGCCGCTACCAACCCGATGCCTGCGAAGAGGATCCATTTGCTTCGATTCATAGACACAGAACCCAGGTAGTTGCTCAAAGTTTTTCCGACCTATCTGAAAGCCTATTCTTCGTAAACAGGCAGGATACGGATTCCCAGGATATTTACACGATATTGTCTACCCAGTCCTATGAGTTATCATTCCGCCCCGTAGCCAATGGAGAAAAAAAACAAGGTGTTTATCGCAACCAGCATCGACGGCTACATTGCCGACAAGGATGGAGGGGTAGAATGGCTACATTCCATCCCTAACCCTGACGGTGATGACATGGGATATGGAGCCTTCATGGCGCAAATAGATGCGCTCGTGATGGGCCGCCACACGTTTGAAACCGTGCTGGGGTTCGACATTGATTGGCCTTATGAGAAACCCGTTTTTGTTCTAAGCAATAGCCTGGAAAGCCTACCTGCGGATTACCACAACAAGGCCCAACTGGTAAAAGGCGGCCTGAGGGAAGTTATCACTCAAATTCACAACAAAGGCTACCATCGGCTTTACATTGATGGAGGAAAAACCATCCAGAGCTTCTTACGCGAAGATCTGATTGACGAAATGATCATCACCACCATTCCCTACCTACTGGGAGAAGGCACCCCATTGTTTGGTGACCTACCCGACAGGCTGGCATTTGAATGTGTAGAAGCCAGGGTATTTCTTGGGAAGGTGGTCCAAAGCCGATTCGTGAGAAAAAGGTAAAAACTCAGTCCCAATGGCAGCTTTGTGCCTTGTTCCTTAGCTTTCGATCTTCCTACCTTTCTCCACACAAACTCAACTCACCCAAACCATGTCCAAGATCATCCCAATATCCGCTTGTTTGTTGTTTCTGTTTGCTAGCATGACCGCCTTTATGGGGAAAAAGGAAGGTCAAATCGGCATTGAACCCCAGCACCAGGAAAGCACCATCATCCGAGACACAAGCGAGCTCTCGAAGCTGATGCTCAATATGTTCAGCGAAGCCCAGCAAGTCAAGCTACAAATAGCCAATGAAGCCCCCCTCACCCTGAGCCTGAACCATGAGGAAATCCTGACAGCGGAGGCTACTCAACCAGAAAGGACGACTACAGAAAAGTACCAGACTTTTGCTGCGCAATACCTGCAAACCGTCGCTGACCTCAGGGCAGCAGAGCCAGCCCAACGAGCAGACAGTTACCAACTCATGGTCAACAGTTGTGTGAAATGCCATGAAGCCATTTGTCCGGGACCACTGAGTAGGATTCAGAAGTTGCGGTAACTGTAGGCTATGTGATCACAGGGAGGGCAAAGCCGACCCCTTCTGTTACCTTAGCCCCTCCACATTGCGGTACACATCTGACATCAAAATGTGCGCATTTAGACTTGACAGGGCTACCTCCCCGTCAAGGCCCGTGTAAGGCCGCATTTCCCAAATGCCTTCTCCTTTACGAAGGAAAACCTCCACCATTGCTTTGTCCTGGCTGATGAGGACATACTCTTGTAAAGGAGTGAGCTCTCGGTAGAGGGAAAATTTTTCTCCGCGGTCGTATGCTTCGGTTGATTCAGAAAGAACCTCTACGATGAGGATTGGATTAATAATGGAATCCGCGTCAAAATTGCTGGTCTCAACTGGGCCACAAACTACAGAGGCTTCGGGGTACAGGAACCTATTTTGTGAATCAATGCGAATGCGCATATCGCCATTAAAGGTCGTACATCCATTTCTTCTCCCAAGCAGATTTAGTTCCGTCAGCATATTGGTTCCTAGAATACTATGATTCAGGGTACCTCCCGCCATGGCAAAAATTTCCCCTTGGTGGTATTCATGGCGGATTTCAGCACCTGCTTCAAAAGCCAGGTATTCTTCGATTGTTAAGTGAGAACCTAGAGCTCGCTCTCCCATGTAGATTCCTTTTAGGCTAAAGATATGGAAAATAGGAATTGAAAAGTAGGTACTTCATTGGGACCAGAAGCATCTGGGTAGTTCGCTAAAGCGTTGGCTTACCCTTTCTTCAGGATGTTTGCATAGTTCCATCGCTCATCCTTCCGATTTTCCCCCATCTTTGCGACCTTTGGACGAATTTTTAATCCACACCGGGCTGACAGCCTTTCGTATGGCTGGAGGCTCACAATCACATTTTTACCATGTCTGAACAAGTTCAACTGCAAGAAGTCCAAATCCAACTGCCTGATGGGAGCACCCGTACGTTTCCGCAGGGAGTGACGGGACTCGAAATCGCCAAAGATATTTCCGAAGGCCTCGCCCGCAATGCGCTGGCCATCACAGTGGACGGGGAGACATGGGAACTCAGCCGCCCCATCGAGCAGGATGCCTCTGTGGCCATCCTGACCTGGCGCGACCAACTGGGCAAAGAGGCCATGTGGCACTCTTCAGCCCACATCCTGGCCGAGGCATTGCAGGAGCTGTATCCTGGTATCAAGCTCGGCTTTGGCCCTCCCATCGAGCGCGGCTTTTACTACGACATCGACTTTGGCGACTACGAATTTGGAGCGCATGACTTCGAAAAGGTCGAGAAGAAATTCCTCGAACTGGCCCGTAGCGGCGAGACCTTTGAGCGCAAAGCCATCAGCAAAGCCGATGCCCTGGCCCACTATCAGCAGGTTGGCAATCCCTACAAGGTCGAACTGATCGAAGGGCTGGAAGACGGCGACATCACCTTCTATTACAGCGGCAACTTCGTCGATCTGTGTAAGGGCGGTCACATCCCCAACTCCAAGGTCATCAAGGCTGTCAAATTGCTCAACACCGCCGGAGCCTACTGGCGCGGCAATGAGAATAATCCACAGCTGACCCGCATTTACGCCATTTCTTTCCCTAAGAAGAAAGAGCTGGACGAATACCTGGAGATGCTGGAGGAAGCCAAAAAGCGCGACCACCGCAAGATTGGCAAGGAGCTGGAGCTCTTCACCTTCTCCGAGAAGGTAGGCATGGGCCTGCCGCTTTGGTTGCCCAAGGGTACCCGTCTGCGTGAGACCCTCGTGGACTTCCTCAAAAAAGTCCAGGAAAACGCTGGCTATGAGCAGGTGATTTCGCCGCACATCGGCAAAAAGGAGCTGTATGTTACCTCCGGTCACTGGGCCAAGTATGGCGAGGACAGCTTCCAGCCTATCAGCACCCCACAGGAAGGCGAGCAGTTCATGCTCAAGCCCATGAACTGTCCTCACCACTGCGAAATGTACGCTGCACGGCCCCGCTCCTACCGCGAGTTGCCGCTGCGCCTGGCCGAGTTTGGCACTGTCTATCGCTACGAGCAGTCGGGCGAATTGCACGGCCTGACCCGCGTACGGGGCTTCACCCAGGACGACGCCCACATCTTCTGCCGCCCCGATCAGGTAAAGGAAGAATTCAAGGCGGTGATCGACATCGTGCTGTACATCTGCCGCATCATCGGCTTCGAATTCGTGGCGCAAATCTCTGTTCGCGACCCTGAGACGCCCGAAAAATACATCGGCGATCCCGAACTATGGGACCGCGCTGAAAATGACATCCGGGAGGCGGCTGCCGAAATGAATCTCAACACCGTCGAAGTAGCAGGTGAGGCGGCTTTCTATGGTCCCAAGCTGGACTTTATGATCCGCGACGCGCTGTTCCGCGAGTGGCAGCTCGGCACCGTTCAGGTGGACTACAACCTGCCCAACCGCTTCGAGCTCGAATACATCGGCGCTGACAACGAGAAGCACCGTCCGGTGATGATCCACCGCGCGCCATTTGGCTCGCTGGAGCGCTTCGTGGCCGTGCTGATCGAGCACACTGCCGGGGACTTCCCGCTGTGGCTGGCTCCTACGCAGGCCATCGTGCTGCCCATCGGCGAGGTCTTCAACGACTATGCCGAGCAGGTTCGTCAGGAGCTACGCGAAGCAGGCTTCCGCGCGGAGGTTGATCTTCGCAACGAGAAGGTCGGTAAGAAGATCCGCGACGCCGAAATCGGCAAATTCCCCTACATGCTCGTCGTCGGCGAGAAGGAAGTGGAAGCCCACGGCGTAGCGCCACGTAAGCGCAAGGAAGGCGACCTGGGGACGATGACAGTTCAGGATTTTGTCTCGCATATGAAGAGCGAGATTGAGGAGATGTTGAAATAAGATCAAGGGTCAGCCGATTGGCTGGCCCTAACTCCATTATCGCCGTCTGAGGACGGCGTTAGCTCACCAAACATGCGTTTGGGATGATGGCGGTCCTCAGACCGCCACGATAGCCGTCTGACGACGGCGAACAGCGCGGGAATGTTCCCGCAGCAATTGCTCACCAAACATGTGTTTGGGATGATAGCGGTCCTCAGACCGCCACGATAGCCGTCTGTGGACGGCGGTCAGCGCGGGAATGTGCCCGCAGCAATTGCTCATCAAACATGCGTTTGGGATGACGGCGGTCCTCAGACCGCCACAATTGCCGTCTGAGGACGGCGAACAGCGCAGGAATGCTCCCGCAGCAATTGCTCACCAAACATGCGTTTGGGATGACGGCGGTCCTCAGACCGCCACGATAGCCGTCTGACGACGGCGGTCAGCGCGGGAATGTGCCCGCAGCAATTGCTCATCAAACATGCGTTTGGGATGATGGCGGTCCTCAGACCGCCACGATAGCCGTCTGAGGACGGCGAACAGCGCGGGAATTTTCCCGCTTTTTGCTAATTTAAAACCATGGCCTACCGCATCTATGATCAACACGGACTCCACTTCCTCACCTTCACCGTAGTCGAATGGGTGGACCTCTTCACCCGCCCAGCCTATAAAAGACTCCTGGTCGAAAATTTCGAATTCTACCGTAAAAAAAAAGGGCTACGAACCCACGCCTTCGTCATCATGACCAACCACATCCACGTGATCTGGTCCTCCCCAGAGGCACCCTTGAGCGACATGATCCGCGATTTCAAGAAGTGGACCAGCGTCAAATGCCTGGAACTGATCCAGGCAGAACCAGAAAGCCGGCGCGAGTGGATGCTGGAAATCTTCGGCGCAGCCGGACGCGCCAACCCCAGCAACCGCCACTACCAGATTTGGCAAAAGGGCTCACATCCCATCTTTCTGGAAAGCCGGCGCTTCATCCAACAAAAACTCAACTATATTCACCAAAACCCCGTGCGGGCCGGCATCGTGGACGATCCTACCACCTACCTCTACTCAAGTGCCTCCCACTATGCCAACCTCCCCTGCGTGATGAAGGTGGATGAGTTGGATGAGAGATGGGTGGGTTCACCCCTAGACTGACGGGTAGCGCAGAATATCGTTTTTCTCCCCATCATTGAAATTTCCCCTATCTATGCCCACCAAATCCGACTGGAAACTCTTCTCCCAGCGCCTCGCAGACTACCGCGAGCGCTACCTCCAGGAGCGCAGCAAGGAATTCGCCGAGATGCTACAAGCTCCCAACAAGACTGGTACTGAGCAGTTTTGGGACACCCATGAAGCCATGCAAAAGGAAGCCAAAAAGCTGCGTCGTTGGCTGGATGGCTACTCCAAAAGAGACACGGAAATGCTATTTGCCATCCTAATCCGGGAAGGCATCGCCCAGGTATCAGATCTCGCAGAGTACTCTGAGGAGTTGCAGGCCGATGTGAGAAAGTCGCTAGGCCTATAGCAGATGCCCCAGCTTTCCTCCTACCCAACATACAAAAGCCTGTTCTTACCACTTCTAGGGATGGCCAGTTTAGCTGCTGTACTGGGAGCATTGGGATACATGATCTCATGGCCCCACTTGTGGTTGGGGTATTTGCTGCTCGGAATGGGAGCATTGCTGACATTGACCGCGGGATGAGTTGGGGCCAGATGGCTCTATTTATATCCCGCGATCACATGCTCCAGGCGGGGGATTGCTCTACAGTGGCCCTGGCGAAGGCAGTTCATCCACTGGCGCGAGGTGCTACGCATCGAGCCAAAAGCCCAGCGCGACGGCGGCTGGTTGATGGGTAAGGAGTTGGGATTTCGCATACTTCATGGCCATGATCGGCAGACTTTCGTCTCGCTGCGTTACCAGACTCACCCCGCAGAACTGCAGAAATGGCTGGAGGCCATCTCCCATCAACTCCCCCTGCACGAGATGGCCGAAGTAGACAACTTGCCTGTCGATGCGGAAAAGGCCATGAAACCCCTGCCACCTCGACCAGCCTTGCGCCTACCCAAAACCTACGATGGCCCGATCTGGCGCAGCACTAATGCCTGGGCTACGATCGGTTATGGCGCACTCGCTTCATTCCTGTTTTGGGCCAGCCAAACCGATGGACCTGAAGATTTGAAATGGATAGGGGGCTTTCTACTCGTGGTGGCTTTTGTTCCTTTCTACTTTGATCACCACCGCATCATTCTGGAGGCTGATGAAGTCCGCATCCTCAAGCGGAGCTGGTTTCAACAGGAAACGATCATCCCGCTAGCACAGGTGGAAGCAGCTACGATTGAAAATCAAATTCGCCAGCCCTACTCCCTATCGCTGGAGATGAGCGATGGCCGCAAACGGCGCTTTTGGGCAGGACAGATTAGAATGGCCACCTGGGCTGAGCTTGCCTACGACCTAGCAGAGTTGGGGGTATCGGTTCACCTGAAGGGAGATTTTGACAAATGGGTGGAGTACTAATGGCCAAGATTAGCCCATTCATAAACCAGTGGCCCTGTTTGACTTTAGCTCTCCAGCAAATCATCCTCCTACTTTTCCCTCAACAAATACTCTAACCAAAAACGATTTGTACGCCGGATGGGTGCCAGTAACATAGTCGCAACGACGTTCAGACTAGGGGATCGTGGCGGTCCTCAGACCGCCACAACAGCGCCCAGCGCGGCAATAAAGATCCCAACTCCGTTGGCCAGGAGTAGGTCTTTTCCCATGGTTAACTCTGACGTCATTTTCTCAAATTCAACAACATGCCCCTCCTTATCCACCTCAAATGCACCGCCGCAGCAATCCTGCTTTCCTTCTCCCTTATCAGCTGTGCCCAGACAGGCCCCTTCGCTCCCGTCTATGAGCAAAACTGCGCCCCCTGCCATGGCAAAGAACTCCAGGGGGCCGTCGGATCGGCCTTGATCGGAACGGAATTAAAGCATGGCGACTCGGTGGATGAGTTGATCGCTAGCATTTCGGAGGGAATGCCCGAAAAGGGGATGCCCGGCTTCAAAACCGTCTTGAGCGAAAGCGAAATCCGCGGCCTGGCCATCTACATCTCCGAGCTTCGCAAGGATCAAACCATGGCGACCTTCAACTTTCGGAAGAAGCTCGACATTTCCGACGAAGTCATCGAAAGCGAAAAGCAAAATTTCCGACTCGAAGTCGTAGCCGAGGATCTCGATTCGTGGCCCTACTCCATCGCGCCATTGCCCCAGGGCGGCTTTCTGCTCACAGAGAAAATGCGCGGCCTGAGCATCATTTCTCCCGATGGGGAGCAATCGCCTCTGATCGAAGGCTTGCCCGAATTCTCCACTCCCAAAGAAGCTGGAAAAGATGGCCTGGGCCTCATTCATGGCCTGGGATGGCTGCTCGATGTGGCCCTACATCCGGATTATGAAGAAAACGGCTGGATCTACCTCTCCTACGGCGACCGTTGCCGTGAATGCAGTGAATTCAGCCGTACCTATCCCTATCCGGTTTCCATGCTCAGGCTCATTCGGGGTCGCATCGAAAACGGCCAATGGGTCGATCAGGAAGTTATCTGGGAAGTCGATAACGAAATGTACACACCTTCACCGGAGACCTCTCTCGGCGGGCGAATCTGCTTCGACGACCAGGGCCACCTGTTTTTTAGTTCTGGAGCCAAATGGTACGAGCCTGTCCCTCAGGGAAATATGGAAGCCTACCATGGCATACAGGACATTGCGCTTCCATTCGGAAAAATTCATCGGATATACGACGATGGGCGAATTCCGCAGGACAACCCTTTTACAGACTCAGTTGATGCCATGCAAAGCATCTGGACCTATGGCCACCGCAGCCCGCAGGGGCTGGAAGTAGATCCCGCCACCGGCGACCTTTGGGGTACGGAAATGGGGCCGCGCGGCGGGGACGAGGTCAATTACCTCCGCCCCGGACTCAACTATGGCTGGCCACTCGTGTCCAAAGGGGTCAACTACAACGGCACCCCCGTCGAGTATGGCAGATACCTCGAAATAGAATTTGATTCGTCCGAAATCATACAGCCAGTGGTGGACCTGACACCCGCTCCGGCCATTTCCAGCTTCGCCTTTTGCCAGGACGAACGCTATCCCGGCTGGACAGGCGACATCATCGTCGGCACCCTGAAAGCAACTCAGCTTTACCGCATGGAAATCGAAAACGGTACTGTCGTAGCCCAGGAAACCCTCATAGATGACCTCGCCCGCATTCGCGACGTGGAAATGGGATTCGACGGTTACCTCTACCTCCTGCTAGAGCACACCAAAGGCAGCAAGATTGTGAGAATCGTTCCGGTAGAAGAATAGACCATTGCGCTGTGAGACCGCTTTGCTGTCAGGCCATTTCATTGGCTGATGTCAGACGAAAAACTCTGACCTCTGACAGCATAGCGGTCTGACTTCTGACCTCTCCCTCTACCCCGGTATCACATCCTTATCAAGGTCAATAATGACATCTTCCCCTTCAGACTTTGCCATCAAAACGGTGAGGGTCAGGTCACCAATGATGTTAATCGTGGTACGGCACATGTCGAGAATTCGGTCCAGCCCAAAGATCAGGGCGATACCCGTCTCTGGCACCCCAAGCGTCGAGAGTACCAATGCCAAGGTAATCATTCCTGCTCCCGGCACACCTGCGGCCCCCACTGAGGCCAAGGTAGCCGTCAACACAATCGTCAACTGCTGTGCGATGGTCAGGTCCATGCCAAAAACCTGCGCGATAAACACCGCGGCAACTGCCTGATACAGAGCTGTTCCATCCATGTTGATCGTCGCGCCCAAGGGCAGCACGAAGGTGCTCACCTGACGCGATACGCCCAGATTGGTCTGGGCGACGTTGAGGCTGATAGGGAGCGTCGCAGAACTGCTGCTGGTGCTGAAAGCCATGACAATGGCTTCCTTGATAGCCAGCACAAATTTCACTGGACTCTGGCGCACGTAGAAGAAGATGATACTCATATGTGTGATGCCCACATGAAGTATTAGCCCCAGCACCACCACCAGCGCATACTTGAACAGCAACACCAAAATATCCACGCCAAGCTCTGCCACCACATTCAACATCAGGGCAAAAACTCCATAAGGTGCCGTTTCCATGGCCAGGGTAACCATCTTGATCACCGCGTCGTTGAGGCCATCGAAGGCCTTGATCAGTGGATCGGCTTTCTCCTGCGGGATCAACGTAATCGTAATTCCCAGAAACAGCGCGAAAAAGATCACCCCTAGCATGTCGCCGGTCGCCATCGCGGTGATGGGATTGGTCGGCACCATGTTAACAAACAGACTGGTGATTTTTTGAAAGGCATTTTGCTCAGCCATGCCTGAAGCCGCAGCTTTTCCCTGAGTGGCTTCCGCCTGACCCGCGTACTGAGCCATCAGGCGCTCGGTTTGCTCGGCAGGAAGACCTTTTCCGGGGTCGATGGTGTTAACTACCGCCAGCCCTATGGCACAGGCCACCGCCGTGGTGCCCATGAAAAAGAGAAAGGCCTTGAGGCCCATTTTGCCAACCTTACGGATATCGCCAAGACCGGCAGCGCCCAAAACCAGCGATACCAGCACCAGTGGCACCACCAGCATTTTGACCAGGCGAATGAAAATATCTCCAATGGGGTCGGTGTAGATGCGCCACTCCGGCACGCCAAAGGTATTCAGGAGGTAGCCCGCTACGATACCGGCCACCATGCCAATCAGGATTTTGGTATAAAGCTTCATGTATGGGTGGTGTCTTCGATCTTTCGATCAAATGTAACAAAAAAATCCGGCCGAGGGTTGGGGAGGGAAAGGGCAGCCTCGATATTTACCTCTCCCCTTATGAATCACGAATTTCCAATTACGAATTCCTTTCCCCCCATGTCCAGCAAAGAAACCTTCACCGCTTATATCTACGACCTGCAAAACCGCATCTGCTCTGCTTTGGAAAAAGTAGACGGTCAGGCCCAATTCCAGGAGGACAAATGGGAACGTCCTGGCGGAGGCGGGGGGCAAAGCCGCGTAATCAGCCGGGGAAGGCTCTTCGAAAAGGGCGGCGTCAACGTCTCAGAAGTGCACGGCGAGTTGCCCGTGGAAATGCGCAAGCGCCTCAACGTGGAGCAGGCAGACTTTTATGCCTGTGGCCTTTCATTGGTGATCCACCCGGAGAGCCCCATGATCCCGACGGTACACGCCAACTTCCGCTACTTCGAGATGTATGATGGGGAAGGGCAGCGCGTCGATTGCTGGTTTGGCGGTGGGGCCGACATGACGCCCTACTACCTGTGGCCAGAGGATGCTGTTCATTTTCATCAGACCCTGAAGCAAACTGCCGATCAGTTTCACCCCGGCTTTTATCCCCGCTATAAGCAGCAGTGTGACGAATATTTCTTCAACGCCCATCGCAACGAAGCCCGCGGCATTGGCGGCATGTTTTACGACTACCTCCGCCCCGGGCAGGACGACATGAGCGAGGAGCAATGGTGCCAGTACAACAGGGCCATGGGCGACAACTTTTTACCTGCCTACCTGCCCATCGTCGAGCGACGTAAAGACGAGCCTTACGAGCCTCAGCACAAGGAATGGCAGGAAATCCGCCGGGGTCGCTACGTGGAGTTCAACCTTATCCATGACCGGGGAACCCTCTTCGGCCTTCGTACCAATGGCCGCACCGAGTCTATCCTGATGAGCCTTCCCCCAACTGTACGCTGGGAGTATCAGCACCACCCCGCAGCTGGTACCCGCGAAGCCGAACTGCTGGAGTGGCTCAAGCCCCGGGATTGGGTGGCCTATGGAGCCGGGAAAGGGGAATTGGGTGTATAGGCAATGTCATTAAGCCAGTATTTAGGAAAATTTGACTATTGGTAATAGTCGATTGAAATCAGGCTAAAAACCCGGCTGAACCATGACTCCGATCATGGTTCGCCCTAACTACGGGACTCCGCTCCCGCCTTGGCAGCCTACGCGAGACAGAATCTCGCAGTTAGACAGTTCGATGATCGGAGTCATCGAACAGCAAACAGATCAGTAATTCATCTTTTTGAAATATACAACTCAAAACTTAATGACATTGGGTGTATAGGGGCAGGGTTTTGAGTAACGGCAAGTTCAGCTTCGTACCCTGCCAACTTCTCCCACCAAATTCGTATCTTTCATAAAGATGCTGTTCGAAGTTTGATGCTGGCTCCATGAAGCCATCACTGGAAGCTTCGAACTTTCAACCTTCAAATTTGAATTATCCGCCCCATGTGGTTTTTTCTGTTTATAGTCGTTGCCCTCGGCGCTGCTGCCGCCATCACCGCCCTGACCATCGGACAGTGGCGCAATACCAAAGACAGCAACAAAGTCCGCGATGCGGCCCTGGACTACCTCGACGACATGGCCGGTAAGTATGAAGACTTCCTTCGCAAGCGCCTCACCCTTGCCTACGTCAAGGACGAGGACTGGCAGTCCCAACAGGATCTAATCATCCGTGAAGCCAAAGAAGTCGTCAAGCCTGACATTGACGCACTGGCTGCTTTCATCGCAGGATTTCCCTTTAAGATCAGCCCGACGACCCACGAGCCTAGTACCTTCCGCAACATGGTCACTACTGCCGAAGAATTGCTTTCCAAATCCCCCAAGCGTTCCTCCAATGACATTCGGGGCCTGCTATACGCTGATTTTGAAGACGCTATGCGCTCTGACCTCTCTCGACGCTGGCTGGATTTTCAGGTGGGGGAACAGTTGTCGCCACGGTAATCCGTAAGAGAAAACGCATAAGAAGCGAAAGGAATTACCTCAATTAATTTCTTTACAGTTCAATGAATCGTGACCAATGATCACCGCCTCCAAAAGAATGACTTTTGTGGTTGCCATTGACAAATGAACCCTTCATCTTTGCAGCTGTTTTGAATCAGTCTAAATAAAAACTAGACTCCTTCGGATGCGTGCAACTTTGTTCAGGGTTTTAATTGTTTTCGGGTTTATTGGGATCATGAGCAGTGCTCAGGCCCAGTCCATTGTCATCAAGGGCAAAATCCACTCGGTCGAAGGCAAGGTGCTAAATGCCGCAAATTTGGTCGTGAAAGAAATCGAACGGCACACCATGAGCGGCACAGACGGTTTTTTCACGCTGAGAGTGCCTAGCCCAGGCTCCTACACCCTGGGCGTTTTTGCCGAAGGCTATCAACCCCAAATTCTGGAACTTGAACTCCGGCAGGACACCCTGCTAGAGGTATCGCTTTCGGAAGTGAGCTATGAACTGGCTACCGTCGAGTTACGTGCCGAGGCAGAACAAGGCTTTGGCATCCGAAAACTGGGATCGGTAGAGGGCGTCGGCATCTACGAAGCCAAAAAGACCGAAGTCGTTGACTTCAACAACCTGACCGCCAACCTCGCCACCAACAACGCCCGTCAGGCTTTGGCCAAAGTCGCAGGGCTCAACATCTGGGAGAGCGATGCCGCAGGGCTGCAACTGGGCATCGGAGGCCGCGGCCTCAGTCCCAACCGCACCTCCAACTTCAATACCCGCCAAAACGGTTATGACATCTCTGCCGATGCCCTGGGCTATCCAGAGAGCTATTACACCCCACCCATGGAGGCGCTGGATCGCATCGAGGTAATCCGTGGCGCAGCCTCGTTGCAGTACGGGACGCAGTTCGGTGGCATGGTGAATTTTGTGATGAAGGAAGGCGATGGGGTCGGCAAGCCCTTCAGCGTACAGTCGCGGCAGACGATTGGTTCCTGGGGACTTTTCAACAGCTATAACAGCATCCGGGGCGAAGTGGGCGATGTTCATTATCTGGCTTTCTTTCAGCACAAGCAGGGCAATGGCTGGCGTCCCAATGAAAATTTTGAGGCGAATACCGGCTACGCAGCCGTGCACTACCAGCCGACCGACCGACTGGAGCTCAAGCTGGAATACACGGGCATGCGCTACCTCGCGCAGCAGCCTGGAGGCCTGACTGACCGCCTCTTCGAGCTCGATCCGCAGCAGTCGATCCGCGAGCGCAACTGGTTTCAGGTCAACTGGAACCTCCTCTCCGCCTCCATCGACTACGCTTTCACGCCACAGACCCGCTTTAACCTGCGGGCCTTTGCCAATCACTCGGGCAGAGATGCCCTGGGCAACCTCTCACGCATCACGCGCTTTGATACCGTCGGCATGCCCCGCACCCTGATCCTCGACGACTACCAGAATGTCGGCGCTGAGGCCCGCCTGATCCACGAGTATCGCGTGGCCGGACTGGAATGGGCGCTATTGGTCGGCGGGCGCGCCTATCGCGGCCTGACCCAGCAGCAGCAGGGCGACGGGACCACCGGAGCAGGGCCGGATTTCCAGTATCCACAGAGCGATCAGCCCGACCTTTTGCTAGACTATACCTACCCCAGCGCCAATTATGCGGCATTTGTCGAGCATATTTTTCGGGTAAATGAAAAGCTGAGCCTCACGCCGGGGATCCGCTTTGAGCACATCCGAACTTTCGCAGAAGGCTACTTCAAACAGCGGGTGTACGACGCAGCCGGCAACATCGTCAGCGAGACATTGAATCCAGAAGAAAACCAGCGAATTCGCTCGCTGGTGCTGGCAGGACTGGGCCTGAGCTATCAGGTCAAGCCCAACATCGAGCTGTACGGCAATTTCTCCCAAAACTACCGTGCCGTCACCTTCAACGACCTTCGCATCACCAACCCCAACTTCATTGTGGATCCCGATATCCAGGACGAGCGTGGCTACAACGCTGACCTGGGTTTGCGGGGAGATTTGAAAGGGATCTTTTACTTCGACGCCACGCTGTACCACCTGTTCTACCGAGATAGAATTGGATTGTTGCTAAAAGCTGATCAGCCGCCGCTATACCTCGATTATCGTTATCGTACCAATGTCGCCGACTCCCGCACCTTTGGTCTGGAACTGGTCGGGGAACTGGAGTGGGTACGCCTGATTTCGGGCAAAAGCGGGAAGTTTGATCTCTCGACCTTTGCCAATGTCGCCTTTAACCACGCCCGCTACGTCAATACCGACGACCCCAGCATTGCAGGTAAAAAGGTCGAATTGGTTCCCGAAATGATGATTCGGGGCGGGGTCAACTTCAGCTTCCAGGGGTTTCGCGCCTCGTTGCAACATGGCTATGTCGGCAGCCATTATACCGATGCCACGAATGCCGAACGGACCTCCTCTGCGGTCAATGGCATCATTCCGGCCTATCAGGTGATGGACTTCAGCAGCAGCTACACCTGGCGCTGGCTCACGCTGGAGACTGGTGTCAACAACCTACTCGACGCGCGGTACTTTACCCGCAGGGCGACGGGCTATCCTGGCCCAGGCATTATTCCCGCTTCTGGGAGGAATTTTTATGCGACGATAGGGGTGGAATTCTAGGCCTGCCTAAAAATTCAGGACGACGTATCCTTTTTGCTGATAATCAACCAACACCGTTATCGCCGATAGCCCCAGGGTTACTTCTGGGAGCAGGAAATCTGTCCCATAGCCCCGGTGCATCAGTGCCTGACCACACACCATGAATGCCACGCCCAGGTCAGATAACTGCGCGATCAGCTCTTTGCTGGCATTATTCTCCCCCAGAAAACGCTGACACCCTTCATCATTCAGCACTGCGGACAAGGCCCCTCCATGTACAATCACCACAATGTCGAGGCTATCAGCAGGATATCCAGCCAGTCCATACAGGTTCACCAACCGGGCAATGCGATCCAATCCGGGATTAACTTCTTCCGATTCTCCCGGACGCTGCACCAGGTCAATGAGAATATGCGGAGCCCGGCTGGGAAGCTGTGGATTGGGCAATTCAAATACGCCTCCGTAGCCTTCGATGAGGGGATATAGAAGGGTATCGTTTTGTCCCGAAATTGAATGGAGCGATAAAAACAGGAATGCACTCAGACAGAAGTGGACTTTTCGCTTGAGAAGCAACATGGGTTCGAAATGTGAAGTAATTGAAAAACGGATTGACACCTGAGACAACTCCTCAAGTACCAATCCGTCATTCAAAATTAACCAAAAATTCTGCCGACTTACGCGCTCTGGTCCATGTGGTCAAGGACTTCACGAGGGAGCAGGTTAAAATTGGCCAGGTTTACGAATTGAGAAACCCTGCCATCAATCTGGGTCATGGTGAGGTTCTGTAGGCGTTCTGGTCCGAATTTTTCTACGCAGAAGCTGGCCATAGCTGATCCGTAAATCACGGCGCGCTTCATATTGGTAAAGGACACGTCGTCAGACTGGGCCAGGTGCCCGATGAAGCCACCCGCGAAGGTGTCTCCAGCTCCTGTCGGGTCAAAGACCTCTTCCAGCGGCAATCCCGGAGCAGAAAAAACTTCATCCTCATGGAATAACAGGGCTCCGTGCTCGCCTTTCTTGATCACAAGATATTTGGGGCCCATTTTCAGGATGTCCCTGGCGGCCTTTTTGAGAGAATACTGACCGGAAAGCTGGCGTGCCTCTTCATCGTTGATGACGACAACATCAACCAACAACAGGGTCTCTTTAAGGCTATCGAGCGCGATATCCATCCAGAAATTCATGGTATCCATGACGATCAGTTTGGGACGGGTTTCCATCTGCTCGATCACCTGACGCTGTACATCAGGAGAAAGGTTTCCCAGCATCAGGTATTCACAGCCCTGATAGGAAGCTGGAACCTTGGGGTCAAATGAACCCAGCACGTTCAGTTCTGTCACCAGGGTGTCGCGGGAATTCATGTCGGTGTGGTAACGCCCAGACCAGAAGAAAGACTTCTCATCTTTTTTGATTTCTACCCCATCCAGATTCACTCCGTGTCCACGTAGCATCTGCATGTCCTTTTCTTCAAAATCATACCCTACAACAGAAACGGCGTTTACCGGCTGTTTGAAATAGGAAGAGGCCAGGGAAATGTATGTGGCGGCTCCACCTAAAATTTTATCGGTCTTGCCAAACGGAGTTTCGATGGCATCAAAGGCCATGGATCCTACAACGAGTAAGCTCATAAAGTTCTTCTTTTGAGTTCGCTTGAGTATATGCCCAAATTACAGTTATTCTCGGCTTTGTCCGAATACAGCCCATACCGGTTAAGGTTTTTATTGGGGAATCTCTTACGCGGCGTAACGACTGCCAATATGACACAATAAAATCACAACCTGCTGCCCACCTGACAGTCACACCCGAGAACAAATGCCAAAATGGCACATTTTGCCCAGTGGCACCCAAGTTGTTCTGCTTGTTACAGAAAGTCAAAGGCAGAATGCCTGACGGATAAACCAAAAAATTAACCTTAAACACTCAAACAGCTATGACTCTCGTAAGACGCAACAACAGCTTGTTTCCTGGCTTTGACGGCCTGTTCAACGATTTTTTCAATGATGACTTCTTCAACGCCAGCCGCCAGCGTGGTTTCACCTCCACCCCAGCGGTAAATGTTCAGGAGAAGGATGGAGATTATCAGATCGAGCTGGCTGCGCCAGGCCTTAACCGTGACGACTTCAATGTAGAAGTCGATGGAGACCGCCTGACCATTTCGTCCAAAATGGAAGATCGCAAGGAGGAAACCGATGACAAGGGTAACTACACCCGCCGTGAGTTCCACTACAGCAGCTTTAGCCGCTCCTTCATGCTTCCCGAGACGGTAGATGGAGAAAATATAAGCGCGAAATACGACAGTGGTGTGCTATATGTGCTGCTGCCCAAAAAAGCAGAACTGGCCAAGCCAGATGCACGCACCATTGAAATTGGATAATGACAGCGGAAAGGGGAACGCCGGGCAGTCGTGGTTAGGTTAGGTGTAAGTAGGAACTGCCCGGCCCTTTTGACCCTTTCATTCCCAAAACCCAACACCCCGAAGTTCATCGAGAACTTCGGGGTGTTGGGTTATCAGCAAGAGAAATCGTCACTTCGAACAAACCGAGAGTGGCTCATCGGCTATTGGTCATCCTCTTCCCCATTTCCCAGGGAATCGTTGTCTTCCATTTCCTGCTCCAGACGCTCGCGACGGCGCTCCATCTCGATGAGTTCATCGTACTTGGGAACGTTGACTTCATCGGGCACCACGAATGACCCTCGGTAGGTTCCTTCGATGTTTCGGCGATAAAAGAGAGTAGCCTCCTCCTTGTCCATGAAGTCCCCAATGCGCACCACAAAATTGGGCGCAGAGAATTCCAGGTAGGTCTTGTGGTTAAAACCCAAAGCCAGCATCTGGCTTTTTACCCCCAGGGCACGACTACGGCTGGTTCCTGAATAAACCTGAATGCGATACCCGTCAATTTTTTCGATGCGGGAATTGATGGCTTTATGGGTCTCGATCAGGGTTTGTAGCTGTGGAGCAGCATCGATGTAGTAGTTGCTTTCTCCTTCGGGGAAGTATGCCTGTAGCGACTCGGGAGCAGGACGATTGTCTTCTTCCACTGCCAGTTGAACCTGTGGTTCAGGTAGCTGGAAGCGGGTGCGATCCCGATAATTAGAGACATCCTCGCGCTCGTACTGGTAGTACTTGTCTTCGCCAGGCTCGCCTTCTGTAGGCTGTTTTTTATCCCCGTCTCCGCCTCCAAGGGCGATCAGGGCAGCAATCAAAATCGAAAATAGGTTCATGACGGATCAACGATAAGAGTAGAAGTTCCAATGCGGGTGGCACCGGCCTGGATGAAGGCTTGGGCAGTTTCC
This sequence comes from uncultured Bacteroidia bacterium, assembly GCA_964343195.1. GTDB lineage: Bacteria > Bacteroidota > Bacteroidia > J057 > J057 > CAYVAP01. Next base: position 33,036 of record CAYFIR010000003.1, on the reverse strand, counting down.
AGGTCGCGAATTCCTCCAGAGGCTTTGATGCCAGTTTCTGAGGGTAGAATTTCGCGCAGGTATGCGACCTTTTCCAGTTCCGCCCCAACACCCGCAAATCCGGTTGAGGTTTTGACGATGTCTATGCCACTTTGGACACAGATTTCGGATATTATTTGTAGTTCGGGAAAATCAAGCAGGCCGCTTTCGATGATCACTTTACTGGTTACGCTGTGACTGCGGCAGAGTTCAGAAAAGGTGCCAATTTCTGCTTTGAGGAAATCATGGTCCTGGTTGCGCAGGGCACTCAGGTTGCTCACAAGATCCAGTTCCTGGGCTCCGGCCTGAATTAACTGTTCCCCCTCGATCAGTTTCGTCTGTGTCAGGTGCATCCCATGCGGAAATCCTACTACGGTACATACCTTTACTTCACTTCCCTCCAGCATCGCAGCTGCATCGGGCACATAGTAGGGAGGTACACATACGGCTGCATACTGCTGCTCCAGGGCCTGTCGACAGAGTTCGTCAACCTGCTCTGTGGTCGTACCAATTTTCAGAATCGTATAATCTATGTAGGAAGCGACAGCGGACATAGGGATACAAATATGGGAACAAAGATACATACAATGGCCCAGAACTTCTCTGAACGATGGGCCTCTTCTAATATTCGTCAGGGATACCCGATAAATAGAGTTGAGGTGTGGTTCTTTTTCGACATCATCCAAACTATTCGTAGTTTTGGCCTCACAGGATAGCCTATGCAAAAGAGGAACAGGACTGCCCGTGGAATGCTCTTTTTGGCCCTGTCGAGCGTTGTTCTCGGCTGTGGCTGGTTGCCTATAAACTGGTATGAAGCTGGCAAAGGCCTGCCTTTCAGAATTTCTCTTCCAGACTACCTCGATACCACCAGCACCCTGGCTCCCGAAGCCCCCTTCCAGTACCAAAATCGGCAAAAGGACCTGTACCTGGCCATCCAGTACTTTTCGCTCGACAGCCTCTACATGAACCGCCCCAACTATGCCACCGGGGACTATTTTAATATGCAGTTGAATAACCTTCGCAAACCTATGCAGGAGGTTGAGAGTGGCAAAACAGATACCATCCGAGTTGAGCGATTCTCAGGATTTGAAAGCACCCTCATTGGCACCTTTCAGAAAGATGAGCTGTATATGCGGCTGAGGGTTCTGGAGACTGAAACCTACCTTTACCAGATCCTGATATGGACCTCGCTGGAAAATCGCGGCGAGTTGCAGCCCGTGATGGACCGGATTCTTGAGTCTTTTAAGGAATTCCCACAGGAGGGGTCCTGAGATAGCCTGGAAGTATGTATGGACTGGGAAACAGGAGTATTGCCCCCCTCCCTTTCTAAAGTTAAAGCACAATCTCTTCCTTGACCAATTCCAGGATTCGCTGGTTGATATTCTGGCGCGATTCCCAGGTCCAGCCCCCGATGTGAGGGGTGAGGATGACATTTTCACGGTCAAAAAGCTGGCGATAGACTTTCTTTTCCTCGTCTGAGAGGCGATCAAGTTTCTCATTGGGGAGTACGTCCAGGGCAGCACCCAGCACCAGACCTTCATCCAGTCCCTGGATCAGGCTGGGCAAATGCACAATAGGGCCTCTCGCCAGGTTTAACAGGAAGATCGGCTGCCTAAACTTCCGCAGGAAATCCAGATCTACCAGTTCGCGCGTCTCATCCGTAAGTGGTATGTGAAGGGACAATACCTCTGCCTGTTCAAATATCTGCTCCATTGAGGCCTGTGCAGCATAGATCTCCCCATACCCCGTCTGATACTTATCATAGGCCAGCACCCGGGGACGAAACCCCGAAAGGCGACGAGCCACCGCGCGACCTGTATTGCCATAGCCAATCAGTCCTATGGCCTTGCCGCCCAGTTCGATGCCGCGATTGGCTTCTCTTAACCACTGAAATCCCCTCACCTGCCGGTCAGCCCGTAGGATATTGTGCCGCAATGCCAGGAGCATTCCGACGGTTTGCTCTCCCACTGCATCCGCATTTGCTCCCGCGGTGTTGTGGACCGCGACTCCACGCTCTGCCAGGTAAGCCTCATCGATATGGTCCATCCCTACCCCAGCCCGTATCACCTTCCTTAGGTGGGGAGCGGCGTCAATGGCTTCCCGATCCACATGAATTTTGCTGTTCAGGATCAGCACCTCTGTATCTGCCAACCATTCAAGGGCCTCTTCTCGAGAGATTTTGGGATGGTAGCGTAGCTCTATCGGCAGGGCTTGTAGGGATGCAATGAATTCCTCGGGGAAAGAATCTATGACACTGACGATCATGGGAATTTGAATTAGCTTTGTTTGGCACAAAGTTATCAGGGGAAGCACAATCACCCTACTTTCCCCAAAATTCTCCTTTAAAGTCCACCGATCGATGCCCAAAATCAGCGCTGGTCTGCTCATGTACAGGCGATCTGCATCGCCCAATAATCCAGTTGACCTGTTCCTGGCCCACCCAGGCGGTCCCTATTACCGGAAACGAGACGAGGGCCACTGGACCATCCCCAAAGGATTAATTGAGCCAGAAGAAGACCACCTAACCGCGGCAATTCGGGAATTTGAAGAGGAGACGGGGATAAAACCTTCTGGACCATTTCTTTCTCTGCCAATGGTACGGTATCGCAGCACAGGTAAGTATCTCCACGCCTGGGCTTTTGAGGGCGATTGGCACCCCAGCCAGGGAATAGTAAGCAATACCTTCGAAGTGGAATGGCCCCCCAAGTCTGGCAAACTGGAATCTTTCCCCGAAATTGACCGGGCGGAGTGGTTTTCCATTGAGGAGGCTGAGGCCAAACTTCATCCGGTTCAGTGGCCCCTGGTTGAGGCATTGAAGGAGGAGATTGCGACTGAATAGCTCTGTGTGTAAAGATTACAGAGTCTGCTCTAAATCATGGGGTTTTGAACAAGCCTATATTTTGTATCCTCGGTACCAATACCCTAATTTAGCGGCCAACTTAATGCACGCCCTTTCGCCCATTTAACCGCGATTCATGGACCAGCTTTTATTCAGTGTTGAAGAACTTAGCCACTCTACTCAGCACATACTTCCCCTCCTGACCTTATTGGTAACCGGACTGGTGTTGATGCTGCTTGATGCCTTTGGAGCCAAGCGCCCTATTTTATGGGTTACGGCTATTGGTCTGGCACTATCTGCTGGCATGGCAGGACTTCATGCTGCCCCGGGTAGCGAGGTGGTTTTCTTTGGCATGATGGAAACTGGGGGAATTGCTCCCATGGTTCATATTTTCATTACCCTGGCAGGGCTCTTCACCCTGTTTTTCCTACAGGACTACATGAAGCGTCAGGAACACCAGGTGTACGCGGTTTACTCACTCCTAGTATTTGCGGTACTGGGCATGATCCTGCTGGCTAATGCCAACGACCTCTTCATGAGCTTCATCGGCCTGGAAACCATGTCCATTTGCCTCTATATTTTCGCAGCTCTCTTCAAAACAGAGCTTCGATCCAATGAGGCGGGCCTGAAATACTTCCTGCTGGGAGCCTTTGCTTCTGCCTTCCTGCTGTTGGGCATCTCTATCCTCTACGGAGTGACCGGATTTACCAACCTCACCATGATGAGTCAGCCGGAGGTGATTGAGCGCCTGCAGGCCAATGAACTGCTTTTCTACATTGCCGGTGGGCTAATTCTCATCGGATTTCTCTTCAAGGTTGCGGCATTCCCCTTCCATAACTGGACTCCCGATGTTTACACGGGTACCCCTACCCCACTAGCGGGTTTCATGGCTACCGCATCCAAACTGTCGGCTTTTGTTGCCATGGGCGTAATTGTCCAGAAGACCCAGATGTTTGAATGGGACAGGCTGATGACTGTCCTCGCTGCAATTGCCCTGTTCACCATGATCTATGGCAACGTGGTAGCAGTACAGCAAACCAACCTGAAGCGAATGCTCGCCTACTCCAGTATTGCTCACTCGGGGTATGTGCTGCTAGGCATCTGCGCCATTGAGTATGGCTTTGAGGCAGTGCTATTCTATATGTTTATCTATACCCTGATGAACATCGGGGCATTTGGACTGGTCGGCATGGCCGAGGAAAAACTGGGTGACAACGACATCACTACCTGGGGAGGCCTGGGCCAAAAGGCTCCTTATTTCGCCGGGGCTCTGGCGATCTTCCTTTTCTCACTGGCGGGCATTCCGCCCCTCGCAGGATTCATGAGCAAGTACCACGTATTTCTCTCTGCCATTGAGGGGGGACTGGTAGCCCTCGCGGTAGTCGGCATTCTGACTTCTGTGATCGGTGCCTACTACTACATCCGCATCATTGTTCGGATGTTCTTCCAGGAAGGCAGCGATGAGATTAGCAGCCTGAACCTGAACTTTGGCCGCGGACCTGTTGCGGGCGTAGCTATCCTTGCTTTCCTGGTGATACTTTTTGGGATTTTCCCTTCCCTGGTCATGGGCCCTATTCAGGCCGCATTTGAGCAAGCTACTATGATGAGTACGACGCTTCCATAGACCTGACGGAAGCAGAAACATAACTCCAATTTTATCGGCCAGTATCAGAAATGATGCTGGCCGATTCGTTTTTGATCACCTCATCCCTCCCATTGATTCTGGGAAAACTACCATTCATACAGGGATTGTTTCCATCCATTATATTCCACCCTGTGAATATTTGATTTATCCCGAACGCGCCCTACTTTTAGATTGTAAAATAGATTGTTCCCCCCAAACTCAATCACCCATGTTAGCTTCAAAACAGCTGCCGGTGGTGTTCCTCGCACACGTGCAGGGGCCTGCCTCCGGACAGGCGTATCGTACTCTAAATCAGGAGTGTCGCGTCATTTCTCAACTCCTGAGTCAACCCAGGACGCCCCATTACCTGCCTCTCCACAAAGGTGAGAATCTATCGACCGAGTACTACCTAAACCTTCTTGGTGCCGGAAAGTACAATCGCCGTATTACCCACCTACATTTGGTCGGCCATGCCGATGGACAGGGCCTTATGATGGCTTCTGAAGCAGGAGAATTTCCCCTGACGGTATCGGATCTATGTACCCTGGTGGACTCGCTCCCTTTCCTGGATTGCGTCTTCCTCAGTGGGTGCGCTACTCCAGAACTGGTCAATACCCTTTTGAAGAAAGACGTGCCTGCCATCATTGCCACCCAGGCCTTTCAGCGCGAAAAGGAAACACAACAGATTGCTCACGCCTTTTATCAGTTTCTTGCCGAAGGAGAGTCTCTTCGAGATGCCTTCAGCCTGACCAGCCGCCGCTTCAAAAAGCTCAAAAGCTTTCGGGTTCGCTACGATGTAGAAACTGACGAAATGAATGGGCTGCCCTTTGAAGAAGACGATCTGCTAATGCCCTGGGGACTCTACTACCTGCAGGACAACACTCCATTTCTTATTCGCAAACCCAAAGCCCGCCCTTTGCTACAATACCTTCCTGCGCGCAATCACTGGCGCAAGGTGCGATCTCACAGACTGAGCTTTACCAGTGTGGCCCTGATACTGGGATTAATCGCGGTGTCTCTGGTGGTCTCTCTCCAGGCTTCCTATGAATTCAACTTCCTGGCAGCCCTGTATCCATAAGGGAAATCAGCGAGTGAGTTAGGGCAGTATACAATATATTCCTCCGGTCGAATTTTTGCTTTAGCAGGAGCAATATCACTTTTTGTGTTGAAAAATCCTTAACATAGGGGAATATCCCTATCCGAGGCGGGTTTTTACCGTACAAAGGAAAACCTTGCATTGAATCAACCCAAATTGCTACTGCTCCATGAAGCAATTCACACCCTGTAATAAGTCCTGTTTACTCCCTCTCTTCTTCGTTTTCATCCTGGCTGCCCCTGTCACGCTCCGGGCGCAGACCTACCATGCTTTCTTTGAGGAAGCATACCAAAAGCATCCTACTGTTCCCCGAGGACTGTTGGAAGCGGTAGCGTACTCCAACACCCGTATGAAGCATGTGCAGCCTGTAGCGAGTTGCCAGGAAATCCCGACGTATTATGGGGTAATGGGGTTGGTAGAAGACGGAAAAGGATACTTTAATAACAGCCTGGAACGTGTCGCAGAACTCTCCGGATACAGTGTAGAACAGATCAAATCAGATCCTCGCACCAATATCCTCGCATATGCTGCCGCCTACGCCATCCTGCAAACCAATAAGCGGATGGCCAATCAGCGGGTGGAGACTCACCAGCCTATTTTGGGTGAGCTGAGTGAGATCCCAGTCGATGGAGATGTGCGAAATGAGTATGCGCGTGACCAGCAGTTCTATGGCATCCTCCAGGAAATGGAGGACCCACATTCGGGAGTGCGTAGCAGACGACTTTTCGACTATAATCAAATCTTTGGTCGGGCAAACTACCGGGTGCTCAGGGCCAGCCGCGTCGTAGTAGAGGAGACCTCTGTCCGAAACCTGGAGGGAGACGAATTTACCCCGGCTGCCACTACCGCTACCTGCACCGCTACTGGCCAAACCCCGGACTATGCCGGAGCCCTGTTTTCTGCCGCCAACTCCCGCAATTATAGCTCACGAGGTGACGCAGAAATCCAGTATATAACCATACACACCATCCAGGGCTCTTATGCCTCAGCCATTGCCTGGTTCAAAAATCGCAATGCGCGGGTTTCTGCTCACTATGTCATCCGGGCCAGTGATGGTCAGATTACCCAGATGGTCTGTGAAAAAGACCGGGCCTATCACGTTAAACAACACAACTCGGAAGCCATAGGAATCGAGCATGAAGGCTTTATCGACGATGGGCTGGCCTGGTACACCAATGAAATGTACGAAAGCTCGGCAGCTCTGGTACGGGACATTTGCAAGCGATATGACATCGACCCCCGAAAGACATTCAGCGGCCCCCCTACAGATGGATCCCGGGTGCTCACCAACACCTGCTACAAGGTAAAAGGCCACCAGCATTTCAAGGATAATGACCACATTGATCCGGGTCCCTATTGGGACTGGGAGCGTTACTATCGACTGATCAATCCGGAGCCCAGTCCTACTGTCTTCACGAAAAATCGGGACAGAGTCTATGACAGCGGTGGTAAAAATGGAAACTATGGAGACCTCGAACGGCAGACCTACCTGATCGCCCCAATTGGAGCAACCAGGTTAACCCTGACTTTCGAGGAACTGGACCTGGAAGGGACACAGGCAGTACCCTTTGATTTCATCGACGTGTATGATGGCCGAAGCAGCGCCGGGAGATATCTCGGACGCTTTAGTGGCAGCACCCCTCCCGGACGGTTGACCGCACTGAGTGGGGCATTTTTCCTGGAGTTCCGGTCTGATTGTCAGGTGAACAAGGGTGGATTTACCATCCGATACACCTCGGATGACGATGAGGTCGCGTGTAGCCAGCCTCAGAATGTCGTTGTAAGCGATCTTTTTCCCACCGCTGCGACCGTATCGTGGGATGCTGTAGACGGTGCCCTGCAATACCTGGTTTACATTCGTCGCCGCACTTTCGAAGATAACTGGACCATGTTCCGTACCGAGGAAAACAGGCTGGTCCTAACCGGACTGAGTGCCAATGCCATTTACAACATGCAGGTGCGGACCATTTGCGGTAGCGATACTTCTGCCATTACGGGCAAGACCATCCAGACGCCCAACATGCCTAGAGGCGAAACACCTTCGATTTATACCGTCCGGGCCAATCAGGGGCGATTCTTTGACACAGGTGGTCAGGCTGGTGGCTACAGCGACAACGAGCATTATGTCTATCGCATCATTCCTCCTGACGGGGGACGAGTTGACCTGCGGTTTACCAGTTTCATAACCGAAGAGGAACTGGACAAGCTGACCATTTATGATGGCCTCAATCTGTCCCGATCCCCAAATCTGGGCACTTTCAGTGGAGCCAATAGCCCAGGCAATATCCTTTCCACCGGAAATGGGCTGACGCTGGTCTTTGAATCCGACAACCGGACCACCGCCGCCGGGTGGACCGCATTCTGGCGCAGCGCTGACGGCACTGTCTCCCCCGGAAATCCAGAGGTCCCGGATACCCCTGACCCGGATACAGATCCTGTCGCAAGTGACAACTTTGATCCGGAACTGACGTTTCCACGGACCGCGCCCGCGACCTCTGCAGACCTGGCAGCAAGCTACACGGAGGACTTCACGTTAAAATTCGATGACGATGACAATAGTGGCCGTGGCATGGCTAACCGCTTCTACAGCCTCGCCTCTTGGACCAATTCTGGCTGGCAGGCCAATACTTCCGAAGGCTTTTTCTACGACGACTTCGAAAAAGGACTCCGCAGCATCTGGACTTCAGAAGCAGGGAATTGGCGGGTAGAAAATGGCATTCTCGTCCAGAATAACCTCACCCTTACCAATACCAACCTTTACACCGACCTCACCCAGACCAGGGATAAGGTATATCTGTATCACTGGAAAGCCAGGATGACCGGAGAGACTGGAAACCGACGTCATGGGATACACATTTTCGCTTCCGATCCTTCAAAGCCAGACCGTGGCAATTCCTACTTCATCTGGATTCGGGAAAGTGATGGAGGAGATTTCCTTGAAATCTATGAAACCATCAATGATCAGTTTACCCGAAGGATGCAGCGGGGAATTAATATCGAGGACAGCAAAGTACACGACTATAAGACCATCTATAACCCCAGTAAAGGGCGAATTGAAGTCTATATCAACAATGATTTTGCAGGCTCATGGGTAGATCCCAGTCCGCTCCGAACCGGAAAAGCGATTTCGCTTCGCAGCGGGAACTGTGTCGTCAGCTATGACGAAATCGAGGTGTTCCAGTCGCGTGGGTCACGGGTTAATGTTTCGGTTGGCTCTGATGCATCAGACCTATTGCGCCCCAGTAGCCGCTTCCGCGTAAGCTCACTTGTGGTAGACCGCAACATCGACTGGTCTCCCATCACAGTGGAACAATCCTCAACAGGGACCAATCCCACGCAGCCAGTTGACCCTGATCCTTCACCAGATCCAGTTACCCCAGACCCTTCCCCTAATACAGGACTCGCAGACAGCTATAGCAGTGACTTTAAGGTGAGACTGGGAGGAGTGGGTACAACCTATTATCTGCCTTCTGACCGAAATGCAGGTTCCTGGGGTGCCAATCGCCAGCTAGGCTTCGTTTATGATGACTTTAGTGAACCCACAATCAATCCGGCCTGGACCAACCACAGTGGCAGTTGGCGGGTTAGGAGCGGCACCCTGCAACAGACCAATGACAGTGAAAGCAACTCCAACCTGTTTGTTTCGGTGGAACAAAATGATGCCCATGCCTATCTCTATCACTTCCGGGCCAGGCTTCGAAGCGATGGAGACAATCGCCGATTTGGAATACATTTCTTCTGCTCAGAGGGCAACCAGACCAATCGTGGGGACTCCTACCTCATGTGGTTCCGGTCAAATCCCTCCTCCCAGGGAAGGGTAGAAGTCTATCGTTCAGAGGGTAACCAGTTACCAAGATATACCGAGAGTAGCGTGTTCAATTTCCGTCCGAACCAGTGGTATGACATCAAGATCACCTACAATCCTGCTACCGGAGAAATTCAGACTTTCATAGATGATCAGCCCGTTCTGAAATGGACAGACACAAGCGGGGCCCACAAAGCTGGTTCCTATCTTTCGCTTCGGACAGGCAACGCACTGGTAGAATTTGATGACCTGAGGGTCTATCAGGCTGCCCAGGTGAATCCCCTGAACATCACAGTGGGACGAAACGGCATGCTCCGATACCAGGATCAGGCCAAGCTGTATCTGCTCACCGAAAATGGAGGAGTCTGGTCGCGGCTTTTGGAACAAAGCACCCGGATTCGCTAATATTTTTGCGACGATATCGCAACAGACGCTGCGACATCTACCCGACATGAAAGATGGGATCTGCATTCCCGGAGATCCTGATGAAGAAGTGACCTTCAACCTGGAAATAGAATAAGGGTACGCAATTGGTTCCCAGACATATAGCTTATCTCCCACAGGCCGCCCTTACCGGGTGGCCTTTTTTGTTGGAAGTGAAGGATGCATATCCCAACACGGCCTCGGATATAGGTTTCTAGCCCTATTCCAACCGATAGACTCTTCACATATGACATATTTGAGCAGACAATATCAGCCCAAGCCCTAACAACCACCCGACCAATCAGTCACATCTTTATCCAACAGAAGCCAATTAGCCGACACTCGCTGTGTAAATAAAATTTAATCAGAAACTTTTCCGACAAAGCGTATCAAAATTTCTATATTAATAGCCTCATTTACTACTTGTCAGCTACTACCTAACCCCCTATCTCATGTACTCTCAACTCAAATGGAAATTACCCGGCTTGTTGCTGGTTCTAACCATCATTTTTTCTTCATCAGGTCTTTCCCAGGAGGTGCTCAGCGGGCAGGTCTGGGATGGGGAAAGTAACACTCCACTCGTCGGAGCCTCGGTGGATGTGAGCGGTCTGGGAACTCCTTCAAGCGTCATTACAGGAGATTCTGGAAAATTTACCATCTCCATACCGGATCTTCAACGCAGTCTCGTCGTCAGTTACCGGGGATATGAACAAATCGAAATGGACCTAAACGGAAGACATCATGTCAACATCTTTTTAATCCCCCAAGAAACTACACTCGATGAGGTGGTCGTCCTTGGCTATGGAACCCAGTCCAGAAGGCGGGTTACCAGTTCCATATCCTCCATTGGGGAGGAGGTCTTCGAGCGAATACCCGAGACCAATTTTCAAACCTCCATGGGGGGACGTATACCCGGACTCATGGTAACTCAAAGCAATGGGCAACCGGGTAGTTCCGTGAGCATGCGGGTACGTGGCCCCAGCTCTGTAAGCGGCGATAATCAGCCGTTGATCGTGGTTGATGGCATGATCATCAGTGGTCAGTTAACCAACCTCAATCCCAACGACATCGCCTCGGTAGAAGTGCTGAAAGACGCCGCGGCCACCTCGATATATGGTTCACAGGGGGCCAATGGTGTGATTCTCGTTACCACCCGGCGTGGTAACTTTCAGGAAAACCCTACGGTGAATATCGACTACTATGCAGGGTACTCTGAGCCCACCAGGTTCTATGACTTGCTAGATGGAGAAGAATATGCCCAGCTATGGAACCAGGCTGCGGATGCAGTGGGGGCATCTCCCGACTCCTACTTCAACCTTGGGCAACAACCTAATGCCAACTGGCTGAATCTGATCACCCGGAAGGGTCTGGTTCAATCGGTTAATGTCAGCGTGAGGGGGGGAGACCAGAACACCCAGTATTACCTGAGCGGAGCCTTTCACGAGGAGCAGTCCTACTATCGGGAAAAGGGGCTCACGCGGTTCAGCTTTCGATCAAATATAGACCAACGGATCAGTGACAGGGTCAAGGTAGGAATAAGCCTCTCTCCATCCAGGACCAACAACCTGTACATCCCGGAATTCGCGGTCGGTGCCCCCATCAATGCCATATTCTTCATTCCAAATGTCGAGCCTTACGATCAGGATGGCAACCCCGCCACCATCCCCAATGAACTGGGGCAGGTTGCTCCCAGTACTCCGCTAATTAATCTCCTGGAAAACGAATATCGCCTTACCGTCAACCAGTTACTGATGAATGCCTACGTCTCCTATCAACCAATTAAGGGGCTAGAGTTTAGAAGTGAGCTGACTGCCGATGTCAATCAGCGGAACGACTTTATCTATAATTCTCCCAATACGACGATAGGGAAACCCCTAAATGGATACGGTACCCAGAGCCACACCGAGGCCATCAACTACAACTGGACCAATCTCCTCATTTACCATCCCAGGCTCGATGGCAGACATGACTGGGACATGACGCTGGGAACCAATCTGATTGAGCAAAGGCTCAATTCGTCTGGTGCCACCGGGAGCAACTTTCCCTCCACTTCGCTCCGCTACCTCGCTTCGGCATCGACCCCAATTTCGGTTTCAGGCAACTCTACCAGTTCCACTTTCACGGGATACTTCCTCAGATCCAACTATGCTTTCGAGGGTAAATACCTGGCCACTATCTCGGCCCGGGTGGATGGTTCCTCCCGGTTTGGGAGCAACAATCGGTATGGGTTCTTCCCCGCGGCTTCTGTCGGGTGGGTCATTTCAGAGGAAAAATTCATGTCGGGCTCTCCGTTTAACTTCCTGAAGCTCAGGAGTAGCATCGGCATCTCTGGCAATGCAGCCATAGCAGACTTTGCCTCGCTGAGCCGCCTGTCCCCTAACCTTAGCTACGGAGGAAATCCCGCTTCGCTGATTACCCAGTTTGACAATGTGGACCTCAGCTGGGAAAAAAACCAGCAGTGGGACATTGGCCTGGAATTCGCGCTCTGGAATAGCCGACTGACGGGTACCCTAGGATATTATATCAAGGATACCAGAGACCTGCTAATGGCTACCTCCATCCCGCAGACCACAGGCCTCGGATACATACTCAAAAATGTAGGGGCCATGCGAAACCAGGGCCTGGAATTTGACCTGACAGCAACGGTTCTTAATGGCCCGGTGAACTGGCAGATCAGCGCTAATGGTGCGACTCTGAAAAACGAAATGCTGGAGCTGATTGACAATGACGGTGACGGGCAGGACGACGAAATCGTAGATGGATACTACACCTATAGAATTGGCGAAAGTGCAGGCTCCTTTTACCTCAATGAATATGCCGGGGTAGATCCGGAAAATGGCGATGCACTCTTCTACGACCAGGAAGGGAACAAGGTGAATTACGCGGCTGGGAGTGACAGAACCATCGTAGGAAAGTCCCTTCCAGGCTTCTCCGGAGGATTTGGGCAGGTAATTTCATGGAGAAACCTGGAGCTATCCACATACTTCCAGTACGCTATGGACTACCACATCTATCGTTGGGAGGGAGTCCTGATGGAAAATAATTTTGGTACCGGGCATGGCAATCAGCGGAGCAACCAGTTAAATGCCTGGACCCCCCAGAATACAGAGACCGATGTTCCTGAAGCCAGGCTGCTCCAAAACAATGGCGGAAGCCATTCCAGCCGCTACCTGGACAAAGGAGACTACCTCAGAATGAAGAATATCCAGCTAAGCTACCTCTTTCAGCTCCCGGGCCGCTCAACCCAGGTCAGGGTGTACGCCGCCTCCCAGAACCTGCTGACCCTCACAGCTTTTACGGGCATGGACCCAGAGGTCATGGGCTACTCCCCTGGCTTCATACTGGGGAGCATCTCCATCGTCAGCAGCCCCCAACCCCGCAAATACATCGCGGGGATCACCCTCAGCTTCTAACCTGCAATACACCTTGAGATGAAAAAATCAATCATTGCAATACTTCTTCCCCTCTCGATTTTACTTTTTCAGGGTTGTAATGCCTTCCTGGAAAAGCCACAGCCCGTCGACAGTATCCCCATTTCCGCCGCATTTGAAACCCCGGAAGGCGTGGTCATGGCACTACGGGGAGCCTACCGAAAATTGGAAAGACTGGAATTCCAACTCATCATGTTCCCGGCTTTTCAGTCGGACAATTTCCAATATATTGGAGTTTCGAACTGGGACCGATCTATCGTCGACATCCCCTTTTCACCTTCAGGGGGGCGCAATGGTGCTTTCTGGTCGGATGCATATCAACTCATCAACCAGGCCAATCTCGTCATCCGGGCGCTGGAAGAAGATCCAGACCTGATTGGTTCTGGTCTACGGGAGCAACTGAAAGCGGAAGCCCTTTTTTTGCGGGCTATGGCGCATTTTGAACTTGTAAGGCTGTTTGCAAAGCCCTATGGCCCCAATGCAGACCAGGACCTGGGGGTACCCCTTATGCTGGCCGCCACGACCTCAAGTTCTGAGATCAGCTATCCCGAGCGGTCAACGATAGCCGCCGTATATGAGCAGGTGATTGACGACCTATCGGAGGCTGCGGCGCTTTTGCCGAAGCCGTTTGAACGAGGACGGGTGCATCGCTATGCTGCGCTGGCTTACCTGGCGCGCGTTACGTTTCAGCAGCGGAACTATCCCCTGGCTGCCCAATATGTGGGAGAAGTGATGGTCGGCTCCTTCTCACTTTCCGCCACACCAGCAGAGTTTTTCCGCAATGAGGGCAATTCTGAGGAAATCTGGGTTGTAATTCATTCACCCCAGGAACGCAACGGTCTGGAGGGACGATCCGGACAGGGCTTTCTTGTCTATCAGGATACACTCTTGAGGGGTGGTTTTCCCGATATTTTTTCACCTTCCCAACTAGAGTCAATCGAGCAAAACCAATGGCAGGTCGTTGACCTGAGGCAGACTACCCTCTCAGGCTTCAGTGGGGTCGATACATTCTCCACCAAATACGAAGATCCAGGATGGGCAGACGATATCCCGATGCTGAGGCTGGCCGACATGATGCTGATCAGAGCCGAGGCTCTGGCCAGGACAGAAGGAGTTAACTCCGAGAGTCTGGATTTGCTGAATGCCATTCGCAGGCGTGCGCTACGGATAGTCGATGCCAGTGGCACCCCAGTTCCTGATTCAGAATACCTGATCGAATACCAGGCCTCAGACTTTGCCAGCGGAGAAGAACTTGCAGAGGCAATTGTCCGAGAAAGGCGGATAGAGCTATTGCTGGAGGGAAATCGCTTTCACGACCTGATGAGGCTGGAAAGAGGAGTAAAAGGCTATGCCTTTGATGCTGATGAACTTCGCTGGCCCATTCCCCAGTCGGAAATGGACGCCAATCCCAATCTGGTGCAAAACCCTGGGTATTGACAACGGAAAGAAGGGAAGCAGGCAGGAAGTATATGGAGGATATGAAGGGGGGTTACCCTTCATATCCTCCAATCCTTTCTGCGATCCATTTAGTTATATGGCTTGGGAGGATCTTTCTCAGGCAACTCGATGGAACCGGGAATGCCGAGTTGTGGAAACTCCTTGCGCATGGGGTGATATTCAAAGTCTTCGGGAAGGTAGATGCGACGCAGGTCTTCATTTCCTTCAAACCTGATTCCCATCATGTCAAACGCCTCACGCTCATACCACTCAGCGGAGTGCCACAGGGTAGTGATGGAGTCAAGCAGGGGCTTGTCTTCTTCCACTTTCACAGAAACCCGCAGCCTTGAATTCTGCTCCATATTGACGAGGTTGTAGGCTACCTCAAAGCGTTTCTCGTCGGTATAGTGATCCACAGTCAGGATATCCACCAGATAGGTATATCCCAGTTGCTCTTTGAGCATAGTCAGCGCCGCCACGAGGTTTTCAGGGGCGATCTCAATGGTTACTTCACCGGCGTGTCCCCTCACATCGAGGATGTAGGCGTTAAGGCCGGTTCCATCTATGGTGCTCAGAAATTTATCTTTCATCAGATCAGGATTTGCTCGTGGGAAGAATTGGAAATTCGTAATTCGCAATTATAAATGCCGACACATTTCGCACTCGGCAGAACGAGTTTAAGAGTCTTCATCGAAAATGTCCCTGCCTAGCCTTCGGTTGGCTGCCACTGGTCTGGCGCCTGTTGCCAGCTTTCGATCACCGCTTTTTCTTCGGGACGAAGGTAATCAATTTTTTGAGCCTCTTCCATAAGGGCCTGCATATTGGTCAGGGTATCGAAGCTGGTTCCAGTGGCGTTAAATGTTTCTTTTGCCTTGGGAAATCCATAGCTAAAAATCGCCAGGGTACCCAGGACTGTAGCTCCGGTTTCCAACAGAGCACTCACAGCTCGTGCACTGCTCATGCCAGTTGAAATCAGGTCTTCAATGACGACGTACTTTCCTGCAGGATCGAGGGCACCCTCGATCAGGTTCTGCATGCCATGGCCTTTGGCCTTGGAGCGAATGTAGATGAAGGGCAACCCGAGTTGGTCGGCTACCAGCGCCCCCTGGGCGATGGCACCAGTCGCCACCCCGGCGATACCAGTGGCTTCTGGGTATTCTGCCCGGACCTGCTCCACAAAAGCATCACGTATGAAGGTCCGAACCTCCGGGTGAGAGAGGGTCTTGCGGTTGTCACAATAAATGGGAGAACGCCAGCCCGAAGCCCAGGTAAAGGCGGGGTTGAGGCTAAACTGGACTGCTTTGATTTTAAGCAAATCCTCCGCTACTTTGTTTCGAGTCGTCATAGGCAAAAACTATGAAAATATATTCGCTGAGTCTTTCGCTGGAACTATCCGTGTTCCAGCCTGAGCAAAGCTACGATTTTGATCCGATTAGCTGGCAGTCTTTGTCAGAACAGATGGCCCAGGGCCTGGCAACAGATCGACAGTTTTACATCCGGGATACACAGGGGATCACCCCACGTGACCTTTTTGAATTGCAGGCCGACAAACGCTGGCAAAAATCGGGGGCAGCCATCAACCTGCTTTTCCCTGATTCGGAATCTCTTGCAGATTTTCACGGACAGTTCATCAACCTCTTCACGCCACGTCTCGCTGCCGGAGGACTGGTTATCAGCGACCGCGAAGAGTACTGCTGTATTTTTCATCATGGCTACTGGACTCTCCCCAAAGGCCATGTCGACCCAGGAGAAACCATTTCCGAAGCAGCAGTACGCGAAGTCGAAGAAGAAACCGGATTAACCGACATTACCCTTGGCACCCCACTGCCTACGACCTATCATACGTTCGAGCACAAAGGAACCTGGCGGCTGAAAACCACCTACTGGTTTCGCATGCATACCCACCACCAGCCGCTTATCCCCCAGCTAGAGGAAGACATCACTGAAGCAGCCTGGATGAGCCGAAAGGGGTGGCTGGAAATCGCAGACCAGAGCTACCCTCTCACCCGAGAACTATTTGAAGCAGAATTTGCCAAAGACCTATGAACCCATTTCGCGGAATTCTTTTCATGGGGCTCCTGTGCCTCGCAGCCCCCTATTCCTTTGGGCAGATCGCCTTCTGGCAGCTTTATCTGGGAGGAACAGCTTTTGACAAAGGCAAAAAACTGCTTTACCAGGCCGATGGGACCCTCATCATTGGGGGAGAAACACAGTCAACCAACGGACTTGGGACGGATAACCATAGCAGCGATTATGATATCGTAGTATTTAAATATGCCACCCAGGGAAAACGGTTCTGGAAAACCATGCTTGGAAGTAGGGGCACGGAGAGACTGGGAGACATGATCGAAGTAGGGAGCGACGGACTTTTACTCGTGGGCAGTTCCAATTCTTCTGGCGACGATGTCCCCAGCAATGCGGGGGGTAGCGACATCTGGGTTGTCCGACTTAGCGGAAAAGGCGAAATTCTCTGGACACGTAGCTTTGGAGGAAGAGGGGATGATCTGGGGCTAGCTGCGCTCAGAACCCAGGATGGAGGATTTTTGATTGGAGGCGAATCTGGCTCCATCAATCACAGCGCAAACCCCGAAGTGCGGCACCACGGTGGACTGGACAGTTGGGTCGCCAAACTGGATGCAGCTGGTAATCTGGAGTGGGAACTGCTCATGGGGGGTAGCCGAAACGAGCAGGTATGCAGCCTGCATCAGCTCCCTAACGGAAACTACATCGTCGTTCACAACGCCAATTCCGAAGATGCAGACCTGGAAGGACTGGTCACAAGGGGAGGAAAAGACATTTGGATCACCCAGCTTACTGAGCGCGGCAAGCTGGTTTCCCAGGCCCTCTATGGAGGAAACCTAAACGATGACATCTATGCTTCAGCCCTGGAAAGCGATGGGACCCTGTGGCTTGGGGGCACTACTTTTTCGGATAATGGGGACATTGACAGACAACAGGGACAGGGCGACTGCTGGGTCATGAAACTTTCCCCTATGGGAGAAGTGACCTGGAGCCACACTTACGGAGGCCCCCGTCCTGACGGAATCAACGATATGCTCCTCACCCAGGATGGTGGGGCTGTTTTTTGTGGCATTACCAGATCCCGAACAGGGGAAGGCGACATCGAAGCCAACAAAGGCTATTACGATGGATGGCTCGTAAAAATAGACTCTATGGGCCAGCGAAAATGGTCCCGGACCATTGGGTATGAAGGGAAAGATGAGCTCAACAGCCTTGTGCAGGTCCCCAATGGCGGGTTTGTGGCCCTGGGTTCTGCCATTCAGGACCGCAACGGAATCGTCCTCCCGGGTCACAGCGGGATGTCAGACCTTTGGATGGTAAACTTTGACAACCTGGATCGAAATCAGGTCAGAGCATATGTGACTCCTCCTCTGCTATTTGGAAAAGTCCTGGATGGCGAGACAGATGTCGCCTTGCAGGCTGACATTATTCTGACTGACAACCAGACCCTGGATTCCCTTACCAGCGCATCCACCAGCCCCCAGGGCGAGTTTATCATGACGCTACCATCCTATGGGCTGGTTTCTATAAACATCCTGTCAGAAGGATACCTGTTTTACGGACGAGACATCCGCATGGACACAGTCTCCAGTAGCAAGACCAGTACCGAACAGGTTTATCGCCTTGAGCCCATCCGAATGGGAGCCTCCCTCACCCTGGATCGCCTGTATTTTGAAACAGGCAAATGGGATCTCCTCCCAGCATCCAATGCGGAGCTGGAACGGCTGATTGCCTTCCTGGAATTAAATACAGGGGTGTGGATCCAGATTAACGGCCATACCGACAATACAGGTAATCCGGCCGACAAGCTGGAACTCTCTCTCAACCGGGCAGAGTCTGTGAGGGCCTATCTGATACAGAGAGGAATCGACAGAAGAAGGCTTAGGGTAAAAGGTTATGGCATGAGTCGCCCCAGGGCTTCCAATAGTACCTCCGAGGGCCGCAGAGCCAATCGAAGGGTAGAATTTGAAGTCATAAAAGAGTAAGGAATTACCACAAGGCAAACAAAACTCTTATAGCAATCCTATATTTTCACACCTGGATAATATTCCGATTAAACCTCAAAAACATTCCATTAAACCGGATTTTGCCCCATTCAGTTGAGAACCATATGTGACAGGAGAATGCAGTAGTAAATTTGAAATGTCTACTAAAAAATTCTCCTATGTTCCCTAGCTTCTCTCCCCAATATTTTGCCATAATCCTCTTCCTGACCCTGCTTTCTGGCCTGCAAAATACTCTGATGGCACAACAGCCAGGCCACTGGGATGAGACCTGTATCAGCTACATCCCCAATACCATTTCCCCCAACGGTGACGGAATCAACGATTCATTTCAGGTACAGACTGCCTGCGAATTAAGCCTGTTGCAAATTTCCATCTATGATGATCAGGGTCAGGTGATCTTCGAAACCTACTCTCCGACCACCCATTGGGATGGAACCATTAACGGTCAGCAGCTACCCGAAGGGTACTATAACTGGGTCGTTTCCTACCAGGATCCCCGCACGGATGAGATGGTAAGGTATCAGGGAGAAGTCGCCCTATTAAACTGACCATCAGCACGTTAACCAACCTCCCCAATCGTATCTCATTGAATTTACGGTCACCTGACCAGGCCTTATTGGCCTAGTTGGAGATCGTAAATATTTTTTCGGGTTGAAATATAAGATTCTCAACCTTGGGTACGTTTTACTTCTGGAAACCTGCCCCCGGATAAATGCTAATCAATAAATAGTATTTTCCAATCTTTGTTTGATTTTTTGCAAAATATTCGTTTTGTAATATTTTGCACTAAAATAATCAGCATTTTACCCTGAGGCTTGTTAACGATCGCTACCAATGAACAATCCATCCGCGAACTTCTCCCGTAGAAGCCCATCCCCCAGTTGGTTCAGAGTCCCATTTATTGCCGTCATGTTTCTGGTATGCGCACTGAATGTTCAGGGCACAACTTACTATGTAAGTCCAGCTGGAAACGATGCCAATAATGGCCTCACACCCGGCACAGCATGGCAATCTTTGCTAAATGTTTACCTCAACCTGCTGGGACCAGGGTCCCTGCTTCCTGGTGATTCCATCCTTATGGAGGGCAGTCAGGTACACTCCTCCAATGGAGTCATGTACTTTAACGCAGCCAATGCCGGGAACCGCACCGAT
This sequence comes from uncultured Bacteroidia bacterium, assembly GCA_964343195.1. Lineage (GTDB taxonomy): Bacteria > Bacteroidota > Bacteroidia > J057 > J057 > CAYVAP01. The sequence continues at coordinate 13,183 of CAYFIR010000003.1, read as the reverse complement.
CAGGTTTACATAGGCAGTTACGGTACCGGGAAGGCAATCATTGACGCCGGGAATAACTTCGGGATGTTCTTTGATAACGCCGGAGGTATAACTATCGAGAACCTGATCATTACCAGTTCCAACGCTGGAGGTAGCTCCAGCTCCGGGATATATTTCCTTACCAGTTCCCCAACTGATCAGCTAGAGGCCATTACCATCAAATCTGTTGAGGTGTTCAACTTCATAGACGGGGGCTTCACCATGGGAACCTACGGAACCGGAACCAGAGGCGGGTACAAGGATGTCCTGATTGAAGACTGTGAGTTTTACAACAATGGAGAACACGGAGTCAAGATCTATGGGGAACCAGACCCAACTGGCTACAACCACCAGAATATCGTTGTTCGGAATTCACAGGTTCATGACAACCCCGGTAATCCATCCACCACAAAAATTAATACCGGCCATGGAATCGTAGTTTCACAGGCTGAAGATATCCTGATCGAGGGGGTGATTGCATTCCGAAACGGTTCGGATATTGCCTCCACGACAAAAGGCCCTATGAGCATCTGGATATATGACGTCAGCGACGGAATTATCCAGCGATGTGAATCCTACGAGACGCAGACTGATGCAGCTCCGGACGGCACCCTGATGGGAGGAGGAGGAATCGGAATCGATGGGGGAAGTAAGAACTGTGTCATCCAGTATTGCTATACACATGACAACGAGGGCCCTGGATATCTCATTGATAACTATGATGCCGCCAAGTCCACAGATGGCGTAACCGTCAGATTTAACATCAGTGAAGATGACGTCCGGAATGGAATATACGGAGCGATTTATTGCCACAAGGATCCCAGTGCAGCTTTGACCAATCTGAATATTTATCACAATACCATCTTTACCTCTGCCACACCTGGCGCGTCATCACCTGCCGCCTGTCTCCGGTTTGGAGTTCCGGGAATAGAGGCCAGTGCTTTTGGAAACATCCTGTATAGCGATGGAGGCCCGCTGGTATTTGCCGAGAATTCCGCAGCAAGCCCCCTCACCATCCAGTATAACCTATACTTTGCATCTGGATCTACACCGATCTTCAGCCAGAATGGAGTGAATTATGTCGGCCTTGCCAGTTGGCAGACTGCTACAGGGCATGAACTGGTCGGAGGTAGCAGTGTAGCGCTTACCACAGATCCACTTCTGACGGATCCTGGCAATGGCGGCACCGTCGGGGACCCCAATCAGTTGGTCAACCTAACGGCTTATCAGCTGACCAGCAGCTCTACTCTTTCAACTGACGGCATCAACGTCAAAACAGCATTGGGAGTTGATCCTGGCCCACAAGACTTTTTCGGTCTGCCTATCACAGGAACCGGACTTACCGGAATGGGCTCTGCCCTGGATGTTCCTATAGTATTCGCTATTGGCGAGGGAATTTTTGAGGTTACTCGGAAAGGCGCTGCGGCTTCTCTAAGCTATGACCTGGATCCCGAGGACAGGATCGACTATATTGAAGTTCAGACCAACTCTGATCTGGAACCTCAGTTCCGGTCACTGGGCAACATGACTGCGAGTGATGCAGATCGATATGAGCACCTGGACTATCCCTCACGTGGTATACGCCATTATTACCGATTAAAGGTCGTACAACTTGATGGACGCACCTCCCTGACCGATGTTCAGTCTTTTATCCTTCCTACAGTGGAAGACATTCGCATCGCAAGAATCACAGAGGGTAACTATAAAATCTGGCTGGACGCACCTGAAAATGAGTCAGTAGCCTACCAGATTTATACAGTCAATGGCCAGATCGCTCAATCAGGAGAACTCACCATGGTCTCTCCGGGTGAATGGGAGCTGAATACCCAACAGTTGAGCACTGGATCTTACTGGGTCAGAATCTCCAGCTCTCAAATACGAAAATCAGTGGCCCTCCCTACTCACTGATAATATATCTGACTAACAAAAACGGCTGCCAGCATGGATCTGGCAGCCGTTTTTGTTTATCCCTTTTGGATGATATTCCACCTCAAAAATGGGCTGAGATGAACTCACCTTAGGTAACATTCTTGATGATCAGGATGATCACTCCAAACAGGAACATGATCAGCGAAATCCTGTTGATTCCGTGCATCATGCGAAGATTAAATGAGTTAGGCTCATCGGGATCACGCTTCTTGAAGGTGATGTAGCCGACTATTTTTTTCCATACTTCCATATGCAATCAACTCAGGTGGCGAAAAGATGTTTTAATACCCTGCAAAGATACAGGAAATTTTGGCTAAGAGGATATTGAGGAAAAGCTGCATCTACTAAAAGACACCAGAGCCAACCAACCGGTCAACTCTGGTGTTCCTATTCAAAAACCAAAGACGCTACAATTCTAGAAGTCTACCAGGTTCAGCCCGGCCATGAAGGTTTGGGTTTGAGGTCCCTGTCCTGAAGTAAAGTGCTCGCTCAGGTTGTACATCATGTAGAAATCAAACCACTTGAAGTCAATCCGGGCCATAAGACCGTAGCGGTAGGGATTCAGGAAGTAATCCCCCTTTACTTTTACTGTGCCCTCTTCAGCACTTTCCTGCTTGGTGTGTGCCGACCAGAGCAGACCAGCATAGCCACCAACCGAAATACTTACGCCATCGTCCCCCCCACGGTCGGTGTTGAAGTTCAGAAGCAAAGGTATCTGGGCATAGCGGGAAGTCAGTTTATTCTTTTCAAAGCTAACCCCGGTTGTATCAAATGCCAGCGCATCGCCCTGATCCAGCAGGGTCACATCATTGGTGAAGTAATAGTTACTCCAGTCAATGGTAATCGCAGTCTTTAAGTTCACGTAACCGCGTCCGATAAGGCTCACAGTAGTTGGCAGCAGGTGCAGGGCCACGTGAGAACCCGGACGGAATTCCCGTACTGCCAGTTCCGGTGTAATGGCGTTGGTGCCATATGCTCCATCGTAGTAGTAATTCGTGATACCTAAATCCAGGGCGGCAAGGCCTACGTCAGAAGTACTTCCGCGCTTCTCGACCTTATTTTCATAGTCATAGTCTTCATCATCTTCCCAATCCCAGTCTTCGTCCCAGTCTTCTTCAGCCTCCGCCTTCTCATCATTCTCACCGACTTCCTTGAATTCGATGCGCTTGCCACTGTCATCAGAGATGATGATGTAGCGCCGATCTCTCCAGGTAATCTCGGTAGTATCGGCCTCGGAAGTAACAGTTACGCCTTCGTCCTCCACCTCAACGGTCACACCGGAATTGGAGGTAGAAGTAGAGTCAGACTGGGCCCATGCGGCACCACTCATCATCAACAGGGCAATAGCCCAGAAAAGCGACGATTTAAAAAAGTTCATGGATAGTTTCATAGCAAATATAGAGTTACAAATCGTGTCAATTGAATTCATTGGTTTGAGTAAGGCCATGGGAGCCCCAGGCATGGCTTCACCATGCTGCTCCAGGGTTCTGGGCCAGACCGGAAATCCTTAGTCCCGGCGGTGTACTTTTCTCGTAATTCTCAGACTAAGCAGGTCAAACTCATAGGTTCTCACTTCTCGTTCAGGGGTTTCTTCCGTGTATATCTCTACGGGAGAGTCCGCCCATTTACTTAGTTCGTTGGTCGCAAAACTGACCGCATTGGCCAGGGTCAGCTCGTTAAGGTTTAGCTCGTTACGCTTGCCAGATACCTGGGTATCGCGAGCGGGGGAACTACCAGCGGGGTTTCGTTTTTCCTGCCGAGGCTGCACCCGACTCGGAACAGCATTATTTGCAAGGGTTTCACGCATTTCATGGCGAATTCCCACTTGGCGGTGAAGGGGAGTCATAGCCTGTAAGCCTGGCCTTGGACGGCGATCAGGGGTATGCTGGGCTGGGCTTTGCACCTCAGCACTACCGGCTACTTCTTCCTGCTCAGCCTGTCCTGACTGTTGAGCTACCCGGTAAACCTGCTGTTCTTCCCTCGCATCCATCTCACGATGCTCATCTTCAGCGAAATACTCGGGATCAGGTGTCTGGCCCTCTTCTCTAAAATCCTCCTGTGGAGCCCCTGGAGCATTTACATCCTGCTGTACAGGCTGCTCTGCCAATTTCCTTTCCAATCCCTGCTCGGGAGTGCGCAGCATCCATACCAGCCCCATCAGCAGCAAAAGCGATGCGGCGACTGCTGCGGCATAGCGCGTCCACAGCGGGATCATCTTTCTTCTGGGGGGTGGTGACTCTGCGTGTAGACCCGCTGCAATCCCGGCCCAGACATCCCTATCTGGCTCTGCCTCGAAGGAGGCAAAGTGCCCTTGCAATAGGTCTTTTACTTCTTTTTCCTGTTCCATAGCCAAATTTCTTTACGACTCGTTCTGTTTTCTTATATAGTAAGGCATGGAGGTTCTAGCTTCCGTTGGCGGCCCTCATATTGAGCCTGATCAATTTTTCCTGCAGCAGGCGCTTGGCGCGCGAAAGTTGCGATTTTGAGGTTCCAGTTGAGATACCCAGGGTATCTGCGATTTCCTGGTGAGAATATCCTTCGATGGCGTATAGGTTAAACACCGTCCGGTAACCTGAAGGGAGTTCCTGCACCAGGCCCAGGATCTCGTCTCGCGAAAGGGCCGACATCGCATCTGCATCCAGCTTCACATCCGAAGCTTCTTTCACATCCACCATGAAATACCGACTGTTACGGCGATAATGCTCGATGGAGGTGTGAACCATGATGCGACGCACCCATCCTTCAAAAGAACCCGTTCCGCGGAACGTATGGATGTGCTTAAACACCCGAATAAAGCCCTCCTGCAGGATATCCTGCGCATCATCGCGGTTATCCGTGTAGCGCAGGCACACGCCAAACATCAGCCGATGATAACGCTCATATAGCGCACGCTGGTAAAATGGGTCTCCTTTTTGGCACCCTGCCACCAGTTCGGCTTCCGTCATTTTATTTGATGCAGTAGAAGTTGGCTTCATTCTTCGGCGCTATCTGCTGGGTTATATAGGGTAGTAGATCAAAATACAAAATTGGTTGCATAGGGGGGAGAAAATTTTTTGCCCATTCCCTGAGCAAATAGGAAGGGGAATATGGCCAATAAGGTGTATAAGGGGAAGAAGCGCTTATCCCGCTTTTGTACCAAGCCAAGTCGGATGAAGAGGAGTGCTTAACACTCATACCGCACTCCGCATACCATTTCCTCCAGGATTACCAGCTAAAATTGGTAATTTGTTCTCCCAACGCGATTTCCCATGCACAATATCATCGCCCTCTTTCGAAAAGAAGTTGCCTCCTTTTTCAACTCCCTGATTGGCTACCTGGTCATCAGCGTGTTTCTGACAGGTGTCGGGCTGTTTTTCTGGGTCTTTGAATACAACGTGCTGGAAACCGGGCTGGCGCAGATGGACGCCCTGTTTGACTATGGTCCCTACCTCTTCCTGTTTTTGGTGCCTGCCATCACCATGCGGGCTTTTTCGGAGGAAATCAAAACCGGTACCATCGAGCTATTGGCGACCAAGCCCATCACGGATTGGCAAATCATCCTGGGCAAATACCTTGCGGCGGCTTTTCTGATTTTATTCGCCCTGCTGCCGACTCTCATCTACCTCGCTACCGTGTGGTGGCTGGGCTCTCCGGTGGGGAATCTGGACGTGGGCGCTATCACCGGAGCCTATATCGGCCTGTTTTTTCTGGGCTGCATCTTCGCCGGAATCGGCCTGTTCACCTCTGCCCTGAGCGACAGTCAGATCATCGCCTTCATCCTGGGGGTATTTGGCTGCTTTGTCTTCTTCATCGGGCTGGACTTCGCCGCTGGCATCAAAGCCATGAACGCAGTCAACACCTTTATCCTCAAGCTCTCCATCATCGAGCACTACCGCAGCATCAGTCGGGGCGTGATCGATACCCGCGACGCACTGTATTTCGTCAGCTTTGTGGCCATTACCCTCATCCTCACCAAGATGGTGTTGAATGGAAAGAAGAGATAGGGGGTAGTTCGTTGCTGAAAGTTTTCCATAATGTCTTTAATGACTTCAGGCTAAAGCAAGCACAACTTCGAACCTTGAACTCCCAACTTCGAACTCCCCTTATACCAATCCCCGCGACTTGATCGCCAAATACTGGTTCAATGCCTGTACCGTCAGCTCATTCGGGGGAGTGAGTACGCTTAATATGCCGTGCTGAGAGAGTTCACGGGCGATGAGGCGCTTTTGGTAGGCGAAGTCCTCTCCCGTGGCCTTGAGGTAAATCTCCTCGACATCGTGGGGGGTACCATTGAGCATGGCGCGTAGCTCTGTGTTTTCAAAAAAGATTACGACCAGCAAATGCTGACGATTCAGCGCCTGAAGGTAGGGAAGCTGTCGTCGAAGAGCCGATACCGTCTCAAAGTTGGTGAACAGCAGCAGCAAGGCTCGTTGTGACAGCTTTCGCTTGACAAAGGTGTAAAGTGCCTCATAGCTGGCCTCCTGAAATTCGGTTTCCTGGTTATACAGCATCTCCGTGATCCGCTGCATCTGTATGGGGCGGCCCTGGGCCATTTCCCACTGGTGAATCTTCTCCGCGAACGTGATCACCCCCGCCTTGTCGCTGCGGTAAAGGGTGATATTGCTCAGCACCAGCGTCGCGTTGATGGCATAGTCCATCAGGGTCATTCCCTCAAACGGCATGCGCATCACGCGGCTTTTGTCGATGAGACAATAGACCTGCTGGGACCGCTCGTCGGCAAACTGGTTGACCATCAGCTTATTGCTGCGTGCAGTCGCCTTCCAGTTGAGCGTACGATAATCATCTCCCTGCACGTATTCCTTGATCTGCTCAAATTCCGTCGTATGTCCCAGCCGGCGAAGCTTTTTTATCCCTACCTCAGTGAGGCGATTCGAAATCGCCATCAACTGGTATTCCCGCATCTGGATGTAGGAGGGGTAACAGGGAATCATGGTCTCCGCATCAAATGAAAACCGCCGCTGCACCAGTCCCAGCGGGCTGGAAACATATGCCTTCACGCCGCCGAAGTGATATTCTCCCCGGGTAACTGGCCGCAACGAATAACTCCAGGAGTGGCTTTTGCCAGGCTCCAGTTTCAGTTCGGTTTCCACATCATGCCGCTGAAACTCGGGCGGGATTTCATCTATCAGCCGAATGTCTACAGGGAAGGGGTACAGGCTTTTCAGGTGAACGAGGATTTCATTTTCATCCCCGTTGGAAAGGCGATCGGGTGCTTCGCGTCTTCCCTCTACTCCTCCCCTTCGTTGGTAGAGCATAACCGTGTCCACCGTCCAGAGTAGCAGCACCAGCCCCAGCAAAATCTGCCCCAACGGCATGATCAGGGGCATCATGAAGGCCAGCAAAAACCAGGACGCTACGATTCCTAGCAGCAGAAACAGGCGATTGCTCAGAAACAGGGATTGGAAGAAGGCTTTCATTGGCCTAAAAATAGCAATTTTTAGGTGATAGGCATGAACGTGTATTCATGGGGATTGTGGGCAGGGAAGGGCTACATTTTTCCAGTAAACCTTATCTCCCGGTCTTTTCATTTTCCAGGGAAAGAAGCTGACCAAGAAAATTGAAAAAATCGTAGTTTCGACCTCATGAGTGAGGCATTACCCTTTATCATGTTTGGGCTGGTCTTTGGGTTGATCCTGTTTGGATTTCCCGTAGCCTTCACCCTGGGCGGCGTTTCGGTGCTGTTTGGGCTGATATTTCTGGACCCGACCTTCATGGGATTTCTGCCCAGCCGGATCTATGGCATCATGACCAATGAAGTCCTGATCGCCGTGCCGCTCTTCGTGTACATGGGCGTCATGCTGGAAAAGTCCGGCCTCGCCGAGCGGATGCTGGAGACCATCGGGCTGCTCTTTGGGCGCATGCGGGGCGGATTGGCCATCGCGGTAGTGATTGTGGGGGGACTCCTGGCCGCCTCGACAGGAATTGTCGGAGCGACCGTCATCACCATGGGGCTGATCAGCCTGCCGACCATGCTCAAGCGCGGCTACAACATCGAACTCGCCACCGGCACCATCGCGGCTTCTGGCACCCTGGGCCAGATTATTCCGCCTTCCATTGTGCTGGTCCTGTTGGCCGACACCATCACCAACAGTGCCCAGGGCGGAGGCAGCGCCGATGTAGGGGCCATGTTTGCGGCGGCTATGCTGCCAGGTCTGCTCCTCGTAGCTATTTACGTGATTTACATCCTGATTTTGGTGCGAATCAAGCCACACCTCGCTCCTCCCATGCCTGCGGAGGAAGTGGCCGAGTTTCGGGGAGAAGGCTTCTGGAAAAAGGTCATTGGGGCTTTTCTAATGCCGATGCTGCTGATACTAGCGGTATTGGGGAGTATCTTCGCGGGCATTGCCTCGCCGACTGAGGCCGCAGCGGTAGGGGCTATGGGAGCCACCCTGCTCACCCTCTTCACCAAAGGAAAAGAAGGGCTCAGCCTCAAAACCCTTAATCCGGTCGGTCTCGAAACCCTGCGCATCACCAGCATGGTGTTCATCATCCTGGTGGGTGCGACGGCCTTTTCGCTGGTATTTCGTGGGTTAAAAGGCCCGGATATCCTCATCGACTGGATCGAAGCCGCTCAGCTGAGCCCGCAGGTCTTCCTGCTGATGGTCATGGTCTTGATCTTCATCGCGGGCTTCTTCATCGACTTCATCGAGATCATCTTCATCTTCGTGCCCGTCGTGGTGCCCATCTTCAGTCAGATGGACATGAACCTCGTCTGGATTGGCATCCTCTTCGCTCTCAACCTGCAAACTTCCTTCCTTTCACCGCCATTTGGCTTCTCCCTCTTCTACCTCAAAGGCGTCGCCCCACAGGAGGTTACCACGCCGCACCTCTACCGCGGCATCATTCCCTTCCTGGTTATTCAGCTGATCTTCCTCGGAACGGTGATCTTGTTCCCGGAGCTGGTGGTGAATTGAAGTTCGGAAACAGGTATGGAGGTATGGAGGTATGGAGGTATGGAGAATTCGAATTTATATTCACCACAGTTACTTGGCAGCCTTCATATACTCCATTTCCCCATACCTCTAATCAGCCACTCTATTCCTCATTCCTCCCCCCGCTGGCGCCGGAGTCCTCTCCGGTGTCTGTTTTCTTCGGACTCCGTCCGCTATTTCCGCGAGCTATTCGGGCATTTGCTTTTCCTGCTGCCATCCCGACCCTACCGGTCATCTCCCGTAGCACAAAGTGATGATGAGGTAGGCTTATAAGGTTCTTAGAGCGTATATGGGCTGGAGCCTGCCCCATATTCCCCTTATAGACCTTATTTCCCCTACTCCCCTTCACCTTCCTGCTTTTTCTTCCCAAACCCTGGGTCCAGTCCTCGCCAGATGAAGTACGCCAACACCATCCCCGGAATCGTGCTGAGCATGATGTAGAGGAAGAAGTTGGGGTAGCCGAGGCTTTCCTGGACCATGCCGCTGACGGTGCCAGGCAGCATCATGCCCAGGGCCATGAAGCCTGTTCCGATCGCGTAGTGCGCGGTTTGGTGGTTGCCACGGGCGACATAGAGCAGGTAGAGGAGGAAAGCGGTGAAGCCAAAGCCGTAACCAAATTTTTCGAAACCCACCGCGACCGTTACCCAGACCGGGTTTTCAGGTAAATAAACCGAGAGCAGCCAATAGCCCAGGTTGGGCAGGTTCATGGCCAGGATCATGGGCCAGAACCAGGTTTTGAGGCCATTGGCGGAGGCGAGGATGCCACCGAGAATGCCCCCCGCGATCAGAGCCGCCACACCAACGGTCCCGTTGATCCAGCCGACGGCCTCGGTGCTCAGGGACAGTCCGCCAGCCACAGCTTCATCCAGCAGAAAGGGTCCAGCCAGCTTGACCAGTTGGGCTTCTCCCAGGCGATAAGTCAGCAGGAAGGCCAGGATCAGCCCGATTTGGGGCTTCTGAAAAAAGCTGACGAAGGCATCTCCCATTTCGCCCCACAGATGCTGTCGATTACCAGGACGGTCGCTCTTGGGTCTGGGCAGCACCCAGCTATGGAAGATGGCCAAAGCCCCCAACAGCCCGCCTGCGGCGAGGAAACTCCAGCGCCAGGCATCTGCATAGGCGTCAAAATCAGGGTTTTCGCCTGCCATGTAGCCCGCGAGGATGAGCATGCCGCCCTCTCCCGTCCACATCGCGATGCGGTAAAAGGTACTGCGAAAGCCCACGTAAAACGCCTGCTGATTGTCGTCCAGCCCCAGCATATAAAATCCGTCTGCCGCGATGTCATGGGTGGCGGAAGTAATGGCCATTAGCCAGAGAAAAATCAGCGTGAGTTGCAGCCAGTTGCCGGAGCTGAGGCTCAGCCCGATGCCCAGCAGTCCCAGCGCGAGAATACCCTGCGTCGCCCAGACCCATTCGCGGCGGGTGCGCAGCGTGTCCACGATCGGGCTCCAAAAGGGCTTCAACACCCAGGGCAGGTACAGCCAACTCGTGTAAAGGGCCAGCTCTGCGTTGCTGAGGCCGAGGTTTTTGTACATGATCCCGGCTACAGTCATGACGATGACGTAGGGCAGGCCTTCGGCAAAGTAGAGGGTTGGTACCCAACTGAGGGTACGGACGTGGGTTGAGCTTTCAGTGTTCATTGATCATATGTCCTTGATCAGTAAAGAAGGGGAGCAGCGGTCACTGTGGGTCAATTACGAATAACGAATTCTCAATCACGAATTCCCTCAAAGCTTCCGATTGAGGTAATCGCTCATGTCCTGCTGGGTGGGTTCGTAGTCGGTTTCAAACAGGGGCGAAGAGATCAGGTAATCGGCGGTGGCGCGGTTGGGGGCGGTGGGGACGTTGTACATGGTGGCGATGCGGAGCAGGGCCTTGACGTCCACGTCATGAGGCTGCGGGGTCATGGGGTCCCAGAAAAAGATGAAGAGGTGCACCTGTCCTTCGGCGATGCGGGCTCCCAGTTGCTGGTCGCCACCTAATGGGCCGGACTTTAGGCGGAACAGTTCTAGCTGATGTTGGCTTTTCCCGGAAATCTTTTCTTCCAGAAGTTCCTGAATCAGACGGCCAGTCGTACCGGTGCATACGAGTTCATGGTCAATCAACCTGATCCAGTTGTAATCCACCCAGTCCACCAAATCCTGCTTTCGGGCATCGTGGGCGACCAGGGCAATGCATTTTTTCATGGGAATCTTTGGTTTAAGGCAAAAACCAACAGAAATAGCAACCATGCCAAATTAGTCTGCCAGCAGACCAATCAAAATCCTGTTGGGATGGTTAATTTGCCCAAAACTGACGAGAATCTCATGAAATACCTTTCAATCCTGGCGATTTCCCTGTGGATGGTGGCTTGTACCCAGCCACCCGAAACTACCTCCTCGGCCACCATGCCCCCTGTCCAGCAGGCCCAGACGCTGGTTGACGCTGCCATCGAGGTCCACGGAGGTGATGCCTACCAGGGGCAGTGGGTCAGTTTTGACTTTCGGGACCGTCATTACCGGGCCTTACTGGATAGCGGCCGTTTCCGGTACGAGCGCCACACCCCGACCGAAGACGGAATGGTCGTTGACCGCCTGACCAACGACGGACTCATCCGCATGGTGGATGGGGAGGTTGTTGTCCTGGCGGATACCATGGCCGACAAATACGCCAACAGCGTCAATTCGGTGATCTACTTCGCCCTGCTGCCCTACTTTCTCAACGACGGAGCTGTGAACAAAGCCTACCTGGGAACATCCCGCCTCGATAGCACTGACTATCACCTGATCAAGGTGACTTTTGACCAGGAAGGTGGCGGAAAGGACTTTGACGACGAATTTCTGTACTGGATTCACCCTGAGACCTACCGGATGCCCTATATGGCTTATAGCTATGCCACGGATGGGGGCGGACTGCGCTTTCGATCGGCTTACAATCTCCGGGAGGTGGGGGGCATCCGCTTTCAGGATTACGTGAACTACAAGGCCGATCACCAGCAGTTCGAGCTGGAGCAACTGGACAGCCTGTTTCGGGTGGGAGCTCTGGAGGAACTTTCCCGCATCGAACTGGAATCCATCGAGGTAGTGACAGAATAGACCGCCTCCGATGACCAGGGTTATGGTCGAAGGCAGGGACGAAAGCTAGCTTTCTACTAAATTCCTTTTGCCATGGCCACTCGCACCGCACTCATCACCGGCTCCACTTCGGGCATTGGGTTGGCGACCGCCAAAGCCCTTGCCCCCAAAGGCTGGCACATCATCCTCCACGGATCTACCGAGGCCAAGTGTCAGCGGATACGAACCGAACTCATCCAGGAGACTGGCAACCAGCAGGTTGACTTTGTCGCAGCGGATCTTTTCCTGATGGCAGAGGTACATAAAATGTGCACTGTCGTCCGGGAGCGTTTCCCTCAGCTAAATGTTTTGATCCTTAACGCGGGTACCTTTCATGTCGAGCGGATGCTCACCGATGAAGGCCTGGAGCGCACCTGGGCGGTGAACTACCTTTCGCGTTTTTTGCTGACCGACCAGTTACTCGACACCCTCAAGGTCAATGCCCCCAGCCGCATCGTGGATGTGAGCGGGATGTACCACAGCAGGGGAAAAATTCATTTCGAAGACCTCACACTGGAGCAGGATTATTCCATGTCTGCCGCCAACAGTCAGTCCAAGCTGGCCAATGTGCTTTTCACAAAAAAACTGGCTCGTGAACTGGCGGGAACAGGTGTCAGCATCAACACCTTGCACCCGGGGGCGGTCAATACGGGCTCCTTTCTGCGGGCTGAGGGGTTTACGCGGAGCTCCAAATTCTTTTACCGCCTGATGAGCCCATTTTTCAAAACTCCGGAGAAAGGAGCGGCCACTTCGGTTTATCTGGCCTCTTCCCCCGAGGTTCAAGGAGTCTCGGGAGAATACTTCGTCAACTCGCACCCCAAAGAAAGCGCAAAACAGACCTACGATACAGCGTTGCAGGATCGATTGTGGGAAATGAGCATGGAGAGGATCAATGCCTATAAAAATAGAAGCCAAACATAATGTAGCCTCCGAGCCAGATTTCAACGGGTGGCAGAGGCACATTGACAGTGCGTTTCGCTTCGGAGATGCTTCGGCTCTGCTCCCCGATCCATGATCGGGATCTTCGACAGCACAGGGCTCACGAGCGGCACTGCTGAAGTAGTGCTCAAGGCCATGGCCATCCCCCAGGTCCGCAAATTGATCTTTAATATGCCACCTCTGAAAGTGTTATGTCGCTTTCAGCGGGACCTACCTTTTTTCTAGCTCCGCAAATGGATTTTTAATATGCTTCCTCTGAAAGTGGCATTTCGC
>CAYFIR010000002.1:0-171769 GCA_964343195.1 uncultured Bacteroidia bacterium | reverse complement strand
AAGGCATAAGGAGACGCTCTCAAGCCCTTTTCGTGGGGCGAAACTAATGACTAGGCTTTCACCTTGCTACCATTGTCAATCATATTGAGAAAGTAGTCGAATTCCTTAATGATTGATCTCATGTCTGGCTTCTCATCCATGCTGGTCATCTCATAGTCCTGCTCAACCGGAGTGGGGTTCTCAAGCGCTTCTTCCAGGTTTTGCATCTCCAGCAGTCCAGTGCTGGGGTTTATCATGAGTTCGTAGCAGCTTTCAAGCCCTTCACGGTGCATACCGGTGCGGGTTTTGGCTCGTGCCATGCTACACAAATATTTGGAAGCCATCCGGGGAGATCGGTCAAAATCCATCAGGATGTCCATTTCATGAGCCTGGACTTCTTCCTCAATAGCCGGGGTAGGGTAATCCAGCCAGTTGACCTTGGTGGGGTTGATGAAAATGGTTTTTTCAGTCCCCTCAAAGTGAGATTCATCCTTCTTGTCATTGGTCAGCTCGACCACAAGAATTTCTTTCCCACGCCCTTTCAGGGCCGAAATGTAATCCTCGATTAGCTGAAGATCTTCGGGGGAGCAGTCATTCATGTTAACAATGACGCCAATGCGATTGGCACTATCGATATCAATGAAATCCCTTCCGTATTCTTTGGTACGGTCCAGGCTGCGAATCCGCCGTTTGCTGAATTTATCCTTTAAGTCGTTGAACCAGGCCATTCGATCATATCTAAAAAGTCCTGTTCGGAGAGGACAGGAATCTCATGTTTTTCCGCTTTGGTGAGTTTGGAAGGACCAGCATTCTCGCCCGCAATCAGGTAGCTGGTTTTGCTGGATAGGGAACTTTTAACCTCTCCTCCATTCTCCTCTACTAGTTGCTTGACTGCATTTCTATCCAAACTGGAAAATACTCCCGAAATTACGAAACTTTTTCCACTCAGCAGGTTGGAGCCCCCTGATTTTTCTTCTATTGCCAGTTTTAGACCTGCGGCCTTCAACTGTGCAACCTGCTCCTGATGCTGAGGTTGGCGAAAGAACTCAAATACGCTCTGAGCAATCTGTTTTCCTACGTCAGGTACTGCTACGAGGTCTTCGACCGAGGCCTCTGCTATTTTGTCAATACTTCCAAAATAGCGAGCCAACTTCTTGGCTACCGTCGCCCCTACATATCTTATCCCCATGCCAAACAGTACCCTTTCAAAGGGAATCTCCTTGCTCATGCTGATCCCCTTCAGCAAGTTTCGCGCCGACTGATCGGCAAACCGCTCCAACGGTAATATTTGGTCGTATTGAAGTGAATAAAGGTCCCCGTATTGCCGGATGAGTCCTTCATCCACCAGTTGATTGACTATTTCACTGCCCAGTCCATCAATGTCCAGTGCCTTCCTGCTGGCAAAATGAATGATTCTTCCCTTTACCTGGGGAGGGCAACCGAGGTCATTGGGGCAGTAATGGTTGGCATCGCCTTCGTTACGGATAAGGGGAGTCCCACACTCGGGACAATGGTCGATGAAGGATATGGGTGTAGCACCTGAGGCGCGGTCTTCTACCACTACACTGGTAATTTTGGGGATGATTTCTCCCCCTTTTTCTACTCTGACGAAGTCTCCTTCATGGAGTTGCAGACGCTCAATTTCATCTGCATTGTGAACGGAGGCGCGCTTGACGGTGGTTCCCGCGAGTAGTATTGGCGTCAGGTTGGCTACGGGAGTTACTTTTCCGGTCCGTCCTACCTGATAGGTGATGCTTTCCAGGCGAGTGACTACTTCTTCCGCTTTATATTTGTAGGCAATGGCCCAGCGAGGTGCCTTGGAGGTGTACCCAATCTCCTCCCTTAGGCCAACTTCATCGACTTTGATGACAATGCCATCTATTTCATAGGGAAGGCTTTTGCGGTCGTCTTCCCATTGATCCAGGTACCCTCTTACTTCTTTAATGCTCGAGAAAACGCGATGGGCCCCACTCTGCTTGAAACCCCACTGGGTCAGCAGATTCATGCGTTCACTATCGGTTCTGGCATCCAGTCCCTGCGCCCAGAGGTAATAAGCATAGTACACCATGCTGCGCGAGGCCACGATGCTGGAGTCCTGCATTTTGAGTGTCCCCGCTGTTGTATTGCGAGGATTCATGAGAGGGGGCAGGTCTTCTGCTGCTCGCTGTTCATTGAGGGCCTGAAATGCCTCCAGTGGCATGACCACCTCGCCGCGCACCTCGATCTTTTGAGGCCAACCCTCGCCTCTCAGCCTAAGCGGAATGCTGGGAATGGTTCTGGCATTGGCGGTGATATCATCTCCCTGTACGCCATCGCCACGTGTCACAGCGCGGAGCAGCAGGCCGTCTTCGTAATGAAGGCTTAGAGATACCCCATCAAATTTGTGCTCCACCAGGTAATGGAATGGAGTGCCTCCAGCCAGTTCATTGGCCTGGCGGTCCCACTCCATGATTTCTTCCTGTGAGTAACTGTTATTCAGGCTGAGCATGGGGCGTTCGTGCTGAAAGCTTGCGAACTCCTTGCTTACTGCTCCGCCTACTCTCAGGGTTGGAGAATCAGGTTGTCTGAGGTCTGGGTGTGCTTTTTCCAATTCCTCCAGTTCTTTGAGTTTCTGATCAAATTCAAAGTCGGAGATGGTGGGCTGGGCCAGTACATAGTACTGGTGATTGTGCTGACGTAGTTCCTCGGTGAGGGTTTTAATTTTTTCGAGTGGAGTGCTCATGGGGATCTCTAACTGCTCTGGCATCTGAATAGCACCACAAAAAAAAGAATTTCCCTCAGATGGAAAATAAAATCTGATCAAAGGGAAAAAAAGGGCGCATACACCGAGGTACGCGCCCATAGTTTAATGGAGAAAGTAGTAAAATCAGGCCAATGGCCAAGGTCCGCCGGGTGGTGTAATAGTCCAAAAAGAAAACAGTGGGGTTTAACAGGTCATCAACAACTAAAAAAGTCGAAATTGATTGTGTTAGGCGGCCAATGAATAAATCTTCACGAGGTGTGGTTTGAGGCTCCAGGTCAGTTGTCTTTCAATCTCGCTTAATTGGCTCATCAATGACTGTAAACGGCTTCACATGTAACTTTCTGTGGTTGGGATGAAAGCGGACACTATTTTATTATGAGTAAATTTCGTCTTGGGTATAAATAATAAAATGTAAGGCTCAAAAGCAAATTAATGCTCTACCTTCACAAGATCTGGCTATGGTAAAAATTGAAACCGTCAGTTAAAACAGGGTTCCCGTGAATCCGGTTGGTTCGATAAGCGAGGGGCTATCATTCCGGACATTCCCTACCGCTGCACTGACAGCATAGGCATTCATTTGGTCAGCAGGGTAGGGGCGAAGTGACCTGACAAGTGTCTCAGCATCCTGTTGGGAGTCCAGCCAGCCTAATTCCTCTTCTGGATTCAGGATCACGGGCATCCGATCATGGATGTCTTTCATTAGGTCATTTGGCTCAATGGTCAGGATGGTGAAAGTCTCTAGCTGATCGCCAGCAGGTGTTTTCCAGCTTTCGGTGAGGCCGGCAAAGTGAAATGGTTGTCCCTGGTTCAGGGTAATCCTGTAAGGCTGTTTACTTTTTCCTGTCTTTTTCCATTCATAAAATCCGTCCGCTGGAATCAGGCAGCGCCGGTGGCGAATACCCTCTCGGAAGGCTGGTTTTTCAAGAACTGTCTCACTTCGGGCATTGATCATCTTATAGCCAATCTTCGGATCCCTGGCCCAGAAAGGCACGAGGCCCCAGCGGAAAAACTGATACCGCTGAGGCTCACCAATGGCTTTTATGAGACACAATTGACTCGGAGCTATGTTGTAACGCGGGGCCAAAGGGAGGGATCCCTGCTCTGGCTGAAGGACTTCTTCAGGTTTGGGAGTTTTGGTAAAGGTATAGCGCCCGCACATGAGTAATTCGCAATTAAAAAATTCGTGATTCGTAATGTAATTACAAATCACGAACCACGAATCAAAAATTCTTCTCTATCGGCGTCCACCCATGCGCATCTGATTCATCATGGCACGGGAAGCACGACCTCCTTTGCCCTGCATCTTGTTCATTTTCTTCATGGCTTTCTGCATGTTCTTGAACTGAGTCAGCAGGTCATTTACTTCACGTACTGAGCGCCCGGCCCCGTTGGCGATGCGCTTTTTGCGGGAACCATTTATAATCTGAGGCTTGGAGCGCTCTTCTTTGGTCATGGAGTAAATGATCGCTTCAATGTGTTTGAAAGCATCATCCTCGATGTCCACATCGCGCAGCATTTTTCCCATACCGGGAATCATGCCGATCAGATCCTTGAGGTTACCCATCTTCTTGATGGCCTGGATCTGGGAGAGGAAATCCTCAAAGTCCAGTTCGTTTTTGCGGATCTTCTTGGAAATACGTTCGGCCTCATCCTGATCAAACTGTGCCTGTGCCTTTTGAACCAGGGTCAAAACGTCACCCATTCCCAGTATCCGGGATGCCATCCGTTCAGGGTGGAATAGGTCAAGGTCTTCCAGTTTTTCACCAGAGGAGATAAACTTGATCGGCTTATCCACGACAGAGCGGATAGAGATTGCGGCTCCACCACGGGTATCACCATCCAGTTTGGTCAGCACCACACCATCGAAATTCAGGCGGTCGTTAAAGGCCTTGGCGGTGTTCACGGCGTCCTGCCCTGTCATGGAGTCCACGACAAATAGGGTCTCATCGGGCTTGATGGTGGACTTGATGGTTTCAATCTCTACCATCATTTCTTCATCGATAGCCAGACGGCCAGCCGTATCGACAATTACGAGGTCTTTCCCGAGCTTCTTGGCATGCTTGATGCCGTTGACAGCGATTTCTACGGGATTCTTGTTGCCTTCTTCTTTGTATACATCGACCTCAGTTTGCTCTCCAACCACGGAAAGCTGGTTAATCGCTGCGGGGCGGTAAACGTCACAAGCTACCAGCAGTGGATTCTTGCCTTTGCCTTTGAAGTATTTACCCAGTTTACCGGTCAGTGTGGTTTTACCAGAACCCTGAAGGCCAGAAATCAGGATGACAGTAGGAGGATTTTTGGCTATGTTGACTTCCTCATTGCTACCGCCCATCAGCTTCGTCAGTTCTTCATGGACGATTTTTACCATCAACTGACCTGGAGAAACGGCAATCAGCACGTCGCGTCCCAGCGCCTCTTCCCTAACCTTGGCAGTAAAGTCCTTGGCTACTTTATAGTTAACGTCCGCGTCAATTAGTGCCCGGCGGATTTCTTTCAGGGTATCAGCGATGTTGATCTCGGTGATTTTGCCTTGACCACGCAGGTTTTTGAATGCCTGCTCTATATTGGATTGAAGATTGTCAAACATGTAGGCTCGATCTGTTTTTTAGAACCACAAAAATAACGAAAAATCTCAGACGTGGGCATTTAATACCTTCTCGCTTTACGAGAAGGGTTTAAAACCATAACTACCTCACCAGTGTGACTGTTCCGCGCTCAAGATATTGTTGCAAATTTTCCCCTGTGGCCCTCACAACGTACACATACACTCCTTCCGGGGCTGGCTGGCCTTTGTAGTCTCCATTCCACTCAAAGTCAGGATCGTCTGATTCGTACACAATCATGCCCCAGCGGCTGTAAATTTTGATGTCAAATTGCTGGATGCCATAGTGTCCAACCAGGAAATAGTCATTGATGTCATCGAGGTTGGGAGTAAAGGCCGAGGGAACCAGTAAGACGACATTTTCCAACGTGAAAGTCTGAGTGGCTGTATCGGCACACCCTCCTTCTGACAGGGCTATGAGCTCGACTGTGTAGGTGCCAGCACCAGGGTAACCAAATACCGGCTCAAATTGATCCGTTGGATTTCCAAAGTCAGGATCCCATTGATATCCAATGGCCCCGGAAGAGAGGTTAAGCGTAGGGACAGATTGTGGAGCAAAGGTATTGGTCAGGTCTAGCTGGAATGCAGCGGTGGGGTAACCAAAGGCAGCATCAACGGTAATGGTGTCCGGGAAGCCCACACATTGCCCTACAACAGCGGTTACGGTGTAGGTCGTCGAAGTAGTTGGATTAACCTGAATGACCGAACTGGTATCTCCTGTGTTCCAGATATAGCTTTCTCCACCAGTAGCTGTCAGCTCAATATATTCTTCGGTGCACAGGTTGATGCCTGACACATCAGTTATCGGTTTGGGAGCCACAAAAATGGTTACGGTATCGCTGTTCTGACAGCTATTTTCATCGAGCGCATTCACAATGTAGCTAATGGTATCAGTTGGGAAGGCACTGGGATTGGCGATGGAGGGATTGGAAAGGCCAATAACGGGACTCCATTCATATGTAATCCCACCAGATGCGTTTAGCTGGGCAGTATCCTGCTCGCAAATGGTCTGGTCCTCGCCGGCATCTATATTGGGCAGCGGGTGTACGGTCACCAATACGGAATCTGTATCCTGACATCCCGCGGAGTCGGTCACAGTCAGGAAGAACCGTGTAGTGGAATCCGGATTGGCAACCGGATTGAAAATGGTATCGTCTGACAGGGTCAGGTCAGGAGTCCACTGGAATCCGATGCCACCCGTACCGGAAAGTTGGGTGCTGCCTCCGATACAGTATTCAGCATCATCGCCGGCTTCGGCTGTTGGAAGATCCAGCACTTCTACCACCACGTCTTTGATGCTGATACAGCCATCGATACTGGTCGCCTCTACGGTATAGGTCGAAGTCTGAGTAGGCCAAACGGTCGGGCTGGCGATATCTGTCGCGCTAATAGTGCCGTCATCAGGTGACCAGGTAAAGCTGACCCCATTGGACGTAAGGATCTCCAGGCTATCTCCACGGCAGAGGAAGGTATCCTCGAGGGTAAATACCTCATATACCGCAATTTCAATGGTATCGGTCCCTGTACACCCCAGGGAATCTTCTACCTGAATGATGAACAGGGTGGTGGTATCAAGGTCCACGACTAGTGGGTCGGGAATGGTCGGGTCGGAGATTTGTGCACCTGCTGGGACGCTGGTCCACAGGTAGGAGGTGATCGGACCTCGATTGCCCGAGACACTGACTCCGAGCTGTGCAGATCCTCCCCGGCAGATTTCCAAATCCTCATCGGCAATGACCGTAAGGGCATTTTCTGTGGAAATCCTGACGGTGTCCGAAGCGGTACACCCCACGCTATCCGTAATGGTCAGGATGAAATCAATGGTAGACGGTACGAAAACCTCTACCTGAGCCTGATTGGGGTCACCAATTACAAATGCGGATGGACTCCACTGATATGCTGAAGCACTGGTCTGCGATAGCAGGGTAATGGTATCTCCCGGACAGGTAGTTTGATCGGGGCCGGCGTCCACATCTGGTGGTGGGACTACGGTAATCGTCCTGAAAGTAGTGTCAGAAATGTTGCAACTGGCGGAGTCGGTGATGATCAGCATGACCTCGTAGACACCAGCCTGTTCATACAGGTAGGTCGGTTCGTAGTCTGTGGAATTATCTCCATTTACCCCGAAATCCCAGAAGTAGGAGACGTTGGTCGGAGTGGCACCCTCGTAGCTATCGTTTTCAAAGTCTACGAAAAGGGGGGCACACCCTTCGATGGAAACAATGGGCTGGCCATTTGCATCCAGAGGGGTAAATTCTGCTTCAACACCTGCGAGGTCAAAGGCCAGTTTGAAAACTGCCAGGTTACAGTTGGTGCTGTTATTGGTCGTGCTGACTACACCTGGAGTGGTTGGAAATGTGGAGGATCCCCCACATCCTGCACACACAGCATGGTACACAACCCCTGTTTTGTCAAATCGTGAGGTACCCCCATCCACGTGGTCGGCTACCTGTTGCGACCCGAAATAGCTGCCATACACAAGGTTCTGTGCATCCCGGTCGAGCACTATCAGATAAAAATCACTCCCATCGGTGCTGCTGTCATAGGCATCATTGGTCAGGGGCATGTTGTTGGTATTACCCTGGTTTGGTGAGCCCGTAACGGAATTGGTTGCGCCTCCCCACCCGGTTATGTAGAGGTTGTCACATACATCCACCAAAAATGCAGTTGGAGAAATGTTGGGGAAGTTGGCATTTGCCGTCCCGAATGTGGTGGAGAAAATGATGTTGGTCAGGTTGGGGTTCATCTTGGTCACAAACTGAGGCGCATTGTTGTCCTCATAGACCTGACCTGAAGCTGGGCTGATGACGGGAAAGTTGCCCAGGGTTTGGCCTACGACATACACGTCGCCATCCTCATCAATATCCATCAGATAGACCTGATCGTAGGCAGAAGTTCCAAGGTAAGTACACCGTTGAAGGGCAGAACCATTGGCACTTAGTCGGGCAATGAATCCGTCGGTGTTTCCCTGAAGATTGCCAAATATGGCGCCACCTGTAGTGGGAAGAGCACTATTACTTCCTCCGGCGATATAGACGTTGTGGTTGGCGTCAAGTTTTAGCGTGTGGATGGCATCTGCGTTAGAGCCGCCAAAGTAGGTGGCCCACGAGCGGGTGGTCAGATCCGGGGAAAGTTTGATGACCACCCCATCTTGGTTATTGGCATAGTTGGTCTGAAACGCTCCCGGGCTAACCGGGAAGTCGGTGGATTGGGTTGGAGCGGCTACATAGACAAAGTCCTGCTCATCAACGATTACCTCCCCTCGGGAGTCATCCCCATAATTATATTTGGTCGCCGTGTAAGTGGAACTGGTTGGAGAACCATTTACGCCATCGTCACCTGAACCACCTAAAAAGGTGGAGTTGAGCAGGGCAGTTCCATCTTCGCTCATTCTCGCCACAAAAATATCAAAGTTGCCCCCTGGATTGGTATCGAATCCGTTGATCGCAGGGAAGTTAGTCGAATTGGTGCGGCCCATGATGATCAACTGATTCTGGCTATTGACAATCATGGAGTGGGGCTGGTCAGCATTGCTTCCCCCGATAAAGGATGAATACAGCATCTGATTGCCATTGGGGGAAAACTTGGCTACCGTGACATCCGTCTGGCCGCCGTTAAATCCCTGATCATAAGCACCGACTGTCGTAGGATACCCCGATCCCGAGGTGGGACCGAACTGGATACCTCCCCCATAGGCATGACCAGCAGTATCATAGGTGGCAGTAAAGCCCCAGTTGTCAGAAAAGGAACCAGTGTAGGTAGAAAAGACCAGCGTAGGATCGATGATCAGGGGGTGGGATGCATCGTATCCATCCGGAAATTCATAGGATACGACGTTTTTCTCCAGTCGGAAGCGAGCTTCCACGAGTTCCTTTTTTCCGTTGATCTCCTGGTAAACGAGTGGGGGCTGTTCCCTCAGCGTCCGTATTGAGGTGGTGAATACCAATTCTCCTTCTTCCGTCAGCTCAGGCTGAATCCCTTCGTAGGCTACCCGAATAAGATCTGGATCCGCACCTGCCGCCACTACAAATTCATACTTCATGTTGTCCCCAATGCCGTACACGCGCAGGTCTACATCAGCATACAGGTCACGATAGGTGACCAAGCCATATAGTGGAACCTTGCTGGCCCATTTTTGAGGATCATTTCCAAGAAAATAGTTGTGGTACTCAGGGTAAATCAGTCCTGGGTCGATGCTGGCATCAGCCTGACTCCCAACAAAGTGGGCTTTGAACACATGGCCCAATTCTCGTTGGCTTCCTTCGCCGTGATGAGCGTGTGGAACTCCGTGATCTTCAGGAAAATCAAAGAAGTGATAGGTAAAAGCCTGTTGCTCCAGCCAAACGTTTCCCCCCCGCAGGCGTATGCGATAGGCAGCCTGTTCATCCCACTGGCCCTGATTGGGGATAATCCGTAGGGCACTCATATTCAGCTGTGGATCAGGAATATTCCAAAGCTTTTCCTGCTGTAGGGCGGGCAGCCAGAAGGGGACAGTCACGATGATCCCGATCAGGGAAATCATTAGCCCAAAGCGGCGCAGAGTAGAACTGTTCATAGGTTGAGAGTCGGAATGAATCGCGGGGCGTAAGCTTATGGGAAATTAGAAGAATTAATTCAATAACGTACAATTGGCTTGAGGCGCTGTAAATTTCTTTATTTTTGCACACATGAAGCGACACACAGAAACCGAAGAAAATTACCTCAAGTGCATCCACAGGCACTCTGGCAATGGCAAGCCGGTTTCGACCAACACAATCGCCAAAGAATTGGGTACCAGTCCAGCTTCAGTTACCGACATGGTACAAAAACTTAGCAACCGTGAGCCTGAAGCACTTGTAAATTATACCAAGTACAAGGGGGTTACCCTAACGGATGAGGGACGAAAAATCGCACTTCGTATCGTGCGGAAGCACAGACTGTGGGAAGTTTTTTTGGTGGAAGTATTAAACTTTTCCTGGGATAAGATTCATGAAGTTGCCGAGCAATTGGAACATGTGGATTCTCCCGAGTTGATCCGGGCGATAGATCAGTTCCTGGGTCATCCCAAATACGATCCCCACGGCGACCCCATCCCCAATGAAGATGGCATCATTGAGACCCGTGAAATTTTTCCCCTGTCAGACATTGAATCGGGGCAAATGGTAACTATTGCGGGGGTGAGACGTTCTGATCAGGACTTCCTGCAATACCTCGATACCGTTGGGTTGATCCTGGAGCAGGAGGTGAAAGTCCTGGATCGACTGGCCTTTGACAACTCCCTTCAGCTTGAAATAGATGGGAATGTCTTTATCATCAGTGGCAATGTGGCCCAAAACGTGATGGTATTGGAGCCTGAGAAGGTTGAAAATGGGGCCTGATGAACCATTGTTACAGGTTTTGCTTTAACTTGCCGGAATGAAGATTGAAATGGGGCGAAGAATGTGTTTTAACCGGAGCCGTTGACCACCCCCTGGAAACATTCAATCTTCCACTTTTAACTTGTATTAAAACATTCCTAAATGGCGCTAAAAAGCCGAAATGAGACGGTCGTCCACAATCGGAAGGCCAAATTTGAATATGAACTGCTGGAGCAGTTTGAAGCGGGGTTGTCTCTCACTGGGACAGAGGTGAAGTCATTGCGCCACGGAAAAGCCAGCTTGCAGGAAGCCTATGTGACAGTCGAAAAAGACCAGGCATTTATCATCAACATGAACATCGCGGAGTATGAACAGGGTTCTTACAACAACCATGTTCCAACCCGTAAGCGTAAGCTGCTTCTCAAAAAGCGTGAGATCGAAAAACTGCGCAAAGCCATTGAGCAGCAGGGGAATACGATCATTCCCATCAAGCTGTTCTTCAACGATAAAAACATCGCCAAACTCATCATCTCCCTTGCCCGGGGCAAGAAAGTACATGACAAACGCGATTCCATCAAGGAACGCGACACCAAGCGCGAGATGGATCGACAGATGAGGGATTATTAGGGTAGTTCGAAGTTTTTGGTTCGTAGTTCGCGGTTTTGGTCCTTTCATCGTAAACTATTGAACTCTGAACTCTGAACTCTGAACTCTGAACTCCGAACTCCGAACTCCGAACTCCGAACCTACCCTCACAACTCATCATACTTCTTCGCATTCCCCTTCGCTTTTTCGATGGGGTACTTCTCTGCGTTACGTTTTAGCTTGGCACGAACGATGTCTTCCAGGCTGAGGTCGTATTTTTCTACCAGCATGAGCGCGCAGATCAGGACATCTGCGAGTTCCTCTTTGAGGCGATCTTCATTGACCTCCTCCGCCTTTTTCCAGAGAAATAACTCCTGTAATTCCGCGGCCTCGACGGCCAGACAGATGCTGAGGTCCTTCCCGTTGTGGAACTGTGCCCAGTCCCTTTCGTCCCGAAAAGCGATGATATCGCGGATGAGGTCTTCTACCATGGTTTTGAAGAATTTGACCACAAAGGACGCGAAGAAGTTCGCAAAGAACACGAAGAGTATTCTTTTTGTGGCCTTTGCGCCCTTCGTAGTTAGCTAAGGCAATTACGAATCACCAATCACGTTGAGCAAAGCGAAATCCCGCGAAGCGGGAAATTACTCTCTTCCAATATTCCACTTCAATCCGCCCAGCCACCAGCGTTGTGGCATGTAAGCCCCCAGAATATCCTGGTACTCAGTGTCCGTCAGGTTGATGACCTGAGCGAAAATAGAACATCCGCCCCCTACATTATAACTCGCTTCTGCATTCATGACAAAGTAGCTCGGATCAAGGTCCACCCCGATGGCAGCAGCCCGCTCCGCGTCGCGCTGTTTGTGCAGCCCAGTAACGGCAAAATTGAACCTATACAGTTGCACCACTGCGCGGCCATTGACCACCCATTGTGCATTGTTAGCAAGGTATTTAGACGGAAGGTCCTGCTCGTTGCTACTCTGTACGATCATCGATCCAAGATTGAGGCGAATACCAAGATTTGGTTGCCAGTACTTGATGTAGCTCAACTCTAGCTCGGTACCGTAGGTGTTGAGGGCTGAGAGGTTTTGGGTGAGGAAGTACAGGCTGTCGGGCAGCACTTTTTCCTGCTGGGCGTATTCACGACCCGGTGTAAGTAGATAATCGATCAGGTTGGTGCCCCGGCGGTAAAATCCAGTAGCGCTTAGATTGACCCCTGGCATCAGGCTCCAATCAAACCCTGCTTCGTGGCTCCAGGCTGTTTCAGCCATCAGATCGGGATTTCCCAGATTTCGTCCGGGAGAAATCGGGCCACCCAGTTCCCAGCCGATGAAGCGCTCGGTATAGTCTGCCGCACGAATGCTTCGTCCACTGGAGGCGCGAAGGTTCAGGCTGCCCAGTTGGTATACTGCACTGAATTGCGGCAGCAACTCAAAGCCATAGTTGGTGTCATAATCTCCACGCAGGCTTCCCGTCAGCGACAGGTCATGCACAGGCTGCCAAAACGCAATGACATAAGCTGCCCCATGTGCATCCTGATGATCACCGCGGTCGGTGCTGACAATGGCTCGGCGGCTGGCCTGCAACCCACCAGCTAACTGTAACTCATCGCTCAGGTAACGCTGATGGTGGAGCTGGGTGTTGAGTAGGGTAGTGGTGTGGATGTTAGCGGGAAAAGCTGGGTTGAAGAGGAAGCTGTCCTCCATGGCCTTGTACGCCACATCGAGGTAGGTCTGGGATTCACGGTCCTGGTAGGTCAGGCGACCCTGCACCCAACCCTGACGAATTTGTTCCCGAGACTCATCGAAAGTACTTCGTGTGTAAAAATAGCGCGCATTGAAGAGGCGCTGGTCAAAAGCCCCACGGGTCATCAGGGTCCATTTTTCACCCAGGGAGAAGCGACCGGAAAGGCTGGCGCTGTAGGTCTCCACGTCGTTGCGGAAGCCCAGTGAATCGGGAGGCAACAATTGTCCGTTGGCGCGGTTGCTGGACAGGCCACCACTGATATCTGTCGCCTTTCCTCGGTGATAAAAACCCGCCTGAGCGGTGGTCAGGCCATATTGGCCCAGGCCAACCTGTCCCTGGGTTTTGGAGCCATTTGGGCGCTGATTAAGGTCAAAGGCTTTGGTGACAATGTGGATCACTCCACCGACAGCATCCGAGCCGTACAGGGCTGCAGCAGGTCCGCGCAGCACTTCGATACGGGCTATTTCTGATAGGGTGATGGGCAGGTAGGCACTGAAGTGTCCCGTAAGCGGATCATTGAGGCGCATGCCGTCAATCAGTACGAGGACTTGCCCAAAGGTACTCCCCCGCATCAGGATGTCGGCCTGTGCCCCAAAAGGTCCCCGGGACTGGATCTCCACTCCGCTGACGTATCGGAGCAATTCGTCCACAGTCTGGACGGGCAGGCTCTGAATTTCGAGCGAAGAGAGGATGGTCACCTGACGGCCAGATTCCTGGACATTCTGGTCGAGTCGGCTGGTCTCCAGGCGTACGGTATCAGAGGAATAAACTTCCTGAGCTACAAGGCTTAAGCTACTGCCCCAGATCAGAAAACATAAGCCCAGTAGAATATTGTAATACTTTGAAGTCATACCCAAGTAGTTTGGATGATAGCAAATTTCAAACTGCGATGATACAGCCTGAGGGTGGTAATGCAAAATGGAAAAGGAGTACCGCTGGACAAAAAGGGTGGAGAGGAAGAGATTTTGAAAGGTCGACTGGGAATCGATTGCCGCCCCTTTCCCCCCATCGAATTTTCTCCTATTTTTAAGCCAATCCACTCACTTTTTCTCAAGGCTTATTTTCCCATGGAGCTATTGGTATTCCCAATCGGAGAATTCGATATCGAAACCCCTATTGACGAAGCCCAGCGGAGGCAACACATCCGCACCCTGGAGACTTCTCCAGGGCAGCTCCGTCGATTGGTGGAGGAGTTGCGAACCCCTCAGTTGGATATGGCCATCCGGCCCGGCGCATGGACCATTCGGCAGGTGATCCACCATCTGCCCGACGCACACCTGCACGGATACATCCGTTTTCGGTGGGCCATGACGGAAGATCATCCCATGATCAAAACCTATAACCAGGATGCCTGGGCACAGTTAGAGGATGTATTGGATGGCCCTATTGGACCTCCCCTGCGGTTGCTGGAGGCTCTCCATACGCGCTGGACTTCCATGCTGTTTAACATGGAGCCGGAAGAGTTTAGCCGGACCTTCCAGCATCCGGAAATGGGCGACCTGAGCCTTGACCAATGGCTGGGGATTTATGCCTGGCATTCGGAGCATCACATCGCGCAGATTCGGCAGGCGATGATGTACCATGGGTGGGTGGATTCCTGATTTTTTCCCGGAATGGCCCCGCAGCACAACTATCAGGTAGAGTCGCTGGTTCTACTTTTGGTCTTACTATTTATCACTACGTCAAATACCTTATGAACACTTCCTTCCACCGTCTTTTCGCCCTTTTGTGTCTGTTTTTTCTGATGGCTAATCTCCCCGCTCAGGACCGCATTACTGGTCTGTCCTGGGCGACTCGCTCAGAAGTCATCGCTCCGCATGGCATGGCGGCTACCAGCCAACCCCTGGCCACGCAAGTGGCGCTGGACATCCTCAAGCAGGGCGGCACGGCGGTGGACGCAGCGATAGCCGCTAATGCAACGCTGGGCCTCATGGAACCGACGGGGTCGGGAATCGGAGGGGATCTTTTTGCGATCGTGTGGGATGCTGAGAGCCAGCAACTGTATGGGCTCAACGCCAGCGGTCGTTCGCCCCAAAACCTGACGAGGGAGTATTTTCTGGAGAATGGCTATGAGAAAATCCCTGCATATGGCCCCCTCCCAGTTTCGGTGCCGGGTGCGGTGGATGGCTGGTTTGAGTTGCATGATCGCTTCGGAGAATTGCCGATGGAGGTGATCCTATCGCCTGCGATCCAATATGCCCGCGAGGGATTTCCAGTTTCGGAGTTGATCGCTTACTACCTGGAGGTTGCTGCCCGTAACTTCGCCGACTATCCCAACTTCGCTGACACTTACATGCCCAATGGACACACGCCCCGCAAGGGTGAGATGTTTGCCAATCCCAGATTGGCCGCTACTTACGAGCTGATTGCCGACAAAGGCCGCAAAGCTTTTTACCGTGGGGACATCGCCCGCAAGATCGAGGCACATATGGAAGAAGTGGGCGGTTTCCTGACCCGCGATGACTTAAAAGACCATGAATCCGAATGGGTAACCCCCGTCTCCACCAACTACCGAGGCTACGACGTCTGGGAACTGCCTCCCAACGGTCAGGGAATCGCGGCGTTGCAAATGCTCAACATCCTCGAAGGCTACGACATTGCCAGTATGGGCTTTGGAAGTGCGGAGTACATCCACCTGTTTACTGAAGCCAAAAAGCTGGCTTTTGAAGACCGTGCAAAATTCTATGCAGACCCAGCCTTTAACGAACTTCCCGTGAAGGAATTGATCTCCAAATCCTACGCCTACGAACGTCGGGAACTGATCGACCCCAACCGTGCTGGACGCAGCTATCCGGCAGGCAACCTTGGCCACGGTGAAACCATTTACCTGACCGTAGCCGACAAGGACGGCAATATGGTATCGCTAATCCAAAGTAATTTCCGGGGCATGGGTTCCGGCGTAGTACCGGGCGATCTGGGGTTTATGTTGCAGGATCGGGGCGAATTATTCACGCTGGAGGAAGGCCATTTCAATGTCTATGAGCCAGGAAAGCGCCCTTTTCACACCATTATTCCAGCTTTCGTGACCAAAGATGGGCAGCCGTTCATGAGCTTTGGGGTGATGGGCGGAGCTATGCAACCACAAGGTCATGCGCAGATCATCGTCAACATGATCGACTTTGGAATGAACCTGCAGGAAGCCGGAGACGCGCCACGACTTCGCCATGCGGGTTCTTCGCAGCCTACCGGAGAAGTCATGCGCGATGGTGGTTACCTGATGATGGAAAGTGGTTTTTCCCCCGAAGTCATCCGACAGTTGCAGATGATGGGCCACGATGTGCGCTTTGATGTGGGAGGCTTTGGTGGCTATCAGGCCATCCTTTGGGATCCGGTCCAGGCGGTCTATTACGGAGCCTCTGAGTCTCGGAAGGATGGGCAGGCAGCGGGGTATTAGGGTAGTTCAAAGTTTAAGGTTCGGGGTTCAAAGTTGAGGAGCATGACTCGTAAACTTTTGAACTCCCAACTCCCAACTCCCAACTCCCAACTCCCAACTCCCAACTCCCAACTCCGAACTCCGAACTCCGTCCCCAATTCTGGCAAGATTCCCGTTGCAGACCCATTGCCTCTTTTGCTTTTTCGCCGTTGGTTTGCTGAAGGGGTAATAAAACCCCTGTATTGGCGACGTATGTGGCAATATTTCAATTCATTCTAAAAATCGTACAGTCTTGAAAAAAATACTCTTCTTATTGTTTGCCCTCCCACTTTGGGGCTGGGGGCAGACTGCGTATCAATATTCCGTTGACCTTCAGGATGTGTCGCGAGATCGTGTACATGTGGAGGTTGCAGTTTCGCGCCCCGAAGCGGGAAAACTGGTCTTTCAGTTTCCTCGTACGGTGCCTGGCACCTACGCTGTCCTGGACTATGGACGCTTTGTAAAAGGCTTGAAGGCTTATGATGCAGACGGTGAGCGCCTCGATGTAGACTACCTCGAGCCCAATCGCTTCGTCGTTGCAGAAGGAAATAAATTGGCAAAAATCTCCTACGACTTTCAGGATACCTGGGAGCATGGCGGTAAGCCCAAAATTTTCGAACCTGCCGGATGTGGCTTCGAAGCGGGAAAATACTTCGGGATCAATGGCGGTATGTTCGGCTTTTTGGAAGGCGATGAGGAAGAAGCCTTTGAGCTGAGTTTTTCGATGCCAGCTGGATTTAAGGGGTATAGCTCCCTGCCATCCGCAATCGAAGGGCAGGTGCAGACCTTTACCGCTTCCAGCTATCACGCAGTGATCGACCATCCCATTCTTTTCACCCCACAGGAGGCAAAAACACTTCAGGTAGCGGGAACGGAAGTACAGATTGCGACTTACTACGAAGGCAATGACGCATCAGCCGAGGTCAGTGCGACCCTGGCCGAATCGATGGAAGCCATTGAGCAATTTGTGGGGGAGACCCCCGTAGATCGCTATGCTTATCTGATCTATTTTGACGGACAGGAGAAAATGGGCAAAGCCATGGCAAAAGCCGGGCGAAAGGGGAAAGTGACCCTGGGAATGATCCTGAAAGCGCTTCCGCTCATCAATCAGGGCTATGGGGCCCTGGAGCATGGAACCTCTTCCTTTTACTTCATGCCTGCTTTTGATGATGAGAGCTATTCTGTTGGCATGGAGGAAGTTGCCATCCATGAGTTCATGCATATCTACGCGCCCCTGAGTTTACACAGCCAGTTTGTAGGGGACTTTGATTACGTCGATCCCATCATGTCTCAGCACCTCTGGCTTTATGAAGGCTGTACGGAGTATTTCGCTGGCCTCATCCAGCAACAGGGCGATCTGGTATCGCTTTCCCAGTCGCTGAACAGCAACTGGAGCGGGAAAATTCGCGCGGCTTCTCGCTATCCTGACTCCATTCCCTTCACGGTGATGAGTGCCAATGTATTTGATGAGCCTTACGAAAGTCTGTATGGCCATGTCTATGACCGGGGAGCCATCATGGCGATGCTGCTGGATTTTGAGATCATGGCCCTGACTGATGGAGAGAAGACGCTAAAAGATGTGATTTTTACGCTCTCAGAGCGTTATGGGGCCACCGAATCATTCGATGAAGATACCTTCTTTGAGACCTTCGTGGCCGAGGTACACCCGGATCTGATGGATTTCTTTGATCGATATGTCAAAGGAAAGGAACCCCTGGACCTTGAGGGAGGATTTGAAAAGGTGGGCATCCGGTATTACGATACCCGGACGGGAGACCTGCCTGTTAACCTCCTGGGGCGTGATAATGGGGTGCGCTCACTGGCCTTCTTACCTGAAATGATGGGGAAAGCCATTGTTGGGAAAGTCGAAGAGGGGGATGTAGTAGGGTTTCAGCAGGGAGATGTAATTCCTGATCCCTGGGCTGTTAATGATGTCTTTTTTGATGAAACCGGTCATCTAAAACTGGAAGGGTCAGAAGCCTCGCTGACCGTTATCCGAGAGGGAGTTCCCGTAGAGCTGAGCTTCCGGTTGCCCTTCAAATCCGGGAGCCGTCGGTATTATATGGAGCCAATGGATGAGGATAAAATGTCCGAACAGCAGGCGAAACTTTTTCAGCTCTGGGTGGAAGGGCGATAGTGCCTTTTTCGGGTGAACTTAGGAATTTTCCCCCTGAAAACCGGAGTTATTCACATGAAATTGCTGCACTCTTCCCAGAGAGTGCAGCAATCCTGCTTCTTTTTACGTTTGTAGTACGTATTTTCGCAGGATGAAATGGCTTAGAGAATTCTACTCCCAATATCGAGATTATATCAGGGTTGATTTGCTGATGTATATCCTGATGTTTGGGGCGATTTTGGTCTATGCCATCTTCAAGTTCGTTTTGTGAACCCAATACTACTATTCAAATTAATTCAAGACATGAAGAAGTGGGCGTTACTATTGGCTGTTGGCTTCGTGGTTTTTTCTGGCTGTGATAATGAGCCGGTACTTTCCCCTGCTGAGCAATTGGCTATTGATATTCAACTGATCGACCAGTACGTGCTGGACAACAACCTCAGTGGTTTTTACACCGATGGGGATGTGTTTATTTCATTTGATGATGAAGGAACCGGAACAGCGACACCAGAGAGTACTTCAACAGTAGAAGTGGTTTACAGGGGGACCTTCCTTAATGGAGAAGAGTTTGACTCTTCGAAAGGACTTTCCACTGAATTCGCTGTATATCAGGTGATTGCTGGCTGGCAGGATGCACTTACCCATTTCAAAAAGGGAGCTAGTGGTACAGTGATCATTCCTTCCAAGCATGCATATGGACCGCGTGGCCGTGGGTCTATTCCTGGTGATGCGGTGCTAATCTTTGAACTGGAACTTCTCGATTTCCGTAACTAGTGGAGAGAATTCGAAATCTTGTGTCTGTCGAAGATCCCGCGAAGCGGGGAGTGGTAATCGAAGCATCTCATCAGTAATTTTCCGCTCTGCGGGATTTCGCTGCGCTCATAGTGATTGAGAGTATTGCTGATGAGCAGTAATTACTGAATTCCGCAGGCACTAGCCAGAATAGCCAATCATATTTCACCATAACAACATGACCGCAACAAGTCGCATTTATTTCGGCCTTTCACTGGCCTTACTGATTCTGGTACTGGTTGGATGTAAGTCCGAACCAACTGCCATTGAGCAGGCCCAGATGGATCGGATACTGATCGAAGAGTATGCCCAGGAACAGGGGCTTAACGGAGAGTTTGACGACGAGGGAATCTACTGGGAGATAACTGCCGGCGAGGATACAGCTGCGGGGTATCCCGCGCTGACCGACACTCTGGTCATTGAGTACCAGACGGCTTTTCTGAACGGGGAGATTTTTGATCGCTCTGTAGAAGCTGGAGTAGGAGACACCGTGATTTTGGCCTTGACCATTGAGGGGTGGCTGGAAATCATGCCGTCCTTTAATCGTGGAGCTTCCGGGTACTTCATTGTTCCTTCCCGTCTGGCGTATGGTCGTGATGGTTACCGGGTAGTCCCTCCCAACACGGTACTCCGCTACGACATTACCCTCCATGATTTTTTCTAAAAGCGCGTATGCCCGGAAAGAGTTATTGATTGAAACATTTAAGTCCATTTCATGCAGGTTGTTCTTTTGCAGGCATATCTATGGGTGGCAGTTTTGCTGCACCCATTTCACATCAGTGTCACCGAAATCAATCATAACGAGGCCAATGAGAGCCTGGAAATTTCGATCAAGATGTTCTCGGATGATCTGGAGGATGCACTGAACAAACGCTTTGGAAAAAGGCTAAATCTGGGACTGGAAGACCAACACCCTGACACAGAAGTGTACCTGGCGCTGTATCTGGCCGATGAATTGGGCCTTTCGCAAGGAGGTCAGGACCTGACAGTAGATTACGTAGCTACAGAATCCAACATTGAAACGACCTGGTGTTACCTGGAGGTGTCAGGCGTGCAGAGCCTGAATCAACTTTCCATTCGTAACGAGATCATGTTTGAGTCGTTCGATGACCAGAAAAACATGGTTCATGTTCGTGCGAAAGGAGAAACACACTCCCTGCTTTTGGACCGTCGCAGCCGCCTGGGCCAGTTGACGTTTTGATTACAGAAGGTTGAGCATCCGCCGGCTGACATTCCCCTGATAGTCAAACACTTCTATTATGTATAGCCCTCTGGGTAGATGTGCTGCAGACACAGTAGCCTGATAGGGGATTGATAGGATCTGCTGTCCGGAAAGATTCCGCAGCCTGATGGTTGAGATCTGAAAGTCGCTTTCAATATTAAACTTTCCAGAGGCCGGCTGGGGATAAACCCGCCAATGGTCCTCATTGATTGCCGCGATGCCTGTAGTAGAATTACAGCCCTCATCCAGTCGGCTGATCTTTCCCCATAAGTCATTGTCAAATGAAGAAAGGCTCAATGTGTTGGGTATTGCCTCCTGGCCGAGTCGTATGACCACCAGGTTTTGAGAAGGGACTACATAAACCTTCTGGTCATTGGCTCCCAATCCCGCAAACAGATCAGCTGGCGCATTCGGAATAATAGGACCTGAATAAACATCACGAGTGCCTGGAAGCATGTACTGGGATTTTCCGTTCAGCCACCATAGGTATCCATAGGAAGGGTTAAGAGATTGGGATGTGGTGACCATCTGCTGATAATAGGTTGTGTCAGCCAGAATCTGATTTCCATCCCAACTGCCTTTTGCGAGGGTGAACAAACCAAACCGAGCCATATCTCTTGCCCTACTCAGGAAAAGTCGGGTATATCCCAATCTGACAAAGCCACTGGTACCCATTCCGATGTGATTTCCAATCCGGGAGGCGAAGTATGAATTAATGGGCATGTTGCTGGCTCCTTCTACGACATTGGTCAGCAGGGTGTAGGGAGCATTGTGGTAAAACCATCTTGTACCGGGTGGGACCTGGCATTGCAGGCAGGTATCATCGGTGCAATCCCATCGATAGTCAGATTCGTCAAAGCCAGCCGTCATGGTCAACTGATGCCGCACGGTGATGGCACTCTCGTCAATAGAGTCACAACTGGTCCAGCCCTGACCGAGGTAAGTGGAACTTGCCGAGTCAATGGAAAGCAGGCCTTCCTGCTGGGCCATTCCGATCAGGGTTGCGGTCATGGTTTTTCCCGCCGATGCCCAGTACCAGGTACTGTTTTCAGTAAAGCCGTCATAGTACCACTCCACAACGATTTTTCCGTCTTTCAGGATGATAAACGCCTTGCTGTTCATGTCCTCCAGAAAGGTCTGTAGGGAGGTGAGGCTATCGTCACACCAGTCAAGGGAGTCTGGTGAAAGAGTTTCCCATGCTCCGGTGCCAGGGGGGAAATACAGGTTTTGAGCGAACAGTCCCAGAGGGAAAAGCAGGAGGAGTAAAAGGAGATTTTTTGTCATGTTCCTGTGGTGGGATGTGTGTGCGATTTGATCCCCGTTTGGACAAAAGGTTTAATCAGCCATCCTGTTATGGGCCATCTTCCGAAAAGTGATTCACCAGATAAAGGCAGCCAATTATGAGGACCATCACCACGATATTGAGTGTAAAGATGGCCTCTCCATCCCACCAGCCCCATAGCACGGCTACAATTGGGATCAGGTAGGTGACCAGGGAACCTGTTATGGGGGTGCTTAGAGAAATGATTCTGGTAAGCATGAGAAGGGCAATTGCATTGGAGAAAACTCCCAGAAATATTACTGACCAGGTTGCAGGTCTGGATGCATAGTCAGTAAGCGCCTGATGGAAAAAACCGGATCCCCAGCCTGATATCAGCGCCAATGGCAGGATAATGAGGAAGCTAACCGAGGCTATTTGCATGGTGCTGAGTGAGCCCAGGTTGTATTTAATGATATTATTGGTAAAACCTGTACATATGGTAGCCCCAATCAGAAAAAGAGCATATCCATTTAGCCTCAGCCATTCAAAGCCCGTTTGATCGGACTGCAGGAGGATCAGGGTACAGATGATTCCTCCAATTATCCCGATAGATTGCCAGCGATTCAGTTTGTTTTGGTAAAACGAAACTCCTATTACAAGGGTCATGAGTGGAGTAAGCGAGTTGAGAGTTCCTGCGAGTGATGAACTGATGAACAACTGGGCAATGGCATTCAGCAGTGTTGTCGCAAAATTTGCAATGATCGCCAGCGCCAAGAGGGGAGGCCACAAGTTGATGGGGATATTTTTTACATGTTTGATAGCAAAAGGCAGTAGGGTAAGAGCTGCAAAAAACATTCTCCCTGAGAAAACCTGGATGGGGGTGTAAAATTCTAACACCCGTTTTAGCACCAAAAACGAACTTCCCCAAAGCAGGGATAGCCCTAAGACTAGGAGCCATACCTGTACGGGTTTTGAGGTTTTTGTGTGCATAACACGAATAAAGTATTAAAAATTCATGATGCGAAACACCCTGAGGGAAATTCCTGAGCCAATCCTGGCAGGGCTCATCCCTTTCAATTTAGCAGGTTCCTTCTCCCAGCTAGTTCAACCTTTCTGAGTATTTAACCTTTCCAAGTACACGCATTTGGGTTTAAACTGCACGAATACTTGGTTTTTCTTGCATTTGGGCAACCAGGTGGCACAAAATTGGGTATAGTTTTACTATATTAGTCACTAGATTCCTGTGAAAACCAGGCAAAACAACTTGGCATGATTAAAAAACTTTTACTTTCCTCCCTACTTGCTTTGAGCTTCATGGTCGGTTTTAGTGCCGAGGCGGATCTCAATGATCCCGTTTCAGAAGTGGCAAGAATCGAGTTTTCTGTATATCCCAATCCCAGCAATGGGGTCTTCTATCTCCGCATCGAAGATTACAGCAGCGAAAGCTTTCAGGTGAAGGTCGTTGACCTGATTGGCAATGAACTGACTTCACGCACTGTGAGCCCTAACGAAGAAGTTATTTTTGACCTTTCCACTGCTCCAAAGGGTATTTATTTTGTAAAAATTACCCGTGGACAGGATCAGATCGTAAAACGGCTGGTGATTCAGTAACCTTAACTGAGCCTGCCAGGCCTGTTTTGCATAAACTCATATCAACGCCTACTGCTCCTGCAGTGGGCGTTTTCTTTTTGCGGCCGCTAAAAATGTTTTGAACAATTTCCTTTGCCTGGCTTGATACCACAGCAATTCCGGGTGCCACTGCACCCCCACAAAAAAGTTTGCAGATGATAGCCAAATAGCCTGAACGAGGCCATTATCCTCGCAGGCTATGGCATCCAGCCCTGGTGCCAGTTGGTCAATTCCCTGGCTGTGGAGGGCGTTGACCCTCATAGGCCCTTCGCCCAGGACATAAAAAAGGGGAGTATCCTTCCTGACTGTAATCTGCTTGACAGGAAACGCACTTCGTGGAATTTTTTGCCCTGAATAAAATGCCCCAATGTCTGAATGAAGTGTACCCCCAAGCGCCACATTTATTACCTGCAAGCCACGGCAAACCCCCAGGACCGGAAGATCCAGGTTGATAGCCTCGCGGATCAGGGCAAACTCCAGGGCATCCCGTTCTGGTTGTGGGCGTTTCCGGGCCTTGATTTTTTCCCCTTTCCGGGTCTCCTCCCTGCCCCCGATCGGTAAAGGCTTTATCTGGTAGTTGCGGGGATCTATGTCATTCCCTCCGCTGAGCATCAAACCAGCAAGGCCATCAAGAGAATTTTTCCCAAGGGGAGAGAGCAGTACCGGACGACCACCCTGTAGCCAGACGGCGATGGCAAGTGACCACCAAAAGAAGTCTTTTCCACTTGAGGGAGCCGTAATCCCAATCTTTGGTTTCTGGTACATTGATGGCTTGTTGGAGATAAAATTGGTTAAGTTTTCTTGTGATATTGAGGGTAAACGAAAGGCGACAAAAAAATTTTCAAAAATCTTCCCAAATTTAGAAACCTTTTTTCGCTAGCGGGGTAAACCCAACCAAAACCAGAAACATTTTTTGAAACCTGTAACCACTAATTCATTCGAATCATGTTAGTCTTTAACACCTCATATCAGTTTGTCCAAAGGCCTCACGGCTGCGCGGATACTGCTATACTGGTGGGAAAAGATGTAAACAGTGATCGAACTGCCTTTAAAGGGTACTTAGAACGATGGTATTGACCTGGTCAATAATAACCATTCTTTGTGCCCGGGCCTGATAGCTCGGGTTTTTTTGTATCCGTGAGTCAGGAAGTGGGTGTAAAGGTCGCGAGTTGCCAGAAGTGTGAAGCTTTTTGGGTGGAGGAGGAGCGTCCTTTAGGGAGGTTTTCAGGATTTCTCGATATCGAAAGGTATTGGGCTGGATTTGAAATGTCTAAAAAAAGCTAATTCGTTCTTTTAAAATAGTTTGAGGGGATCAAACGCCCAGGAGGTTATCCTCCTGGTTTGGGCACAAAGTCAACTGGGTAGACACCTGGTAGTCAACCAGGGATAGGTGGGTTCGATTCCCGCTGTGCTCGCTACTAATTCAATAGATTAGTCGCTATTTGACATATTGTAGGGTACCAATTATCAATTTTTCATTGATCAGGGTTCATTGGTCAGTAAAAAACAGAGATCAGTGTGAGCTGGTTGTTCATCGTTCACTTTTTCTACTGTTCAATGTCCAATGAGCATTGTTCAATGTCACGGACTGATAGCTTAGTCGGTTAGAGCGCCTGGTTGAAGCCCAGGAGAGTGTGGTTCGATTCCACGTCAGTCCACCACAGCAAGAGTATGAGAGCGGAATGAGGTATGCGGAATAAGGCAGCCCGTTGAAACCCGCTGATAATTAGGCTAGTAGCCCTTTACGAATCACGAATCACAATTTCCTACTCACCGGTAGCCGAGTGGTTCAGGCAGCTGATTTTGGCTCAGCAGACGCAGGTTCGAATCCTGCCCGGTGTGCTCCGAATTTATTTTTTGAACCTTTTAACCCCTGGTGTCATGAGAAAGGTCTTTCGTCAAGTTTTCCGTGTGATGTACCACAACCGCATGCGCAGGTTTGCCGTGCGTACCCAATTGAGGGATCGGTCTGGAAATGGACAGGAGGCCCTCGACTGGGAAGTAATGCAGATGATTTAATACTGATCGCCTATGGATGTCAATTCAGCAGTTGATCAGGTGTACCCTGACTGGTTGCCTGGGATCAACCACGACAGTAGCTCAGTAGGCAGAGCGATGGTCTCCAAAACCATTTGCCGCGGGTTCGAGTCCTGCCTGTCGTGCCCCTTGTGCTTAGATGTGTGGGTTTAGGGTGGGTGGAAGCACATTTAAGTTAAACACATGATCCTGGAAAAACCATCGTACGGTAAATCCGTACCTTGATGGGCATGACCAACTCAGATCACCTTAGAGACCAGGCATTACTGGAGATTCGTCCCCAATTAGGCCTGGATACTACGCAGTCAAGACCCCTGGAGCGGTTTCAGCATCAGACCCTGCGCCCTTTGCTCAAACTACAGCACCCCATACTGGTGCGACAGTTTCATGCATTTTTGAAGGAACACAAGCAGCATCTTGCTGATCAATCCACTTCGGAGCGTCAAGCGTATATATCCCATGTGGTAAAAACGCACAAGCGACTCAGGGCAACTCTTTTTGGGTTGATTTCAGGATTTATGACAGGAGATGAGTACGACTTTTACCTCGAGAATCGTTCTGAGTGTAACAAGCGCATTACTCAAATGGTCATTCAAAGACTGGGTGATGCCCTGGGTTGAAGCTACTAACGAGGGGTTTCTGACCTTTTGTGTCGCAAGTCTAGCCGGATGGAGGGTTTCTCTTGTTTGAGACCGAAAATTCGAAGTACTTTATGTCCAATCCTTGCAATAATTGTTAATTCCAGTGCCATGGTAAAACTACAGATCCAACCACTTGCCCCAAAGCTGGAGCAGCAAATCCGGGATATCCTCACCTACGAGGGAAAGATTGCTGCTATCAGCATGTACAAGCGGGAGACTGGCTGCCGTCTGAAAGAGGCACGCGCCGCCGTTGATCGCATCGAGCGAGACATCGAGCCAGGTCAGGCCCCCTGATCGGCTCTCATTAACCAGAAATTTCATTACATTAAAAATAGAGACGGGTATCAATGACTCGTCTCATTTTTTTGTGCCCTGCGATATGGCAAGCAGAGTAGAAAAGCTGATTTCTCATTATGGCAAAGATTAAGAAAAAACACCTGCTCCGCATCGGATTTGAATCCAACCAGTCCTGTCAGGCTGCGATGGTGGCGATGGAGCATGAAGCATATGCCAAACGAGGTCGCGAAGCCAAACTCCAGCTGTTGCAGGAACTCCTTCAAAACCCCGAGGCATTTTACAAACATGAAATTCTCGGTGCCACGGCACGAATCCTGAAGCCAGTTGAGGAGCAGGAAACGGATGGCCCAAAGCGACCCTTGCTGCGTGAACAGCCCCTGGATTTCGAAGTCTATGGGAAGGAAAACATTGAGCATGGCGCCATGCACCAGATGTTTGTGGCCGCTAAATTGCCCGTAGCCAAGGCTGCGGCGCTCATGCCTGATGCGCATCAGGGATACGGGCTGCCGATCGGGGGAGTGCTGGCAACCGAAGGAGCAGTGATCCCCTATGCAGTTGGCGTGGATATTGGCTGCCGCATGTGCCTGAGCGTCTTTGACCTCAAGGAATCCTACCTGAAGCGCAACGAATATCAACTAAAGCAGGCGCTGCTGGAGAACACGACCTTTGGTACCGGAAAAGGCCCTGAAAAGCCTATGGATCACGAAGTGCTGGACCGCCGTGAGTTTCAGGAATTGCCCATCGTGAAAGGGTTGAAAGACAAGGCCTGGCGACAGATTGGTTCCTCTGGTTCTGGAAACCACTTTGTGGAATTTGGGCTGGTAAGAATCACCGAGTCTGATGACCGCTGGGAACTGCCACCTGGTGAATACCTTGGGATTCTGTCTCACTCGGGCTCCAGGGGCCTGGGGGCTGGCATCGCCGGGCACTACACCAAGGTTGCCCAGCAAAAGACCCGCTTGCCAAAAGAGGCCCGACACCTGGCGTGGCTGGATATGGGAAGCGAAGAGGGCATGGAGTACTGGATCGCGATGAATCTGGCCGGGGATTATGCCTCCGCCTGTCACCACCATATCCACGAGCGCCTGAGTAAAGCAATTGGTGAGAAGCCAAGTATCATGGTTGAAAATCACCATAATTTTGCCTGGCAGGAAAAGCTGGCGGATGGAACTGATGTGATCGTTCACCGTAAGGGGGCGACCCCAGCGGGAAAGGGAGTACTGGGAATAATTCCCGGATCCATGACGGCACCCGGATACATCGTCCGGGGGAGGGGAGTGCAGGAGTCCATCCAATCGGCGAGCCACGGGGCGGGTAGGGTGATGTCTCGTTCCAAAGCCAAAGCTTCCATCACGGGCTCTCAGATGCGTCAGCAACTGAAGGAGCACCGCGTGACGCTGATAGGAGGAAGTGTGGATGAATCTCCGATGGCCTATAAGGATATCGGAGCCGTGATGGCGAGTCAGCAGGACCTGGTGGATATACTGGGGACCTTCACCCCGCGAATCGTACGAATGGCGGGGGAGTGATGGATAATTCGTGATCCGAAATTCGCAATCTGGCTCTTTCCTATTGCGAATAACGGATCACGAATTCCGTTTTATCTTTTGAGTTTTCTTCCAGCTAGTTCGGTTGTGATCATGCCATAAATGACCACGGAAACGGAGCTGAGGGGCATCAGGATGGCCGCAACAATGGGGGATAGCAGTCCCTGGACAGCAATACTGAGTCCAACTACATTGTAAAGAAGGCTCAGGACCAGCCCGCCCCAAACCAGCCGGTAACTGGTTCTGCTAAATCGCAGCAACTGATCGAAGTGCTCAAACTTTCTGGCGTCGAGGATCCCATCGCAGGCGGGGGAAAAGGTATCTATGTTTTCAGATACGGCGACTCCGGCATCACTTAGCCGAAGGGCTCCAGCATCATTCAACCCGTCCCCAACCATCATCACGCGGTTACCCTCAGCCTGCAACTGCGCGATATACTCTAGTTTATCGGAGGGGCTCTGGTTGAACTTCATGGAAGTACCTACAGGTAAAAATTCACCCAAAGCCTGTTCTTCCTGGCTATTGTCCCCCGAAATCAGGGAAATGCTCATTCCTCTGGAAAGGTTCTGCATAACCTCCTTCAGTCCTGTCCGGTAATGATGTGGCAATTCAAATCGC
Source organism: uncultured Bacteroidia bacterium (assembly GCA_964343195.1). GTDB lineage: Bacteria > Bacteroidota > Bacteroidia > J057 > J057 > CAYVAP01. Next base: position 143,206 of record CAYFIR010000002.1, on the reverse strand, counting down.
CCCAATACCTTTCCGTCTATCGAAATCCAGGTGCCCTTTGCATCAGCTGGTTTTTTGAAAATGCCTGATTCTGAGGCAAATTCCCATTTTCCCAGTCGGAGTAATTTGCCTTCCACCTTTCCCATCAGGCCATTCCCCGGCACCTCTTCAAATGAATTTACTTTCATGGCAGAGTCGTTTCCCAGCAATGCTTCAATAGCCCGACTCACCGGGTGGGTGGACTGTCGCACCAATGCGGATACCAAATCCTGCTGATAGGTGTCCATCTCTCCATCGAAAGTGGCCTGAAGTTGCTCGCCTTTGTGTGTCAGCGTCCCGGTCTTATCAAAGACTATCCAGTTGATCTGGCTCATGGCTTCAAGAGCCTGCGTATTCTTTAGGTAAAATCCGATTCTGCCCAGAATCCTGACGGCATTTCCCAGAATAATGGGACTACTCAGGGCTAAAGCACAGGGACAGGCTACAATGAGGACAGCCGAAAAGATGTTGACGGCCATACTCACCGATTCGGTTATTCCCCAGTAAATACCTGCCAGGGTCCCTATCGAAAGAACCGCCAGGGTAAATCGCTGGCCAAGACGGTCTACTATTGTCGAGAAGGACGAACGCTGTTCCTCTGCAACTTCAGTCTGATTCCACAATTGAGTCAGGTAGCTCTGGGAGACGTTCTTAACCAGGGTAAGCTCGACTGCTGGGCCTACCTGTCTGCCCCCGGCATAAATCAACTCCCCAGCCTTTTTCTGGACTGGTTTGGATTCTCCGGTGACAAAGCTATAATCAATCTGGGCAGTATCACTCAGCAGCAGGGCGTCGGCAGGGATCAGTTCCTGATTGCGGACTATAATGGTATCCCCGGCATTTAGCTCGGTGATGGGGACACTTATCTCCTTTCCTCCAGCTTTTTTTGTAGTGGAAATAGGGAAATAGGATTTGTAGTCACGGTCAAATGAGATTCGGTCATAGGTCTTATTCTGAAACCAGCGGCCAATGAGCAGGAAAAAAACCAGTCCGGCGAGGGAGTCCATATAGCCCGCTCCCTGTTGGGTGATGATCTCAAAGGCACTTCGGGCAAAAAGCACCAGGATACCCAGCGAAATGGGGACATCGATGTTGAGGAATTTTTCCCGGAGTCCGCGATAGGCAGACTGGAAAAAGATGGTGCTGCTAAATAGCAGGACCGGCAGCGCCAAAAACAGGTTCAGGTACCCAAAGAACTGGCGAAATTCAGGGAACAGATCAGCCTCGAGCCCCAGATATTCCGGGAAACTCATCAGCATGATATTGCCGAAGGCAAATCCGGCAACGCCTAATTTATAATAGAAGCTCCTTGAATTTCTTGAGGTAGCATTATTCTCGAGGTCATTGAGGTTGATTTCGGGTTCGTAGCCAATGGTCGCCAGGAGGTTCACAACTGTGCGGAGGCTCATGGCCTGCGGGTCATAAGTCAGGTAGATTTCTTTTTTCAGGAAGTCCACTCTGGAGTAGGTGATTCCATCTCTGAGCTTGTAGAGATTTTCCAGTAGCCAGATACAGGAAGAACAATGTATCTGAGGAAGGTAAAAGCTGACCTTGGCGTTATGGTCGTCCTTGAAGTCCAGCAATGTGGCTTCAATTTCGGCATTGTCCAGATAGGCGAAGGCAGTATCGTCCTTTCGCTCCTTCAGGTTGATGCCAGGGTTGTTCTCGAGATCGTAATAAGTGCAAAGGTCATTTTCCGACAGCATTTCATATACTGTCTTGCATCCCTGGCAACAAAAATGTTTGTCTTCCAGCGTGATGTCCTCGCTAGGGCAATTGTCCCCACAATGGTAGCAGGTCAATTTCTCAGGTTTGGAATCTGCTGCTGACTGAGGAGAGGTAGCTGAAGAAACAGACTGTCCTGCAGACATAGGTTAGGATCGGGTAGGTGGTGAAAAAACAACAATTTCAAAGGTATTCATGTCCCCCGAAATGCATAATGATAGGTCTATATATGCGGGGTGACTTTTGTCACTCTTTTGGGGAAACTTGACCAAAATCACCCTTTATAACCCTCCTGAGTCATCCTGAAAGCCGTTTCTAGGGGGCTAATTGGGATATGAAGATGAGGGAGCAGCCAGTTGGAACGAGCCCTGATAGATGGGAAAGAGTCAGTTCATCTGAAGGCTGGATCGAGAGAAACAGAGGCATTTCCGAGTCTTTTTCAATCATCACCACTTAAATCTAACATCATGCAAGTTACCCGCGATCATACTCAAGTACGAAACATCCTCTTCCCTACTGATTTCTCTGAAACATCTCGAAATGCCCTCGCTTATGCAGTCGATCTGGCGGCGCACGTAGGGGCGAAAATCATGATGTTTCATGCCTACCATGAGATACCGGTGGCACAAGGGGTGGCTCCAGATGATTTTCTGGATCGCATGAGAGCAGAAAAAGAAGCCCTGGCGCGGGAGCGTTTTGAGGAATATGAGGCTGAGGCCATAGCCAGGGCAGGCTCCGATGTGGAGTTGATCCCGATGCTGGAGTCTGGTCGGGCATATGAAAAGATCCTGGAGGTTGCCCAAAACGAGCAGATCGACATGATTGTCATGGGTACCCGAGGCATAGCCAGTCAGTCCCAGCATATTTTCGGAAGCCTGACCACCCGGATCATTGAAGCAGCTGACTGCCCCGTATTCGCTGTCCCTGAGGGGGTTACCTTTCAACCCATACAGCATATCCTGTATGCTTCTAATTTTGAGGAAGCAGACTTTGCGATCCTGGATCGCCTCCTGGATATCGCTGATCTGTTTAAGGCGCAGGTCTCATGTGCACACGTGTATGCCGGTGACGAGGACTGGGCTCAACTGGACCGCACGTTCTTTGAGCGGCTATACCACCTTGAGCGTGAGTACGATCAGTTGAAGTTCTTTACCTTCAACCATCGGAATGTGATCAATGGACTGCATCGCTTTGTAGCCGCTAACAAGGTGGACCTGCTGACGATGTTAACTCACCGGCGTGATGCCATGCATCATGCCCTGGAAGAGAGCCTCACCCGCGAGATGACACTGCATACAGAAGTACCGCTGCTGGCTTTCCATGACTAGGCTGGCAGTCTGGATCTGATACGTTCTTAATTTTTCGATTTGGATTTTTTTGCGAATTCCCCGCCTGGCCTAGAGGGTGCCGACGGGGAATTTCTTTTGACAGGATTATTTAATGGTAAAAAATATAACAGTGTTATGGGGCTTTTCTCCTCAAACTTCATCCCTAAATTTGTTCCATGAACCAGCTACTACAAGAGATTGGGGCGCTTCTATATAAGGAACTATTGATCGAATGGAAACAGAAGTACGCCCTTAATGGGTTGATTCTGTATGTCCTGAGCATGGTTGTCGTCATTGCCCTGGCATTAAGTGGCAAGCTTAATCCCGTTACCTGGAACATTCTTTTCTGGATCATCATGCTGTTTGTGTCGATCAATGCAGTTGCCAAAAGCTTCATGTCAGAGCGACCGGGCAGTCTGCTATACCTGTATGGAACCTCAGGCCCGGTAGCGATTATCCTCGCCAAGATCATTTACAATACGGCACTCCTCGTTCTCGTAGGAGTCGTATCCCTGTTATCTTTTTCATTTCTAGGCGAAACAGCCATCGCCAACTGGCCCCTTATGCTGGGGATACTGACTGCAGGATCTGCTGCCCTGGCTACCAACCTGACTCTGGTTTCAGCCATTGCCTCCAAGGCTGAAAACAGAACTACACTATTGGCGGTTCTTAGTTTTCCGCTCATTGTGCCGATACTTCTGGTTTTGATTGACCTGTCGGAAAATGCCATTCAGGGGCTGGACATAGGTCTGGAAGCCCGTAGTTTTTATTTGCTGGGTGGCATAGTGCTGGTGCTTACAGCGGTTTCGGTTATCCTGTTTCCTTTCGTCTGGCGAGATTAGGAATTACTGTGCCAACCATCGTTTTTTACTTACTACCCTGCTCCAGGGGATACTGGAGTAATTAGGAACTGCCGATTGTGAATCATGCCTCGGGCATATCATTCATGGGCTGGCTGCGAACTTTCTCCCAATTATGACAAACAAACAATCCAAGAAACTCTACGAACGTGCCCTCAACTTCATTCCTGGTGGAGTTAATTCTCCTGTCAGGGCCTTTAAGTCAGTCGGTGGGACGCCCGTATTTATTAAAAAGGCCAAAGGAGCCATCCTCACCGATGAAGACGACAATGAATACATCGACTACATCGCCTCATGGGGACCTATGATCATGGGGCACGCTTTCAAACCCGTGGTGAAAGCAATCAAGGACAAGGTGGAAGACTCCACCTCCTTTGGGGCTCCGACAGAACTTGAAATTGAGATTGCTGAACTGATTATATCCATGGTGCCCGGGCTGGATAAACTCAGAATGGTGAACAGCGGCACCGAAGCCTGTATGAGTGCCATTAGGCTGGCTCGTGGTTATACTGGACGAGATAAGGTACTGAAATTCAGGGGGAACTATCATGGTCATGGAGACAGCTTTCTCATCCAGGCTGGTAGCGGAGCCGTAACCATGGGCAGCCCCAACAGCCCGGGGGTGACGCAGGGGGTTGCGCGAGATACCCTGCTGGCGGATTACAACAATCTGGAGCAGGTAAAGCGAGTACTCAGTGCTTATCGGGGGGATGTCGCGGCGATCATCGTGGAGCCTGTTGCCGGAAATATGGGGTGTGTTCCTCCTGCAGAAGGATTTCTTGAAGGTCTCCGTGAAATCTGTGATGAGGAAGAGGTGGTGCTCATCTTTGATGAAGTGATGACTGGATTTCGGTTGGCGCCCGGCGGTGCCCAGGAACGTCTGGGAGTGCAGGCCGATCTTGTGTGCATGGGGAAAGTGATCGGGGCAGGAATGCCAGTAGGCGCATATGGAGGGAAGCAGGAGATCATGGACTATGTCTCCCCAGTCGGCCCGGTGTATCAGGCAGGTACCTTATCCGGAAATCCGATTGCCATGGTAAGCGGTTACACCCTGCTGAAGTACCTCGACGAGCACCGGGAGGTATATGATCGCCTGGATAAAAAAGGTGAAAAGCTGGCCAAAGGCTTTGACTCGATTTTGGCTAAAACCGACCTGCCGTACCAGATCAATCAGGTGGGCTCCATGATTAGCATTCATTTCACCGATGAACCTGTGGTGGATTTTGCCGGTGCAGCGACTGGAGACAATGAGCACTTTAAAAAATTCTTCCATGGGATGCTCAAAGGTGGAGTGTACCTGCCTCCCTCTGCCTATGAATCCTACTTCCTATCAGATGCCATCACCTACAAAATGGTGGATCAGACCCTGGAGATTGCGGAAAAAGTGATCAAAAGTCTTGGGAAATAAGCACACATGTTTTCGGGTATGCGAAATGGGGAAGGTGGTATGGAGGATATGAAGGAGAGTGAGTTTCGAATTGGCGAATCTCCATATACTCCATACCATACTAATAGACAAATTAGACAGGATTTTCAGGATGGACAGGATAAGAAATCACTGATAATCAATCTTGTAAATCCTGTAATCCTGGTCATTTCCGATGAACCGGAATCTTTGACCTGTCAAAAATCGTTGGGCCTTTTCCAAAATGTCTAGTGCCTGCGGAATTAAGTAATTACCCGTTCGGAATTCGTATAAAATGGTGATCAGCAGCACTTTCAACTACGAACATCGGACTCCGAACTTCGAACTTGTTCCACTAGTAGTATGACTCCATACCTTTTTCCTGTTGCGTTAGGCCGCTTCGATGGTAAAGGGCACAGCAACATTCTCCCACATGATGATCACATCATTGCCGCTCACCCCAAATTCCATGGTTTCAGAGGCCTCTTCAGACATCTCGGGAGATACCTTCACACGGAGCACATCTTTTGATTCGTCGTATTCATAAGCCCCCCACTGCTCCGCAGTTTCGTTGAAAATGATGGTCCAGTCAGACTCTCCGGGGATGGTGAACAGCCCGTAAGTACCGGCTGGCAGTTCCTGACCGGCTACCATGATCGCCTGGTTAACCGAGAAGGTGGTTGCCTCATTGGCACCGGTACGCCATACGACATCGTAAGGGACCAGCTCGCCCCAGATGGTACGTTCTTTTACTGAAGGGCTACCATACGTGACAATCACTTCAACACCGTCGATGATGGCAGTCATTTGACGGCGAGGGCTGGCAATCGTATCGTTAAGAGTCGTTACTTCAAAGGAATTTCCCATGTCCCCCATGTGATCTGCATCGGTGTCCACGTGTTCTTCCTGGTCGTTTGACTCGGCTTCCTGCTCGCTAGTGGTGGAGGTACATCCAAAAGCAAATGCCAGGGTGATAAAGAGAAAAATGAAAAAGCGGTTCATGTTTAGTTAGGTTATTCGGGTAAAATATATAGGGCAATTTGTTACGCAATAAACAGGATTTCCCGGTATTTGGGCAATGGCCAGTATTGATCAGGAAGAATGGATTCGAGGTAGTCTCCCTGCTCCCTCATCTGGTTTAGGGTTGGTAGCACCTTTTCCGCATATACCTTTGCGGTCTCAGAGGTATCCTCGAGTTTTTCCGCCTCCTGACACAACCGCTGTAGGTTTTCATTGAGAAACAGCAGTTGAGCCTGAGCAGCCTGAAGGTTTTCCAATAGTTCTTTTTGGACTTTCGTCGCAACAGAATCTGACGCCAGAACCTGTTGCAGTTGCTGTTCATAAGTAAGGGCAGCGGGAATGATCTGGGTAAGGACCATTTCTCTCATGATATCGCTTTCGCTACGAACCTGATTGAGGTAATGCTGTTTCAGGACTTCGTACCTGGCCAGTAATTCCTGCTCCGTGTACAATCCAGAGGCAACCAACAGCTTTTTGGCCTTGGAGGTGAGCATGGCCTCATACGCTGCCGGTGCGTGTGGAAAAAAGAAAAGGCCTCTTCTTTCAGCTTCTACTCGCCAGTCCTCAGTGTAGCTATCTCCCTCAAACCGTATTTTTTTGCTTTCGGAGATGTACTCCCGTAGCATATCCAATACCGCTGCTTCAAGGCCACGGCCTCGATTCACCTTGGAATCAACCCGCTTTTTGAACTTTTGCAGGGCCTGGGTGACCATTACATTGAGAATGGCCATAGATTGGGAACCATTGGCAGAGGCGCCTACCGTTCGTAGCTCAAATTTGTTTCCCGTAAAGGCAAATGGGGAGGTGCGGTTGCGGTCTGTGTTATCGATCAACAACTCAGGAATTTCGGAAATCCCGAGGTGCATCAGGTCTGAAATCTGTTCGTTTCGCTTACGGCGGGGAGGATTTTCGATGTCATCCAGTACTTTGCTCAACTTTGATCCTGTGAAGACTGAAATGATGGACGGAGGAGCTTCCGGCCCATCGAGACGCAGGTCATTTCCCGCAGAAGAAACCGACGCCAGCAGCAGGTCTGAATGTTCTGATACTGCCTTGATCACACAAACGAAAAAGGTCAGAAACATCAGGTTTTCTTCGGGGGTAGGGCCCGGAGACAGCAGGTTTTTACCGGTATCGGTATGCAGGGACCAGTTTTTATGCTTCCCAGACCCGTTGATTCCCTCAAAGGGGCGTTCATGCATCAGGGCAGCATATTGGTGCTTCTGGGCTACGCGGTCAATCAGGTCCATCAGGATCAACTGCTGATCGGAAGCGATATTCAACGGTTGGTATTGTGGAGCACATTCATACTGACTGGGGGCTACCTCGTTGTGCCGGGTCTTTAAGGGAATGCCGAGTTTGAGTGCTTCCTGTTCCAGTTCGTCCATAAAAGCAAAGACCCGGTCAGAAATGGCGCCAAAATAATTGCCCCCCATCCGCTGGCCTCTGTGTAGGGGCGCTCCCAGGAGGGTGCGGCCTGTCATCAACAGATCCGGGCGCGCATGGTAGAAGGCTCGGTCAACAAGGAAGTATTCCTGTTCTGCCCCCATGTTCACAATGACACGCTTGACCTCCGGTTCAAATAACTGCGCGACCGCAGTTGCGGCTTCATCCAGCATCGCAAGAGAGCGCAGCAACGGAATCTTATAGTCGAGGGCCTGCCCAGTGAACGAAACGAAAATGGTTGGGATACAGAGTGTACGTCCGTATGAAGTCTCAAATATGAAAATCGGCGAACTGCAATCCCAGGCTGTGTATCCCCTGGCTTCGAAGGTTGAGCGGAGTCCTCCGCTGGGGAAGGAACTCGCGTCTGGTTCCTGCTGGACCAGTTCATGGCCGGAAAAGTGGTCTATGCCATTTCCGCCACTTAGTTCCAGAAATGAATCGTGTTTTTCTGCTGTACGGCCCGTCAGGGGCTGGAACCAGTGGGTGAAATGAGTGGCTCCCTTTTCCAGTGCCCAGGTTTTGATCCCATTGGCCACCGAATCAGCGATGCTGCGGTCAAGGGTCTTACGCTCCTGGCTGATGTTTTGCAGTTGCTGAAAAATCTGGGGGGTGAGGTAACTGCGCATTACCTCACCGGAAAACACATTTTCCCTAAAAACCTGGCTGGGTGACCGTCGGTTAGGGGTAGAGGGTTGAGGGTTGCGCTGTTGAATCAGCTGAATGGCCTGGAAACGTGGGTTCATACCGTAAAGGGTTAACCCTCAAATATAGAAATATTCCTGAGTCAGGTGGCGGTAGAAAGTCCAACAAAACAGGTTTATTGTCTGATGATCCGGGCTTCTGCCAACAATTTCTCCCCAAACTGCGAACCGGGTCGCTCGATTATACGAAGGAGATAGGTGCCGGCAGGAAGGTGGTCAAGGTCGAGTTCCATCTGGTTTTCTCCCGTGAATAATCTCCACTCTACGCGATCCAGCCTTTGCCCGTGTAGTGTCAGGATGTCTGCGGTGGCAATGGTCATCCGGGAACTTTCCAGGTTCATGAAAACCGTCCCCGAGGTGGGATTGGGCCCGAAACTGAACTCAATTCCTTCAGCCAGGGCAATGTTGGAGGTGCCGCCTCCGCCACCGGAACCGCCGCCATTGGAAGGATCGGGAGGGGGAAGGTCAGGCGTATCATCGCAACTGGTATCGGCGACATAATCTACACTGTTGCCTTGCCCATCGATGTAGTTGTTGTTGACCAGATCGATTTTGTTGGCGGAGTATTCGTAGAACTCGATGTGGTCCAGTGTGCCGTAGTTCGCCCCAAACCAGTCCTGCATCACCGTCGCAAATACCTGTCGGTAATCCAGGTCAAAGCCTACCAATCGGTTGTTGTTGAGGTTGGTCAGATCTGGGTTCGTGCCCTCGACGCCTGGTTTGATGCCTTTGCCAAACACCATCATGGGGGCAGATGAGCCGTGGTCCGTGCCGTAGGCGCTGTTTTCACCCGCCGTTCGCCCAAACTCCGAGAAGGTAATGGTCATGACCCGGTCTTCCAGTCCCAATCCCTTCAGGTCATCCTGAAAAGCCTTCACAGCAGTGGAAAGGTGGTACAGCAAGGCTCCATGCGAACCGAAAGAAGGCTTGTCAGGCAATCCCTGACCTTCGTGGGTGTCAAATCCGCCCAGGCGAGCCAGGAATATCCTGGTGGTGCTTCCGCCACTCATCAGCCGGGCTATGGTTTTGAGTTGGGGCGCAAGCTGATTGTAATACTGGTTGCTGGCCTGGGTGTGGTAATGCTCGGGATAAACCACTCCGGGGGTATTGGCTCCGGCGTTGTACACGTCGGTCAGGCGCTGGGCATAGCTGTTGGTTGATCGCTCCATTTCCACAAGGTATTGCAGCTCGCGGCCATAGTCCGAGTTGGGAAACTGGCTGGGCAATGCGCCCCCTGATCCGAGCACGGCATTGGCGAAGTCGGTCGGATCATCTGACAGGGTCAATCCCATCGGGATGCCGCTCTGCCGGTGAAAGCCCAGCGAGATGACATGGCTCCCAAATTCCAGCCCCGGAGGGTCGGGCATGTCATTGTTGGGGTAGTCCGCAGGATAATTCGGGAAGCGATGGTCGAGGTAGCGGCCAAACCAGCCAGTACGGGTGGTATTGTTGAGGCCTTCGGCGCCAAGACCGGAGAGCCAGATATCAGTTCCCTTAAAGTGGGAGCCATTCATGTTGTCGTAGGCGACATTCTGAATCAGGCGCACCTTTCCTTCATCGTACATGGATTTCAGGTCGGCCAGATCCGGGTGAAGCCCAATCTGCTGATCTCCCGGCAGAGTACTGTCGAGAGTAAGGTATTGCCGATTACCGGTATCCTTGACCCCGATAAAGGGCCGCAGATTTCGGTAGAGGCCGTACTGATTCAGGGGAATGAGGGTATTGAGCCCATCGTTTCCTCCGTGCAACTGAATCAGTACCAGCACCCGGTCGCTGAGTTGATCGCAATCAAAGGATGAGGTCATCAGGGATCGAGCCATTGCCCTGACTGACAGGCCGTTGAGTGTAAACGGAGCCGCCGCCATGGGCAGGAGCATATTTCGGAGAAAGTGGCGTCTTTTCATTTTTCAGTGGGCATTGAACATTGATCATGGAACAATGATCAAGAGGTGGTGGTCAGGAAAAGTGATCGGGGTGATCTGGGAATGGTGGTCAAAAAGTACCATAAGCAAGAGCTTCTATCATTTCTCGCCTCTCGCTTCTAAATATCTATCCCAGCTGGTACTCAGGCGATTGCAAAATTCCCCTAATGAGCTTTTCGATTTGGGGCTTGATATTGGTTGGGTCGTTGTTGTTGAGGTAAAAGTCCCACTCAAACATCCAGTTGATAGGGGAGAGGGTGTCGAGCAGGAGCTGTTCGAAATATTCCTGCCGATCCTGTGGAACAGGTTCTGGCAATAGGTAGCTCAGCAGGGTAGCTACCAGATGTGTGGCGATGCGCCCGCCGGCGTGAGGTCCTGGATTGCCCACCGGGTCGGCTCCGGCAAAGTCCGGGATGTTGTTGGGATCGCTAATCCAGGCGACGAGGTCCACCGTCAAATGGGGCGGCCCAGAGATGATTTCCTCCGCCATCTGATAGCGGGGCGAAATCGACTTCGCCGAAATCCACAGCCGATTGTACTCTGGCGGTTGGTAAACGGGATGGTAACCCGCCACCTCGACGGGTTCGAAGAGATCAAAACAGGCCTTTGCAAGAGCAGTGTCCAGATCTCCATATACGGTGATATAAGCATGAAATAGGTCGGCAGCCGGATCGGGCATTGGCACGCCAAAGAAGCGCAAAATGCCTCCCTGTAACTCCATCGGTGCCTTAATCAGTGCCCCAACCACTTCATCCTGACTATCTGCATCGTCCTGATCGAAGAAGTGCTGACTACCCAAAAGTAGCCTGATGGCCGAAGTAAGATCGTAATTCTGTGATAACAGGTGCTGGGCCAGGGGGGTGATGATGTCGTCCTCCACTTCCTGGCTGATCTGAAATCGCACGAAGAATCGGTACATCCGTCTGGCAAGGTGTTCCGCGGCCTGATTAGAGGCAAATATCATGTCCACAAATTCCCCTAATTCCTCCAGCATGCCATTGACGGTGCTACGTCCAGAGATGACCGAATAGTTGAAGGCATGGGAAAACAGCTTGTCCGTCGTATCGTGGCGGGAGATGTCAAACCAGCAGCGCGGAAGCCCGGTATCCGGATCCTGACGGGTGGGATCGTCCCAGTCATCACTTTGGCGGTAGCCGGTAAGCAGCCGTGCGGCCTCCAGCACGTCCTGCTCGGTGAAAGTCGTGTAATCTCCCACGCCGATAGTGGCTCCTTTGCCAACTGTATGTAGCTCAAAAAACTCCCTTGCGAAGTTTTCATTCGGGTTGCCCACCTCGCTGTCCCCGATGTCGAGGTAGTTGTTCATGCCATTGTCCAGACAGATTTTTAATGCCAATTCCTTGAAGCTCAGGTTGCCCTGAGCAGCGAGCATGAAGAGCCGGAGTGTCCAGTAGAAATTTTCTGAGTAGGTAATGTCGTTATGCCCGGTAGGAAAGCAGGTATGCAGGAAGAACACCAGCTTGATGAACAGATTGGGCGAATTGCCTGGGCGAAACGCAAGGTCGAGGAACCAGCGATTGACGATGTACTTGAGGTCCTGGTTCGGGGAATTGGCACCGGTACGGCCACTCACCACCCATGTCTGACCAGTTGCAGGGTCTTTGGGATGGTCGGGCAAAGGCGGCATGGTAAAGACCAGGTCGAGCGCTTGCTGTGGAGTAAGGCCCACCAGAGAGTCGATTTCGGCTTTGGTAGAACCAAATGTGGTGCGCCGCAGGAAGTGTGCAGCAAGGCGTTGATCAAGAGAGCCGTTATAGGGGGCTAAGGAGGGCATGAGGATTGGTTCGGAGTTCGTGGTTCAAAGTTTTTCAATAGAGAAGTCCCAGGGCATACGACTTGTCGGAAGCATGTAAGAAATGCTTCGCAGCTCATCAATAAATGTGGTTGGGGAGGAGGGTAAATCGGCAATTGATTGACCTAAAGTAGTACCATTAGGCGTGAATTTCTACCTCAATTTTATTTTGGGGATGTTAGAATTTGGGCTAATGGGTATGCAAACAGGGCCGATACTTGAATTTTGCCCAATTTCCGCAGCATGGATCAATGTAAGGTTCCCAATTTTTTATCACTCAGGGCACCGCGATTTTGGCTCAATTTGCAGACAAGCCCTCCCCGCCTGTAATTCCGTTTGTCGCATGAACATTCCTCTACGAATCGCAGCCTTTAGCTGGCTGATGTTCCCTATCCTGTTGGCGATGGCTCAGCTGCCGCCCAACCAGCCTGAGCAGGACTGCTTCAACGCCATTCCGCTCTGCCAGGATACCTATTTTCAACCCAACTCCTACACCGGAGCTGGCAGCAACCCCGACGAGATCGATGGCGACAACTCCTGTTTGGAGTTGGGCGAGCAAAACTCCGTCTGGTACACCTTTCAGGTCGAAACGGCAGGAGACCTTTGTTTCACCATCATCCCGGTGGACACACTGGATGATTATGATTGGGCAGTTTTCAACCTGACCAACAGCACCTGCGCCGCCATCGCCAACAACAACAGCCTGGCTGTGGCCTGTAACTTCACCTATAACACTGGTTGCGCCGGAGAGACCGGTCCCAATGGCCGCACCGATTGCCCCGATCAGTTTACTCCCTGTATTTCGGTTCAGGCAGGAGAAGTCTTCGCTCTGAATATCAGCAACTTCAGCGCTTCCAACGCAGGCTATACCATAGACTTCTCCAGCAGTACGGCGGCACTCTACGATCAAATCCCACCGGATCTGGTCGAAGTCGAGAGCTTTTGTACGGGGGTAACGGTAACTTTCTCCGAGCGGGTGAGCTGTGCGAGTGTTGAGCCGAGCGATTTTGCCTTTACCGGGCCAGATGGGCCATACGTCATCACTTCCGTACAGAGCCCCAATTGCGACGACAGCACGGGAGCATCGCGTAGCTATGACCTGATCATTTCGCCTGGAATACAACAGGCCGGAACGTACAATCTCTCCCTGACGGGATTTGTAGGCGACCTCTGCGGCAATGGTGCCAATCAAAATAGCCTGGATGTGTTCATGCCTTTGCCGCCTACCGCCGAGCTGAACGAGCCCGCCCCACAGTGTCAGGCCCAGAATGAATTTCGCTTTCAATACTCCGGGCCGTCATCGGTTGCAACCTATCGCTGGGACTTCGGAGATGGAGCTACTTCGCAGCAGCCGGAACCGGTACATCAATATACTGCTCATGGTGACTATCCGGTTCAGTTGGTGATTTTTGATGGAAATGGCTGCCCGGATACAGCGGAGGTTGTGGCTTCTGTATTGCCCAGCCCATATGTGGCCTTTTCGCTGCCCGAGGTCGAATGCGCCGATGATACCCTCTCGCTGTTCAACCTCTCTGGCCCACGTGGAGGTTCTGCCTTGACCGACTATCTCTGGACCCTGTCCGATGGGACTGTCGCCAACAGCCGGAACCTGCTGCATGCTTTTGAGCGTCCCGGGCAGTACTTCGTCCAACTCGCCATCACCAACGATGCAGGCTGTGCCGATACGGTGGTACAAGCTGTAAGCATCACCCAAAAGCCCAATGTTGCCTTTGACCTGGCCGATGACATCTGCCTGGGAGACACCGCATGGCTCACCAATCGAAGCAGCATCGTCGGCGATAGCATCAGTGAATGGGTGTGGGAATGGGGAGACGGGAGCAGCACCGTGGGACAAAATCGACCCTCCCATCGCTTTCAGTCCGGGGGTACATTTCCTGTCACCCTATCGGTAACTACTCAAAAAGGCTGTACCGCAGAATTGACCCAGGAACAGGTGGTCGTCGCCCCTGATCCTCCGCAGGTAATTGGAGATACGGTCTGTGTCGGGGAGTCTGCAACCCTCGAAACGACCACGGCTATCGGGGCGATCAACCGTTGGTATGAATCGGCGGCGGGTGGAAGCCCTTTCTTTGAAGGCTTTTTGTGGCAAACCGGGCCGCTGGATTTTTCGCAGACATTTTACGTGGAAATGGAAACTGCGGAGGGGTGCGTCAGCGAACGGGTACCCATACGGGCGGAGACCTTTCCTCCTGGTCAGGGATTTCTCGTCGTTTTTCCAAAGGTGCTGGAATTTCCCGATCCTACACTTCAAGCCGATCTGGAAGGATTTATTCAGGTCGCAGCGTATCGCTGGCGTATTGGAGAATTGGATACTTCCACCCAGGCTCGGCTCAGCTTTACTTTTCAACATCCTGGAACCTATGACATCAGCCTGGAAGTAACGGATATTTATGGCTGTGAGTACCAGTGGCGGGATCAGGTGGAGGTACTGCCGCCGCCAGAGGTGTATGTCCCCAATGTCTTTACCCCCAATGAAGATGGCATCAACGATGTCTGGAAGGCATCCATTCCATTGGCCCAGCAGGTGGAAATACGGGTCTATGACCGTGGGGGACGGCTGGTGTTCTTCAGCGATGTGCCTGACTTCGAATGGGGCGGGCTAGATATGAAAGGGCGATTACTTGCAGAAGGCGGTTACTTGTATGTAGTCGAGGGAGTCAATGTCGCTGGAGAGGGGTTTTTGAAGCGGGGATTGGTGAACCTGGTTCGGTAGGTGTTAGTTGGAAGTTTGGGGTTCGAAGTTCGAAGTTGAATGTGCTGATAATTAGACTGCTATCTCAATTCTAATTGGTTAGGAACTTCATTCCGAAAGCACTAGTTCGGAGTTCTCGGTTCGAAGTTCGCAGTTATCAAGCGTTGCTCGTTTACCATCGAACTCCGAACTCCGAACTCCACACCTCAGTCCTCCTCTTCCTCCAAAATCTCCTGCACTCGCCCTACCTGACCATCCTCCAGGCGGACCTTGATGCCGTGAGGATGAGAAGGCGATTTGGTGAGAATGTGTTTTACGTAGCCTTCGGTCAGTATGCCGAGTTTCTGGTCCTGCTTCAGGACAATGTTGACCCGCAGGCCGGGCTTGATGTTTTTGCGTAGGGTTCCGTCCATGGGGGAGTTAGGTATGAGTTCGGGGTTCGTTGTTCGAAGTTTTGGTATGGCAAGAAAAAGTGCTGCACCTCAAAGAGACACAGCACAAGATATTTAATAGTTGTGAGTTCCTGGTTCGTTGTTCGAAGTTTAGGAACACAGGCCATCATGGCCAACATGCTTTGCAACTACGAACCCCCAACGACGAACTTCGAACCATTACGCGATGCTTTCCATCAGCTTTTTGTGGTCTGCGAGGAATTTCTCCAGGCCATTGTCAGTCAGTGGGTGCTTGATCATCTTGGAGATCACCCCAAATGGCATGGTAGCCACGTCAGAACCTACCAGGGCGCAAGAGCGCAGGTGCTCATTGTGGCGGATAGAGGCCGCCAGGATCTGAGTTTCGAAGGCGTAGTTGTCAAAGATTTGACGGATTTCTTCGATCAGTTGCATGCCCTCGTGTCCGATATCATCCAGACGTCCCAGGAAAGGGCTCACGTATTTGGCACCAGCCTTGGCTGCAACCAGCGCCTGAATAGGGCTGAAGATCAGGGTACAGTTGATCTTGATTCCTTCGCTGGCCAGGGTACGGATAGCTTTTACCCCTTCGGCGATCATAGGGATCTTGACCGTAATATTGTCATGTATCTTGACGAGTCGGCGTCCTTCTTCCACGATTCCTTCGTAATCAGTGGAGATAACCTCGGCGCTGACATCTCCGTCTACCATTTCGCAGATTGCGAGGTAGTGAGCGTCAAAGTCAGTTACACCGGCTTTCGCCATGAGAGAAGGATTGGTGGTTACTCCATCAAGGATACCCATGTCATTGGCTTCCTTGATTTCGTTGAGGTCCGCAGTGTCGATGAAGAATTTCATAATCGTTAGTAAGTGGTTAGCTTGTGGATGAAACAAACAGGAAAATGATCAGGAGGAATTATTCGGCCGATTTTTTGCGACTAATGAAAATCCCCTTGTATCAATATTGGCAACTAATGTCGGCAAAAGGTGTTTGATTGCCGCTAATTTTATGCCCAATTATTGTTTAATCCTCGTGAAAGCTCGAATTTTCCACCTCTCCTGATTGTCCGATGACTGACTCCCGTACCAAACCTGTAATATTTTTGGCCTATGCCAACGACCGGCTCCAAGCCGGGCGGTACCTGCGGGATGCGGTAGAGGAAATCCATTTTTTAAGAGACCTGCTGGAAGACAGGGTGGGCGAAAGTTACGAGGTGATCGTCCGGGACAACGCTTCACTGGATGACCTCTTTGAAGTATTTGATCTGTATAAGGAGCGAATCCGCATATTTCACTTTGCTGGCCATGCCAATAACCTCAGCCTGCTGTTGGATCAGAATCGTAGTACCCAAAGCCGGGCAGGTCGCGATGGATTTACACGGGAACTCGCCGCTCTACCTGGTTTACAACTAGTCTTTCTGAACGCCTGCACCACTCGTTCACATGCGATGGAGATGGTTAGGCAGGGAGTACCGGTTTCCATCGCCACTGCAACCGACATAGGGGACCGGGCGGCCTATCTGTTTTCGACCTATTTTTACCAGCAGCTCGTGGAGCGAAAAAGCCTGGTAGAGGCATTTGATGTTGCCGAAAGGCGTGTACTCGCTGCGCTGGGAGCGGATGGTAGCTACAGGGGGCTCTACTGGGAGGTACCTCTTCAGCCAGAAACCGACCCAAGTCAGTTTCCCTGGGGGATTTATGGTGAGCAATTACAATGGCGGCTCAGGCTTCGAAAAGCGGTGAACTCTACCAGTTTATGGCCTTTGATGGTAGACCGGGATCGACAGGTGATCGATTTTCGGGATGCGGTGGAGCGGATCCTGGCAGATGTTAACCATGCACCGCACACCTTCATCATTCACGGTGCCAGAGCCGAGCGGCCTCAAAGTCTGGTTACCCGTTTTATTGAGACAGATCTTCAACAGCTATCTGAGCAAATATTTGGGTCTTCCAGAGGGGTAGTCCATGAGCATCAGGTGCGAAACTGGCCATATACCGGTGCTCTGGAGCAGCGCCAGCGGGAACTTAAGCGGCGACTGGCCCAGGCGATGAATTTCAGTGGGATAGGGGTGAGTCGTGATTGGACCGCCTCCGAGATGGTGCGCACACTGAATCTCAAGGCACGCACCGTGGTGTTGCACCACACCATTAGTACTGAAAAGTGGGACAACACTACCCTGAAGCTGATTAGGTGGTATGCCCAGGAGTTTTGGCAAATACAGACGCTGAGAGAGTTTCCGCAATTCGTCATCTTTCTTAACCTGCTTTATCCTGAAGATCGGCCCAATTTTCTCCAGCGATTTCTTGGCGGGAAACGAGGCCGGAATGGAATCAAAGAGCAGCTCAATTCCCTCGACACGGAACTGGAGGAACAGCTTTCGGTACTGGCAGAGCTTAAACCCATTCGCTACGAGGACGTAGTCAGCTGGGTGGATGATTACTTCCCCGTTGAACTGGCCGATCTGCCGGACGTGCTTTTTTCGGATCGGGACAAGCGCCTCACCATGGAGGTGGTAGAGCCAGAACTGCGCCGTGCCCTGGAGACCCTGAATCTGGAAGATGGAGGGCGAAGGGTAGAGGATCGGAGGCGAGCTGATTGACAGGACCGCACCCAATATAGCTTAATGCGGCTAGCCTCATCCATTCGGACATATTTTTAACTTTGAACTGCGAACTCCCGTTCGCTATCTTTGCTCCTGTATGAGCAAACTGATAAATGCACCCTTACAGCGTAAGCTGAAAAGCAGCCGCTACTGGAGCCGGACCGGGATCATCGTGGGGTTCTTATTGCTCATGACCCTCCTGATTCCCCGCTCCTATCGCCTGGGGGTTCAATACGAAGTCGGAAAACCCTGGTTTGGAGGAGAGCTCACAGCCCCTTTTGACTTCTATATTTACAAATCGCAGGATAGCATCGCTGCCGAGCAGGAGGCCTATACGTCTCAGGTATCCGATATTTATCGCCGTGATACCCTGCGTATGCGACAGACCTATCAGGCACTGGACCAGAAGCTATCCGATTTTGTACGGGAAGTAAATCAGGTGCAGATCGCCACTTCACGGCTGGAGGATCAGGGAGAGGAAATGCTGATGCAGGCTTTCCAGACCAAATACCCCGGGGTCGAATATGGCAGTTTTTCCGGATTGAGCCGAGGCCGGATCGCCCGATTGCAGGCCGAGGCCAGGTCTCTTGCTCAGGATATCTATGAGCAGGGCTATCTCAATCAGGTGAATGTAGCTGACACACCCGCCTTTGTCTCACTTAGGGTTAAGCCCGGCCTTGAGCGGGAAGTTCCTGTTCGTGCGACCATCAATAGCCAACTGGGGCTCGAAAGTTACCTGGCCAGACGCCTTGACACCTTGGACAGTGAAGGAAAACTTCTCTGGCTGGTGGTTTCCAAAAACCTGCGTCCCAATTATTATTTCAGTAGTAGGTTGACAGAAGAAGCCCGGGAGTGGAAGCGATCGCTTGTTTCACCCATTTTTGGAAAAGTATCCAAGGGGGAACACATCATCGGTAAGGATGAGATAGTCACCCGCGATACCTATGCCAAACTGGTCTCGCTGGAACGTGAAAAGCGCCGTACCTACGGCGGTCAGTCGTGGTTTCTGGTTTTTCTGGGTCAGTTTCTTATCATCACGTTCATCACCCTTATCCTGCTTTCAAATCTCAGTGTAACCCGTCCCAGGATATTTTTCTCCAACTCCAAGCTGAGTCTGATCCTCTTCACCCTGCTACTGGCCGTAGCACTGATGGTGATTGCCACAAAGCTGACCGATGTGGCCGTAAAGCTGACCGATATCCTTGGCCCAAATATCAACCTAAGCTATATCTACCTGGCTCCAGCCTGTATTGTACCGATATTTATCAGCAGTTTCTTTGAGCACAGGCTGGGTTTTCTGACCAACATGCTCGTGGCGTTGTACGGTGCTGTATTGGTGCAGCAGGGCCTTGAGTATGCTTTTGTGCAAATGATGGCCGGAACCGTGGCCGTCTATAACCTGCGCCGACTAAGGAAGCGAGAGCGGTTTTTTTACACCCTTGGCTATATATTCCTTGCCTACTCGGTATCCTACATTGTGTTTAACCTGCTGAGCAAAGGAGGCTTTGGGGAAATCAGTTACCACACCCTGATGCTGTTTGCGATCAATGTCTCTGTGACCATGATCGCTTATAACCTGATTTATCTGCTTGAGCGCGTTTTCGGAGAAACTTCAGACCTGACTTATCTGGAACTACTGGATACCAACCATCCCTTGCTACAGGAACTGGCCCGAAAAGCTCCGGGGACATTTCAGCATAGCCTTCAGGTAGCCAATATTGCAGAGCTGACGATCAACGAAGTGGGTGGAAATGCCCTGCTGGTACACGTAGGGGCTTTGTACCACGACATTGGGAAGATGCCTTATGCTCATTACTTCATCGAGAACATGTCCGATGCCGAGAAGAAAAAGAACCCTCACCATCGGATTGATTGCCTGGAAAGTGCAGAGATCATCATTGGACATGTGAAGCATGGAGTGGAACTGGCCCAGAAGTATCACCTGCCCCGTGAAATAATCCACTTCATTGAGTCTCACCATGGGACAACCAGGGTGGAGTACTTCTATCGGGTTTACGTCCAGGAAAATAACTGCGTCGAATCCGAAGCGGACAACCTGTTTCGCTATCCGGGTCCCTTGCCCTTCTCCAAAGAAACCGCTGTACTGATGATCGCCGATAGTGTGGAGGCAGCGTCTCGCGCCATGAAAAACCCAACTTCCTCCAAGCTAAAGGAATTGGTGGATAGCATCATCGATCATAAGATCAAAGACGGGCAGTTGGAGAACTCCAACCTGACCTTCAAGGACATTACCAACATGCGGCGGGTAATCAAGAAGCAGTTGCTCAGCATTTACCACGGCCGCATTGAGTATCCGGAGGATGAGCAGGAGGAGGTAAAGGCCTGATATTATTCCCTGAAAATCGCTAACATTGCAGCCAGATTACAGTTTTTGCCCATATGAACTCCCGATCCATACTGAATATTGGTTATAAGGCCCTTGCCGTTTTGCTGGTGCTGTATGCGCTGGTTTATGGTTTGACTGCCAGGGTGCCTGAGCTACCCAACCTGCAGCAAAGTGCGCGCAATATTTTCTACCACGTACCGATGTGGTTTACGGTCATCACGCTGATGACCATCTCGGTGGTGCAAAGCATCCGTGTGTTACGAGCCCTGGATCCCGACAATGACAAAGGTGGAAACCCTCTTCTGAGCGATGTGAAAGCCCGGGAGTCCGCTCGGTTGGGGGTGGTATTCAACATTTTGGGTCTGCTGACTGGCATGGTCTGGTCTCGCGTAGCATGGGCTGAAGACCGTCCTGCTGCGGAGTTTTCCACCTGGTGGGCCTGGGACCCCATTCAGGTCTGTGCCCTCATCGCCCTGTTGATTTATGCGGCCTATTTTCTGCTTCGTTCATCTTTTACCGAGCCGGAACAGCGTGCACGCATCTCAGCGGTGTACAACATCTTTGCCTTTGCCACACTGATTCCGCTGTATTTTGTGATCCCGCGTATGTACGAAGGCCTGCACCCAACAGCAGGTAAAGGCTCCTTTATCTTCGACAAGAGCCAGATCAGCGATGAGTTTCGCATGATCCTCTACCCTGGGATGCTAGGCATCATCCTCCTCAGCGTGTGGGCCTATACAGTTCGGATTCGACTCGAACTGGTAAAAGTGCGACTGGAAGAATGGTATGCGGAAAAGACCTATCAGCAGGAAGTGGGATAAGGCTGGAAAAAGGACGCTTCTGGAAAGTGAAGCTTTCGCCTACAACTTCCCTTTAATTCCCGATTCTCCTTAGAGGCTGTTTAGGTTTTAGTGTTTCGAGGCCAAACGCAGGATTTTTGGGGTCTGACAAGGAAATTTTTCGAGAAATAGCGAGCTATTTTGAGGAAAATTGACGCAGACAGGGCGCAAAAAGACTAGTTTGGGCCGATAAGGAAAAATCCAAACAGCCTCTTAACCCTCTTTCTGACTCATGGCTGAGTAGATGTACTCATGGCCATAGCGCGAGGGTACCTTGTGCAGAAATACCGGGGCACTCAAGGGGACTGTTTCCCCTTCGCAGACTTCTTCCCAACGTCGAAGCGGGATAGGGTAGGGCACATAGGGGGGAAGGGCACGTGAGGTTTCGTATTCTATCAGAACGAACGCTCCCCCAGGCTTGAGGTGGGAGAGAATTTGAGGCAGAATATCCACCGGATCGGCCACGTAGTGCAGGGCATTGGCCATGAGAATGCCATCGCAAAGGGGCAGGTCTGGCATGGAACGGGTGAAATCCCCATCGTGAATGCTAAACGGCACCTTCCCATCTGGCTGGAGCTTCCACAGCATATGTGGACTTTTGTCGAGGGCGTGAACCTCACTGCCCGGCGGTAGGTGATCGCACAATACTTCTGTAAACAGCCCGGTTCCCGCGCCGAGGTCGGCCCATATCTGGGGTTGCTGTCCCAGGGCGTCTTTTATGAGTTGAAGGGCATCGTAGTGGGTCATTGATTGAAAGTGTTCATTGGTCAGGGAACATTGATCAGTAGAGAAGGTGGGGCAGCGAGGGCAGGTCATCGGCGCGGCGCTCCACACTAACCATTGGGCACCTCACTGTAAAGCTATGTGAGTTCTTCTCCTGCCTCATATATCTCGCAGTAAAACGATCTTGTTCTAAAGCTGCAAATGAATATGGTCATCGTGTCGCACCGCGGGACAGCCATGAAAGCGGATTTTGTTATACCGACCGAGGCCCAGGCGGGTTTTGAGATGCGGTTCGATGAAAATCTTACCGGTTGCTCGCTGGGTAGCCAGCCAGCGCAGCAGGTATCGGTTTCGCTCCATATCGAATGTCCTGTCGGTTCTGGGGAAAATGATCAGCTTTGAAAGCAGGTCATATTGCCAGTAGCCCTGATCCGTGCAGCGCTGTGGTTGATTTCGCTCGCCTGGTTTGGGGCCTTCTACTCCGCCGTAGCCGACGTAGGATTTTGCCACTGCGTTTAGCGGTTCGCCCGTTTCCGCCTCTTCATACAAAAAGCAAAAGTCCACCTTGCGGCCGTCGTCGTGGCTGCGATGGGGTAACAAAGGATATCCGTCGAATAGCGGAAAACCCGCGTCGAGATAGGCGACCACCGTTCCCGGGAACCGCTCCTGCATGGCATCGGCTGCCTCAAAAAGCAACGATTTTAGCCCAGGTCTTACGTAGTGCCGATTGAGCAACGCATAGCCTAGCCGCAGGGGTTGGACATGGTCCGTCTGCCTGAGGGGAAGCGGCACGCGACCCGACAGCGCCTTTGCCACAGGAGGCAAAATCAGCGCATTTCCCATCAAATACACTCCGAAAAAGCAACCCATGCGAATGAGCCGCCTGTGAGCCCGTAACCTGCCCTTGGGCGCCAGCCAGGCCATCAGCGGCAAACTCAGCAGCAACCATACTCCTCCGACCTGGGTGAGAAAGGTCAGTAGAGCCAAAGCGAGCAGGATGAGCAGAATTCGGATGAAGGTTTTCATGGCCTGGGGGCAATAAACGACATGATCAATAAAAGTAGGCCAAATCTGACATCGCTCCAAAAATCTTGTATCGCAGGAAATTTTCAATTGGAGGGACTATTTGGCAACTTGCGTGAGTTGGGTGAGGACACTGCTTACAGAATGAGGCTTTGTTCTTACATGATTTTGAGTAAGAATTTTACTCAAAGTGTTGGATAGTAAATGGGAACCCTTTTTCTTAGCGTCCACAATCAAGCAATCAACCGTTGCTCTATTTATGCAGGTAACAACTGTCATTCAGCCCAAGAAGAATCCCTTCAAAATCGACTTCAAGGAGTTGTCTCAGTACCGTGAACTCCTTTGGACGTTGACCTACAGGGACTTTCGGGTAAAATATGCTCAGACGGCGCTGGGTTTTGCCTGGGCATTCATGAACCCCATCTTACAGATTTTTGTGCTGAGTTTCGTATTTGGTACCGTTGCAAAAACTGGGACGGGGGCTATTGAGGTGCCTCACATCATCTATACCACAGCTGGAATGCTGGGATATACCTATTTCTCCAACCTGATGACGCAGGCTGGAGGTTCTATCATCGGAGCTCAGCAGATGGTGAAGAAGATCTACTTTCCCCGTCTGATCATACCACTGTCCAAAGCCATTTCAGGGCTGATTGATCTGGGTGTTACCCTTCTTATTCTGGGGATTCTTTGTTTAGCTTATGCCTATGTCCCCAGCAGCAACCTGATATTTCTACCGATCTTCATCATAATTGCGATTATCTCCGGACTGGCAGCAGGCATCTGGATGAGTGCCCTTACCATTCGCTTTCGTGACTTCCAGCAGATCACTCCGCTGATTGTACGCCTGGGCATGTATGCCACGCCCATCGCTTACCCGGCCAGCCTGGTCCCTGAAAAATACTTGACCCTGTATTACCTCAATCCCATGGCCGGCGTAGTCGAAGGCGTCCGTTGGTGCATCGTAGGCGGCGATCCGCCCAGCGCCCTGATGTGGCTTTCCTTTGGCCTGATCGCCGTGATCTTCGTGATGGGGATCTTTTACTTCAATAAAGTGGAACGGGTGATGGCGGATATTTTGTAGCAGGGAACAAGGTACAGGGAGCATGGAACGGGGAGCAGCGGACAGGAAGAGCAGGGAGCAGAGAACTGAGGGGATTGAGAAGAGAATAAACGATCAACTGATAAAGTCAATGAGGGGACTGAAACAAACACCGGCGATGCAGAAGGCATATGGGTTTGCCTTAGAGGTGGTTGATTTGGCCGCAGAATTAGATGAAAAGCGCGCCTATGTGATGTCGAAGCAAATTCTGCGCTGCGGCACATCTATAGGCGCCAACATAGCTGAGGCCCAAGGAGGAATTTCTACTGCTGACCTTTCTGCTAAAATGGCCATCGCTTACAAGGAAGCTCTGGAAACCAAATATTGGCTGAACCTTCTGTTTGACAAACAATATATATCAGAAGAAAAATTCGAATTGCTCTTTGCCAAGCTTGATGAAATATGCCGCATCGTATTTACAGTTCTTAAGAAAACACGTTACACACATCTAGATAAACGCGCAGAGCAAGTTGAGTAATACGTCCTTATGGTCTAGATGCCTCTTACCCTGGGCTCTGCAAGCCAAAAACTGTGATCCCTGTACCCTGATCCCTGTTCCCTGAAATTATGATCGAAACCCTCATATCCTCCAAAACGCGGATTAAGCTGTTGCTCAAGTTTTTCCTGAACGGTAACACCACCGCCTATCTCCGTCATCTGGAGGGGGAGTTTGGAGAGTCGAGCAATGCGATTCGGGTCGAGCTAAACAAGTTTGAGGAAGCCGGTATGCTCACCTCAGAGGTAAAAGGCAACAAGAAGTTCTTTAAAGCTAATCAGGAGCACCCACTCTATGAGGAGATCCATAGCATTGTGCGCAAATATGTCGGTCTGGATCGCATAGTAGAGCACGTGATCAAGTACCTCGGAAATCTGGAGAGGGTGTATTTAACCGGTGCATTTGCAGAAGGACGGGACAGTGAGGTCGTGGATATTGTGCTTCTCGGAAATGTGGATCAGACCTATTTGATCGAATTGATTGGTAAGGTCGAAACTGTGATTGGACGTCGAATACGCTACCTGGTGTACTCCAGTGGGCCGATGGCCGAGGAAGAATTAGCCCGAAATCACTCAGTACGATTGCTTTTGTGGAGTAAGCCCTAACCGTTATACTATGATATATCTCAGTGCCAGTTTGCCAAAGTCAGGTAGTACTCTGCTGTACACTTATACAGAGCAGATGCTAATTGCCCGGGGCCAACGGCATGGTCAGGATGCACTCAGGCGCGTCATTAAAGCAGGTCGTCTAAATGGAGTCGATACCTATCTGGAGCATATTGGACTGAGAGAGGTGCTTTTTGCATTATGGCTGAGCTTTCGGTACGGCCACATATTAATCAAAACTCACGCTGCCCCAGGGTTTTGGGTTCGACAGATGATCCGCATGGGGATGATGCGGGCATCGTATATCTATCGAGACCCAAGAGATGTACTACTCTCAGGTATGGATCACGCCAGGCGTACTGCAGGGGGAAAGATGGCCCGCTTCCAAGCTTATCAAGATTTTGAGGGAGGATTGAAGCACATAAAGCAACTGTTACGCCGGGCCGGCTGGTGGCTGGAATTCGGGAAGGTTCATTTTCTGACTTACAGCGCACTCCTCACCCAACCACAGGCTGAATTAAAGCGCTTAGCAGAGTTTTTTGGGTGGAAACTAACTGATGAGCAGTTGGATAAGATCATAAGCCGTGAATCAGAAATGCGAAGCTACGGACAAAGACAATTCAACACAGGGAAGCTTAGTCGCTATGCAGAAGAGATGACACCCGATCAACAGGCTCGCTGTGTCGAGGAAATGGGTGTAGATATCGCACGCCTCGGATTTGAAGTTTCCCCCCAAAACTTAAATGCATCTTAAGTATGTCTGATACTATTATACGTGTGGAGGATATCTCCAAAAGATATAAGCTAGGTAGTATAGGTTCCGGTTCCCTTCGTGAGACATTGGGAAATGGTCTGGAGCGCCTACTGAGGCGGAGTGACCACTCCAATGGAGAAGAGAAAGAATTCTGGGCCCTGAAGGACATCAATTTCGAAGTCAAGCGGGGAGAGGTTGTTGGCATCATTGGCAAAAATGGCGCAGGAAAGAGTACCCTTCTCAAGGTGCTTTCCCGCATCACTGAGCCTACGACAGGGCAGATCACCCTTAACGGGCGCATTGCCTCTCTACTGGAGGTCGGGACAGGTTTTCATCCCGAACTGACCGGGCGTGAGAACATCTTCCTCAATGGATCGATTCTGGGCATGACCCGGACCGAGATCAAGAGCAAGTTTGACGAGATTGTGGACTTCTCGGGTGTAGAGAAGTTTCTGGATACCCCCGTTAAGCACTACTCCAGCGGGATGTACGTGCGACTGGCCTTTGCGGTCGCTGCACATCTGGAACCGGAGATTCTGGTAATCGATGAGGTGCTGGCGGTGGGGGACGCGGAGTTTCAGCAGAAGTGTTTGGGTAAGATGCGGGATGTGGCTGGACAGGGGCGGACGGTGTTGTTTGTGAGCCATAACATGGGGGCTGTTAAGTCGCTTTGCACAAGAGCTATATATCTTCAGAAGGGACAGATACGTACCGATGGCGAGGTCGATGAAGTGATGGGGGAATATATGGATGCTAGTTCTAAGCAGCATCGCGAAAGTATCAAATCCAGAAAAGACCGAAGTGGTAATGGAAAAGTAATCATTACCGATATCCGCATGCTAGATCCTCATACAGGTAAGACTCCTTCACAATTGATTAGCGGAAGTCCTGCCACGCTAGAGATAAGCTATGAAGCAACTGATTCCAGTCTAGAGCATATTCAAGACCTTCAAGTCGGAATCGCAGTTTTGAACATGCATGGCCAGTTTGTAACCGCCCTAAATAACAAGATGTCCAATGCTCAATTAAAAGATTTGCCTCCTAAGGGGAAAGTTCAGTGCATTTTTGATAAGGTTCCCTTTATGTATGGGAAATTCCAAGTAATTGCTGCGCTAGAAGTAAATTATGAGTTAGCCGATTTGGTTTACGATGCCTTCGATTTCAATGTAACGGAAGGAGATTATTTTAACTCTGGATACCCCAATGCTCGTAGGCGCCAGGGAATTTATGTATCACAGATCTGGACTTCTGTCTTAGAGAGCACTCATATTTAAACTCATCAAGCATGCGAAAGGGGAGCATATGGAGTCGGCTACTCGTCAGAAATAGCCAGCCGCATAAAATAGAAGAACTGATGGGGGTTGAGTATCAGAAGCGGATTAATAAGCGTGAAGACTCAAAGTTTGTACTAGTAGCCTGTATGCCTAAAAGCGGCTCAACCTTCTTGTCTCGGACTTTGGCTAGCATTTTAGGGTTTGGATATAAGACACTGGTAAGTGCTTTTAGTCAAATAGAACATGACCTTTACGAGCCAAAGCTCATAGATAACTATGGCAAGGGGATGGTCGTGCACATGCACACGCGAGGTGCAGATGCCAATTTGGAACTGGCCAGAAAGTATGACATGCCAGTAATAGTCACAACGCGGAATATAGCAGATATTGTAGTCAGCTTTCACGATCATATACATAAGGAAACCCTAAAGTGGCCAATGGCTCATTTAAATGAGGTGCAGTTGGCTCAATTATCCACATCGAAGCAGTACGACCTGATCATCGACTTCTTGGTGCCGTGGCTAATCTCTTTTTTTGTATCCTGGACGGACGCTACTCGGATAGGAGGTCTGCCAATCAAGTGGATACGCTACGAAGAATTGACCCTGCAGCAAAATAAAACTTTCGAGAATCTCCAGAACTGGTTGCCCTATGAGCCTGCTACTAATGTTTTACCCAGCCTGGTGGAGAAAGACCCTAAATCGGTGCGGCTGAATCGTGGTATTTCTGGTCGAGGGAAACAACTCTTATCAAAGCCACAACTTGACCGAATAGCACACTTTGCAACTTATTATCCAGGCTACGATTTTTCTTCCATTGGCTTACACCCTCAAGATATAACCCATGATTCAGACGATTGATGCTATAGACAATCCTTTGGTGCCTAATGGAGAAGTCTCTTTAGTTAGTCATCTAGTTAGCTCACAACTGGTAGATGCCTACCAAGAGCAGCTGAAAGTTGAAGTCATACGCTTTTTTGCTAATCAGTCGGAAGTTGTCGTCTATCAGTGCCTGCAAACTGGATATCGCTTTTTCCACCCTTTCCACCTCGCCGGAGATGGCGCCTTCTACGAAGCTCTACAACAACATGAGTGGTATTACAGAGCGGATAAGTGGGAATATAGCGAGGCTGAGGCATGTCTCAAACCTGGTGATAAGGTATTAGAGGTAGGCTCTGGCAGCGGCACCTTCGTCCGACGGCTGACGCAGCAGGGCTACACTTGTGTGGGGTTGGAGATCAACGAAGACGCCGTGGCTCAGGCCCAGGCAGCAGGAGACATCGACTTGCGGAGTGAGTCGTTGGCCACCCACGCTCAAGCCCACGCGGAGCAGTATGATCTGGTATGCGGATTTCAGGTGCTGGAGCATATTGCAGCGGTACGAATCTTTTTGGCGGACATGGTAGCGCTGGTTAAACCGGGAGGCTATCTGGCCATCGCGGTGCCCAACAACGACTCGATTGTTTTCTCACGTTTTCCGGGGATAAACCTCCGATTGAAGGAGCACATCACCCTATCGATCATGAACAGCCCTCCCCATCATATGGGGTTATGGAATGAAGCCTCTTTGCGGTCGCTGGCCACCATATTTCCCTTACAGGTAGTAGATGTGGCCTATGAGCCTTTGTACAGGGGAGGTCGCGTTAAGGTAAGCGCCGACATTCGCCTGCAGCAACTGGCCCAACGCTGGCGGATTCCAGAAAAGCTATTAGCCCCCTGGCTGAGACCGCGCCTGGAGCGATACTTTGAAAAAAATCGGAAGCGAATTCCGGGAGATACCATATTCATCTTGTACCAAAAGAATCGGGCATGAAACTGGGTATCATCAGCCTATTAGAAGATTGGCCATGGGGAGGGAGTGAGGTGTTGTGGCATCGGGTGGCTCAATATGCATTGTCTTCAAGACATGCTGTCTGTATCTCACATGTCGCTCACTCCGATTTGCCTAAACCTCTAGTAGAACTACAGGAAGAGGGGACGAGGTTGCTTGCGCGCGCTCCACGTAAGGAGCCAGCCCTGTCCCTGGCAACCCGAATTCTACGTCGCCTGGGATTACAATCCAAGCCGAACAAGTGGGCTGCTTTCTGGGCTGAAAATCCTGATCATGTATTGATTAATGAGCCCAGTGCCTTTGTTTTAGGACGCTACCCTGAGTTATGCGAGGCACTGATTCAAAATAGAATCCCCTATAGCTTGCTGGTACAATTTAACCAGGATCACCGGGTCCTGTATCAGAAGCACTGGCAACAGATGCGAAAGGTCTATGGACAGGCTCATAGTATTTTCTTTGTTAGCGACCGTAATCGACAGGTAGCGATGCGTCAACTGGCTATGGACCTTCCACAGGCCATCGTCGTAAATAACCCCGCAAATCTTTCTGAGTTTACCATTCTACCCTATCCCCCGCCTGCCCCTTATCGGCGTATGGCAACCGTCGCCAGGCTGGAGGCTAACTACAAGGGACAAGATCTCCTGCTTGAAGTCCTGGCAAAGCCCCATTGGCAAAAGCGCCCCTGGCACCTATCGTTGTACGGGAAGGGACCGGATGAGGCATATCTGAAGGCATTGATCGATTACTATGGGTTGGGTAGTCGGGTTTCATTGGAAGGCTATCGCTCTATAGAAGAGATTTGGAAGCACCAGGAGCTGTTGATTTTGCCTTCTATTGCAGAGGGAACTCCTCTTTCTTTGATGGAAGCTATGTGGTGTGGGCGTGCTGCAGTAGTAACGGACGTCGCAGGTAATGCTGAATGGATTATAGATGGAAAGACAGGTTTTGTAGCACCTGCGCCTACTGTACAGATGATAAGTGAAACTTTAGAGCGGGCCTGGCAAGCGCAAGAACAGTGGGAGGAAATGGGAGGAGCTTGTTATGAGTACATGCAACAACACTATGACAGTGCGCCTGAGAAGCGGATTTTGCGGCAAATAACTGAAGAACCAGAACTCGATTCAGTATGAAAAATAAGAATAGATGGATTTACATGGCTAATACTGTGAAGGCAATTCTCAATATACAGGGGGGGTGCTTTGGACGGATTGGGTTACTCTTATCACTGTTGCTAGGGATACAGATTAGCTGGGCACAGATCAATGTTTCCCTGGGACCAGATATTGTAAATTGTGGGCCTTACCTGCTAGACGCGGGGTTTCCCGGTGCTAGCTATCAGTGGAGTACAGGAGATACTACCCAAACTGTGATGATCAGCCAATCTGATACCATTACTGTAATGGTTGAGCAAGGCGGACAAATTGGTAGGGATACCATCGAAGTTTACATAGTACCCGTCCCTCTTCTTCCAACGTTGCCTGATACAATGGTATGTTCTGACCTTCCCTTTTCAATTGGTGCTGGTATCAGTGCCCAATCAATCTATTGGTACGACAGCACGAACCTTCAGGTAATTAGCCAGGATTCGGCATTAACCCTAATGCCGACGGCTTCAAGCACCTACTTTGTGGAGGGGGTTAACACGTTACTTGTACCTCTGCCCACAGACTCTCTTAGTTTCAATACTGTAGGGAACAGTAGTAGTGGCAATTACTTTCCGGTGAGCAATGATCGGGGGTTGGTTTTCGACGCCATAGATGATTTTTACCTTGTCAGTGTGGATATTTATGTACAACAGGTGCCATATACTGGGCATATTTCTTTGGAGGATGTTAATGGTCAGGTGCTGGACAGTGTGACAGTCACGCTTCAGCAGGTTGGACAAAACAGGGTAAACCTTGATTTCTTTATTCCCTCTGGGAATGACCATCAGCTTATGCTTCGAAATCCGCCAGCATTACCCATATTTGTTGACTTTCCCATTAACTTTCCGCTGAATGAAGGGCTGGTGAACTTCAAGCGGGGAGTCCCCATCAATAATCATTACAATTTTTTCTACAATTGGCAGGTTGGATATGCCTCTTGTAGCAGTGGTCGTGATTCTTTTTTCCTTGATGTAGTTCCGTCCCCACAGGTGAACCTAGGGGCTGATACACTGGTATGTGGGGCTCAATTGATTCTTGATGCGAGCTTTCCAGGGGCTAGCTATTTATGGAGCGATGGTAGCACTGGCTCCACATTACAGGTAAATCAATCCGGTACAGTTTCGGTTAGGGTTTCACAGGGATCCTGTGAGGTGTGGGACAGTATTGTAGTTGATATTGTTCCTGCTATTGATCCCCCTATCGTAATGGATACCACGGTGTGTGGCCCACAGGAAGTTGTACTTTCGGGTCAAACTTCTGCCGACCAGATAGCCTGGTATTTTTCTGCTACAGGAGATAGCCTGGCATTTATCGGTTCGCCTGTTATCTATTCTATCGATTCCACAACCCAGCTATTTGCAGAGGCTCAAGAAATCTCAACCATCACTACGACTACGGCCGGTTATGCTGCTCCGTTGGGGGGGGGACAGTCAGGCTATTACCCCGTTACCAACACCAGAGGCATAAGTTTTGATGCGACAAAGGGTTTCTTCCTCAATGGAGTCAGCATCTATATAAACAACCTTCCTGTTACTGCAAATCTGGTGATCCGAAATAGCACGGGAGCAGTATTGTTTTCAGCTCCATTGACGCTTGATGATATCGGAGAGAACCAGGTGCCTATCGGGATCTTTATCTCTCCTGGGCAAGGCTATGAGATACTGCTGGAAAATCCGACTGGGGGAAACTTATATGTTGATTTTCCTGTCAGCTATCCATTTGAGGATGGACCGATAAAGTTCCTGGCGGGTACTCCTTTTGCGACGCATTATAACTTTTTTTATAAATGGCGCATCGGCACGGGCTATTGTGCCAGTTCTCGTGTTCCCGCTACTATCACAGTGGCTGACAACCCCACTGTGAAGTTCGGCCCGGATACAGCTATCTGTGGTGCCTCCTACACTCTTGACGTAAGTAACCTTGGAGCAAGCTACCAATGGAGCACAGGCAGTGTTGACCCTTTCGTTACATTGACAGGATCTGATACGATATCTGTTGCAGTGTCTATAGGAAATTGTGTTGAACGGGATACCGTAGCAATAACATTTCTCGAGGAGCCATTGACCCCTACAGCAATCGGAGCTACGATATGTGGGGTCGGAGAAGGAGGATTTGCCGTGGAAAAAACGGATTCTGCAAATATAGTCTGGTTCCCTGACCAGACTAGCCGACAAGCTCTCGCCGTCGGGGATACTGCATGGCGACTACTTATGCGGACGGATACTTTGTATGCAGAAGCCCAAACCAGTGTTCCTGTCAGCGCATCAACAGATACTGCGGGGTTGATTTTACCGGGCAATAGCGCTTCTGGCGACTATTTCGCAACCACCAGCAACCGGGGCAATCGCTTTGATGCACGTGTACCTTTCATGTTGCATGCGGTGACAATTTATGCCAGCAATCCACCAGTCTCAGGTGATGTTCGCCTGATTGATAGCTCTGGTTTGGTGATTTACTCTAAGTCGGTAACCCTGGATATGGCAGGAGCAAACCGCGTAATTCTTGATTTCTCAGTGCCCAAGAGCAATGATTTGATCCTACGCTTTGACAATCGTAATGGTGGGAATCTTTATGTGGACTTTCCCGTGCAATATCCCATTGATGCCGGATACCTGGTGTTTACGGAAGGGGTCCCACTTGCCGATCACTACAACTATTTCTACAATTGGGAAATCGGCTTAGGCCGTTGCGTCAGCCCTCGAATCCCTGTTGTGGTGGATGTAAAGTTACCGCTGGAACTGGGGGATTCGATATATTCCTGTGTTGACACCCTATTGGATGCATCTATATCGGGTACACAATTCTTGTGGAGTACCGGTGATGCTACTCCGACCACTTTGGCTACTCAAACCGGTTGGTATCGGGTTGTTGTCTTTGATAGCGAGGGATGTACTGTAGAAGATTCTGTTTTTGTAGAAATTCCTACCGATGCTGGTCTGCCCAGGGATGGAATCCTATGCGGACAGGTTTTGACTACTAACTATGGTCCTGATGCGATTCAGGTCTGGAGCACAGGAGACAGTACCACCACGCTGGATATCAGTTCGCTTGGGATGGGTACCTACAGCGTGATTGTTCAGGAGCCCAGAGGTTGTACCCTTACCGACACTATTACTGTTACGGGTTTTGATGAGTTTCCTGAGTTGGAACTGGGGCCTGATGTGCGAGGCTGTGACAGTGTCCTTTTATCAGTTTCGGTAGATAGTGTTACCTATTTATGGAGCACGGGGGATACCCTTCCAGATATAGCAGTCTTTTCCAGTGGGCTTTATTCCCTGACAGTTACCAACGAAAATGACTGTGCATCCAGGGATACTGTAGGAGTGCTCATCACCTCCAAACCCCAGGCGGATTTTTTCATTCCAGATACGGTATTTAGTCCGGGTTTGACAGTGTCATTTGTAAACCAGTCGCCCTTTGCGGGCTATTTGTGGCACTTTGGCGACGGAGCCAGCAGTACGCAGGTCAATCCAGTACATGTTTACCCTGATACCGGCAGCTATTGCGTAAGACTGATCGCAACGGATCAGCAAAACAATTGTGGCTCTGATACTATTGAGAGGTGCTTTGTACTGCTAAGAATGTCCACCAATCTGGCTGTGTCAGATGCGAGTGATGGTCCCAAACTGTTTCCCAATCCTGCAGATGACCTGTTGAAGGTCCAATTGCCTATTGTACAAGGTCCCAATAATGAGTGGTCGGGATCATTGGTTGATGGGACCGGGCGCACACTGCGGCGCTACCATTGGCCTGGAGGAAGTGTTCAGACGATCTCACTTGAAGAATTGGGAGTAGCCTCTGGCCTTTATTGGTGGGTCTTCAGTGATGGTAACCGCTCGCTATCAGTTCCGCTTCGAATCAATTGATTTTGTTCAATTCCTTCTTTAAGGCTCTCTATGTCTGTCTCTCTCATAATCTGCTGCTACAATAGTGCTGGAAGGTTACCAGATACATTGGCACACCTGGCTCGTCAGGTGGTCGAAGTACCCTGGGAGGTGATCATCGTGGATAATAACTGCACGGACAATACGGTAGAGATCGGGCAACAAACCTGGACAAACCTGGGAAGCCCCGCTAATCTACAGATGGTACAGGAGGAGCAGTCAGGACTGAGCTATGCCCGCCGTCGGGGGCTTGATATGGCCCAGTACGACTATGCTATTTTTTGTGATGATGATAACTGGTTATCTCCTGATTATGTGCAGAAGGTCCAGGAGGTGTTTGATGCCCATCCCGATGTTGCCCTTGTAGGTGGAGATGCTGAACCCGGGTTTGAACCGGGAGCCGAACCACCATCCTGGTTTGGGCCTTTTCAGGGCTACTATGCAATTGGACAGCAGGGGGAATCGGCAGGTTATGTGCCAGATGAACGTGGATACCTGTGGGGTGCAGGTCTGGGATTGCGGATATCAGCCTTGCGCAAGCTCTACGAAAGCGGATTCACCTCGCTTTTGAGCGATCGGCAGGGTAGCCAGCTTAGCTCTGGAGGCGATGGAGAACTCTGCTTCGCCCTGCGTTTGCTGGGCTGGAGATTGTGGTACGAACCAGAACTGCAACTCACCCATGTGATGAGTGCCAGCCGCCTGACCTGGAATTACTATCTGCGGCTGCTATGGGGGCATAGCGTTTCGCAGGTAGGCCTCGTTCCCTATTATCAGGCTCTTGGGAAGCAGCATTTTTTCCCTGGACCGGAGATAAGCCGACTCGCATGGTGGCGACATCTGCTGAGCCGTACCCGACAACTGCTACGTTTTGGACCCCGATGGCTGCGTCCCTGGCGGGCAGATACCCCTGCTGATCAGACTCAAATGAATATGATCAAGGACTGGGCGCGATGCTATCAGCTGTGGGCCTTTGGGTACAATACATATCAGCGGCGCTTTCAGGTGGTTCAACAAACTTTGAAACCAAACACGCATTCACCATTAAGCCCACAACAATGACCTCTCCCATTCATTCCCAGGCATCTAATCAGGGAAAAACACATACCCCTGTCTTGAAATACATGCCACAATTGGATGGCTTGCGTGCCATTGCGGTTTTGCTGGTCATGGTGCATCATTGGTTGCGAGAGGTCGAGTGGATTAATTTTCTACCCAACGGTGCGATTGGCGTAGATATGTTTTTTGTATTAAGTGGCTTTCTGATCAGCCAAATCCTCTTGGTAGAAAAGCAAAAAATTCAGCAAGGGGCAGTTAGTCGAGGTCGGGTTTTAAAGATTTTTTATCTGCGTCGCACCTTGCGGATTTTTCCCATCTATTATTTGGTCATTTTTGCCTTTGTATTGATTCCTGCTCCCTATAATAAAACGGATTTAGCCGATAATTTCCCGTGGTTTCTAGCCTATGCCAGCAACATTCTCTACTACATTCAGCAAAGTTTTGATGGGGTCATCTCGCACCTGTGGAGTCTGGCGGCCGAGGAACAGTTTTATCTAATTTGGCCCTTAGCCATCTTATTGGTTCCTGCTTCATGGCTGCGCCAATTTATATGGGGCGCGATTGGTTTTTCAATAGGCTTCAAAGTCATACTACTGGTTTGGGGCGATATCTTCTGGGCAGGGACGGAGTTAGTGGCCCTGCTAACACCAAGTTGTTTCGATGCTTTTGGTATAGGGGCATTATTGGCCTACAGTCGGATTTATGAAAATGGGAAAGGGCTGGTCTCAAGTTACAGCCACTTATTCGCCTTAGTTGGGCTAGCGATATTCGTTGGGATCATCTTTATCCCCCAAACTGTCCTCTATCATACCTTGTTGCGAACTTCGATTAGTCTTATAGCAATTTATTTGATCGATCAGGCGAGCCTGGGCCGGCTCAAGGTTGGAAATACCTTACTAATGAATCCCATGATGCGCTATTTGGGCCGCATCAGCTATGGCTTGTATCTCCTTCATCAATTTGTTCCTTGGGGCTATCGACAAGTCCATTACATGGCGGCTGGCTTTAGTGCATCGCGAGGATATGACTGGATATTGGTTCCCAAACTCGATAATGTGTGGATAGCATTTTGTATTCACT
Source organism: uncultured Bacteroidia bacterium (assembly GCA_964343195.1). Taxonomy (GTDB): domain Bacteria; phylum Bacteroidota; class Bacteroidia; order J057; family J057; genus CAYVAP01. The sequence goes on along the minus strand of CAYFIR010000002.1, from coordinate 107,087 downwards.
TCCTGATCTTGTTAGGCGTTGCGTCTCTATCATGGTTTTGCTTTGAAAAACCCATCAATCAACTGAAACGACATATCACATATTGATGCGCTTTATCCTTGATCTTTCCGTCCAACATTTCCAACTCTCACGGCAAATCCAATCAGTATGCATCCTACCATTTTCCTACATATACCCAAAGCCGGTGGCACTACTCTCCGCCACATTCTGGTCCGTCAGGTAAAGCCGGAGCAGGCCTTTTTGCTTTATGAGCGCATGGAAACTGCTGGATTAGAAGTAGAGCGGTTGCAGAACCTTCCAGCAGAGAAAAAAGAGAAGATGGAACTTGTCGTTGGCCATTTTCGCTTTGGGCTACATCGCCTGTTTGAGCAGCCCTTTCAGTATGTAACCTTTTTGCGGGACCCCTATCAGCGAGTGGTATCGCAATATCATCACGTACATCGCCGCCCTGATCATTATCTGTATTCCCTGGTAGTGGAAAAGGGATTGAGCTTGGAAGCATTTGTATCGGAAGGGTTAGCGGTAGAACTGGATAATGGGCAGACGCGCCTGTTGGGTACCGATTTTGACGAACCAGATACCCCTATCGGGGCCTGTGATGCTGATATGCTGGCCCGAGCCAAAACCCGGCTGGATCAAAATTTTGCTGTGGTAGGCCTGCAAAACCGATTTGATGAAAGTCTCCTGCTTATTCGTGAGCGGTTGGGCATTCGCAGCGTCGCTTACGAACCCAAAAATCAGGATCGGAAACGTAGCGCACGAACTCCTCTAACAGCTGCAGAGCGCGCGGCGATCGAGTGTACCCATGCTTTGGACCTGGAGCTCTACGCCTTCGCCCAGGCCAAACTGGAGGCCGAGATCGAGCAGCGCCCAGAATTTTTTGAGCAGGCGACTCAGCGTCTGGCCACCCAAAACAAACGTTATGCCCTGCAATTGCGGGTCAACCGTAAACTCAAACACCTTTTTGACGCCTCATGATTTCGGATGCAAATATATATATCCTGCTACCGGTACATAATCGGCGCAATCTCACAGAGGCCTTTGTGCAATGCCTGCTATCCCAAACCTGCCAGAATTTTCACCTGGTGTTGATAGATGATGGCTCCCAGGATGGCACGGCTGAAGCGGTATCCAACCTGCTTCCTCCAGCCCAGCTAAGTGTGGTGAGTGGCAAAGGTGATTGGTACTGGGGGGGAGGTCTCCAGCAGGGGTATCTATGGCTACAGAAGGAACAGGTCAAGGCCGATAAAGTGGTCCTGATGATCAATGATGATTCGGAGATCGGTCCGGAATTTTTGGCGAAAGGTATGCAACTGCTGGACCAACACCCCAATACCCTGGTTCAGGCTACTACCATCGCCAAGGATGATCCTACTTACGTGCGTGGGGGGCTGCACATGGACTGGGTCCGCTATCGCTTGTCGTTCGCAAAGTCAGCAGATGAAACTAACTGCCTCAATACGAGGGGGTTATTTTTAAGGGCAGGAGACTTCTACAAAATCGGGGGATTTGTTCCCAATGTACTGCGGCACTACCGCTCTGATATCGAGTTTACCCTGAGGGCCCATAGAAAGGGCCTCTCGTTGCTGGTGGCTCCGGAGTTGCTCCTGGTTGCCGACCTGGAAAAGACCGGTATTCGGCGGGTAAACCTTGACCAGCCTCTGGGTTCTTTTTTACGTATGCAATTTACCCATCGATCCAGTGTCAACCCATTGATGCACAGTGGTTTTATCTTGCTGGCCTCTCCCTGGCAGTGGAAGTTGCCTAATCTACTAAAGGTATGGTGGCAGTTTGTGCGGCGTTGTATGCAGTACTTTTTTCACAGGACATTCAATCGTACTACAACGTGAAACAGCCTTTGGTATCAGTAGTAATTCCCTGTTATAATGTTGCCGAATATGTCGGGGCAACTCTGGATTCTGTGATTGCACAGTCCTATACGGACTGGGAGGTGATCGCCGTCAATGACGGCTCAAAGGATCATACACTGGACGTCCTTCGGCAATACGAGTCGGCACACCCACAGCGTATCCGGGTGCTTGACGTACCAAATGGAGGTGCCTGTACTGCCCGAAACCTGGGACTTTCCCACTCCCAGGGTACCTATCTCCAGTTTTTAGATGCGGATGATGTGCTGGTTGTGGACAAGTGGCACCGGCAAATCGACCTGTTAGAGCGGGATGACCTGGCATGGGTCGTTGGGGATTATGATCTGTATGACCATAGCCTTGAAGAGTGGCAGGAGAAGGTCTCACTCGCGGGAATAGAGGATGCTCCATTGGAAACTGCGATCGTTTCCATCATCAATACCACCAATCCCCTATATCGTCTATCTACCGTCAGGCAGGTAGGGGGATATCGACCGGAGTGGCCATCGGCCCAGGATTATGATTTCAACCTGCGGGTTATGCTAACAGGTGCACGGGTGGGATATTTGGCCGGATCAACCTTTATGAAACGTGCCGTTCCGGGATCAATATCAAGCGACTGGGTTAAGGTTAGCCGGGTGACCTGTCAGGTCATTGAAAGCCTGAAGACTGACCTGGTCCAGGATGATCGACTGACACCGCGCGCGCGTCGGCACCTGGCCAACCTGTACTATAACACGGCCATTCACGCTCCAGCATCACGAACTCAGCTTCAGCATGATCTGGAGGAAATCGCTTTCTGGAGTGAAGGAGAACCATTTTTGGCAAGTTCCATGAAGAGATGGATCGCCCAGTTGGCAGGATTGCGAACCCTGATTACCTTGGACCGTTTACGCTTTGCCTCATGATCAATTTTCTTATGACCCGACTGAGTCGTCGGTTTCCTTTGGAGACCCAGCATCGTCTGGAACAGGCGGTATTACTAGCTGGCTCAGGAAGAAGTGGCACCACCTGGGTAGCAGAGTTGCTGGGATATACATATCCTTTTCGCTTGATGTTTGAGCCATTTTTTGGGCAGAAGGTTCCCCTCTGCAGTGCATTTGCCCCCCGTACCTATCTGTCTCCCTATCATGATGAGGCGAGACATTTGAAACCCGCTCATAGTATCCTGTCGGGTCGGGTGCGGCATCCCTGGATCGACGCCCACAACCAGGTTTGGCTCGCCTCACGCCGTCTGATCAAAGATATTCGGGTAAACCTGCTATTGCCCTGGCTGCACCAGCAGTTCCCTTCAGTACCTCTTATCCTATTGCTACGTCATCCATTTGCCGTCGTGCAATCTCGCCTGAAATTGGGCTGGCATGATCATCTTGATGATTTGATGGGACAGCCTGACCTGTTGGCTCTCCTTTCAGATGGCCAGATAGCGATGATGCAGCAGGCACAAACGCCCTTTGAACGGCATCTTTTGCTATGGCTGGTGGAAAATACTGTGCCCCTTAATCTTCTTCCCACGGGAAGTTATTTTCCTGTTTTCTATGAAGAATTGCTACGAGAACCCGAGGAAGGCATACAGGCTCTCTGTTCATTTTTAGAGATTGATCCACCCAAGGTTTCGATTGCCAGTGTGGCACAAAAGCGCTCTGCAACTGACTGGCTAAACGATACGTCTGCACGCTTGAACCAGTCCCGAAGTTGGGCAAAAACTCTGGAAGACGCTGATCGGATGCGCGGACTGGAATTACTCGACCTGTGGGGCTGGGGTGGGGTGTATGGTGATCAGCCACAACCTCTCATAGTAGCATCTGACCTCCCATCTGTTTTTCTCGATTCTCACAAACCTTAGGAACGCTTTCGAAATAACTCAATTCACCTTGCTTGACCTTTTGCACGAATCCTGCGTCAGAAAAACCTCGCATAGCCCGCTATGCTCGGTTTTCTTTCCTTGCCTTCGCACAAAATCTCTGCGCAATCTGGGCCTATTTATTCCGTCAGCGTTCCTTAAGATTGGCGAAGATCTCCAATTCTATTCCGTAGTATGACAACCTATCCCAAAATATCTGTTATTACGCCCTCCTATAACCAGGCTCAGTTTCTGGAGGATACAATCCTGTCGGTGTTAGGCCAGGAGTACCCCAATCTGGAATACATCGTCATGGACGGTGGTTCCAATGATGGTTCCAGGGAGATAATTGAGCGTTACGCTGACCGCATCACCTACTGGCAATGCCAGCCTGATAATGGACAGGCCGATGCGATTAATCAGGGATTTTCCCGTGCTACGGGAGATATTTTGGGTTGGCTAAACTCGGATGATATGTATCTCCCAGGTACCCTGCATCACATTGCAAGGCAATTCGAGGGAGTGAACAGGCCTACCATCATGTTTGGAAACTCTGTTCATATTTTTGAAGAGCATACGGGCATCTTTGGCAGCAAAGTGGAGGAAAAGCATGCCATGTACGACCTGGATCTGGTGGATTATATCATACAGCCCAGCAGCTTTTGGAATCGGGAGACCTGGAAGACCAATGGGCCCCTGAATGAAGAGATGCACTTCGGCTTTGACTGGGCCTGGTTCATCGAAGCGGAACGGGCCGGAGTAGATTTCCGACCTCTTAGGCGCTATTTGTCGATTTATCGCAAGCATGACGCCCATAAGAGCGGTACAGGAGGTGAAAAGCGGGAGCAGGAGTTGCTTAAGCTCTACGAAACCTACAACACCCCAGCTCAGGTAGCAGCCTATAAAAAACACAAGACTCAGACCAGCATCAGGCAGTTGCAGCGGCTCATGATCAAGCTCCGAATAGGCAAGTTTGCCAATATAGATAATCTGATCTGGCGCATGTTTTTTAGAGGGGTGAGCGAACGAGAAGCGCTTAGTATTAGGCGGAACTGAGGTCCGGTTATAATAAACCTCCCTCCCGAGTTGCAGGCTCACCTGGTTGACGATTTTCGAGAAGACTGGGAGCAGGCCCAAGCTCTGGTGTCTTACTAGCCCTATTCGACGAGTAGAACCTCAATTTGATCCAGATCAATATTGCCAGGCAGGTTGTCTATGCGCAGGTCATAAGTCGCCCGATGTAAGTTCCAGACTTGGCGATTGTGAGGCTGTAAATCGACCCAATGCCAGGCCTGGTTGGGGGAGATTGTGAGAGTGTCCGCCTGTTTTTCATCCAGTGTTACAGTCAGGCTGACTGGTCGTGAACTGCGGTTACGCACCCTCACTCGAAGCCTGTATGGTTTTGACTGTTCGTGTCGTGGAGAGATGCAGGTGGATAAGCCGCCTGTAGATCGGTTGGCAGTTACATAGGTGGTGTAATCCCTAAAGTCATCGTCCTCTGCTTGTGGAGGACGCTCAGTAGCCAAAAGCAGCCCATCACTCAGATCCATCATCTCCGCCTCGATACGGAAGTCCGATGACCACCAGGAGGGATGCCCTGTTTCATGCCATCGGTCCAGTTGATAAAAAACCGGAGCTTCAGGATCTCGACGGTCCCAGATATATACAGATCCCTGGCGACGCACCTCGCAGCGAAGCCTCATACCCTGCCACTCCCATATAGCAGTGGCTTGGTCCGGGACATTGCCTTGCAGGTTGCTTATCGGCTGTAGAGAAGCCGCTATCACATAGACCTCATTCAGGTCATGCTTTCTTACCGTAAACAGGATGCGAGGATCACCGACCCAATGGCGGGTGATAGGTAGGCCCTGCGTGTCTCTCAACAAGTCTCCGTTGCGAAGGATGTCCTCATAATGGCTGGTTATGGCTTGGGCATAGGCAGGGACGGCTACCTGCCAGATGAAATCGGCAGGATTGCCTTGAGGACTATAATGGAAATTGTAAAAAAACTCGGCTCCGGTAGCACTTAGATTCTTAAGCAGTCCAAGCCATTGGCTGGGACGTACATTCTCTTCGGGATTGGCTGACCATCCTGCCCCAATAAAAGGGGAGAAAAGGCGATCTCCAGCAGGAATTTCCTGCTTGCGGCACTGATCGATCCAGTCCCAACCTCGCCATGGGCCTTTCCACTTTTCCCAGTTGTTAGGCCAGCGGGGGTAAAAATCCGGTGTGGAGTAATACTGCCCACCAATCGGGCGATGAATCAGTCGGCTCGTTGTCCACTCATACCGATCTAGGGGACCACCATCCACGGCATACCACCCAAACCGGGCATCTCGCAGTTGAGGCAGGTTCAGAAATGCATCTCGGTAGGCAATTCGGAACCGGAGCTTCTGGGCAGCCTGATAGGTATCCCAGTCTTCATTGCCCAGACGTTGCCTATGGGCTACGATATTGGGATCAGCCTCTAGCGCTTCAACCATAAAGGGATGAGGAGGTACCTCTCCATTTTCTGCTACCATATCCACCGGACGAGTCAGCTGAGATAGCATTCGCTCAAAATAATAGCGCTGGGTTTGACCGTCAAAAGCAAATATCCCCTCATCTGCCGCAGGGCTGAGCAGGCCTCGGTTGTGTATTTTTCCAGCGCGATTGAGGTAATTTCCCTCCTCGTCGCGAACCAGTGCCTCGGGAGGCATTTGTTTCCAGTTTTGAATATAGGGGCGAGGAGAGGCTTCTCCGATATCCCGAGGGTTTGTTTGGGGCCAATAGGAGGTGATAGCCAGAGGCCACTCTGGGTGTGCATTGGCCAGTTCAATCCATTTGGCCAGAAATCCTGGCTGATTAAGCAGCCTGTCGTTGGCAGCAAACTTGGAGTTTTGGATTGTTAGGTAATAGTGCCAATGCTGAGCCATTTCTGCTTGAAATACCACAGTGAGGAGCAGGTCAGTTTGCTGGCGTTCTGAAACCTCTACGTGGGCTCTCCCGGCCATCTGTTGCAGATTGAGCCAGTTATATAGAGGCAGTAGTCCATGTCCAGTTGCATAGCGTGCAAGGGGAAAGTGCTGGAGCTGTTCCAGGGCCGATATGTCAGGGTTGGGGTGCCCTGGTGCAAATTCCCTGGGGTCTATTCCAGCAGGTATGGGGTTAGCATCAGCGACATCAGGAACGGGAGGCAGGTTTCGGGCTATGGAAAAGGTGTAGGGCTGGCCAGCCATCACCTGTCGGAAGTGCTGTTCAATCATTCGAGGCCTGAGGGGAACAGCAAACACAGCCACTTCATCCAGGTCGCCCCAAAAATCACGGTCAAATCCGGGATTGGCACTTAGGGTGAAGTTCACCTGCTTGGATTCTCTCATCGGGATTCGATCAGCAGGGGAGACCTGTTTCTCAAAGCCTTCCTGCAGTTCTCCGTCGATCCAGAGTTGTTTGATGCCGGCAGATGCATCGTAAACTGCTACCAGGTGGTGCCAGCGCGTATCTGAATAGTAGGCAAAACTGTGACGTCCCGACCCATTGAGGGGAATAGACATGACGTCGTTTACGCGCTTCCGTCCGTTCTTGGCCTGGGTGCGATACATGATCCTGTTTGAGGAGAATGCCACTGATAGGCCATCTATTGCCAAAAGTTCAAAGTCAGAGTGATATACTCTGGAAGGGAGGCGAAAGACCAGTTCTACCGTTACCGCTGCTTCCAGGGAAAACGAGGTCTGAAGCTGTCCTCGATTATCAGGTCCCAAGCTGATGTACCTTCCTGAAATCCCATTCTCCCCAGAGTGGATGACTTCTACTTCGGAATTGCGAAAGCGAATATCGGCATTGTGGCTCTGTCGCCAGTCTAATGCCTCAAAGTCCCACCAGCAGATGGGCTGCTGGGCTCGCATAGGGATTGTCAGCATACACGTAAGCGGAATAAGGAAAAGAAATTGGAGAATTCTCATGGCTTATACTACTTTTATAAACGTCCTTAATATACCGACTAATTCCTTGTATCCCGTATTCAAATCTATATGTCATCGGAAATCCTCATTTTGTATACCAAAGGCCCCCAGGAACTAAAAAGCCGCCAATCAGCTCTGGGATCCTACATCGCCTCCCTGGCAAAACTGTTTTTTGAAGCGGGGCACAAGGTACGACTCAACGATTGGAGCTACGAAGAGCTATTCAGCGAGGAGGCTTCTGTCGGGATAGGGATGGCAGAAACATCAGGTTGGCGGAGAGGGTTTCTAAGTTTGATCCCCCGTTACGTCAAACAATGGCTCAAGGATTTACAGGCGATACGGCATGCAGATACGCTTTCTCGGCGATTGAAAGAGCAGCCCGCCCCGGATTTGATTCTGGACATTTACACTTTTGGCTCGCGCACGGGGGTAGAACTGGCGCAACATTGGGGCTGTCCATATTACATGATTTATGATGGCCCGGTCCTGGAAGAGTATTCCTTTTTCCAGGGAATAGAAGCCCCTATGGGGCGCATGGCTCAGCGGCGTCAGGTCGAGGCACTGCGTCATGCAAAGGGAGTAGTGGTTTACTCCGATGCGATGGTCGACTATGTGCTGAACCTGGCTCAATTGCCTGACCAGCAAACCCTGTACCTTCATCAAAATGTGGATTTTTCGCGGTTTGAGTTTTGCGATGCAAAGGACAAACCTGAAATGCAGCCCATTCACATTGGCTTCATCGGATCATTTCTGCCATGGCATCGGGTGGATTTGCTGGTGAAAGTCTTTGAACGTCTGCGCGAAAACGGGTATCCTGTGCAGTTGCATTTGGTAGGATATGGCCTTGAATGGCCGCGCATCCAGGCGATGGTGGAGGAGAGTCCCTGGAGGGCAGACATTCATCTGCCGGGGTTCCAGGATCGGTCAGAATTGTATGCTACCAAGCAGCAGCTGCACATTGGAGTAGTTCCGAGTGCCATTTGGTACCAGGCTCCCAATAAATTATTCGAATATGGAGCTATGGGCATTGCATGTCTGGCTCCTCCAACCCCGACCATTTCCTACCTGTATCAGGCAGATAAAGAGGTGAAGTTTTTCGAGAATAACAATGAAGAAGCCCTGTTCGAGGCCCTCGAAGAGCTTGTTTCTGAGCCACTTCTGATTCAACAAATGGGGGAGGCGATTCAGCAGAAGATCCGTAAGGATTATGGTCCTGATAAAACCCTGGCGTTTTATACAGACATGATGGAACTGGGGGATTAGCCCCTGTTTTCCTATACTCTATGGCATTAGGATTGGAAATCAGCTTGCCAATAGGGGTGTCGCCTCCCCGTTTCACGGGATCACGGATCAGCGGGATCTGCTTTTTTTCAACAGAGTAGGCAAAAAAGTTCGGCATTTTATCCAGCCGCCCTTCGACAGTCTCAGGAACCGCCCGATCGCCAAATGCCGCCCCAGGCTTCCTAGGGCCAGCAATATTTACTAATCCTGCCGCTATGTGGTATAAGAAACCCTGTGGATGGGTGGATATTGGCACCCTGGCCATTGAGCCTCTATACCCCCTATAAACCTTATTTACCCGGCACATGCTGTTTGGCGGATTTCATCCGCTTTCAGCCTGAGCTGTGCATAGCATGATTATCCCCCGACTGGAAATTTTTCCTGGATTACTCATCCATTCTGGGGGATTTTTTTGGAAAGCGGTGGAGAAGCAGGTCTGATCCAGGGCCGAAAGGTGTTTTTAAGAATCCGGATCAGGTCCTGGCCCAGGTTTCTCAGGTAAGCCAAAAATCCTGAACGAATATTCACAGTTGGATATCCCAGTTTGTCTGCTGAGTCACCACATATCCAATTATACCTACTTTTGAGGAAATAAGACCACCCTTCCCAGCGATTGGTCGGTTTGAATTTTTCTGATTTTGCCTGAGGTGTCCAATGAAGGTTCTTGGTATCGCCTCTATATGTCGACGATCCAAATACTGGCAGTGAAGCAGCAGCAGCCCAGTCAAACTTCTCTACAGATAAACCACAGTAATTGAGTACGCCCGTAAGTGTTTGGGATAAGTCGCTGAGCAGATCTTCGTACTTCACGATGTATAGCTGATCGGGTATATCCCGATAGGCTTCCTTGAATGCAAGTAGGCGCCTGGCACTTTGATTCCACTCCTGAAAACCTACCTCATAAGGCCAAAAGCCACTCCTGACACCTGACTCTACTACATCTCGCCCATCCCGAGTGATGACCACGAGTTTGGCATCGGGGAAAAACTTGGGGAACAGGGCGATGTTTTCTGTGGAAGGGGTTTTGGTAACCAGCGTCTTACCCAGAGATTGATGTGTATCAGAGGGGCTCAAAAATCGTAAAAGCCCATCGCTCAAATTGCGGACTAATTCGGTTGCTTTGACCGCGCTCCCGCCCCAGCGTTCTTCCCATCTGTGGACGAGCGACTGCTCATAGGCTTCAAGGTGGTGAAGGTATGCCACTAAAAAGTCTTCACCCTTATGACGGGGAGGAATTACATCCGGATGCAATCCCATTAGCTGAAACAGGAAATTGGTGCCACTACGGCCATGAATTCCTAAAATAAAAACAGGTGTAATCATACGAACTAGTTACGAAAGGGCTTTTTTGATTGCAACTAATTCGCGATAATAGCCTTACAATTGAGGACAGATATACATTGGAGTTCTATGAAGATTGTCTTAGCTTTAGTCTTTATCTGCGAGTCAAATATTTCACTTTCCAGATTATCTTATTCCCTTAGTTTAAGTATGTGCCTTGTAAGAGCTGATCGTAGATTTTGGTGAGACTAAAGCGGTCTTCTTCGGTACCTTTGGGAAATGAATTACTTCTATGATTAAGCGGCAGTAGTATTTAAGGGATGAAGGAAATATATGTGCTCTGGACCTCATAACCTCCAGACCTTTCTCCATTCAACTTTTGCCCTCCTACTTATTGGGCTAACAGAAGCAGCTTAAATGAACCTCACTTTTCTTACCGATGGCATCTATCCATACCAGCTAGGCGGCATGCAGAAACATTCCTTTTACCTGGCCGAGTTCATGGCAAGGGAGGGAGTAAATGTTCACCTATATCATTTGGGAGGAGAGGGAAGTGTTCCATTTTCTGACCAAGCCAGGAAGAATATTAAAGAGTTTGTGGTTCCCTTTCCTACCCCAGGGAAGATTCCTGGGCATTATATGCGGAACTCATGTCGCCATGCCACTCAGCTAGCTGAGATGGTAAAAATACACTCGCCAACGGATTTTATTTATGCCCAGGGATATACGGCGTGGGAAATTCTGCGACGTAAGGCTAGAGGAGAAAGCTTCCCTCCCGTTTGTGTAAATTTTCACGGGATGGAGGCCCTGCAACCAGCAGCCAGTAGGCGAAATCGACTTGAACAGTTGTTACTGGCTCCCCCTATGCGCCGCCAGTTACTCCAGGCAGATTATGTACAATCCCTGGGAGGGAAACTGACGGATCTCTTATTGGATTTAGGGGTTTCCAGAGACAAAATCTGGGAGATTCCCATTGGATTGGATGAAGAGTGGCTGGCTAATCAGATGAAGGTGGCAACTCAACCGAGGCGATTTGTTTTTATTGGGCGCTATGAGCGGCGTAAGGGAATCGAGGAACTCAATGAAGTACTGAAGCAACTCGGGCCGGAGCAAGATTTTCATTTTGATTTTGTGGGCCCTATTCCAGAGTCCCTGCAACTCCTAGGCTCAGCATTTACCTATCATGGTTTGGTTAAAGAGCAGGAGCGCATAAAAGCCATACTGGATGAATCTGATGTTTTGGTAAGTCCTAGTCATTCAGAGGGAATGCCTACGGTTATTTTAGAAGCTATGGCCCGGGGGTGTGCCATTATTGCTACTGATGTCGGCGCAGTCTGTGAAGAGGTTGACTCGACAGTAGGCTGGTTGATTCCACCCAAAGATGTGTTAGTTTTGAAGGAGACTTTGCTTGCAGCCATCAACCTGGCTGAAGCTACTTTAGTGGAGAAAAAACAGGCCGCTCAAATAAAAATTACTGAAAAATTTTTGTGGCCTCCTGTGGCCAGGGAAACCACGACAAGAATAAGCAAGGTGATAAAATCGAGCTAACCCTAATTGAGGAAATTTTTAGTACAATATAGTTCAGTTCTGGGAGTTTTCTTTCTGCTTTATCTCCTGGGTAACATCTTCGCTCCCCTCAGCTGGGTTGTGGGCCTGGCAATCCTACTTTTTTGGGCGATTAAAGGCCGCAGTGACTATTTGGTCATCATGTTAATCCTGATCCTAATCCTGGGGGATAGCAGGGCCCATTATTTCGATTATGTAAAAAATCTCAGGATCGTAGCCATACTCGTAGTAGGTGGGCTGACTATCAATGAGATTGCAAATGGCAAATATCAGTTTCGCTCCCTGTTTTTATGGGCCATTCCATTCTTTATCATTGCCTTATTCGGGGGCTTACGCAGTCCATCAATTGGTACATCTCTTTCAAAGATGGTGTCCTACTTTCTGCTCTTAGTGGTAACCCTGCATTACATTCCTTACCATTTTAGAAAAAATGCTAACCTGCTTGCCGATGTTTCTACATTGGGAATTTGGATATTGATTTTGGGGCTTGTGGCTATGATGGTTAACCCATCACTGGCATTCTTGCTTGGAAGATATCGTGGCTTATTGGGTAATCCCAATGGACTGGGCATTTACGCTACCCTGATATTCGCAATCCTGTTAATCTGCCTGGAGGTTTATCCAAATAGAAAGAGGCAGTGGCAATTGGGTATAGTGCTGTTACTCTTTTCTGTACTCCTTTCAGGCTCAAGAACAGCCCTGGGCACAATAGGAATTTTCTATTTCTTGTATTGGTTCCATAAGCGAAATCCCGGTTCAATCGTGTTTTTGTGGGGGGGGGTCATTCCAGGGATGTTAGTATTTTTCTCTTTCCTTAGCCCGACCGATATTATCCGAATGATTGGCTTAGGAGAGTTCCTGAGGGTGGAGTCCATAGAGACCGGTACTGGGCGCTTCCTGGCCTGGACGTTGGGTTGGAATCAAATCCTACAAAATCCCTTCATTGGGAAGGGGTTTGCCTACGAAGAAATTTACTTCCACAGCCTGGCGGATATACTGGTTACCACCGAGCACCAGGGCGGCATGCACAACTCCTGGCTTACCTTTATGATGAACAATGGGCTGATTGGCTTTTTGTTCTTCATTATTTTCCTAATAAATCTGCTGGTCCGGATGAAGTCCAGGGCTTTTGCTTTGCCATTTGTGTTGGCTGCTCTCGTTTCAGCCACCTTTGAAAGCTGGCTGAATTCTTCTCTGAATGCTTTTGCAATCCATTTTTTTATGGTGGTAATGATCCTTGTTGAATGGCCAGAGTTCCTTGCAGCTGCTCAGGACAGGAAGATAGGGAGAACAGCAAAAACTCCTGTTTCCAGTGATGCTTCTGTCTCTGGCCTCAATCCAGCCACATCCGGTTGATCATTCCTTTTGCAGCAACTATTAACCATTTCCAATTCCTTTGGTAACTTCGCGCCCTGATACCTCTTCAATTCGCAAAACTGTCTTTCGAATATGGGCGCTCCCACTCTCTCCATCATCATTCCTGCCTTCAATGAGGCGCCCACCATTCACCGAATTCTGGATTTGGTGCTCGGAGTCGAACTGGCCCATGGGGTGCAGAAAGAGGTCGTCGTGGTCAACGACTGTTCGACGGATGATACGGAAGCGGTGCTAAAGCGCTACATGGCTGAGCAGGACCTGGATCAGGTCATTCGGTACTATGCACATGACCAAAACCAGGGAAAAGGAGCTGCGTTACACACCGGTATAGCCCAGGCCACCGGTGATTATATCGTCATCCAGGACGCTGACCTGGAGTATGACCCACGCGAATACAACCGCCTCCTGCGCCCGATGCTGGAGGGGTTTGCCGACGTGGTCTATGGCTCGCGCTTTCGCGGGGGAGATCCACACCGGGTGCTGTTCTTCTGGCACTCGATCGGCAATGGCATCCTGACCTTTTTGTCCAACGCCATGACAGGGCTCAACCTCACCGACATGGAAACCTGCTACAAGCTCTTCAAGGCCGATGTGCTCAAGGGGCTGAAGTTGCAGGAAAAACGCTTCGGCTTTGAGCCGGAAGTGACGGCCAAGGTCGCCCGTGTGCCCGGCATTCGCATCTATGAGGTAGGCATTTCCTACTATGGCCGTACCTATGAAGAAGGCAAAAAAATAGGTTGGAAGGATGGATTTCGTGCCATTTATTGCATCCTGAAGTACAAGTTGTTCCGATGAATTATTCATGCTGGTGGCTGGAGGTCAGACAACCTGATCCTGTGATGGCCAGATCAATTCGCTCATGAAGATCCTAATCCTATACTCTGAACTAGCTGGTTACACCATCGCCTGCCTGGATCGCCTGATGCAGGAACCCCATATGCAGGTCAAACTGGTTCGCTGGCCGGTGAATAAGGAAGCGCCATTTGAGTTCGACTTTGGCGAAGGCCTGGAAGTCTTTGACCGGAGTACCCTTTCTCAGGCAGAGCTGGATCAGATCGTGAAGGATTTCGAACCAAACGGGATCTTCGTTTCCGGCTGGATTGATAAAGGCTACCTTAAGGCATTGGCTTACAAACCTGCTGCTACTCCGGTTATTTGCGGCCTCGACAACCAGTGGCGTGGGGACCTGCGTCAGCGAATCGGGACTTTGCTAAGTCCCTGGCTGGTACGCAAGCACTTTGATTACATCTGGGGAGCAGGCCCCAGGCAAGCCGACTACGCCGCGAAACTTGGGTATGACTCCGATCACATTCGGCAGGGGTATTACAGCGCTGACGTACCGCGGTTTTCCACCGTACAGGCCCCTCTGGAGAATGAGCCTCGCACGCTTCTGTACGTGGGGCGAATCATGGAGCACAAAGGGATCGGAGAACTGATCGAGGCTTTCTGCGCACAAGATGAACAATTGGGCTGGCAGCTCAAACTGGTGGGGAAAGCTGATGGCAGTGTTGCCATACCGGATGATCCAAGGATCATCCATCAGGACTTTGTTCAACCAGAAGAATTGCCCTCACTGATGGCTGAGGCTACGGCTTTTATTCTGCCGAGCCGGGAAGAACCCTGGGGAGTGGCCCTTCACGAAGCTGCTGCTGTGGGCCTTCCACTTATTGCTTCCAATGCCTGCGGATCTGGCGATGCTTTTGTTGAACCAGAACGCAATGGGTTGATATTCAGGGCCAAAGATCGTGAGAGCCTCAACCAGATTTTGCAAAAGCTATTTTCTCTTGATACCCCAACGCTTAAAGCCTGGGGGCAACACAGCCGTAAACTCGCCCAAAAAATTACTCCCGAAACCTGGACCCACACCCTGCTGGAGATGATCGAGAAGAGATAAGGAAGAAGGAGGTGGTATGCGGTAGAAGGGGGGAATAAGGTGTATAAGGTTTATAGGGGGAATATGGGCGGGGCGTAGGAAGATGGTATACGGTATAGGGTGAAATGGTCGTAACTCGATGGCAGTCAGGTCAGTACCCAACTACGAACTACGAACTACGAACTACGAACTACGAACTACGAACTACGAACTACGAACTACGAACCACGTTGAGCACAGCGAAATCCCGCAGAGCGGGAAACTACGAACTACGAACTAACACCCCATGCCTACCAATCTATCCCAATACGACAATTCATGGTACCAACCCGGCGGCAATAGCCTGAAGCGGGTGTTGTGGTACTTTGTGAATGTGTTATTTTTTATTAATCCTCTCAATCCTCTTATTGGGCTGAAAGTCAGTCTGTTGCGGGCCTTTGGGGCAAGCATTGGAACAGGTGTCATCATCAAGCCGGGTGTAAACATCAAGTATCCCTGGCGGCTGACCATTGGGGACCACACCTGGATCGGTGAAAAAGTATGGATCGATAACCTAGCCGATGTAAAGATTGGGGCCAATTGCTGCCTCTCGCAGGGAGCCATGCTCCTCACTGGCAACCACAACTTCAAGAAGCCCACCTTTGACCTCATGACCCAGGAAATTACCCTTGAGGACGGAGCCTGGATCGGTGCTCAGACGGTCGTGACCCCCGGAGTGACCGTTGGGAGCCATGCCGTATTGACCGTCGGTTCCGTTGCCAGCCAAAATCTCCAGTCCTACCAGATCTATCGAGGTAACCCCGCCCAGGTGGTGAAGGAGAGAATCATGGATCACTGAACATTGGCCATCCATTAGAGAAACCTGAACTCCGTCTCTCCTCTTTTCTTTTCCCTGCTCCCTGCTCCCTGCTCCCTGTTCCCTGTTCAATGATCCCTGAACCATGCCATAGTTTACCTCAAGACCGTCACGGTTCCGGTTTCCCGCAAACTCGCCCCATTCTGTGCGGTAGCCTCCACGATGTAGGTGTACACGCCTTCCGGCACCAACTGCCCAGCGTAGCGGCCATCCCAGGCATCGTCAAGGTTGTGGCCCACGAAGAGTTCCTTGCCCCAGCGCGAATAGATCCGTACCTCCACTTCACGCAGGTAAACCCCATTCAGTCGGAAGGTCTCGTTGATCCCGTCGTTATTGGGCGTAAAGACATTGGGGACATACAGCTTGGGCGAAATGCCCGTGCAAGCCTCATTGGACATGCTCAACGCCTGATTGCCGCCCCGTTCCTGGGCGATGATCCGGTAGCAATACCGCCCCTGCTCAAAGAAGGTGCTGCGATCCACATAACTTAGCCTATCCCCGCTCACCACATCTACTTCTACCCACTGGCCGGTCGCTTCCTGTAGCACCTCGATGCGATAAGCCTCCACGCCATTGGCCCACTCTTCATAAGCCGTCCAGGTCAGCTCGTTGGCGAAGTTCTCGCTGTTGGCTTCCAGCAAAATGCTTTTCCCCAAATTGCTGTAGGGCGTCCGGAAACCGCAGCTATCACGTGCCTGCAGGCGATAGGTATAGCTTTGCTCGTTGATGCGAACACTGCTGTCGCGGTAGCTAAGTTGATCTGGGGAAAATGCTCCTACGGTGAGCCAGGTGCCGCCGTTGTCTTCGCTGCGCTCCAGTAGTACCTCGATCAGGTCAGGTGCCGACCATGGCAGCCATTCTACCCGAATGTCTCGGTTGTCCACCACAGTCGCCGTGACCAGTTCTGTACTTTCGGCAGGAGCGCTCTTGGCATTTTGAGCCAGGGTAGTGTCGCTCCAGGAAGTTTGCAAAGAGCCAGTACCAAAGGCCCGTACGCGGTAGCTATACTGGTTGAAGCAGGTGGTGGCTTCGTCCACATAGCTGTTGTCCGAGCCAGGTACCAGCGCCAGGAACTCCGCGTTGGCAGGCTGATAGTCACTCACGCGGTAGATCTCGTAGTGATCCACCTGATTCCAGCCCTGGTAGTTGTTCCAGCTGACGAGTATGCGGTCGGGTAGGGGCTGGGCCACTGCTTCGATGGTGCAATGTGGTCGAGCCTCGGTCAAACTTCCCAACGTGCCACATTCGTTTTGCTGTACCACCAGGTAGCAGTAGGAGCTGGCCTCGCAGTCAAGCACGGAGGGCCGACGGTCCAGGTAGCTGGTATCCTGCCGACCAGTGGTGCGGTAGATTTCTTCCCAGTTGCCAGTAGAGGTATTTTGCCAATAAACCAGATAGGCCGAGAAGTCACTGGCTCTGGAGGGAGCCCAGCTCATGCGGACCGACTCCCGGTCTTCCACGGAAACAGCATGAAGGAGAATCGGAGCGGGTTTGTTTTCTCCGAAAATGCTGACGGCTGTGTCTTTTTCGACTACCTGTTCGCAGCCAAGTCCGTCAACAACAGTGAGCGTGACCACATAGTTTCCGGTGTCCAGGTAAGTGTGAATAGCCGGATTGCCAGAGGCAACGGCCCCATCGCCAAAATTCCACTGATACTGCGTGATGCCATAGGGGCTGGTGGCTGCTGCGGTGAAAGTAGCTTCCACTGGTGGACAGGCGGGCACATAGCGGGCGGTAAAGTCAGCCTCGGGACGACTCAGGTCGATATATTGTGGTTTGGTACGGGTCGCCGTACAGCCATACTGGTCGACTACGGTCAACGAAACGTCGTATTGACCATCCTGCTCATAGCTGTGAATGGGGGACTGGAGACTGTCAGTATTTCCATCTCCAAAGTCCCAGGTCCACTCCAGACCGGCAGGGGTACTTTGCCCGTTAAATACAATAGCGGTAGGTGAGCATCCTACGGTATCAGACGCTGTGAAGTTGACCTCCGGAGGCCCCATTACCTCGACCGCCTGGGTAAAGGTATTGCTACAGCCACGGTCATCTATGACCCTGAGGCTGATGTCATAGCGGCCAATTTGATTGAAGAAAAACTGGGCCTGCTGACCACTACCTTCTGGCGAGCCATTCACCTGCCAGTTCCACGTGTTGAGAGGCGAAACCCCATAGCTGCTGTCTAGCGCCTGGATGATGGCCGGTGCACAGCCAAAGGCTGGTGCGGTGAAATACGCCACCGGCGGCGACTGCACCTTGACCAGTTCGGGAATGGTTTGGGTTCCGATGCAGCCCAGTGCATCCACCACGGTAAGGGTGACGTCGTATCGTCCCGAATCGGCATAGGTGTGGCTTGCCGTTTGTCCTGTAGCGGTATTGCCATCGCCAAAGTCCCAGCTCCAGCTCACAAATGGAGTATCAGGCTGGCTGAAGTCGGTAAAGGTGACCACTTCACCCGGACAGGGCAGGCTGTCATCTACCCCAAAATCTATCAGCGGCTCCCCGATGCGGATGAACTGGGATCGGATGAGCGAATCGCGGCATCCATTGGCGTCTTCTACGACCAACTTCACATCGTACAGGCCATTGGCCTGGTAGGTGTGGGTAAACAGAGGGCCATTTCCCATATTTCCATCTCCAAAATCCCAGGACCAACTGGCCAACGGAGTTGGACCTCCGCTTTGGCTCAGAAAGTCAATGGGACGTGGAGGGCACCCCGACTGGATATTCGATATGAAATCCACATTCGGACCAGGCAGGACGGTAATCTGCTGGGTATCGGCTGCCGCACAACCTTGAGCGTCGGTTACAGTGAGGACAACCTCGAAGGTGCCAGGGCTAGTGTATGTTTGGGTTCCGTTGGGAAAATTGTAGCTGCTGCCATTGCCATACTGGTATTGCCAACCCGTAAGGGTACTGTTGGGAGAGGTCGATTGGTCGGTGAACTGAACGGTCAGGGGTGCGCAGCCCTGGGTAATGTCAAGGGCAAAAGCTACCTGCGGCCCCTCGAAAATCACCACCGCCTGTGGCACCGTTTGCGTCTGTCGACAGCCATTGGCATCGGTGACAGTGAGCGAGACGTCGTACACGCCGGGCTGATTGTACAGGTGAACTGGATTTTGTTGATTGCTGCTGTCCCCGTCGCCAAAACTCCAGCTCCAGCCGACGATAGCAGAAGCCCCGGTCGAGGCATCGGTAAAGGTGAAGCTGGAGCCGATACAGCCGCTGCTTTGTAGCGGGGTAAAAGCTGCACTTGGCCCCTGCAAGTCAATCAGGTTGGGTTTGCTAATGGTGTCCACGCAGCCGTTCTGATCCTGTACCGCCAGGGTAACCGTGTAGCTGCCTGCGCTATCGTAGGCGTGTATGGGAAAAGCCTGATTCGACGTATTGCCATCGCCAAAGTCCCAGCTCCAGTTCACCACAGTGGCCCCACTGGACTGGTCAAAGAAGCTGAAAGGAGCCTCGCTACAGCCTGTACTGTCGCTCACGGCAAAGTCCGCATTCACCGGCGGGTGAACCAGTATGGCCTGGGTGGCGGTGTCGGTACACCCATTGGCATCGGTGACAACCAGGTTTAGGGTGAAATTGCCGGCATTCTGGTACAGCCCCGTGGCCGAGGTGCCGCCCGCCGTTTGGCCATTGCCAAAGTCAAACACGCGCCCTACGATGGGGGCCGTCACTCCCTGGCTGGCATCAAGTGCCGTGATCGTACCTGGGGCACAGATCACGGAGTCATCCAGTGTAAAATCAGCCTGTGGAGGCATGCTCACCGCGACGTGCTGGCTGTCCACCAGGGTGTCTGCGCAGCCCAGGGCGTCCACCACGATCAGGGTAACGTCGAAATTTCCGCCCTGGGAGTAGGTGTAGGTTGGGTTTGGACCGATGGCCGTATCGCCATTACCAAAGTCCCAGAGCCATTGGGTGATGGTGGTGTCGCCCGTGGCCTGCGCAGTGAAGTCCACGGCGGCAGGGGGGCAGAGCAGGGTGGCATTGGAAGTGAAAGCGGCAGCCGGGCGATTCAGCCGAATGAGATCGGGTTCCATAAGGGTCGCGGAGCAACCTGCTGCATTGGTCACGGTCAGGCTTACATCAAAGTCGCCGTTGGTCTGGTAGGTGTGGCTGGGATTGGCCTGCGTAGAGGTACCCCCATCTCCAAAGTCCCAGAACCAGCTCGCGATATTTCCCTGACTCAGGTCCGAGAACTGCACCGTGCGAGGTGCACAGCCATCTGTTGCGGAAACGGTAAAGTTGGGCGCAGGTGCTCCCAGGACGACAATGTCCAGTTCCATGCTGTCGCGGCAGCCATTGGCATCCTGTACGGCAAGACGCACGGTGTAGGTCCCGGGCGTGGCGAAGGTGTGGAGCGGCGACTGTTGCCCATTCAATGTCGTGCCATCTCCAAAATCCCACTCTCGCATCCCAATGGGACTTCCGCCGCCCGATTGTCCGTTGAAGGTGACCGATAACGGTGCGCAGCCACTTAGCTGTGAAGGGATAAAGCTGGCCGTAGGACGAGGGGCCACGGTGATAGGTGTGCTTAGGGCAAAACTGTCCACGCAGCCGCTGAGGTTGGTGGTGGTCAGGCTGATAGAGTAGGTGCCGGGTGTGACGTAGGCATGCTGGGGATTGGCCGCCGTCGAGGTGTTTCCGTCGCCAAAGTCCCAGAGGTACGCAGTAATAGGCAGTGGAGAAGTGCTCTGATTCTGGATGAGCAGGGGTTCTCCGAGGCAGGTCTGCGTTTGCAGCACCTGAAACTGCGGATTGGGGCCAGCCCTGACCACGATGCTGTCATCGGCGGGAATGGCGACGGTACAGCCTGCAGTATCTTCGATCACAAGGGTAGGCCGTGCCACGGTGTCCTGCAGGTAGGTATGGGTGACGGATTGACCCGTTCCCAGGCTCCCGTCACCAAAGTCCCAGGTCCAACTGATGGCTCCCTGGGTTTGTGCGGTGAAGGTCACCTCAAAGGGGCTACAACCTTCCAGCGGAGTAAAGCTGAAATTTCCCTGTGGACCGGTCAGGTCGATCAGACCTGGCAGGTCGAGCGTGTCACGACAACCCTGAACGGTCGCTACAATGAGCTGCACGTCGTATTGGCCGGGTAAATTATAGACCTTGCTCGGGTTGGGCAATGTAGAGGTACTTCCGTCTCCAAAATCCCAATACCAGTTGGTGACATTGGGGCTGGACTGATTGGTGAAGCTGACATTCAGTGGGGGACAGGCTTGTTGGGTAGGGGCCGCGGCGAAGAGTGCCTCTGGCGGGCCGATTTCGATGAAATCGCTGAGCGTGGTGATGCTCTGGCAGCCGTTGACGTCGGTGGCGATCAGGCTCACGGTGAATTGACCGCTATTTCCTGGATAGACTTTGACGGGATTGGGAACGGTCGAGGAAGTCCCGTCGCCAAAATTCCACTGGTAAGTGTTCCCTACACCGGTAGATTGGTTGACGAAAGCCACTGGTGCACCCGGACAGGTGAGGGTGTCGAGTGTGGTAAAAGCAGCTGTCGGATATGTGGGCTGAATGAAGCCTGTGCGAACCAGGGTGTCGGCGCAGCCCTGATCGTCCACGACCACCAGGGTGATGTCATATTCGCCTGGATCTACAAACTGATGGCTGGGATTAGCTGCGGTCGAGGTAACCCCGTCGCCAAAGTCCCAGAAGTAACCGGTGATGCTGGAACCTGGGGTAGTCGCCGTGCTTTGATTGGAAAACACCACCGAAAGTGGCGCACAGCCGGTCGTGGTATCGACGCTAAAATCAGCCTGTGGACCGATGATTTCCACCAGATTGGGCATGACCATGGTGTCGCGGCAGCCTACATCGTTGCTGACGATCAGGGTGACGTCGTAGGTGCCGGCAGCGCTGTAGCTGTGGCTGGGGTTGGCGACATTTGAGGTGTCTCCGTCGCCAAAATCCCAGAAGTAATTCATCGCCCCTCCCGAGAGATCGAGGAAGTTGACTACGTTGCCGATGCAGCCAAAGGTGTCCGTAGCGGCAAAATTGGCCGTAGGCTGGGTGATCACGAGGTCATAGCTGTAGTCATCGCTACAGCCGGTAGAATCATTGGTGACGGTCAGGGTAACGGTGTAGGTGCCCAGCGCGGTGAAGGTATGAGTGGGAAACTGAACCGTATCCGAACTACCGTCGCCAAAGTCCCAGAACCAGTGGTCGGCGCCGATAGAGACGTCGTTGAAACTCACCGTTAGCGGGACTTCGCAGCCGTATAGCGGATTGGGAAAAAATTCCGCAATAGGGGGCAGCACGCGGATGAAGTCTGGTTTGACCAGCGTATCCGGACAGCCGAAGTAGAGCGCAACCAGTGTCACGTCAAACAGCCCCGTGTCGCCATAGGTGTAAATGGGATTTTGGGCATTCGAAGTGCCGCCATCCCCAAACTCCCAATACCATTCGGTGGCGAGGCTGGAATTGTCCAGAAAGGAAACCGGATCGGTGGCACACACCACCTTTGGATTGGCGTCAAAATCCACCAATGGCGGTGTTCCAGCCTGTATGGCAAGCGTAGCGGTATCGCGACATCCGCCTGTCGTCACCACGATCACCTGCACGGTGAATTGTCCCACCGAGTTAAAGACATGACTCGGGTTTTGGGCAAAAGAGCTTCCTCCGTCGCCAAAGTTCCAGAGCCAAGTGTCGATGCTGTCAAAGGCCGAGGTACTCAGGTCCTGGAAATCCACCGTAAGCGGGATGCACCCGGCGATGGTATCCGCGATGAATTCAGCCTGTGGGGGTTGAATTTGTACATAGTTGTTGCGAATGAGGGTATCGCTACAGCCATTGAGTCCGGTTGCGATGAGGGTGACGGGGAAGAAACCTGCACTTTGGTACAGGTGAGTAGGATTGGGGCCGGTATCAAAATTGCCATCACCGAAGTTCCATTGCCAGTTTGTAGCACCTTGAGAGGCTTCGCTAAATTCTACCAAAAATGGCAGCTCGCAGCTCTGGCGATCTGTGCTGCCAAACTGCGCGACGGGTGTTTCGCTCACGGTCACATAGGTCGTTCGGAGCAGCGTGTCTGCGCAGCCCTGCGCATTGGTCGCGATGAGCCGGATCGAATAGCTGCCTGCGGCGTTGTAGGAAAAGCTGGGCTGAGGGCCGTTGAATACGGTTCCATCGCCAAAATTCCACTGAAAATCTACAGCTCCTGTGCTCAGGTTGCTGAGTTGCAGGTTTTCGCCCACACAGACCACCGTATCGGCTACGGCAAAATTGGCACTGGGAAACGCGACCTGCACCGGATCGGGTAGGGTAGTAGTATCGGCACAACCTGCTGCATCGGTGGTGATCAGGGTGACAGGGTAGGTGCCTGGCGAGGCATAGCCATGACTGGGATTGGCCTGGGTGCTGCTGCCTCCGTCGCCAAAGTCCCATTCGTAGCTATAGCTTCCCGAACCCGTGACGCTGGAGGAAAAACTGGCGACATATGGCAACTGGCAAACCGTGGGGGGAGTCATGGAGACATTGACCTGAGGCGGTGCCCCGACCGTCACGAGGTCAGGAACGAGTTTCGAGCCGGAGCAACCATTGACATCCGATACGGTGAGCGATACGTCGTACATGCCGGAATTCAGGTAGGTATGGTCAGGAGCTGTATTTGTCGAAACAGTACCATCGCCAAAGTCCCAGGTCCAGTTGTTGATAGCTCCATCACCTGGGGCCGAAAGGTCCGTCGTGCTTACCGTCAGCGGCGCACAGCCGGTAACAGGTGTCACTGAAAAGTCGGCAACTGGATCGGCAAAAACGGTGATATAGGCCGTCTTGGTTTCAGTGGTGGTGTTGGCTCCGTCTGAGACGGTAAGGGAAACCGTGTAGGTTCCCGGATTCACGTAAATAACGCCGGGATTAGGAAGCGTGGATGTATTTCCATTTCCGAAATCCCAGTTGTAGCTGTTAACTGACCCGGTAGTCAGCTCCGCAAACTGCACCGTCAGCGGACTACAGCCACTGAGGTTATTTGCCGTGAATTCTGCTGTTATCTGTGCCTGTAATGCCGTTGATTGCAGCAACAGCCACCATGAAAGTAGCCCGACGCAGATGATTTGAAATTTGGTCCATGTCCCCATCATGACCCGTAATTTTGTGCGATTGAAGTGTTAGAATTTCAGTCTGAGTTGCACAGAAATAGGGCCGAATGGGGGATTTGATCTATTGAACAGAGGAAAGGATCTGCTGTGTTATGCCTCAAATACTTTCGTTTTTGCCCAATAGGTGCCTTGTTTGGCGTTTTTGGTCATTGGCTTATATTTCAATTTGCGAAATAGTGTAGTGCCCAGGCTACAGTTGGCTAAGAAAGATTTTGGGCCTGTTTGTAAGAAAACCAAGAAAGAATGGGGAGTTCTTCTGGCTTTCTGTCAACAGGCCCTTAGGTTGGTGCATTAAAATATGACAGGTTAAGACAGGTCAGAGGGCAATACCCCAAATTGATCTTTGAAGGTGCGCGCAAAGCTGCGGTAATTCTCATAGCCTACCATGAAGGCAACCCGCTTCGCTGAGATGCCCTTGGCTCCGGATAGGACCGCATATGCCTTGGCCATCCGGGTATTTCTCAGATAAGTCGCAGGAGTGAGGCCCAACAATCGTTTGGTCTGCCGCAAAAGTGTGCTTTCACTCATAGCAAATGCCTCAGCCAGTCGAGGAACGCCCAGTCCGGGATCATCCAGGTGATCCTCAACGTAGGAAGTGAAGCTTTCCAGCCATTCGTCATCCTCATTGGAAGAGGAGGGGTAACTGCCGCCGGCAGATACCTGGGAGCTCCGATCCTCACTGGATGAGTAGTAGGGTTGATTCCAGGACGTTTGATAGGTCCGTCCCACCTGGGAATTGTTCTCGGTTGTGCTCTGCGAGAAAAAGGGATTAGGTAAAAACATCATGGGGAATCGTAAAGTGAAATACTATTCGGGGATCACGATTCAAAGATGCTCTCTTGCCAGCGCAGAGGACAGAGTGATAGTACGTATAGGTGAAATGGGGAGGATTTACGGGGAGTACCAGGTAGAAATACCTGTTTTTATTTTGATGATTGTTAGTCTAGATAGGGAATACTACTTTGACCGAAATGGTGGACTAATTTATTCATCAATGTGGACCTTTCAGGAAGGTTGGCTAATAATTTACG
The DNA here is from genome assembly GCA_964343195.1 of uncultured Bacteroidia bacterium. Lineage (GTDB taxonomy): Bacteria > Bacteroidota > Bacteroidia > J057 > J057 > CAYVAP01. The sequence goes on along the minus strand of CAYFIR010000002.1, from coordinate 82,065 downwards.
TCTATTCAGGACCATTGGTTTAGGATAGTTCACCTCAATGCTCAACCCTGACAAGCTGAAAAATGACAAGTAGTATAGAGGTATATTCCGACCTGGTTCTTATTATGTTTTTGGAAATAGGTGTCCTGTTAGTAATTGGCTTGGGCATCGCCCTGTATATCAGCGTATCCCGGAACAGGTTGCACGAAAAACTGATGGAAGCTCAGGGTAATTCACTAGAGTATCAGAAAAGCCTGCTCTCCACTTCTCTATATTCTTATGAAGAGGAAAAAAAGCGACTCGCCAGAAACCTTCATGATGAAATTCATGCAGGGTTGAATGTTGTGAACCTGTACCTGCACCAATTATCCCGAAAAATACCAGAGGGGAAGGAGCAGGTAAACCAGATTTTGGAAGTTGTAGGCAGCACCATAGGCTCGGCCCGTCGCCTTTCCCAGGATTTGTTACCTCCAACTCTTGAGACTTTTGGACTAGGCCCTGCCCTGAAGGAGCTATGTGAAGAAGAGGAAGCTGCACATGGAAAGCCTATCCTCTTCGAGCAGGAAGCAGAAGCCACCGCCCAGTTGAGTCTCATGATGGAAATGAGCCTGTTCAGGACAGTGCGTGATTTGTTGACCAACGCATCTCCTACCAGTACACTGGATGCAGTAGAGATCCGGTTGTTTCAAAGACAGCAGCAGGTGGTCATCTCGTATCGGGAAAAAAGAATCAATAGTGATAGCCTGCAGGTTTTTCGCCCGACAGACCACATTTTAAAGACCATGGAAAGCCGATTGCAATTCATCAATGGGACAGTTGAAGAAAAAGTCGGCCTGGATCATAGCTATTGGCTAACCCTAAGGGTTCCCATTCCTGCCAAAACTCTTTTTGCATAAAGGGGTTATCACAGCCAGCCCACCAAGTAGGACTATACTTTCGGAAAGATTGACATGATAAGAATAGCAATTGCAGATGATGAGACCCTTTTCAGAAAGGGAATGCAGATTCTCCTGGCTGACTTTGATGGGTTGGAGGTGAGCATGGAAGCCGGGAATGGGAGAGAATTATTGGATCAGCTGGAAAAGACAGAAGAACTTCCCGATGTGATACTCCTGGATTTGAATATGCCGGAGCTAAACGGAGTGGAGACGGCCAAAATTCTTCAGGAAAAGTTTCCAGAAATCAAGGTGATTGTCCTATCGACCTACTTCAGCAAGGAATTTATATCCAAAATGCTTGAGCTGGGGGCTTCGGGATACTTGCCGAAAAATAGCGCTCCTGAAGAAGTCGAGCAGGCAATCCGGGAGGTACATGAAAAAGGTTTTTCCTATACCCAGCCGGTGATGGAAGTGGTGCGGGACAGCCTGACGCGGAAGAAAAAATCCAGGGTGGCTTTTGGCCCGGACCTTACTTCTCGTGAGAAGGAGATCCTGGAGCTCATCTGCAAGCAGTACACGACCCAGGAAATAGGGGAAAAGCTGTTCATCAGTTCCCGTACGGTTGATGGGCACCGTAATAACCTGCTCCAGAAACTGGGATGCCGAAATACCGCTGGTCTAGTGGTGTTTGCGGTGCAAAACCAGCTGGTGGACGTGTCACCTGATGCGTTTTGGGAAAAATAAGACAGTAGGGTATTTTGAGGGGGATCACATATCTTTATGAACAACTCCCCACTGGAGCTTTCAACCTGGCCCCAGATTACGGGTCTTTTCTCCAGCAAATCCCCCTACGATGCCCCGTTTTTACCTGGCTATTCTGCTGACCATTCTCGCGATCATTCCACAGGCAAATGCCCAGGGAGGGTATCTGGCAAGTTGGCATCGGGGACTGATGGGGGCCTCCTTCAACCCCGCCTTCGTGGCAGGAGCGACACATTCCCGAGAAGTCAATTTAATCGGGGGTGACCTCAGAAGTGGAAATAACCTTCTGGCCACCAATCTTTACGGTCAGTTTTACCCTGTTAACCTTGTTCGTGGGCTGAAAGCCAGTGCAGGATCACTCCCCCTTTTTACCGCTGGAAATCAGGACGGATTTACCTTTCAGGGTCAGCAAGCCAACTGGACGGGCTGGCAGGAAAATCACATCCTTGGCCCAGGCTATTCCCGTCGACTGGAAACCAACCCCAACCTGATAGAGCGGGGCCTGCTGCGGCAGGCAGTGTTTTTTCAAACCGGTCGTGAAGAGCACATCAACCTCAGCGGGTTACCTGCCGAGATTGCCAAATACTACCATCACAACTGGAAAAGTGACGCCATGGCCCCTTCCTCTCTGGCGAGTGATGCCGTCGGTCTGGAAGTAAATCAGTGGGACTACCTGCAGGTGGGCTATGGGTTTACCCTGGGCCGTGGGCTACGGCTTCTGCATATTGGACTTTCCGGGCAGTTGCGATCTGTTGGAGCTTTTGGCCGGGCAAATATGTGGGGTACAACCTGGGATTTCTCTGAAAATGATTTAAGGATACAGGCCGATTCCATGTACTGGGCCTATAACCCCGGTTTTGCAGGGATTATTTCTCCAACTGGCGGCAGGCGATACAACTATTTCGAAAACAGCTGGGGCCTATCAGCAGGAATTGGGCTTGTTTTCCAGACTCTTGACTATAACAGAAAACCCAAATGGGAGGTCGGAGCTGCCTGGCAGCAAATTGGATTGGTCCAGTACTGGAACCTGGATCAAACCTCTTATGAGACTGTGACCGGTAGCCTTGAATATAGCGAATTTGGTTCAGCAAGGTCCGGAGTTTCCGGGATAGAAGCCCTTGTCGGAATGCTGGAGGCTGATTCCATGAGACTGGAAAATGGCATTACGGAAAGCCTTCCTCAAAAACTGAGTGCTCATGCCAAGGTGCGGTTGGGGAGTGGTCCCTGGGCTATACAGGTCGACGGAACCACCCAGCTAAACTGGTCCGAAAATTCCCTTAGCCGTACCCGAATAAGGGCTACCCTGGCGGTAGAAGAGAAAAGCATAGCCCTGTATTTTCCACTCGTAATGGAAGTCCATAGCTTCGAATCTGGAGACCTGGACCCTAGCCTGGGATTTGTGGTCAGTTTGCGAGATGTGTTTGTCCTGGGATCCGATGATGTACTGAGCAATATGGTCCTATCGGCCACACGACAGGGGGTTTACCATTCCAATCTTTTTATCGGGCTGCATGTGCCTATCAACCGCGACTTTTAATCACGAAGAATCAAAAATAATGACTTAAGCTCTAGCCTATGAAACTCAAATATACCCTAATCTGGCTCTGTATGATAGCCACAGGAACTACTGCCTGGGGGCAGTCTTTTTTGCGCGGGGCATATGTTCGCTCCGAGGTAGAATTTGAAAACACTGACATGGTGCTGTACGACTTTAGTCGGGCGAGAACCAGAGGCAGGGTGGTCAAAGCCAAGTACTTCGCTAAGGACGCCAATCACCAGTTTGAGGAATGGCAGAACGGGAAACAGATCCTGTTTTACTGCTCTGGAGCTTTTTCCGAAAGTTGGGATACTGATAGTCCTCCCTTGGGAATCTGTGTCGACAATGGCCGCATCGTCAACCGCAACCTCGACCAGCGAATGGATGGGCTCATCATTGTGTACAACGGAGGGGCTCAGGAAGGCGGGATAGCAGTCGTCAACATTGACGAAGAAAGCGTCCACGTGAGCCAGGGCGGCGATGCCGAATATGACCTCAGAGATACAGAAGATCGCCTCATGTTTCTACGCTGGGCGAGCCAGCAGGGCGCAACTGTTTTTCAGACCCAACTCATGTACACCAAGAGCCATGGGTACGGATTTCCCCAGCACAATTTGACATATGGAGATGAGGCCGAGCGCCGGTTCCTGGCCATTTGCATGAAAGATGGCGTGGTACATCACATCGTTATCGATCATCCCGAAAGTGACTACCTCAACCGGGCTTCGGATAAAGTGGTTCGCTACCTGAAGGATCAAATGGGCTACCAGATATTTGGGCTTTTTAACCTCGATACTGGAGGCAAAAACATCATGCGAGCTTACAACGAAGATGGGAACGAACTATCACGTGGCCCCAAAGCTGCTAATGAAGCTACCAACCTCCTTGTGTACTACGTTGATTAACAACTCGATGGGTTTTCTGAGAAACAAGTTGGTGTTGACTATGTGTTGGCTGCTCTGGACTACCGTATCAGGCATGATGGCACAGGATCAACTGGAAAGCTACCACCATGGGAGCATGAAATCCTATTTGCTCAGAGATAAGGGATTTGTGTTCAAATGTTTTGAAATCAGTCCGGAACACGGTGTCCATACGGTGTATTTCAGCCGGAATGGTGGAGAGCGATTTGAGGAATGGGAGCGAAGGAGCAGGAATAACGTGATGTGCTACCTGGCGGTAGGCTTTACCCAGGACTGGGCTACTGACCAGCCACCCCTTGGGCTAAGTCTGGAGAATGGTAGACCAATCAACAGAAACCTTGATCCCGATATGGATGGCCTGGTGATCCTTGATCGAAATGGAATCAGGGAAGTGGCAGATTTAAGTGCGGGAGGAGGGTTTCGTTTTGACCTGCATTCCGGGCGGGGGCGGACAGCGTTTCTGCAAGAGGCCCAGCGGCGTAACTATTCCTGCTTCCAGACCCAGCTCATGTACAGCCATTCCTCCGGCCGCCTGATGGGCGAATCCAAAGAAGGGAAGCGTGCTTCGCGGCGTTTTTTGGCAATCTGCCGTGATCGCTCGGGCCGGGAGCACCATCTGGTAATGGATCTTGCCAGAGCCAGGCATCTCAATGAGTCTGCCGAGAAAGCCCTGGAGCTCTTGCGGGCACAAGGCTGGGAGGTGCGCTACCTGCTGAATCAGGATACTGGCTCCCGAAACATCATGGTTGCTTTTGACGATCGGGGCAGGCCATTTTATCAGGCTCCCATAGACAGGGAGTATGCGACCCAGCTATTGATTTACTTTCGGTAAAGATAGATATGCTATTGAAAATCAGATAAATAAAGCCTTTTGGGAAAGACCGAAATTTCATATTGCTTCCTGTTTGCCCTGCTGCTTGCCTTAGCTGGATGCGAGTCAGATTCACAACCAGGTGAAGAACCATCTGTCCCGACGGCTCCAATCGTTGAGCAGCCGGTTGAAAGAGAACTGAAGGCAATCGCACGGGTAGATACCTATCGAACGCAGGTGTTCTACACTGTTACCTTTGATCCTGAAGTCACAGATCTGAGGATGTTCAATTCTGCTGACAAGGGTATTCACACGTTTGAGACCATCTCTGCAATAGCCGATAGCCTGGGGCTGTCGGTACAACTGCTCATGAATGGAGGAATGTACCAGCGGGATCGCAGTGCCCAGGGATTACTGATTCTGGAAGGTCAAACTATACACCCAATTGATACCCAGACCAATGGCTATGGGAACTTTTACCTTCAGCCCAACGGGGTGTTTGCCATAGACACAGCTGGGAAAGCCCTGCTGTTGACGCCACAGGAGTTTGCCGATTCGGTGGACGAGGAGGTAATTCGCTATGCTACCCAGTCCGGTCCCATGCTGCTGGTAGAGGGAGAGCCCAATCCACTGTTTAGTGATCCTTCTCCCAATCGCCACATCCGCAATGGGGTAGGGCTGACTCCTGAGGGAAAGGTAGTGTTTGCCATTTCAGAGCAGCCGGTCACATTTTATAACCTGGCGTCTCTTTTTCGGATGAAAGGCTGCAATCAGGCCCTGTATCTTGATGGCTTTGTTAGCAGGATGTATGTCCCTGAGTTGGGGATCGGCGCTCTGTCAGATGGAGCAGACCTGGGGCCTTTGATTGCGATTTTTCAGGAGGCAGATTCCACGATGGGCCCCTGAATGAATTTTCCCTTAACTTCTTGCATTTCCTCACCATTACCCAACCCGTTACCCGATGAAGAAGCTGCTGTTCCCCATCTTTCTGATGCTTTTGAGCTCATTGGTAAGTCAGGTCCTTGCCCAGGAGGAAGGGATCATGCAGGTAGACAGCGCAGCTCAGGTAGTGGCTGACAGTACGGAAGCGGCACCCGATACCATCGAGTTGACCTCTCCCCTGATTAGTCCTGTTCCTCCTGTTCCCTGCGACACACTGCTTTCGGAGCGTGAGACGGAGTATGAAATTTTGCTGGCGCGCTACGATTCCCTCAAGCAGGTGAATGAAGCCCTGGCGATAAGGGCACGCCGCCGGTTGGGCATGGACCTGTTTGTTGATTCTTTCCGGCAGTATCACTTCTATTCTTGCGCGGTTGATCCAGAGAAGATTGAGATGCAGCTGTTTAATCCTGCTGGCCGTAGAAAGCTGCATACTTTTTCCAGTATATCAAAACTCGCCAGTGAGCGTGACAAGCAACTGCTTTTTGCCATGAATGCGGGTATGTATGAGCGTGATCGCAGTGCCAAAGGCCTGTTCATTACACAGGGGAAAGTATTTCGTCCGCTGGACACCCTCTCGGCTGGCTATGGCAATTTTTACATGCAACCCAATGGGGTTTTCGTCCTGGATAGCAGCCATCATGCATATGTCGTCACCACCGAGGCGTATCAATTGCTGGCCGATTCTGTGGCTGTTGCATATGCTACCCAGTCCGGACCGATGATGCTGGTGGACGGGGAAATGAACCCCCTGTTCAATGATGGCTCTCCCAATCGGCACATTCGCAATGCGGTCGGGGTAACTCCTGATAATGAGGTGGTATTTGCCATCTCAGCTCGTCCGGTTACCTTTTTTGAATTGTCCTCCTTTCTGCTTGATCAGGGGTGTGTAGATGCCCTCTATCTGGATGGAGCGATTTCTCAGATGTACGCCCCCGAACTTGGCCTTCAAAATCTTGAAGCAGGCAACCATCTGGGACCCATTATTGCCATTTGGAAAGATCTGCCCCTTACCCCATAACTCCATTTCGGTTTATGCATAGAGCCCAATTCTCCATCCTGGTTTTACTGTTCCTGCTACTGTCTGGCTCATGGGCGAAGGCTCAAACATGTGCGGAGCTAAAGTCTGCTGCCCTGCAATTGGGAGAGGAGAAGGACATGGCCTTGCGTGTCCATGAAGACCTTTTGAAAGAGCTGTCCTATCGGGTAGGGCGTGCCCGCCAATTATCCATCACCATTCCTGAAGCGGTATTGAGCCCATTGCCGCACCTGGACCCGGATGAACCCAAGTACCACGACGAGCGTGGCCAATGCGTTAATGGAACTTCTTCCTGGGGAACTGTGAAAGACCTTCGTGAGTATAAGCTCGACTCCCTGGAGCTGGAAAATCAGGGCATTTTATCCCGCATTCAACTGCTTCAGGCGGCAATTGATGAGTCTATTTATACGCCGCCAGCGCCCCCCGATGACCTGCCTGTCGCCCCGTCGAGGGTGCTGGCTGGAAGTCGTGAGATTTTTCAGGGAAAAACCTATGCCTACAGTGAATTTGATCCAGCCGAAGCGGACCTGAGGATCACCCCGAGAGGGCGTTCTACGGGCTATGGGTTTGAGGAACTGAGGCTTGCCCTTCAGGAGCAGGGGAACACCCTCCTGCTGGCCATGAATGCCGGTATGTACGAGTCTACCAAAGCCCCGGTAGGCCTGTTGGTCGCCAATGGACAGCTTCGATCCCCGCTAAATATCAGGGAAGGGCGCGGCAATTTTTACATGCAGCCCAACGGCGTTTTTGGGGTCTATCAAAATGGAACTCCTTTCATTTTGACTACAACAACCTATCAGGAACGAGCCATTCCATCGCAACAGTTGAGGCTGGCAACCCAGTCTGGACCTCTCATGCTGCTCAATGAGCGGATCAACCCCAAGTTTACCCAGGGCTCTTCCAATCTGAATTTCCGTAACGCAGTAGGCATCACCAGTGATGGAAAGGTAATCCTTGCTATTTCCGAGCAGCGCGTCAACTTCTATGAGTTCTCTGAATTCCTTATAGAGCTGGGCTGTGTCGATGCCCTCTATCTGGATGGGGTGGTAAGTCGTTTTTATTATCCCCCCCTTCACCGAACCCACGACCTCTACGACAGCCAACACCTGGGACCCATTTTGTATATTGTTGAATAACCTGTGCCATGACCCCAATAAAAAATTTAAGACTACTGCTGGCCTGGATTGCCCTGGGAGTTTCTCCCGCATTATTTGCTCAGTCGGGTGGCCTCTTTCTGACTGGCGACCTGACCCTGACCAGAAACAACGAAATCCGGCTTCCTGTTCCTGGAGGAGTATTGGACATCCCGATGGTACCTGACGATGAAATTCGTCTGACGCCTCCGGATATGGCGACGCTGGCTCCCCGTGGAGTCATTAGGGTGCTTACTGATACCATCCCGCAGAATTCGGGACCAGCGCGCTGTGTTTCGCATGTGTTGGTGGACACCCTTTATCTGGGAGATGGCCTTTTTCTGACACAGGCTGAAATCACCGTGCCCTTCTTTGCTGACGGGACATTTACCGGAACATCCAGCTTCGGGCGAGGTGCGCTGGCACCTATCGGTACCCTTACAGGACCTATGGAACTAGGTGATCTGAAGGGGTATGGCTATCGGTTTGAAGAGGTCAATCCTGCCAATCAGACGATCCTGGGAAGGCGCCTAAGCCTGGAGTCCATGGGGCCACAACCTGGATTTGCGATTCAGGATGGAGACCTCGCCAGGATTCACATGGTGCAGTGTAGCAACCGTTCCGAACTTCAAATACAGATGGATGCCCTGACGATGATTCTCATGGGCGATTATCCATTTTGCGATCAGGATACCTACGACCATAATATTCCACCTGCCAATGCCCTGGCACGACTGAGTAAACCTGTGACCATCCGGTACTTTGAAAGTGCTCACGCCGAGCGGGCCGAAGCTATGGCGGATGTCGTGGCTTACCTGTTTGGGATTCCTCGATCAGAAGTCATGGTGGAGGATATGCAGCCCAATTATGGCGCCAATCCACCCATTGAGGACTATCTTGAAATCTGGATGAAATGAATGGCGGATAGAGCGAATTCTGGTTTACTGAATGGGTAAATGGCTGAATGACTAATACCTCCCTCACGATGCGATACCTTCTGATTTTTATGCTGGTTTGTACAGGTCTTGTGCCCGCTTTTTCCCAGGAGTCAACCTCCTGGAATCCTGGTATCATCCTGGAAGCGGGTCTCGATGACCTGGATTCGCTTGCCCTCAGGCCTCACACCCTGTATCAGCTGGTAGAAGTGGCCGGAGCCGCAAAAGTCCTCCTGCAGGACTCTGCCTTTGATCGACAGATAAAGGGCGAAGTCTGTCTGATGCTGCTGGCGGATGAGCTACAATACCGAAGCCGACAGGATGAATTTGATGCTGAAGATCCCGTAGTGCAGCATCTGGTGTCAGTATTGGCTGATTATCAATACTTTTTGGCCCTGACAAAACCATCCGATCTTGCCAAGCTACAACATTATCTGGCTGAGGGACGGTATGGCTACATTGCGAAAAGAGTGGTGGACCGGGGGTATCATGTCTATCTGGTGTTAGTGTTACTGGCGTCCGGTGGAGTCGGAATGGTCTGGTTTCGGAGGCGGAGGAAAAAGTTGCCGAAGGCCGAATCCATGAGCTCAACTGAGGAAGCCCTCTGAAGTGGAAGTCCCGATTTTCAGTGTCCTGTCCCATGTGACCAGACACCAGCACAGAGAAATTGTCATGGAGTAATACTTGCCACATGAGCAAGAAACAGCATAGAGTTCACTCAACCCCAAGTCTATGAACAAGATACTTTTTTTAACCCTGATTTCCCTGCTGGGAGTCCTTGCAGGTTGGGCCCAAACGCCTGTTCTCCATCTCAAGATGGACCGGGAAGGTGGTTGGGGCGAAGTCTCAGACGAAACCTCCAATGGCAACAATGCCGAAATGATTGGCGGTATAGAGTTTATTCCGGATCGGTTTGGGATCCCATGCCGAGCAGTCCGGTTTGATGGGAGTACGGGATACATGACCATTCCCCACGACCGCAGCCTGAACATGGGGAGCAACTTCACGGTCACAGCCTGGGCCAAGATTCCCTATGGGCTGACTCATCAGGGCTTGCAATGGCTTACCCTGGTATGTAAGGGCGAACAGCCCATTGAAACCAGTGTTTCCCCAGCTTTTCGTGCCCAGCTGACTTCACAAACCGCATCGGTAAATACCTCTTCTACCAAGACCATAGGAGTAATTCGTCAGGGGTTTCCGACTGACCAGTGGTTTCATGTGGCACTGGTTTACAATGGGGATAAGCTGATCACCTACATTGATGGGCAGGAAGCCCGTCGCTACCAGCTCCGCGACCCCATTTACACGAACCGGGAACCGCTAAACATAGGGAGAGATATTCCGGGGAATGTGGAATACTACCAGGGGGATATGGATGATCTGAAGATGTTTGACAAAGCCCTTTCTCCATATGAAGTCAAGCAGATTTATAAGGATGATCGCGACAGAAACCTACCAACAGGCTGCCCTACAACAGCTCCAAGCCCACCGGTGGCAACTGCTCCCCCGGTAGCAGATGGGCCAGTACCATCGACTCCCCCCATAGGAGGAGGCGATGTGCCTGATTGGGGATCAATGACCCCCAGACCTGCTCCTACTACCCCGCCTGTGGCCTCCAACCCTCCCGCGAGACCCGTCAACCCCACTCCTCGACCCAGGATAGAGCCCGATCCGCAGCCAACTGCTCAGTCGGATACAGATACCCCCATTCTTCCCCCGGTTACTCCTGAAACACCCGAGGTGGCTATTAGCGATCCGGTAGGAGATCCTCCTGCGGATGATGAGACCTTTCCTGATGAGCCAGGTTTTGATCCATTTCCCTCTGAGGATACTCCGGATCCCACAGAACCTGAAATCGTCGATATGCCCGACACGCCTGTGGATACCTTCGATGTCCTTCCCCCTGCCGATCCGGCTCCACCATACAACTTTGCTGGCTATGCTGTAAATAACCTCACCCTGGTGTTGGATGTGTCAGGGTCCATGAACCGCGATGACAAGCTCCCGCTTCTCAAAGATGCATTTCTCAAAATGCTGCCTTATATGCGGGCTGAAGATGTTATTTCTGTGATAACCTATTCGGGAGGAGTAGAAGTTGTGCTGGATGGCGTGCCCGCAACTGATGTGGTAAAGATTGAACGAGCCATCGAAAATCTGGCTTCATCGGGTACCACCAAAGGGCGTCGGGCTGTGAAACTGGCCTACCGAATCACCAAGCACAATTACATTGTCGGAGGAAATAATCGGGTGATTCTCGCTACTGACGGAAACTTTGATTTGCCAGATCTCTATCCCGTCGCCGAGGATATGCTTGCCGATGGCATCAACCTATCTGTTTTCTCATTCGGGGCCCAGGACCGCTTCAAAGTGGAAAAAATGGATGAGGTAGCCTCCCGTGGAGGAGGTAACCACGAGCGTATCAATGAAGCCAACGTCGAGGACGCGCTGCTCAAGGAAACCCAGGTGCTTCAGATCGGGCAGTACTAGGGAAGTTTGGGAAGCGGAATGCAGAAATGCGGTATAAGGATCTGTTAATCAGCCTTATACCGCATTTTAATTGGCTTTCTCAAACAACTGGGCAGGTGTGAACCAGCAGAAGGTATAAAGGTATGTAGGGCCACTTTTCCTTCATTTCCCCATGCCCTTTAGACCTTATTTCTGCGATCCACTTGCTTAATTCCGGCCTTGATACTTGATTGTCTTGCTGCCTTCAAGGGTGATGACCTGGATGAGGTATATCCCTGTTGAGTGGGCATTCATATCGAGGGTGAACTCCCCGGAATGAAATTCTTCCTGCTGAATCGTTTGGCCGCTGGTTGTCAGAATGCGCACCAATCCGACATAGGGAGGGTGTTCCAGCCTAACCTGCACGGACCCATTTTCCTGTGGCAGGATGTGGATGCCGGGATCTGCAAGGGGCGCAAAAATCCCTGAGGTGGTGGTGTCGATTTCCAGGTTCTCAATCGGCACCCGCGTCATTTCTACGTCCTCCTTGTTGGTGGAGTAGGAAACATAGAGATGCCCATCATATACCAGCGACTTGGGATAGTGGTAGCCCAGTCGCTTGTACAGACCCTCATAGCGAAGGGGCTGAATCCCTTCACCGCCTTTTCGTAGCAGGTAGGCCGTGTTGAAGTACTGCCCATCGGGACTTAGGGTGACTGCCAGAGGGATGCGGGTTTTGAATGTTTTGGGATTTCCTACCAGAAAAGCCGCTCCATCTGGTAGATTGCCTGCGCTCTGCTTGGAACGCGAATCCGGCATATTCGTTAGGGTAGGGCGGGTCCAGGTTTCCCCGCGGTCAGCGCTTATGGAGGCCAGTCTTTTGTAAGAACTATTTTGGTCCCGGAAGGTCATAACGATGACGCTGTCACTGCGCAGGTACCAACTCGGTTCCAGTTCCCGCGAGACATTGCTGCTTACGGAATTATTGGTCATATCAGCTTTGATCCAGCCACTTACCCCTGAAGGATCATCGGTATAGATCGGAGAAACCACCAACCCTGGCTGAAGGTGGGCCGCGTTGATGATGCGTCCATCAGGTAAAGCATGAGGATCCTGTTCAAAGATTCCCATCAACGTATCGCCATCGGCCATGAGGACAGGTTGAGGAGCAGACCAGGTGAGTCCGTCTGTGCTAACGGTATAGCGGGTATAGCCACCACGAGGGGAGACCGAAGCAGGCCATGTATTGAGATATGCGACCAGGGTATCTCCATTTACCCACCAGCCACCAGAAGAGCAGTATCCACTATCCAGGGTTTGGGCGAGGACCATCGGAGCAGACCAGGTGATGCCGTCTTCGCTGCGGCTGTAAGCTACCCAGGTGTCTGAGGCATCTTCGTCCACGGCAGAGCTTTGCCACTGACAGTAAAGGTAGCCGTTAAAAGCGGTCATCACGACGCCGTTGCTGTACTTGTCAGTAGAATCCGACGGAGCAAAAATGGTGATCGTCTCGGTTCCGGGAGCGGCAGCAAGCCCGAGGCTGTCTTCTTCTGATTGGTCAAACAGGTCTGGAGCAACAGAGAATGGGGTGGTTTGTGCTTTCAGGAAAGCCACTGAAAGGAGTAGCAATAGAAATGTGACGAGGTGCTTCATAATAGGTAATAGTTAGACTGCCATAATCTAAATTTACCTGGAGAATCAATCGTCTTCTTTTTACTTTTTGAAAGCAATTACCCCTCTGGTTTACCGGGTGGGCACCCGATCCGGAAAATCCGTAATGATTCCATCTGTCCCCATTTCGATCATATGGTGGATGTCTGCACTGTCATTGACAGTCCAGGGGATGAGTTTCATGCCTTGAGCATCGCAGAAATTTACCAGGTCTTCGTCAACCAGTTCGAAGTAGGGACTGTACGCATGGGGCACAAAACCCAGTTTTTCAAGGTTTGCCTCAGGAGAATCTTCATTCTCAACAAGCAGGACCAGGGGGAGTGCTGGCTGGTACTGACTGGTTAGCTGCAATGATTCAACATCAAAACTTTGCACGGTACATCTGTCAGTTATCCCTGCCTCCTCGATCGCGTTCAGGACCAGTAGTACGAAAGTCCCGGCTTCAGGATGGTAGATCCCATCTCTCTCAGGTACGCGCTTGATCTCGACATTATAGAAAGGTAACTCTCTCCCCAATTGGCGTGCATAGGCATCTGAGCTGTCTACCACCTGCTGAAGGGTGGGTTTGTAAACAGGCATATTTTGCTGGTCCGGGAATCGCTCATGTGGATGTGAACCGCAGTCATAGGCCTGGATTTCATCGAGCGTCATCTGGAAGAGGTTGTATTCAGCATGGGAATCCTCCGCAATGGGTTTCCCTTCCAGGTCCAGGCAGATTTCGGAGGAGAGCCATGGCTCATGAGAGACTACTACCTGGCTGTCCCTGGAGATCACCAGATCCAGTTCCAGGGTATTCACTCCCAGTTCCAGCGCCCGCCTGAAGGCCGGGATGGAGTTTTCTGGCAGGAGCCCCCGGCAGCCACGATGTCCCTGAAGGTCAAAGTCAGGGGCAATGGCAAGGCCTGGCTCTTTCGGGGTAGAGGAGTTTCCCTGCTCAGACGTGGTGCAGGCTGAAAGTATTAGCCCAAGGATCAGGATTAGATGGGTTGCGTTTGGTTTTCTAGCCATTCGAGTTCTGATGGGGAAAGGTGGGGTGAGATTGCTTCGAATGTAAGTCGGTGGTACTGGTTGATCCAGTCCTTCTCAGTAGCGGTCAGCAGGTTCGAATCTATCAGTTTTAAGTCCAGTGGACAAAGGGTGAGGGTCTCAAATTCGAGAAATTCTCCAAACGTATCATGGGTGCCTGCTTTCACACAAAGGATCAGGTTTTCGATGCGAATGCCGTATGCTCCCTCATGGTAAATTCCTGGCTCATTGGAAGTCACCATTCCTGGTTGGAGGGGGTGTGTGGCAGATGCCGAGGGACTTATGCGCTGAGGACCTTCGTGAACATTCAGGAAGAATCCGACGCCATGTCCTGTTCCGTGTCCATAGTTTTGGTGGCTTTTCCAAAGGGGGTGCCTGGCCAGGATATCGAGCTGATGTCCTGCTGTTCCCTGCGGGAAAACGGCTTGGTCCAGTGCGATATTTCCTTTCAACACGAGGGTGTAGTCGCGGCGTTCCTGTGGGGTTGGTTTGCCCAGGGCTATGGTTCTGGTGATGTCCGTTGTGCCGTCCAGGTACTGCCCACCGGAATCCAGCAGAAATAGCCCTTCTGCCGAGAGGGTGGCGCAGGTATCCTCTTTGGCGGAATAATGTACGATGGCGCCATTGCCTTTAAAGCCTGCAATGGTGCCAAAACTGGGGCCTACAAAATTGGGCTGTTCCCCACGAAACTCTTCCAGTTTGGCTGCGGCGCTTACTTCTGTTACTTCTCCGCCCGGAACTTCATTCTCAAGCCAGTGCAGGAACTTTACCATGGCTACACCATCTCGAATCATGACCTGTCTGAGGGACTTAATCTCGGTATGGTTTTTTCTGGCTTTCGGATCAGCGATGAGGCTGTCCCCCTTGGCAATGGGTTGACTTTCAGACCACTGGGTGGTCAGGTGCCAGGACGCCTGGCTGGGGGTAAAGTACAGGGTTTCCTCGTGTGGGATCTCTCCCAGAAAGTCATCCAGTTGGTCATAGGGTTTGATGATGACGCCATCTGCCTCCAGTTCCAGCTTCAGTTTTTCCGGAACCTTAATGGGGTCGATGAATAGGATCACATCCTGATGCCCCACCACCGCAAATGCAACAAACACTGGATTGTAGTCTATATCGCTACCCCTTAGGTTGAACAGCCATGCCAATTCATCCAGTGCCGTTACCAGGTACCAGGCTGACTGTTTATTGTCCATTGCTGTACGGAGGTTCGCGATTTTTTCTCTGCGATCCAGGCCAGCATACATCAGGGGATGTGCGATGATGTCGGTTTGGGGTAGTTCGGGGCGGTTCTCCCAGAGGCTGTTTAGCATGCCGGGTGCGGGAGTCAATGCGATGTGGCCTTTCTTCAGGCTTGATTGCAGGCGCTGTGCCTGTGCTGCGGATATGAGCCTGGGATCTACTCCAACTTTGTCTCCCTCCCCTAGGTTTTGAGTGATCCACTCGATGTATTCCGGAGTGTGAGGGACTTTAAGCTTCATCAACTCAAATCCACTATCTGCCAGTTGCTCCGCTGCCTGGATAAAGTACCTGGAATCGGTCCATACACCGGCAAAATCCTGTGTGACGACTACATTTCCGGCGGAACCGTCAAAACCGGTAAGCCATGGCATCAGGCGCCAGTGTTCGGGAAGATATTCGCTTTGGTGTGGGTCTGAGTTGGGGATCAGAAAAGCCTGAAGCTTATTCTCCTTCATGACCTTTCTTAACTGTTGTAGTTCTTGGCTAGGCATAATATCCGATATACGCTATTATATTGATTTTCATAGTGACTTTTTCCACTACAATAACTGTGTTTTATAGTCTTCTGAAAAAAGTCCATGTAAATCCAGAATTTTACCCGTTTGGTGGATGAAGTTGAGGGCTTTTTATCTACAAAACAACTGTTTTGTTGAGATTGTTTCTCAACTTTTTGGGGTTTTGTATGGGATGTGCTGGTAATATTTTGGCTTTTGGTCCAGACGGATGTGAAGCCAGTACACCCCTAAACCGGAGGTGCTCACCCAAAGTGGTTTGTCGCTGATTAACAATTCAATTTGTTGGGAGAGGGTAGACCATAATGCTAATTGCTGATCAACCGCTGCACGTCTTGTGAAGGCGGCAAGGTGGGGATAGGCCTGGCGGCCCTGCCTGGGGGCTGGGACGACAAGATGAGCATCGCCTCCCAGGTTGGGGAAGGATAGAACGGGTCGATTCGCCGCTTTTGCAAAATGTTGCTGAAAGGGAACCTGATCCGCCTGAATCTTCGCAAGTGCCGGGCTATTCACCAGGACATATTCAAAAGTTTGATTAAGCCCATGAACATTCAGAGGAGGCATTTCCCAAAAGTAGGCTGGGAACTCATTTCCCGCCAAATGATCACACCACCAGGCTGTAAACTCCGTTGATTGCTGCCAGTATCCCAGCACACGATAGATGGGCAATGGCTTGCCATCTTCGAATAACTGATGCTTAATTTCCTTTCCCTGATCTGTTTCTACTTGAATTGCTTCCCAGTTTGGCATTGGTATTTGATTACTTGACAGCAAGGTGATTTTTGACAGATAGCACCACCAGCTATCTGCTCAATCCGGGTAGCAAGGTATGCTGAACAAGTTTAAATCCAGGTGCTATCCTAAGGGCTTTTTCAAAAGTTACCCTGGCTGCATAGCGATCTCCTTCGCCATCCTGTAGCTGGCCCAGGCTTGCCAGGGCATGGAGGTAAAGCCAGGAATTTCGCTGGGCAGTTGGTTGCTGCTCGAATAAGGCGATTGCCTTCTGGTAGGACTGCATCGCGCCACCTTTATCCCCTCCAAACAGGGAAGGGGCATGGGCCTGAAAATTTCCCAATTCGATCCATACTTCCGGACGCTGTGGAGCCAGTTCTACTCCCTCTTGGATCTTCTCAAAGGATGAGGCAGCCAGGCTGATTCCTGTCCACGGCTCATGGTTGATCCGCTGTGCTATCAATCCTCCCTCCAGGCTCGTAGCCAGTCCCCGATAGGTAGAGGATCGTTTGAGGCGGGATACAAATTGATTCGCACGGTTAAGGCGTTCATCAAAATCTTCACAATCTCCTGCCTGTTGGCAGGCACTTAGCAGGCCATATTCGGTGATGACTAGTTCGAGCAAGAGTTCATTGGTAGGCCGGCCATTGCCTACCCATTGGTCATATAGGGCTTTTCTGGCTTTTTCCCATCGATTGGTGTCGTCGTAGCGATATGCGTTAAAGACTTCCTGGCGCTGCTGGGCGACGAAATCCTGGGCAGATATTTTCGCAACGGGTAAAATAAAGAGGCAAAAGATCAGGACACGGTTGAATGGTTTCATCGGAGGGGTGGTTGGTAAAGATTGGCCTGGATGATTAATCGATAACCATTAAACCCCTGGAGGGTTTTATTAAGCTCTCTTTTACAGCAGTAATTGGCCCAAATCGATTGTTATCTTATTTTTGTCTTAGGAACGCGGACGAAATAGATGTGTATTATTGGAAAGAGATTTTTCGTGAAGACAAGGAAGGAAAACCGAGTATAGCGAGCTACGTGAGGATTTTTCTGACGCAGGATTCGCGGAAAAGATCAACCAAGAATGTAAAGTTATTTTGGCCGCGTTCCTTAACACTTTAATTCATCAAGCAATTGGCAACCAACTTAACATTTCAGGTAGACGAGCAGGGGTACTATGGTAACTACGGGGGGGCTTATATCCCTGAAATGCTGTATCCCAATATCGAGGAGTTGCGGAGTCGATATTTGGAGATTATCTCTGAAGTAGACTTCCAGGAAGAGTTTCAGAGTCTGTTGCGCGATTACGTAGGTCGTCCTACTCCCTTATACTTTGCCAGGCGACTTTCTGCAGATTACGGAGCCAAAATTTACCTCAAGCGGGAGGATTTGTGCCACACAGGTGCCCACAAGGTTAACAATACCGTTGGGCAAATCCTTTTGGCGAAGCGTCTGGGAAAGAAAAAGATCATAGCGGAGACCGGGGCCGGGCAACATGGCGTTGCAACAGCGACCGTTTGCGCCCTCATGGGAATGCCCTGCATCGTGTACATGGGAGCCCTTGACATCGAGCGACAAAGCCCCAATGTGGCACGCATGAAAATGCTTGGGGCAGAGGTCAGGCCCGCCAGGAGCGGCAATCAAACCCTCAAGGATGCGACCAACGAAGCCATGCGCCACTGGATCAACCATCCTACGGATACTCATTACATCATTGGGTCGGTAGTCGGGCCACATCCCTATCCCGACATGGTGGCTCGATTCCACAGCGTGATCAGCGAGGAAATCAAAGCACAGCTACTGGAAAAAGAAGGACGTGAGAATCCTGATTATGTGATCGCCTGTGTTGGAGGGGGAAGTAATGCGGTCGGAGCATATTTTCACTACCTCGATCAGCCGGATGTAAAGCTTATCGCCGCCGAGGCAGCCGGGTTTGGGGTGAATTCGGGCAAGTCAGCTGCCACCACAGCCCTTGGCAAACCTGGGGTTTTACATGGAAGCCGTACGATCTTGATGCAGACAGAAGATGGACAGGTGGTGGAACCCCATAGCATCTCAGCAGGTCTTGATTACCCCGGTATCGGACCGATTCACGCACATCTCTTTGAGTCTGGCCGAGCCCAGTTTATCTACGTAACGGATGACGATGCCATGAAGGCTGGCTATGCTCTGAGTGCCAGGGAGGGAATTATTCCCGCCATTGAGACCGCCCACGCCCTGGCCGCTTTGGACAAAATGTCATTTAACCCCGATGATGTGGTGGTGCTCAACCTTTCCGGTCGTGGAGACAAGGACCTGGAGACCTATATCCGATACGAGCAGGAAAAAGAGTAGGAGGGAGTTCGTGGGGAGGTAGCATGGACAGTTCTTTCTGGAAGCGTTGCTGTAAGCTGGACTTTATCCATTTTTTTAATGAGAAAGATCCCCACACAGGGTCTGGAAACCATATTTTAAAATTAATCAACCTCAGGGTTTCAGGCTGATGTTGATTAAATCGGAGTCCAGAGCAGATACCACTGGGCGTCAGAGACGCTGTAACAGTACGTTTCGCTTCAGAGAAGCTCACGAGCAAAACCGCTATAGCGGTTCTAAACAGTTTTCCGTCCATAAGGACGGGCTGGTGAGGCTCTCTGAGCCGACACCCACCGTCTTCTAGTCTCTGACTTCTGACATGCCATAGGGCTTGGAAGTGAGTGCTATTTTGGATAAAGTCCAGCTAAGGCCATGAAAAAAGGCTGGCATATCTGCCAACCTCTGGTGTTTGTATCAGAATGGACCAGCTAAAGCCAGCTAATTGCTCAGCTACATTATCTCAAGCTCTTTTATCTGGAAGTAAAATCCATCGTTGCATTCGAAGAAGTATGTGCCAGGAGTTAGGCCCTTGATCCAGATAATGGCCCTTTTGTGGGGCTTGGCATCCCTTTGTTCATATACAAGTTCTCCTGCTTCACTGAAGACTTTGATATGGGTACGGGTATTTCGGCCCCGGTTAAGGTTTAGATTGATGGAGATATGGGGTTTGCTTTGATCAGGAACGATCCTGAAGCAGATAGAGGCATTGGTAGTGGCAGAAAAGGGGAGGCTCTGGGGTTGGTGTTGATGCGCCAAGAGCATAAGTAGTTTGGTTGGTTACTTCATTAATTCCTGACCGATAGTGGGCAAAAAGTGGGCCATCATTGCTGAAACCCACAGCTTGTATGGTTAATATGGCAGAGTGATTGGTTTTCACTACTGAATGAATGGTAATTGACCAAAAAATTATACGGTAATTCGTATGGATTCACAACTCGAAAAGAACACCCTGTCGGAAGTATTGGATCAGATATGGCAGTTTCTGCGACGCGGCAGCGTTGATCAAAAGGATTTTTTTCATACCCCATCCGTGGCTACAATTGTGGATGGTTGGCCCTCCGTCAGAACGGTTATTCTTCGAACTGCTGACCCCACCCGGCGGGAGCTGTCTTTTTTTACCGATACACGGGCTGAAAAGTGGCGGTCTCTGCAGGAAAGCCCGCGGCTAACCTGGCACTTCTGGCACCCTCGCCATCGCATGCAACTGCGGATTAAGGCAGCAGTCACCCTGCATCATCAGGACGATGAGGCCCTTGCCGCCTGGAAAGCCCAGGAGGATGCTTCAAGACTCAACTACAGTGCGACCCCTGGCCCTGGGCAGGCAGTCAGTACGCTGGAAGATGCACTGGCGGCTCATACTTCCTTCGCAGACCTGCCAAATGCCGACACCGAAAGCTGGTACTCAAACTTTGGAATGGTGGTGACACACGCCGTTGAAATCGATTATCTGCTGCTGAGTAGATCGGGTCATAGGCGGGCAAAGTTTGAGCTGCAGGACGGATCGTGGAATGGCGCCTGGCTCATCCCATAATTGGGCGAGTATTTAGCACAGATTGTATATCACTTTCTTATTAGCTTTGAAATTCTGATTACTTCTACACATAAATCGCAAAACTGAAAATTAACCTTGAATATGCATTTGATACAAAAACTCTCCTTACTGGGGGTAGTCATGCTGATCGGACTACTGGGTGCCCAAAGTCAGGATATGTCACAGCCGATTCCTTTTGATCCGGATACCCGTACCGGAACACTCGAAAACGGGATGAAGTACTATGTCCGATACAACGCCAAGCCGGAAAACAACGCAGAACTGCGTCTGGCTCTGAATGCAGGCTCCATTCTGGAGACGGAAGAGCAACAGGGGCTGGCCCACTTCCTGGAGCATATGTGCTTCAATGGCACAGAAAACTTTCCCAAAAACGACCTGGTAAATTACCTGGAATCAATTGGGGTCCGGTTTGGGGCTCACCTCAATGCCTACACCAGTTTTGACGAAACCGTTTACATGCTGCGTGTACCCACGGACAACGAGGAGCAGTTTCAACAGGGCTTTCAGATCATGGAAGACTGGATGCATCAGCTCCTGCTGGAACCGGAAGAAATCGACAAGGAACGCGGTGTGGTGATTGAGGAATGGCGTACGCGCCTGGGAGCACAGCAGCGAATTGCCGAACAGGCCTATGACAAGATTTTTTATGGATCCCGGTACCCCAATCGCATCCCCATTGGAGACACCGCCGTGCTAAAGCACTTTGAATACGAAACCCTGAGGGCTTTTTATGAAGACTGGTACCGACCCAATCTCATGGCCATTGTAGTAGTCGGAGATATTGACGTGGACCAGGTAGAGGACATGATCAAGCGGCAGTTTAGTGGAGTTGAAAACCCGGAAAATGCGCCCGAACGTGTGGAATACGGGATGCCAGATCATGAGGAAACCCTGGTTTCGCTGATAGAAGATGAAGAAGCAACCTTCAACCGTGTAGAGGTATTCTGGAAGCACCCTACACAGCCCACTGAATCCCTGGCAGATTTTCGCCGGGACCTGATTACCTCTCTGGCCAGCACCATGTTGAGCGATCGCCTGAGTGAACTGGCCCAGGAAGAAAATCCCCCCTTCACCTTTAGTGGGGCAGGATACTCAAGTCTGGTTCGTCCCAAGGAAGTTTACAACACTACGGCAGTGGTCCCTAATGGCGGATACCTAAAAGGCTTTGAAGCCATTTGGACAGAGAACCAGCGGGCTCGTCAGCATGGCTTTACTTCCTCTGAATTGAATCGCGCAAAGAGCACGCTCTTGGCAAGGCTGGATCAGCAGTATGCTGAGCGGGAGAAAACCCCCTCTGCCAGAGTCGTCAACCGTTATGTGTACCACTTCCTGAATGGCTCGCCTGCGCCCAGCATAGGACAGCGCCGTGAGTTGTCTCAGGCACTCCTGCCGACGATCTCTCTGGCGGAAGTCAACAGTGCCTTTGCTGCATTCATCACCGATAAGAATAGGGTCATCAGCATCTCTGGTGCAGAGCGAGAGGACAACCCCCTGCCTTCTGAGGAGGAAGTTTTGGCGGTGATCAGGAAGGTGGATGCCATGGATCTGGAGCCTTATGCAGAAGAGGAAATTCAGGCCTCCCTGCTGGAAGAAATGCCAGAAGCTGGAGAAGTAGTCTCCCGGTCTGAGGATGAAGAACTGGGAACCACCACACTGGAGTTGTCAAATGGGGCTACAGTAGTGCTAAGGCCAACAGACTTTCAGAATGATCAGATTCTATTCAGATCATTTAGCAAAGGCGGTCACTCCCAGTATGCTGATGAAGTCTACAAGAGTGCATCGATGGCTGACAACATGGTATCCAGCATGGGGATAGGTCCATTTGGGCCAGTAGATCTTGAAAAATTCATGTCAGACAAAGTCGTTTCTCTTTCCCCCAGCATCAGTGAGCGAGAGGAAGGAATGAACGGTCGCAGTTCTGTCAAGGATTTTGAGACCCTGCTTCAGATGGTGTATCTCTATCATACTGATACCCCTGAAGACCAGGCTGCCTTCAACTCCATGGTCAGCCGCATGAGCAACCTGTATGCTAACCTTGGTTCAAACCCTCAGTACTGGTTTCAGGATCAGGTAACCAAAGCCATGTACAATGACCATCCACGTCGTCAGGCATTGCCTGATCCCGCTGATTTTGAGCAGATTGACCTGGAAACGGTTGTACGAGTATTCGGCGAAAGGTTTGGAGGGGCAGATGATTTTACCTACCTGTTTGTGGGAAGCTTTACTCCGGAAGAGATAATCCCCATGATTACCCAGTACATCGGAGCCATTCCCAAAGGGGAGACGGGTGAGGAACCTCAGGACGTGGGAGCCAGGATCCTTACGGAGGCGACAGCCGAAACCTTTTACAGGGGAAAAGAGGATCAGGCTCAGGTAGTACTGCGGTTTATCACACCTGGTGACTGGAGTTTGGAAGATCGTTATGAATTGAGAAGTGCCACCGAGGTTCTCAGCATCATGCTGCGGGAAGCACTGCGGGAAGATGAAGGCGGGGTATATGGCGTGAGGGTAAACAGTGCTGCTTCACGCGGGGAACAGGAGTATTACCAGGTGAGCATTCAGTTTACCTGTGCCCCCAGCAATGTGGAGAAGCTGATAGGGGTTGTAGAGGAAATCGTCTCTCAACTCGTGGCTGATGGACCTTCTGCGGAAAACCTGCAAAAGGTGCGTGAGACCCAATTGAAGGAATACGAAGAAGCCATTAAAACCAATTCTTTCTGGCTCGGCAACCTGGCATTTGGGTACCGCAATGAAGTAGACCTCGACTGGTTCCTGGATATGCCGGAAGATATGAAAGGCCTTTCTGCGGAGAATATTCAGGCGGCAGCGGCAGCCTACATGAAGTCAGAGCATTTTGTGCAAATGGTGCTGATGCCAGAGAAAGAATAGAACAATCTGTTCTTTGCAAAAAAAGGTGCCCGGGATCGTTCTCGGGCACCTTTTCTTTTTGTAAACACGGTAAGCAAGTGGTCAGATGTAAACCAGCAAAAGGTATAAAGGAGATGGAGGTATAAAGGAATGTAGGACCTGTTTTCCTTCATTTCCCCATACCCTTTATACCTGATTACTTTTGTCCAGGTGATTCAAGCTCAAAAGTCAGGAAAAATTCCTGCGTAGAAAGTCGTCTGCCAGCAATCCTATCAGGATGACAACCGCGATGGTAAATGCCGAGAGTATGGAAACCCCTGTAATCCACGCACCCATCAGGCTGAATAGACATACCACAATCGCAGCTCTGGCCAGACGCCTCAGGAAAGTCGTTTCCGGCTGAGAATCGATGACATTTTCAATGGTGTCTTTCTCCTGTTGATTATTTGCCTGGCGGCGAAGCTTTAGCAACCTGAGATAACGGGCCATGTTGAGGCTGTCATCTTCATTGGCGTAGGTAGGCAGGCTACTGAGCTGGATGTTTCTGGCCAGCTTGACCCGATGTGGGTCAAGTGGGAGGTTAAAATACAGGTTGGGAGCCGTACCATACTGGCTCATTTCCTTGTACACATAGAGAAAGGTCTCTTCCTCTGTGATGTATCCCCTCTGGTCGAGGTCAGCCTGGCCAGTTTCCAGGCCTTTTAGCAGGCTTTCAGTGAATCCAGGATTTACGACCCCATCGTTGCCTTTGATGGTATGGATGGTGTCCTGGGAAATAAGGCTGATAACCTTGCTGTTTCGGGAAAAGGTTGCAAGCTGAGTCTGAATCTGATCCCGCTCGTCCTGCGAAAGCGGTTGACTGGAGTAGGAGTCAATGATGAGCATTTTACGCTCAGCCTGACTGCTTTCAATTACCTCCTTCATTTCCTCGACAGAGATGGCCGTATTTTCCAGGTCATTTATATTGGAGTTCACGTCGGTGAAATACAGACTTCCCTGGTGGTCAATGAGTTCATAGCCAGTCATGTACATGACCAGGACTTCCATTCGCTCTCGCTGGGTAAAGAAGTCCGTGATGGCTTCCTTGGCGGTTTGTACATCCTTCCCTTTGTGACAGTACATTCGGCCAAACCCTCCGATCTTGGGGTCTTTCAGGGCGTGTTTGAATGTGTCGTACTGTTGGGGTGTAGCAACAAGGTTGGCGAATTGTTGATCCTGATTGGTGGGGGCGCTGATCAATAGGGCAGATCGAACCATAAAAACAAAAATCTTATTAAGTGTCGTGAGTAGTAAGCTCTCGGGTGCAAAGATAAAATCAACTTTACATAGTTCCCTCGGGGACTAGAAGATAACGAATGAAGTTGTATTTAGGTACCTTTTCGGCCTCTATTATAGGTAAGTACTTTTGTAGGGAACAAATTCTCCAGCTGCGCCCATTTTGCCAGTACTGGCAAAGCCTCTCTTCCTTTCAGGGTCAGGTTTGTTTCCTCTGCATGCGGCTTTCTTTCAGTAAAATGGGAGGAAACAGGAATTTTCTACCGGATTTCCGGTAAATTAAAAACAGCCTAATCCCGTAAGTCTATGGAAGAAGGGATTCTGTAAATTAACTCCTGTTAAACGAAAAGACCTGGTCAAACCCCCTGTCGACCGTGGCATTTGTTAGAAAGACGGGGTCAATGGTACTTTCATTGGCCCTTCTTTATTTTTCCGGTTTAGAAATATTGAATTTCCGAGGTAAGATTTTGGCATTTTTGTGCATAAAAATCCAGCTTCTTCACAAGAATAATTCTCTGGATTGGCATATTCGTCGATATAGTCAATTTGACTCTTTTTCCTTTCTATAATATGCACATAAGCATTCACCTGTTTTTTATCTGACAACAATTGTCAATTAATTTGATATTTGGGATATGGGAAACGGAACTGCATTACAGGCCTCCTATCGAGATGAGCTCCAGGTGATGCTGATCGACGATGATGAAGTTGTGAATACAATTCACGAGGCGACACTTATTCGTTCAGTTGAACAGATTTCCACGACCCAGTTTCTGGGAGCTGTGGAAGCTCTGAATTGGCTCAAGTCCACTCCGCCCGCTTTGTGGCCAGATTTGATTCTGCTCGATCTGAATATGCCCGGGATGAATGGATGGCAATTCCTGGACGAATACCTTAAGCTTCCTCATAAAACAGTCCTTTATGTGGTAAGCTCATCCATTGACCCGGTTGAGATCCAGAAAGCCAAATCATATCCCTGTGTCGCCGATTACATCACCAAACCTCTGACTCCTCATCAGGCCAAGGCCATCTTTGGTGAACTATAGTCTACTCTCTGACATTAAGTCGTTCAATTAGGGTGTTGCGGTAGCTCCTCCCAACAGGCAATGCTGCCTCGACTGCCTGAACAAAAACCTGGTTTCCCTCGACTTTGTCTATATAGTCCAGGTTGACCATGTAGGATTTGTGGATACGGGTGAAAGTTGGGGCAGGAAGGGTCTCCTCCCAGTATTTAAGGTTGTAGGAGAGAAAATGAGCCTTGCCACGGGTATATACCCGGGTGTAATCATCCTCTGCCTTGATGTGGGTCAGATCCGAAAGGGTGAGCTTGATAATGCTCCGATCTGATTTGACAAAAAGATAGGTTGGGGGAGCCTGAGCAGTCATGCCTGCATTGTCGGGCAGGGAGGATGCCCCCTGGGTCTTTTCAGAGGCAATGACCTTCCCAATTGCTTTCATGAATCGCTCCAGCGAAATGGGCTTGAGCAGGTAATCCACCACTGAATATTCATATCCTTCCAACGCATATTCAGAGTAGGCCGTGGTTAAGATGACTTTGGGCTGATATGGCATGATCTTCAGGAACTCCATCCCTGAAAGTTTGGGTAGGTTGACATCCAGGAACAGTAAATCGACTGTTTCCTGGCGCATATAGGCCAGTCCTTCCAGCGGGTCCGTAAAGGTCGCCAATAACTCCAGCTCCGGCACCTCCTGGAGGTATCGGGTAAGAATCCTTTGGGCAGGTAACTGGTCCTCAATGATGATACATCGTATGGGCATAGTGGAGTGAAGTTAGCGGCAAAAGGGAAGATGCCCCATTACCAGGCATTTAATCGAGCTCAGGCCAGCTGAGATGAAGGTCCACCCGGTATATACCACTATCACGGGTTATTTCGAGGTGATGTTTGCCTTTGTACTGCAGAGAAAGTCGCTTTTGGACATTGACCAGCCCTATGCCTTTTGCCCTGGGCCTGGAGGAGTCCTCTGGGAAAATAGACTCTTCGAAGGTGTTGGTGCAGGAAAAACGCAATCCATCCTCCTGTATGTTGGCCTCGATTTCAATCAGGATGTTTTCGGGCTGGTTGGCCATGCTATGCTTGAATGAGTTTTCCACGAACACGATGAGTATCATCGGAGCGATCCTCTTACCGGTCGGATCTCCCAGTACCCGATAATTGACTGCCCCACGATTTTCCATTTGCAGCTCCTGCAAGCGGATAAAATCCTCCAGATACCCCAGTTCCTTGCTGAGGGGAACCCAGTTTTCCTGGCTTTCATAGAGCATATAGCGCATCATCGCAGACAGTTGCAGGACAATTTCAGGAGTTTTTGGGGAGCCCTCCTGTGCGTATGAATAGAGGTTGTTCAGGTTGTTGAACAGGAAGTGCGGGTTGAGTTGGGATTTTAGGAACTGCAGCTGGCTTTCGGTTTTTTCTTTTTCCACCTGTTCCAGTTTTGCCTGTTTCTGCAAATTATCCCAGGCGAGCTTCACCCCTACAAAGAGCGCTACCGTCGGACCTATCCGAAAAAGAGTCGGAATAAAGCCCATGATGGTTTCTGCGCGGCGCGTACCGGGGAAGAAAACCTTTTCCAATACAAATTCCTCAATCAGGATGGCTGTAGCAAAGGTGAGGATACTCAGAAGAAAAAACTGCCAGTACTTCTTCCGATAAAAAAATCTGGGTAAAAGGAAGTAGGAAATCACCAAGACTACCCAGAGATATTGCAGGGCAAAGGCGAAGTCCACTGGTTCCAGCACGCCTTCACCCCCCATATTGGCATTGGCCCGGCTTTTTTGGTAGGTAACGATTATGAAATACAGGACCCACAGGAGCAGATTGATCAGTGCTTCCTGAGACAGCCACTTCTTTGATTTGTCCATCGAATTCTCCATCCAATTCATTTTTTGGCTGTGTGGTAACGTAATATTCCACTTTTCGCAATTTATGCATAATCACATCGGCCAGTGTCCCCTATCACAGGGTGAATGTCACAGGAGGCAGGGTGAACGACCAATGTACACACACCTGACCAATCGGGCTGTTCCCCGATTATACTTGTGCGTTGCTCCAAAAAACACCGATTTTGTGCTGTAAAGGTCCTTTTCGTCCAAACAGGTTGGGGCATTTTGGGGTTAGTTCGAAAAGTAAGCCCGAAAAACTTGGGGCTTAAATCGGGTGAAAACATAATCAAACTTCAATAGAATTTTTCAGGCATATGAAGATCAGCTACCTTTTTACTACTCTATTCTGTTTCACATTTCTGAGCCTTTCCCTGGGTTTCTCTCAGGTCACACTGGAGGGAAGAGTGGTAAGTGAGGTTGAGGACAGAGGGCTGGAACTGGCCAATCTGAAGGTGTTTGATCAGGTCGACAGCAGTTTTGTAACAGGCGGTCTGGCTGACGATCAGGGGCGATTTAACCTCGAGGTGGAAACTGGTACCTACTACCTGCAAACCTCCTATGTAGGGTATGAAGAGCAGGTATTTGCCGATGTCGATGTAGACGGTACTCAGAAAGTTGTTGACCTCGGAGATCTGGCCATGAAAACCGGTGGAAATGCCACCCTCGACGCGGTAGAAATCCAGGCTCAGGGAGCTCAGATGGAGCTTCAGCTTGACAAGCGCATCTTTCGGGTAGACCAGGATATCTCGCTCAATGCAAGCTCCGCAGACGAAATTTTGCAAAACCTTCCGTCTGTAGAAGTGGATGCTGAAGGAGGAGTTAGCCTGAGGGGCAGTGGCAATGTTCGCATTCTGATCAACGGTAAGCCCTCCGGCATGGTAGGAATCGGTGGGGAAACCGATGGCCTCCGAAATATTCCAGCCAATCTCATCGAAAGAGTGGAAGTGATTACCAATCCCTCAGCTCGATATGACGCAGAAGGTGAAGTGGGAATCATCAACATTATCCTGAAGAAAGAGCAACGTCCAGGTTTCAATGGCTCCTTCAATGTCTCGACTGGATATCCCCAGAACCACCGCCTGGGGGCGAACCTGAACTACCGTAGTGGAAAGGTGAACTTCTTTGTGAATGTGAGTGGTGATTACCGGGATTCACCTGGTGGAGGTGGATATTATCAGGAACTAAAGGAGAACGGTGAAACCTACCTGATCACGGATCAGCAAAACGACCGCAGTCGGGCTTCGCTGGGGGGGAACCTGCGGGCCGGAGCGGACTGGACCATCAATGACTGGAACACGCTGACTTTTTCCGGACTCGTCGGGTACGATGATGAGGTGAACCGTACAAATATTACCTACCGGGACTTTACCCCGGAAATGGAACTGATTGAAGAAACCACGCGAAATCAGATTGAAAATGAGTCTGATGAAAATGTAGAGTTCCAACTCAATCACCGCAAGACCTTTCCCATCGAAAATCATGAATGGACCTCCAGCATTCAATATCAGCTGAACAATGATACTGAGCTGGCCGATATCACCGAGCAGGTACTGGGCTATGGCGATCCATTGCTTCAGCGAAGCAGTAATACCGAGGACGAAGCCCAGTGGCTGATCCAGTCCGATTATGTACACCCCTTTGGGCCGGAAGACAAACTACGGTTTGAGACCGGAACCCGCATCACCCTGCGGACCATTAACAACAATTATCTGGTTGAAGAAAAACAGCCTGCTGAGGCGCTCTTCCAGACTTTGCCCAATTTCAATAATGACTTCCTCTATCAGGAAAACATTTACGCAGCATACGGAATCTTCAGTCAGGAAATACAGCGGTTTGCCTATCAGGTAGGGCTGCGAGCGGAGTATTCTGACATTGGAGCAGATACCCTGGCTGAAAACATGTATGACAATGTCATCCGCAAGCAATACCTCAACTGGTTCCCCAGTGCCTTCCTTTCCTATAAACTCAACGGAAGAAATACCCTGCAATTAAGCTATAGCCGTCGCCTGAGCCGTCCAAGGTTCCGTAACCTGATGCCATTTAGCAGCTTTAGCGACCGCCGAAACCTGCGCGTAGGTAATCCGGATCTGGACCCCGAGTACACCAATTCCATGGAACTTGGCTATCTGGCCTATTGGGATAAGGGATCATTGCTTAGCAGTATCTACTACCGCAACCGGACCGGGGTTATCGAGCGGATTACCACGCTTGACGAAGACGGAACCTCATTCCGGATTCCAGTTAACCTCTCTACCCAAAATGCGGTAGGGTTCGAGCTCTCGGGCTCTCAGGACATCACCAGTTGGTGGAACATCAGCGGAAACCTCAACTTCTATGGATTCCGGACAGAAGGAACCTATCAGGAGCAGGACTACTACGCACAGAGCCTGGCTTTTCAGACCCGTGTAAATAGTCGCATGACTGTTTGGGACAACGCGAGGTTACAGATCTCCGGGAACTATCGGGCTCCTCAGCGCGATCCTCAGGGCTATCGCAAGGCGTTTTATTCCATGGACCTGGGCTTCTCCAAGCCAGTTATTCAGGGAAAAGGGACCCTCACCCTCAGCGTAAGAGATGTCTTTAACACCCGCAAATGGCGCGGAGTTATTGACCAGGAAGACTTCTACCGCGAGTCCGAATTTCAATGGAGGAGAAGACAAATTACCCTCAACTTTACCTATAGGCTGAACCAGGAAGACCGGTCCCGCGATGGAGAACGAGGCGAAAGAGGTCGATTCGGGGGAGAAGGATTTGATGGCGGCGCTGGCGATTTTAAGTAATCAGAAGCATTGACATCCCCAATTTGAAAGTAAGTAGTTGATTTTTTCATAATAGTGAGTAGGTAGCGAAGTGGTTTTTCCACTTCGCCCTTTTTGTTTTTGGCTACTACTTCTCATTGGAAAAATTGAATGCCCGGTTACAGTTTGCTCCCCTTAGGCTACTATGTTCCAGTACGTAACACTTTATAATTTCTGTTCTGGATGAAATTTACTGCTTCTTCAGTTTTGCTTTTGGTTTGGTCCCTTGGCTTCATGTTCGCTCCCCAGTCTGTACTCTGGGCCTGCAACAACTCCCAGGTGAGCCTACTCAACTACACGGATAATGGTGCAACACATGATTATGAAATTCAGGTCTGCATTGGGGGCGGCATTCTGGGGGTGAATCAGGGCGCAGATAATGACACCAAAACCTTTGCCATTGCGGTTTATAAATCTGGGTCGACAGTAACCTTATCTGGAGCCACTCCCTCTATCACCAGTACCGAGACTGGTGTGACGATGAACAGCACCACCTTAGGTCCTCTTGGGGCGCCCTTTAACAGTGAGGAGGCAATCGGCTTCATCCATATGGGGGGAACCTCCTTCACCTGCATTTCCAGTACGGCTTTGTGCGGCAATCCTCATGCTGACTGCTTTACCATAAATTTCACCTCTGACGTCTCACTTGATTCTATTCGGGTCTTTGGGCTGGAAGGAAATGGCAACCCCATCGCAGGTTGCACCTACAATTCTGATATGAAGCTCGACTTCGTGACTCCTCTTCCAGTCGAACTGGCGGAGTTCAGTGGAAAAGCTGTTGCCGATCGAATTATCCTTGAGTGGAATACCTTTTCAGAAGTGAATCACGACTTTTTCACAGTAGAGCACCGCGGCCCTCGGGGAGACTTTCAACCAGTAGCATTCATCTCAGGTAATGGTGGCCCCGCTCTGGGAGCCCAGTATCAGTTCATCCATCATCCCCTTGCCCCGGGAATTCACTATTACCGATTGGCTCATACTGATCTGGATGGCAACATTACCTTATCCCCAGTGATAACCGTGCAATTGGAGGAACTACCCGTTACCCTTTATTCCCTTGTGCCCGGAAAAGAATACTCGGTGCAGGTGAGCGAGGGGAGTGAACTTCAGCGGGTAAGCCTGTTAAATATGGAAGGTCGGATATTGGCTTCCATTCAACCTTCAGGATCAGGTTGTCCCCTTAACCTGACAGAATTTCCTGCCGGGCTGTATTGGGTTCGTGTGACAACTGGAAAAAATACTCTCACCCTGCGGGTTCCCCGATATTAGGAGACTTTTTTGAGCGGGCGCGGTTGATTTTTCTCGAAATCCTGCTTGTGGGATTTTAGGAAATTGTCCTTGCAGACCAATTGCGGAAACCAGCCTCGAAGTGGATCTGGTATTGTATTTTTGTGATGAGTTGACTTTTATTCCATATTGAAAGGCCCGAGATTGACTATTCAGTATGGCTTAAGCCAGATATCCGGGAGTATTTATCCTAAATAAAAGACCTGTGTATGTATGGGATTGTAAATGACGCAATTAAGGGGCTGGTATGTGACAATTACGGGACTGAGGCTTGGGAAAAGGTGAAACAGGAGAGTGGAGTAAATCTGGATTACTTTCTTAATCAGGAATCCTATCCTGATAACATGACCTATGACCTGGCAATAGCAGCTTCCCGGGTGCTTGAACTGCCATTGGCAGATGTGCTTTTCGCGTTTGGAGAGTACTGGGTACTGGTTACCGCCAGGCAAAAATACGGGACCCTGATCGAGTCTGGAGGATACACCCTGAGGGATTTTTTGCAATACCTGCCCAATCTGCACGATCGGGTCATCCTGTTGTTTCCTAATCTGCAACCACCCGAATTTCGGATTACCGAACTTCAGGAACGTAGCTTATCGCTGCATTACATCTCGGAACGTCCTGGTTTACAGGATTTTGTAAGAGGGATTATTAATGGATTGGGCACACTGTTTGAGACTCCGGTAGAGGTCGAGACACTGCAAAGCCGTGAATCAGGAGCCTCCCATGAAATTTTCATGCTAAATTGGTGACTAAGCCCGGTCGGAGGATTCTAAATAGTGATACTTTTGTTTTCCGTATTTTGTATGGGTGGAAATTGGGAAAAAGGAATTATATAGTTGATAATCTACTTCTATGGGTGAAGAATTATGGGATAAGTTATTTCCCTTTTCTATACAGATCGATCGAGAGCTCCGTATCCTTCATGCCGGGAGTAGTTTGAAGAAGTTGCTGCCCGACATAGAAGGAATGTTTCTTGAGGAAGTAGGACAGTTAATCCGCCCACGGATATGCTGTGCCGATTTTGACGAATTGCTCAATGCGCAGGATCATCTCCTGATATTCAAGTCGCATGAGGGAGGGCATACCCTTCGCGGTCAGGTAGTGCAAGAGTCCGACGAAACCCTGCGTTTTGCCATGACCCTCTGGGTAACGGATGTAGAACAGATCCTGCCATTGGGACTCAGGTTACAGGACTTTGCGCTACACGATTCTGTGCTGGACTTCCTCCAACTCATAAAATCCAAGGAGATCATAGCCCAGGATCTTCAGCAGCAAACCGAGGCCCTTCGTGAGGCCAAAATCACAGCAGAAAAGGCTTTGTCCGCACGGCAGGAATTTCTCTCGGTGATGACGCATGAAATCCGCACCCCGCTCAATGCAATCATTGGCATGGCCAATATACTTCACGAAGAAGAGCCTCGTGAGGATCAGGTTGAGCACCTGGACACATTAAGATTTTCAGCTCAAAACCTCCTCAGCCTGGTGAACGACATCCTGGATTTCTCCAAGATGGAAGCCGGAAAAATAGCCCTTGAGCGACAGTCAGTCAATATTGACAGATTGATACAGGAACTGGTCAAGACGTTTCATCCTCGTACCTCAAAGCAGACGGCCCTGGTTTATATGCGGGATGAATCACTTCCCAGTACGTTTTGGACTGATGGGGGAAGGCTAAGTCAAATCCTAACCAATCTGCTGAGTAACGCGATAAAGTTTACCGAAAGTGGAACGGTAAAAATTGCGACTGAATCCCTTCCCTGCGGGCAGGAAAACTGCTTCAAGCTGAGAATTTCTGTTTCTGATACGGGTATCGGGATAGCAGAAAACCGAATTAAAACCATCTTTGAGCCATTTGTACAGGCGGATGCCGGGATAAGCAGGATGTATGGAGGGACCGGACTTGGACTCGCGATTACAAAAGAACTGCTCAGGCAGTTTGGTAGCGAATTGGTCGTTGAAAGTCAGGTAGGTGAAGGTTCAACCTTTTCCTTTGATCTCACTTTTGAAGTAGCTCCTGAAACCGATGCGCTGGGGCCTGCCGATACTCCGGAGCCTGTGGATTTTGGATCGGCGAAAGTGTTGCTCGTGGAGGATAATAAAGTCAACCAGAAGATTATCAGCCGATACCTGAATAAATGGAACGTCGCATTCGAGGTGGCTCAAAATGGACAGGAAGCATTGGAAAAGGTGCAAAGAGAGCCGTTTGGCCTGATTCTCATGGATTTGAGAATGCCTGTAATGAATGGATATGAAGCTGCCAGTCAGATTCGGGCCCTCTCTGACCGACGTCACCAAGAGGTGCCCATTATCGCTCTTTCTGCCTCGCTTTTTGAGGAAGTCGAACCACAGCTAAAGCAGGTGGGGATGAATGATTTTCTGGCGAAACCATTCAAAATTCCGGATCTGAAAGCCGTCCTCGCAAAATATCTACCTGTGGAGTCAAGTGTGGGATAAGTAACGCTCAAAAAATAAATTCCGCTTTTGGCTTGATCTCTCGCCCGCATACTGCGTCAGAAAAAGCCTCGTTTGGCCCGCCAAACTCGGTTTTTCTTCCTTGTCTGCGAACGAGATCTCGGCGCAAAAGGAGGAGGTTATTGTTCTCGCGTTACTAAAAGCCATATCAGGCTTTTCCAAACATTTTCTTTACCCTGAGGATGCCTTCCGCCAATTGATCAATTTCTTCCTTGGTGTTGTAAAAGGCGAAGCTTGCTCGCATGGTTCCTGAGATGCCCAGTTTATGCATCAGGGGTTGGCAACAGTGGTGCCCGGTTCGCACGGCGATCCCCAACTGGTCCAGGATAGTACCTCCGTCATAGGGGTGAATATCCCCGATCAAAAATGATATGACACTGGCTTTGTTCTTCGCAGTCCCAATGATCCGGAGGTCCTTAATTTCAGTCAGCTTTTGGGTGCCATAGGCCAGCAGTTCCTTCTCCCAGGCTTCGATATTGTCATAGCCAATGCTTTCGACATAGTCTATGGCGGCTCCCAATCCGATGCCATCCGCGATGTTGGGCGTACCTGCTTCAAACTTATGTGGAAGGTCGTTGTAGGTGGTGCCTTCGAAACGTACGACCTTAATCATATCGCCACCGCCCTGGTAGGGAGGCATTTCTTTTAGCAGGGCTTCCTTGCCATACAGGATGCCGATTCCGGTCGGTCCGAAGACTTTGTGCCCTGAGAAGACGTAGAAGTCACAGTCCAGGTCCTGTACATCAACTGCCTGATGCGGAGTGGCTTGAGCACCATCTACTAGGACCTTGGCTCCAACTTCATGCGCGGCACTGACGATGTCTTTGACAGGGTTGATCGTTCCCAGGCTATTGGAGACGTGAACAATGCCTACAAAAGCTGTTTTTTTACTCAGCAACGAGTGGTATGCTGCCATGTCCAACTCGCCTTCGTCCGTAACGGGGATGGGCTTGACAACCGCCCCCGTTTGCTCTGCTATCATCTGCCAGGGAACAATGTTGGAGTGATGTTCCATTTCGCTGAGGAGGATCTCATCGCCCTCCTTGAAGAACATTCGCCCAAAACTGCTTGCCACCAGGTTTATGCCATCGGTGGTGCCTTTGGTGTAGATGATTTCGTGCTCATGCTGGGCATTCAGCATCTTTTGGACCTTTTTCCTTGGTTCCTCATATGCAAAGGTCGCTTGCTGACTCAGGTGGTGTACCCCACGATGGACATTGCTGTTTTCCTGTTCGTAGTACCGGCTGATTCGGTCAATTACGACCTGAGGGGTTTGGCTGGTGGCTCCGTTATCAAAGTAAACCAGGTTGCGTCCGTTCACCTGCTGATGTAGCGTAGGGAAGTCCTGGCGGATGCTTTGTATGTCTAAAGTATGGGTTGCTTGCATGCTCGATTAACTCGTGTTGGGCGAGAGTGATCCCGCCGACCGCTAATTTAGAATAATTCTAAAGAAAATGCACATTTATCCAGTACAGGTATGATGTGGAGAGAGACCTCGGGAAAAAGGAGTATTAAGCAGGTGGCTCTTCAGAGATGGTAAAAGTGCCACTGCGGGTGTCTCCCGCTGGCGGGAGAGGCCTGTGCGCCAGAGGGTGGAGTTTTCGCTTGGGCAACAAGGGGCATAATTCATTTGCTGTTTGTTCATATTTTTAAGCAAAAGAAATTCATATGGAATTAGCCTCTCCGGTCAATAATTGGCATTACAATAAGTCGCTCCAGCCCTATGCCAATAGCTTACGCAAGCAGATGACAAAATCAGAGTCCTGTCTTTGGAAGTTTGCCTTACGGGCAAGACAAATGAAAGGCTACCAATTTCGAAGGCAGCGGCCTGTTCTGGATTATATTGCGGATTTCATGTGTCAACCCTTGTTGTTAGTGGTTGAAGTAGATGGTTACACACACCAATTCGAAGAGGTTTATTCCAAAGACTTGCAGAAGGATCAGGATTTGCGAAATGTTGGGTTTAAGGTACTGCGGTTTCGTGATGAAGAAGTATTAGAGCAAATGGGCTGGGTCAAATCCACGATTTGGTATCATGTTGAAGAGCGAGAGAAAGAACTTGGGTTGACATAAATTTTTGTGACAGAACCATAGTCCACCCCCCGACCCCCGCCAGCGGGGGAGAT
Source organism: uncultured Bacteroidia bacterium (assembly GCA_964343195.1). Classification (GTDB taxonomy): domain Bacteria; phylum Bacteroidota; class Bacteroidia; order J057; family J057; genus CAYVAP01. The sequence goes on along the minus strand of CAYFIR010000002.1, from coordinate 45,869 downwards.
TGCTGCCCTGTATTTTTCTCGTCAATATCTTTACGATCTTCGTGTTGAACTGAGCCCTTGTTTCACCAACTACCCACTTCATGGCACTTTCGTTCCAAAACCAGGAATACACCCTCAAACGCTATCCCAGCACCACCAATCGCTCGCTGCAAGCCTGGAGCGCGGCAGATGAGCACATCCTGAACTATTTGTCAGAAGAGGAAGAGGGATGGCTGGGCGGAAGCCTGGGCATCTGGCACGATCGATTCGGAGCCTTGACTACCGCTCTGCATGCACATGGCCCTGTCTCCGTCATCACCTATCATAGCCAGGAAATCGCCATCCACGAGAACCTGCAGCGAAACAAAGTTGAGAGAGCCGCACTGCTGCCCGTGTTGGAGAAATTTCCCTCAAAGGTACAGGTCGCCCTGCTCCGCATACCCAAGTCCCTGGACCTGTATCGCTTTTACCTCCAGCAAATGGCCGAAGCCCTGGAACCGGAGGGGGGGGCGGTGAGTAGTTTTATGACCCGACACTTCAGTCCACAGCTGCTAAACATTGCATCGGAATACTTCGAGTCAGTTGAGCAAAGCCGCGCCTGGAAAAAATCGCGATTACTCCTGATGGGTGGCCCTAAGAAGGGCACTCCCGAAATTCCGCTAACAGAAATTGAGTCAGGCGAGGGGAGAACATTGAAACAGTATCCAGGGGTATTTTCAGCCAATCAGGTGGATCCTGCCACCCGTTTGTTGCTGGAGCACCTGCGCGTTACCGCTGAGGATCAACGTATCCTGGACCTCGGCTGTGGCAATGGCATCATCGCGGCTGAGGTTGACCACCAGTTTGCCGAGCGGGAGCTCCACCTACTGGATGATTCCTATCTGGCCATTGCTTCGGCCACGCTGAATCTGCCTGGGGCCAATGCCTATTTCCATACTCAGGATACCCTGGAGGGATTCGAGGAAGGTTTCTTCGACATGGTGGTGAGCAATCCGCCCTTTCACCTGGAGCACGAAAACAACATTGAGGTGAGCCTGAGGTTGTTTCGCGAGGTACACCGTTGCCTTAAGGTCAGGGGCAGTTTTCAACTCGTCGCCAACCGCCACCTCAACTACCCGATTCACCTGCGGAGGCTCTTTCTGCGAGTGGAGGTTGTTGTCGAAAATGAGCGATTTGGGGTGTATGACTGCCGGAAGTGAGGCATACAGGGCCGAGCGGAGTCGGCAGGACTGGAGCGGCACCGGATCTGGAAACCCGGCGCCGCAAACTCGGTTGTCGGATCATTCCCCTACCCGCATCAATCGCCATTTCACCCCCTTATCCAGGTTCTCAAAATCCAGCCCATCCCGACTGAGGTTGCTGATCAGGTACTGGTAAACGGGACCGTCTTCTCTGGGTGTTAGTAGCAGGGTATCTTTTACTAGCTCCCATTTTTGTCCGTCAAATGGCTGGCTTATTTGGCTGTACCAGGAGATCTGGAAAGATTCGTCCTCGTTCAGGATAAAGCCGCTGCTATATTCGAAACCCAACATCGCGTAGGGATGTGTAGTTCCGACCGAGGTGGTGAAGCTGTCAGTGGTGGTTCCATCAGCCAGATATTCGTACAGAAAATCCCATTCGCCGACGAGCCGGCCCTCAGTGGGGTGGATGTCCTGTCTGGAGCAGGACAGAAATAGAATCGCAAGGAGGATGAGGGGTACGAAAATTCGCATGATAGGTAGGGTTAGGATGAAAAGAGTAACAGTCTGATAACGATTCTGTGGACACATTCGCTGCATATCAATAAAGCCCGGAAGCAATCACTCCCAGGCTTTATATTCTCAACCGATCAATTGGATCAGTTAAACTTCTTCTCAACCAACTGGTCCACAAATTCCTTGACAGGTTCCAGCGAGATGTTATCCGCTACTTCCATCACAAAGGCATGGATCATCAGCATACGGGCGGCCTTTTCAGGAATACCGCGGGCACGCAGGTAAAACAGGGCCTCTTCGTCGATGCGTCCGGTCGTCGCGCCGTGTGAACACTTCACGTCATCGGCGTAGATTTCCAACTGTGGCTTGGTATAAGCATTGGCAGTATCAGACAGGACGATGTTGCGATTGGACTGATAGGCATTGGTCTTCTGCGCAGGCTGGTATACGTGGATCTTTCCAGTAAAAGCTGCCGAAGACTCCCCATCAACCATGCCTTTATACAGCTCGTTGCTATAACAGTTGGGCTGCTCGTGGTGGATCTGGGTCCAGTTGTCCAGGTGCTGCTCGCCATCGAGCAGGTAGGCCCCATACATGTCAGTATGGGTATTCTCGCTTTTGAGTCGGACCACCATGCTGTTGCGGATGGTATTCCCACTAAAGGTCAGGGTGAAGACGTGGTAGCGGCTATCCTGTCCCTGATGGGCTTCGATGCGGTCGATGATGGAGGCATTTTCATTCTCCATTTGCAGGCGAATGTGCTCAAGACCAGCATTTTGTCCCACGATCACCTCAGTTCCCTGCACGCGGAGGGTGCTTCCTTCGTCGCTGAGACTGTGGAAGGTTTCGAGGATTTTTCCTTCGGCCATATCCCCTGCTACGAACAGGTTACGGTGCTGTACCCCAACCGCCTGATGATGGCTATCGGTGAGATGGATGATGTGCACCGGGTGGCTCAGGGCCTTGCCTTTCGGAATGTAGGCTACTACTCCTTCGCGTGCATATGCAGTATTGACGGCACTGAAAATGTCCCAGTCAGCCAACATCACATTGCCAAAATTGGCTTCGAATACCTCTAGTGCGACGCCTGTCAGTTCTGAGATTGGCGCAATATGCAGGGTATCGGTGTTGAACTGAATGTTGGAATGCTCAGGGGCGTATCGCTCGTTGATGAAGACCATCACGTCGGCTTCCAGTCCGGGAATCAGGTAGGGCTCAATAGAGGCTACTGTAGGTCCGGGTTGATGTGCCACCGGTGCGTGAAGCAGTCGCTTGACCGGGGTGTACTTCCACGCTTCCACTTTTTTGTGTGGGAAGTCCAGTTCAGCCAACGCGCTTTCTGCCGCATTGCGTACAGACTGACCCACCATATTGGTACTGGTGGCAGCTTCCTTGAAGTATGATATGAAGTTATCCCTTTCCAGGGCTTTAGTTGCTGTTGCCATGAGGAAAATATGTTTTGTAAGTAGAGGTCAGATGTCAGATTCCCGATGCTCGGGACAGGCTGGCAGCGCCTGTGATGAGTCAGAAGATTGAGAGATTAACTCTTGTCTGACTTGTCACATTCCCGAAAAGAAATCCTAATGACCTGATCGGGACGGTCTGACAGCAAAGGGGTCTGACTTCTTTCAGACAGTCGCTGCTTCTTCTTTCAACCAGTCATATCCTTTCTCCTCCAGCTCCAGGGCCAGTTCCTTACCGCCGGACTTAACGATCTTGCCTTTGTAAAGGACGTGAACAAAGTCGGGGACGATGTGGTCCAGCAGGCGCTGGTAGTGGGTAATCACCAGGAATGAGCGCTCTGGGCTGCGCAGTTTGTTGACTGCTTCGGAAACGATGCGCAGGGCATCGATGTCCAGTCCGGAGTCGGTCTCGTCGAGAATGGCAAGCGTAGGCTCCAGCATGGCCATCTGGAAAATCTCGTTGCGCTTTTTCTCACCGCCAGAGAAGCCTTCATTTACGGCGCGTTTGGTCAGGGTGGTGTCCAGTTCCACGATAGCCTGCTTTTCCTTCATCAACTTCAGGAATTCGCCAGCGGTCAGAGGCTCCTGCTCACGGTACTCACGCACGGCGTTTACACTGGTGCGCAGGAAGTTGGTCATGGAAACCCCGGGAATTTCTACCGGATACTGGAAAGCCAGGAACAGTCCTTCACCGGCACGCTCGTCAGGTTCCAGGTCCAGGAGATCCTTTCCGTTGAAGGTTACCTCACCTCCGGTCACTTCGTAGTCTTCGCGACCTGCCAGTACACTGGCCAGAGTGGATTTCCCAGAACCATTAGGCCCCATGATGGCGTGAACTTCGCCGGGCTTGATTTCAAGATTCAGGCCTTTGAGGATATCCTTGTCCTCGATTTTAGCTTGAAGGTTGTTTATGTTCAGCATTCTATCTGCGGATGTTTTTAAAATTGAGAATAGGGTGAGAGGGGAAACCTCGCAGGCTGCTATAACCTGCGAGGTTTAATGTTTGCTTTATCCTACGGAGCCTTCCAGGCTGATACTCAGGAGCTTCTGGGCTTCGACTGCGAACTCCATTGGTAGCTGATTCAGGACTTCGCGGGCGTAACCGTTAACGATCAGGCTCACAGCCTTTTCCTCGTCCAGGCCACGCTGCTGACAATAGAAGATCTGGTCTTCGCCAATCTTGGATGTCGTCGCCTCATGTTCTACCTGCCCGGATGGGTTGCCTACCTCGATATAAGGGAAGGTATGGGCTCCACACTGATCACCGATCAGCAGTGAATCGCACTGAGAGAAGTTTCGGGCATTTTCGGCACCGCTCAGGATGTTTACCAGTCCACGGTAGCTGTTGTTGCTCTTTCCAGCCGAGATCCCTTTGGAGATGATCAGGGACTTGGTGTTTTTGCCGATATGAGTCATTTTAGTACCAGTATCAGCCTGCTGGCGGCCATTGGTAACAGCTACGGAGTAAAACTCTCCTTCGCTGTTGTCGCCCTTCAGGATGACAGAAGGATACTTCCAGGTGATGGCAGAACCAGTCTCTACCTGAGTCCAACTGATCTTGGCGTTTTTCTCGGCGATGCCGCGCTTGGTCACAAAGTTATAGATACCACCCGCACCAGTCTCCATATCGCCAGGATACCAGTTCTGTACGGTAGAATATTTAATCTGTGCGTCTTCCTTGGCGACTAGCTCAACTACGGCTGCGTGTAGCTGATTCTCATCGCGCATGGGGGCTGTACAGCCCTCAAGGTAAGAGACGTAGCTACCCTCTTCGGCAACGATGAGGGTCCGTTCGAACTGACCGGTGTTTTGTTCGTTGATGCGGAAGTAGGTGGAAAGTTCCATCGGGCAACGTACGCCCTTGGGAATGTACACAAAGGAGCCGTCGGTAAATACCGCAGAATTCAGGGCCGCAAAGAAGTTGTCCGTATGAGGAACTACTTTGCCCATGTGCTCCTTCACCAGCTCAGGGTGATTCTGGATGGCTTCGCTAAATGAGCAGAAAATGATTCCCTTTTCGGCCAGCTTCTCCTTGTAGGTCGTCTTAACCGAAACAGAATCCATGACAGCATCAACTGCCACGCCTGCCAGCATTTTTTGTTCCTGCAAGGGGATACCCAATTTCTCAAACGTTGAGAGAAGCTCCGGATCTACCTCGTCCAGGCTTTCCAGTTTCTTCTTGGGCTTAGGAGCGGCATAATAGTAGGCATCCTGATAGTCGATAGGGGGATACCCCAGGTGCGCCCAGCTAGGCTCAGTCATTTTTTGCCAGTGGGCAAATGCCTTCAGACGGTACTCCAGCATCCATTCTGGCTCATTCTTTTTGGCTGAGATAAAGCGAACAATCTCCTCATTAAGTCCTTTGGGGGCTTTGTCTGATTCGATATCCGTTACCCAGCCATGCTCATATTTTTTGTCGGTAAACTCCTGAATGATCTTTTCATCATCCGAGAGTTCCTCAATGTGTGCGAGCTTTTCCTCAGCCATATATCGGGTTAAGTTTATTAAGATTAATTCTAAGTAGGGAACCAAAAAAGAAGACGCAATGTTTAGCGTCTGTCAGATTTTTTGGGCTTGGAGCCAAATATAATGACTAAAATTGAGTACCTAAAATTAGGTAAGCCAAATTTGTCATTTCCACTATGGGAATAGGGGGGCTCAAATACGGAAAAAAATCATTCATTTGGTTGGATTGCCCCGGATTCCCTGAGAAAAGAAGCCATAGAGTGGTTTCCCTGATTTAAGGCTGAATCTAGTGGGGTATTGCCCCATCTGTCTTTTGGGCTATGAAAAGCCCCTTGATCGAGCAGAAATCTGACTACCTGTCCACGGTTTTCTTCTACTGCCAGATGCAAAGCCGTTCTACCATCATAATCACATGCGTCGAGGTTGACGCCCTCTGCCTGCAAGCGTTTCAATTCTTCGATATCGCCTTTGCTGGCAGAATAAATAAGGTGAAAAGTCCGGCTGTAGGCCGATTCATCCTTTCGTTGTAGCGGGTCCTGCCACTCATCCTGTTTCGCATGGAAGTTGTAAGGATGGAAATTGAATTTCTCGATGAGCTTTTCGCAAAAGGCGACTCCCTTCACGCTATTCCCAAGTTGATCGAGTGGAGGAGCCCAGATTGAAATGCCCATGACATTGGGCACCACCACCATCATGGCTCCCGAAACCCCACTTTTGGCAGGAAGCCCTATTTTAAAGGCGAATTCTCCTGAGAAGTCGTACATCCCACAAGTGAGCATGAGGGATAGTAAATGCTGGATGGTTCTGCTTTGGAATATCTGCTCTCCTGTCAATGGATTGGTTCCTGCATTGGCGAGTGTCGCGGCGGCAACCGACAGATCGTCCGTGCAGGATGAAATGGAACAACACTGAAAATATAGGTCAAGTGTTTCCTGCAGGTTAGTACCGGCTGGGAATGCATTGTTTTCGCGCATGAAGTACGCCAAGGCAAAGTTTCGGTCAGCCGTCTCTCGCTCTGATAGGTATACCGCGTTGTCAAATGTTACAGGTCTTCCACCACACAACCTGCTCCAGGCCTCTTCGACATAATCATAGCGATCCGCCGGGTTTAGTTGTGTACGGAGCATGCTGGAACACATGATGGCTCCGGCATTAATGAGCGGGTTGTGGGGAAGTCCAAGATCATTGAGTGAAAGCTCATTAAAGGAGCGTCCGCTGGGCTCTCTTCCTACATGGCCATGAACGTAATCGGTACCGTGTTCCTCTATGGCAAGGGCGTAATTGATGGTCTTGCAAGTTGATTGCAGGCAAAAGTTTTCCTTGCTGTCGCCGAGCGAAAAACGTTGACCATCTACCGTACAGATGGATACTGCAAACCTGTTTGGTGAGACCCGAGCCAGTTGGGGGATGTAGTCAGCGACCTTGCCTCCTTTCAGCTGATTGGTTTCGCCGAAGATCCTGGATATCTCCTTACAGAAGGCTTTAAAGTCCGGCACTACCAGCCGCTTGGTCAGCGCATGCTGGATGGTCCGGTTTTCCTGGATAAATTCCTCACAGTTTTCTCTGGGAATATCCGCCTGATAGCTGTATTGGCCATTTGAGCGCAGGCGTCTATGCTGATGGATAAATGGCAATAGTCGAGGATCGTCTTCTCTGATTCCTTCTCGTCCGATGGCGTCAAGCATGTCCTGCAGGGTGATGGGCGAGCCCCCCTGTTTGACCAGATTCAGGAGGGCCTGCAGATCCTCATGCTCAGTCTGCTGCCAGTCTGAGGGAAGGCTAGGGGAGGATGAGCCAGGAGAAGATGCCATAAAATCGAAGTTGGTGGCCATAAAGTCGCATTATGCATTCACGGGGTAAAGGACTGGCTGAATTCACAGGATGCCAAACAAAAAAGAGCGAATGGATTAGTTCCACTCGCTCTTTCTGAATGATGTATTTTAAACTAGTCCTGCGGAATTGAGTAATTGTTCATTCGTAATTCGTATAAAATGGTGACCAGCAGCACTTTCAACTACGAACTATCGACTCTGTTGAGCGCAGCGAAATCCCGCGAACAGCGGGAAACTTCGAAATTATTCCACTAGTCCTGCAGGACTGAGTGCTCACTGCGAATCTTCTCCTGAAGTGTCTGAAGCGCGTGAATCACTGCTTCAGGGCGTGGAGGGCAGCCGGGAATGTAAACATCCACAGGCAGGAAGTTGTCTGCTCCCTGAACCACTCCGTACACACGGTGCATACCACCTGTGGAGGCGCAGGCTCCCATTGCCATGCACCACTTAGGGTCAGGCATCTGATCCCATATGCGCTTAATGGCATGAGACATTTTATAGGTACACCAACCCGCTACGATCATGACATCAGCCTGACGGGGCGAGAAGCGAAATACTTCAGATCCAAAACGGGATGCGTCGTACTTTGGGCCGGCAAAGGCCATCATCTCAATGGCGCAGCATGCCAGACCCATGGGCATAGGCCAGAGAGAATTGGTTCGGGCCCAATTGGTCAGAGCATCTACGGATGAAAGGAGATAGCCTTGTTTGGCGAGTGCTTTTTCGAGACCCATGGTATCAGTTCAAAGTTGGAGATTCAAATTTGTTGGTCGGACTGCTTAAATCCAAAACAGATCCCAGCATCTGTTTGTTCCGGACATCAGACAAAGAATTCAGGATCATGCCCACTTCAGGCCACCCTTCTTGTAGATGTAGATGTATCCGACAAATAGGATGATAATGAAGACCACCATTTCCATCAGAGGAAACAGTCCGTAGGTTTCCAGTAGGTGGCGATATTGGACAGCCCAGGGATACATGAAGATTACCTCGATGTCAAACAGGATAAACAGCATGGCAACCAGGTAAAATTTCACCGAGAATCTCTCATGTGCTGTACCTACCGGGTCCATACCAGATTCGTAGGCATCTATGTTTTTGGATTCCGGGCGATATGGTCCCATCCACCGGGAAAGAGATGCAAGCAACACCCCAAGAGCAACCAGCGCCACAATCATGACGAGGATTGGGATATAGTCAACCAGGTCTGTGTTTAGGAGTATCAGGTATTTCATGAATAGCTCTAATTTCGATGGCAAATTAGCGGCTATTCTTGGCATTGCCAACCCCTGAAGGGAAGTTGTAGCGGAAAGTCGTGAAAAACTACGGACAGGGGAGTGTAAAAGTGAAAGGATACAGCTCGGACCCCAAAACCTCCTGACTCTACTGTTGTTACTTACAAATCAGGACACAAAAAAAAGGGACCGAAACTGCCCCTTTCCTTTGTTGTGCATACCGATATGGCATGACTTATGTAATTAGTTCAGCGAAGCGCCACCGATCTCTTCCAGTTCTGAGATCATCTTGGTCAGCTTGCGGCTTTGACGTTCGCCCAGGTTTCGTACTCCTACGCGCTCAGCTTCGTGGATCATGTCCATGCGAGTGCCGATTTCACGGAAATTGAGTACCTGATTGCCTGTCTGAAGCTTGTTGTTAATCATCTCCTGTTGGAGAAAACGCTTTGTCACCAACAGTTTGGCATGCAGTTCGTGCGATGTCATATAAAATGTTTTGAAAGAATACTTAACCGATTTGTCTTGCAATATACTTATAAATACCCGATTTTTCAACTTATGTTTAGCTGAAAGTTAAGTTTTTATCAAAAAAAGCCAATTTTTTGCGTAATCGATTTCGTAATATGAAAAAAATCAGGGCCCGCATTTAATAATTGCATTAAGTGCGGGCCCTCGTTAGTTGGGGAGTGAGCCTTATCCCTTAGGGTACTTCATGGGGTAGGGGACACCGATATTTCCTTTCGATATTTTGTTAAGTCGCGTCTTTAAAACCCTTTTTCTCATTCCTGAAAGGTAGTCAGTGAACAGAGTTCCCTCCAGGTGGTCGTACTCGTGCTGTACGATCCTGGCCTGCATCCCGATAAACGTCTCAGTATGCTCATTGAACTGTGCGTCCTGATAACGAAGGGTAATGTGTTTTTGTCGGTATACCGTCTCCCGGATGTCGGGGATACTGAGACACCCTTCCTCATATGGCCAGGAGTCACCTATCTCTTCCAACTTTACCGGGTTGATAAATACGCGCTTGAAGTTGCTGAGATCTTCTCCTTCTGTCGGTTCTATGGGGGAACCATCTACCACAAACATCCTGATGGGGATATTTATCTGCGGGGCTGCCAGGCCAACTCCCTGGGCATTGTACATGGTTTCATACATGTTTTCTATTAATTCCTCCAGGTTGGGATAGTCCGGCCCGATTTCTTCGGTTGGCTCCCTCAACCCTTTATGTCCATATCCTATAATAGGGAGAATCATGCGCTGGTTTTATAGTATTCAGATAATTGAGGGACAAATTTCTGCTTATTATGCCATAAACCCAAGTTTAATGAATCGCATTAAATCCAAACCTGGATGAAAAGCGTAGATTTTCTCATATATGGGCATATTTTCCCTTTTAAAGCCAAAAATTCTACGTACTTTCGGCAGAATAAAAAATTTGGCTCCACATAACGTTGGAAGCTGGATCAAAATTATATTTACTAGCATAATTATTTTTCTCCTCCCCCTTAACTAACCTCATTTTAAACCTGAATCTGTTAAACCTGCGCAAGCATGGCAAGTTTCTTCAAGCATCTTAGTTCCATTTTTTCCTCTCATTGTACCATGAACAAGTCGATGACACTTATGTTGATGGTGGGAATGCTCGCTTTAGTTGGGTGTACCCAGGGAAATGTCGAACTGGACAATGCAGGTGAGGAGTCGCTTCGCGCGATTATAGATGAACTTCCCTATCAGATGCCAGGTGGTACATTTCAGCGTATCTCACTAGAGCCAGGGCTTCACAGCCTGGTTGTTCAGGATATGCAGGGGGAAATTAAGGGAGAAACGACCTTTCAGGTAACGGAGGGAGGATTGATCAACCTGGCCAGGGAACCCTATTACATCTGGGTTGACCTGTACGGAGATACTACCCTGCGCAGCACTCAACTCCAGGAAGACTGGGTGACCATAGGAAACGAAAGCTTTTATGGGCAGTTTGAGCCAGTAGATACAGCAGTATATTATGTGGAGCGCCGCTGGGATTATGGGCTTGATGAGTCCTTTCCCAATGACCTCTATGGCTGGAAAATCACCCAGGAGAAGTGGATCATCAAGCGCAAACTTTTCCGCCAGGAAGGCCTGGTTAAATCCTACAAAGCCATGTTTTGATTATGCGCGGCGGAGTGAAATCCTTTAACACCAAAAACGGATACTGCCATATATATCCCGATCGGCTGGAAATCATCCGAAAGGATGCCGTCGGGTGGATCACGCTTTTTCTCACCAAACGCGGCTACCGAAGAGCCTGGGTACTCTATTTACTCCTCTCTATTGCGATGGTAATCGCAACCATGCTGAGCATCAGTATTGGCAATTATTTCCTGGTGTTGTTCTTCTTATTGGCTACTCTGCTGACCCTGGGAGCAGCCTGGAAAAATCGGGATCTGTCTTTTGCTCCCGTTATCCAAAAGAAAAATATGGACAAGGTGGTGTATCACCGCGCGGTTGAGGGAGAGTCGCGGGCTACTTTCGTGGTCTATTTTAAGACCAGCGAAGAAAGCAGTAAACTCCTGAGGCGGATCATTCCACTTCCCACCCGGACCCATCAGGGCACTTCCCTTGCCGATACAGCCTACTGGATGATGCGTGACGAAGGCTGGCTAGCCTGATAAGCTGTTCTCAAGAGTTGAAAGTGAGCTATGGGGTGGATTCAACTGTCGCCTGATCCCCGAAAGTTCAATAGATTGACCACGGCTAACAACTGTTAGGAAAAAGGTTGCGAAAAACCCAACTGCCTGCGAACTTCGTGTACTTGCCAGCTTCAGGAGTTGAGGCTGAAGCAAGCCCGGATTCAAATTGGCATTTACCCAAACTACTACTGAAAATATGATTCCATCTTTTGAAAAAGTCGCCGTAGTCGGTGCAGGAACCATGGGCAATGGCATCGCTCATGTCTTTGCCCAAAGCGGCTATCAGGTTAATCTTATTGACATCAATCAGGATGCACTCGATCGCGGTCTGGCGACTATCCAGAAAAATATGGACCGTCAGATTAAAAAAGAACTGATCTCCCAGGCAGACAAGGACGCCGCTTTGGGGCGTATAGAGACGTTCACGGATCTGGCCCAGGGCGCCTCTGATCGTCAAATCATTGTGGAGGCTGCCACCGAGCGTCAGGATCTAAAGCTCAAAATTTTTGAGACCCTGGACCAGGCCGCTCCTGCGGATGCGCTCCTGTGTAGCAATACTTCTTCGATCTCCATTACCAAAATCGCCTCTGCTACCAACCGGCCAAAACAGGTGATCGGCATGCACTTCATGAATCCCGTTCCTGTGATGAAACTCGTAGAGGTAATTCGGGGCTATGATACTACGGATGAGGTCACACAACAGGTGCTGGACATCGCGAAGGATCTGGGTAAAATTCCTGTACCGGCAAATGACTACCCTGGCTTTGTAGCCAATCGGATTTTGATGCCCATGATCAACGAGGCGATCTACGCCTACCACGAAGGAGTCGCTGGGGTGGAGGAAATCGATACCATCATGAAACTCGGGATGGCTCATCCGATGGGGCCATTGACACTGGCCGACTTTATCGGCCTGGATGTCTGTCTGTCCATCCTGGAAGTGCTGCACGAGGGCTTTGGCAATCCCAAGTATGCACCCTGTCCACTGCTCCGCAATATGGTCACTGCCGGACACCTGGGACGAAAGACTGGCAAAGGCTTTTATGACTACAATTGATCCCCTTGTCATATCCTCCTCATTCCCAATGAATAACGCCCAATTTCCAGCTATCCCATGTCGTTAACCCTTCCCCGAGTCCCCCGATCAGAATATCTGAGTAGCCACGTCAAGGTCATCCGACACATGGCAAAGGCTTATCATGGTTTCCAGCAAAGATTTGGGGAGGCATTTATTATGCGGCTGGTGAACCGGAACGTGATCGTGACCACTTCTGCGGATCATGCCCGGCACATTCTGGTTCGAAATCAGCGCAACTACGTGAAGGATTTTCCAACCAAGGTGGTAGGGGGAATCATCGGCAATGGTATCCTGACCAGTGACGGGGAATACTGGTTGCGTCAGCGGCGACTGGTGCAGCCCGCCTTTCACAAGCATCAGCTGCAGAATCTCTCCAGGCTGATGGTCGCTGAAACCCAGGACTTCGTCGACATGATTCGCAGGAAGCTGGAGCCACAGGAAGTCTTCAGCCTTATGGTTCACCTGACGCTGAATGTAGTTTCCCGGTCATTGTTTAGTACAGGAATCGACGAGAAAGGCCTCAAAACCGTTGAGCAGAGCGTGGATTCGCTGATGGAGCTCGCCATGGCCCGCATCCGCAACCCCATTCAGGAGATGATTTTTAAGCTGAATGGAAAGATGAAGCACTTCAATCAGTGCCAGCAGGACCTCGATGACCTGATCTATGGCATCATCGATACCCGAAAGGCTGAGGGAGTAGGCAACAACGACATCCTTGATATGCTGCTCACCAGCAAGGATGCGGACACCGGGGCAGAGTTAACCCGTGAGCAGCTCAAGGACGAATTGCTGGTGCTATTCCTGGCAGGGCATGAGACCTCTGCCAATGCCCTCACGTGGATCATGCTGTTGCTGGAAAAGCATCCTGAGGTGCAGGAAAAGATGCGGAGTGAAATCGAAGAGGTACTGGGCGATGAGGAGATTGGCTTTGCCCATTTACCCCGACTGACCTATATCAAACAAGTGATCGACGAAGGACTGCGGTTGTATCCCTCGGCGTGGATCATAGGTCGCGATGCGGTGGAGGCAGATAACATGGAAGGCATCGACATTGAAGCTGGTCAGCAAGTGTCTGTGTTTATCTATGGATTGCACCGCAATCCTGCGTATTGGGATGATCCGGAAAAGTTTGATCCGGATCGCTTTTCGCCTGAAAACTCAAAAGAGCGTCCCAGCCACGCCTATCTGCCATTTGGCGGAGGGCCACGCCTTTGCATTGGGCATCAGTTTGCGGTGTTTGAAATGCAAATAGCCCTGGCCCTGATCCTGCGGGAGTTCAACTTTGAGCGGACGGATAGCAGTCTGGTTCCTTCTGAAGCAGCCATTACCCTGCGACCCAATGCACCGCTGAAAATGAAATTCATCCCGAGATAGTATCGGATTCTCTGAAGGTAGGTTGATCGACGATCCGTGTTGTCGATCAGCCTGGCTTTTTAAGCACCTGGACAAAGTAATCAGGTATGAAGGATATGGGGAAAGGAAGGAAAACAGCGGAGCCGAAGGAACGGAGGATATGGAGGAAAATCGCTGCTTGGGCCCTTCATACCTTCATTTCCTCCATACCTGTTCATTATGGTTATTTTGGGTCTTCTACTGTTGCCTCCACTTCTGGCTCTGGTAATGGCTCCACCCGTTTGCGCAGCAAGACCACATTCTCAACATGGGCGGTATGAGGGAACATATCCACTGGCTGGCACTTGAGCACTTCGTAAAAGCGATCCATCAGGTTGAGGTCGCGGGCCTGGGTGGCGGGTTTGCAGCTCACATAGATGATGTGCTCTGGGCCAATGTCCAATATGCGGTCTACTACCTTGGCATCCATGCCCTGACGTGGAGGGTCTGCGATGATTACATCGGGTTTTCCTTCCTTTTGGACCAGCTCAGGAACCAAAATCTTCCTCATGTCGCCCGCGTAAAAGCTGAAGCGGCTTTCGTCCAACTGGTTGATGCGTACATTTTCCCATGCGTCTTTGACCGCAGAGTCTACATACTCGATGCCGACGATCTTTTGGGCTAGTTTTTCTACGAATATCCCAATGCTGCCCGTCCCGCTGTACAGGTCATACAACACGCTGTGTTGGTCGGTTTCGGCTGGCAGCGTTTCCTGTAAGAAGGATCTGACGACTCCGTAGAGAGCTTCTGCCTGCTTGGGATTGGTCTGGAAAAATGAAATAGGGCGAATGCGAAAATCGTAACCGCCCAATTGCTCAGTCAGGAATGCGGGACCGCTCCAGACCCGATAGGGAAGGTCGTTATAGCTGCTGTTCAGCTTCTGGTTGTGTACCCAAACAAAGGAGGTAATATCGGGGAACTGTTCTGAAAGATGGGAAAAGATCTCATCTATACGATTGGGATCGTCCTCAGCCACCACAAGAATGACCATGAATTCATGGTTGTGGAGACTGGTACGCATGGTCAGGGTGCGAAGGAATCCTGTGTGTTCCCGAATGTTGTAAAACGGGATATCTTTTTCCCTGGCAAATCGGCGCAGTTCATTCCGGATCTGGTTGTGGAGGTCGATCTGGAGGTGACACTGCTCAATGTTGAGGACTTTGTCGAAAAACCTGGGGGCGTGAAAACCCAGCACGCGGTTGTCCGGGCGGGCGTCCAGTTCTTTTTCCCTGGCGGTTAGCCACGGGGCTACGCTGAAGGACAATTCCAGCTTGTTGCGATATTCGAATACCTGGTCGCAGCCAAGAATGGGGAGAAACTCCTTGATCTGGACTTTCCCAATTCTATGAAGGGTGTCCTTTACCTGTTTTTCCTTAAATCGGGTCTGCGCCTCATAGCTCATCTGCTGCCATTTACAGCCAGCGCACTGGTCGAAGTGATCGCAACGTGGTTCAGTCCGGTCTTTGGAGGGGGTTATGAGCCGCTCTATCCGTCCCACCATTACCTTCTTCTGCTTCCCGAAAACATGGACATCCGCAACGTCTCCCGGTACGCCTCCCTCTACAAAAATAACTTCCCCTTCATGTCTGGCCAGGGACCGCCCGTCGGTCGCAGCATCTACAAGAGTCATTTCTGCGGTAAAGGGATCTACCCAGTTCCTTTTTTGTCTTCGTCGTCTTCCCATCCCGCAAACTTAAGCAGGGGGATTTGTTCGCCCAAGCGACGGTTTGGCTATTCCATCCATAAAACCAGGAATATTTGGTCAAATTTTAATAGCTTGCTAAATCATCTTTTTCTGACTGCCTGTCCTGAATTCGATTTTTAGTACCAAATCTTACCGACTGAATTAAATGGCTTTAAGACGTATTATTCTCAGCACGCTGGTGCTGATGGCATCAATCCTGGCATTTAATCCCACCCAAGCCCAGGAAGACAACACTTCGCAGGTAATTGACCGCTTCCTTCTTCAATATGCAAGCGAAAATGGGCTGACACCCCTTGATGTATCTGGATGGGAAATCACCAGCCAGTCCACTTCGACGCTTAGTGGGGCTACCTACATATACATCCGGCAAAAGCACCAGGGCGTTCCTGTATATAACGGAGTGGCCAACTTCACTTTGGTGGATGGAAGCATTCGTCACCACGGACTTAGGCTGCAGGCCCATCTCGCGGAGCGGGCAAATGCGGCAACTCCGGTGCTAACCCCGGAAGAAGCCATTCAGGCTGCTGCGCGTCACCTGAAGCTGGAAACTCCTACACGCATCCAGCAGCTTTCCCACAAGGGAAGAAACACCTACCGATACCAGGCCGGGGAAATCTCAGCTGAGGAAATTCCTGTTGACCTGGTTTATATGCCACTGGCAGAAGGAGAGCTAACCCTATCCTGGGATTTGGCTATCGCCCTGAAGGATGGCTCGCACTGGTGGAGCCTACGGGTAGATGCAAAGACAGGAACGGTAGTTGATCAGGTTGACTGGGTAACTCATTGTACATTTGTGGATCATCCATTTGAGGCTCATGGACATACCCAACATAACGACTGGGTGACCAGTGAAGCTTCCACGACCACCCTTGGCAATGGAACCTACAACGTATTTCCCATTTCAGTAGAAAGCCCCAACCATGGCGCTCGTGTCCTGTTGGTGGATCCCGGGGACAGTTTGGCTTCTCCGTTTGGGTGGCACGACATCGACGGCGTATCGGGTGCCGAATACACCATTACCCGCGGAAACAATGTTTATGCTTCCGACGATGCCAATGCAGACAATGTGCCGGGATATAGCCCTGATGGAGGTCCTTCCCTGGTTTTTGATTTCCCCATTGACCTGAATCAGCCTGCAGCCAGCTACCTGGATGCCTCCGTGACCAATCTGTTTTACTACAACAACATGATGCACGATGTCTGGTACCAATATGGCTTCGATGAGGTCTCTGGTAATTTTCAGGCAAATAACTATGGACGAGGTGGACAGGGAGATGACTATGTGAATGCCGATGGACAGGATGGAGCAGGGCTAAATAATGCCAACTTTGGGACACCACCCGACGGATCAAATCCACGGATGCAGATGTTTCTTTGGCAAAGTGGAAGTGGTTCTGCCGCCAATATGGTCGTCGATACGCCTTTTTCCATTGCTGGCGCCTATACTGCAATCGAGGCCGGGTTTGGTCCTGGCCTGCCATCAACTCCCCTCACTGGTGATCTGGTCATTGCAAATGACGGTACAGGAGCAGACCCCAATGATATCTGCGAGACCATCATCAACGGACCCAGCCTGACTGGTAAAATCGCGGTGATCAACCGTGGGTCCTGTAACTTTGTAAACAAGGTTTTTGCTGCCGAGCAGGAAGGAGCTATCGCAGTTGTGATGGTTAACGACGCCCCTGGAGCTCCTATTACCATGGGAGGCGTTGATCCTGGCATCTCCATTCCATCCGTGATGATCAGTCAGGCTGATGGGAACACCATCAAAACCGCCCTGGCCTCTGGTGGCGTCCAGGTAACGCTAAATGGAGGCATCCCTCCTGCGCAGCGGGACGGATCTTTTGATAATGGTATTATAGCCCATGAGTACACCCATGGTATTTCCAACCGTCTTACCGGCGGGCCTACCAATGCCGGATGTTTAAGCAATGCTGAACAAATGGGCGAGGGATGGAGCGACTGGTATGGATTGATGATGGACTTTAATCCTGCCTTTAGAGACCGGGGGATCGGTACATTTGCCAGCGATCAGGCAACCACGGGAGTCGGTATCCGGAATGCCCGGTACTCTTATGACATGAACATTAACCCCTATACCTATGGGGATGTCGCCAATACGGGGCTTCTGTCCCAGCCACACGGTATCGGTTTTGTATGGTGTACCATGCTATGGGACCTCACGCTTGTAATGGTTGATACTTTCGGGTATGATCCGGATCTCCTGAATGGCTCAGGCGGCAATAACATGATGATGGCCCTGGTAACAGAGGCCATGAAAATACAGCCCTGCCAGCCCGGTTTTGTTGATGGGCGGGACGCCATCCTGGCAGCAGATTCCGTTCTGTTTGCCGGTGCTCACACCTGTATGATCTGGGATGTGTTTGCCCGTCGTGGACTTGGATACAGTGCCGACCAGGGAAGCTCTGATAGCCGTACCGATCAGGTGGAGGCCTTTGATATTCCTACAACCTGTCAGACGCCTACTGCTGCTCCAGTATCCGGATTTGCCCTTGGCGAAAACCGTGGATGTGGCAATGTCATCCGTTTTGAGGATCAATCCTCTGAAGTACCTCAGAGCTGGTTCTGGGACTTTGGAGACGGCAATACCTCGACCCTCCAGAATCCGACACATACGTTTGTGTCCAGTGGCAACTACCTGATCACTCAGATCGTGACCAATACCCTGGGAGCGGATACCACTTATTTTGTCATAACGGTTTCACTACCTGCAGGTCCTGTGGTAGATGGTGCAGTGCTTTGTGCAGGAGATTCCGCATTCCTGGTTCCTCAGGATAGCGGGCAATTCATCTGGTATGATGGCAGTGGCGTATTAATCGATACCCTGGCCTTCATTCAGACTCCAGGCCTGATCAGTGATACCTTGTTCTCGGTAGAAAAGATCATCGAAGCTCCTATTGAAAACATCGGACCAGCGGACGCTGCTTCTGTTGGGGGAGGAGGATATCATGGGACGACCTTCACCGGAACAGTGAACTTCGAAGCCGAAACCGGCTTCACCATCAAATCAGTTTGGATTGATGCGGGATCCCCAGGGACCCGGACAGTGAATCTTTGGGACGATGAAAATGCTGCGGGGAACCTGATCCAGCAAGTTACAGTGAATGTGCCCGCGGCCGGGCCACAGCGCATCACCCTTGACATGGAGGTGCCATCAGCCGGAAGTTACAGCCTGGGAGCCACAAACGAGGATCTGTACAGGAATAATGGGGGTGCCAGCTATCCCTATACCCTGGCCAATGTAGCCACCATGACAGGATCCAGTGCAGGACCAGACTTCTATTATTACTTCTATGACTGGGAGGTACAGGCAGCTCCATGTATCAGTGATCGGGTGGAAGCAAATGTACTGGTTAAGACAGCGGCCTTTGGCTCGACCCAGGATTCCGCCACCGCGACATTTGACTTCCTTGATCTATCCACTGGTGCGAGTGCATGGGCCTGGAACTTCGGAGACGGAGTGACCTCCACCCTCCAAAATCCTTCGCATACCTACGCTGTTCCGGATACCTATACGGTCAGCTTAATGATTGACGGCCTCTGTGCTTTTCAGGACACGGTTGTAGCCGTCCGTACGACAGGCATCGCTACATTGGAGTCCGGTCTGGAAGTGTACCTTCAGCCAAATCCTGCCAAAGACCATGTCAGTCTGACTTTCGGACATTTGCTATCAGATCAGGCTCAGGTAGAAATTCTTACGACTAAAGGACAGGTCCTGAGAACCGAGATGCTTGAGCCGGGTATTGACCAGCAGACACTTGAAATCAGCAACCTCGCAGAAGGGGTTTATCTGGTTCGGGTGACCCATCTGGGCATTCGCCAGGTGCTCAAACTGGTTGTTTCTCCATAAATGTGACGAACACATCATTTATCAGACAAAAAGGAGTGGGAATATATCTCACTCCTTTTTTCTTTGATACTTTCTATCTTGATGTCCAAAACGACCCATCAATATGAGATTTACACGTGTATTCCTTTCCCTGTTACTAGGCCTGCAGCTATTGCTACTGACAAGTTGTGAGTTTTTGCTGGCCGTGGCTGAAGAGGCCACCAAGCAGCAGGGCCCCTATGTTCCCTCCCAGACTGAAATGTCAGCTGGTCTGAAAGAGGCCCTGCTCAACGGAACGACCTTCGCCGTCAATACCCTCAGCGAGGATGGAGGTTTCCTGAATGATCCGCAGGTGCGGATCCCATTTCCCCCGGAAGCCCAGTTTGCGGCGGACAAATTGCGCGAGATTGGCTTGGGGCAGTTGGTGGACAATTTTGAAGCCCGGCTCAACGAAGGAGCAGAAAAGGGCGCCAAACTGGCCGCTCCTATTTTTCGAAGGGCGATCCAGGAAATGACCTTTGCCGATGTGAAAAATATCCTGGTGAGTAAGGATCGGGATGCTGCCACCCAATACTTTCAGCAAAAGACTTCGGAGCAATTGTATCAGGCATTCGCACCGGAAATACAGCAGGTGTTGGACGAGGTTAACGCGACAGACTATTGGACTCAAATCACGACAGCGTACAATCGAATTCCATTTACCCGGCAAAAAGTTGAAACCGACCTCGTACGATATGCGACAGATAAGGCACTTGACGGCCTGTTTTTAAAAGTGGCTGTTGAGGAAGAAAAAATTCGACAAAACGTAGAAGCTCGCAGTTCTGACTTGTTAAAGCGGGTTTTTGGGTATGCTGATCGTCAGCTGAGTGCCCAGTCTCAATGATAGAATTAGGGCAATGAGTCAAGATTTTTGGCCGGAGACCGAGGGGCTGGTTATGTAGTAAAATGCATAAAGTGGTATTTACGAATTTGTGAAATAGTTGTTTCTTGTTCTCGAAAATTAGTAGATAAAACAAGAAGCAATAGCTATGAATAATTCTGAACGCAAATGGAATAGTGGTGGCCTCTATGGGGTTGCCACTTTGGTGTTTCTGGTATTTTCTGTTTCTCTGGTTATGGGGCAGAGCTACCAGTCTCAGTACATCCCAGTCAATACTTCACCTGACAACGGGTCAGTTGGTAAGGGAACACTAACCCAAAAGGGAGAAAGCCTGGTGCTTTTGGGTAGCTATCAGGCAATAGGCAGAGATGCCAGTGTGCCCGTTTTGACTGTTTCGGGAGACGGAACAGTGGTGAATCAGTTTGCCATTGTAGATCCACTGGGAGCGCCCGGTGTGGAACTGGAAGGTGTGGCAGTTTCCGATGATGGAGAGGGGGAGTACTACATTGGCATCAACCGTGACCAAAGCGGCCATAAAAGTGGCCTGATTACCCGTACAGACCCTGCCGGGAAGATTCGCTGGGCTACCGAATGGAATGCCATTGATATTAAAGACCTGGTTTACAACCCCTCTACTGGAGTTACCCTAGCCATCGCGAATGGAGAGGATACGCGCGGCCAACAGGATTTTCAATTGGGCCTCTTTGACCCTGAAGGACATACCCTGGTCACCCGTAGCATCCTGACAGCTTCTGAGGATGCAGCTACCGGTGCTGTGGCTTTACCCAAAAGCGGCAGCTTCCTTGTATCGGGTTCTATGAAATCCAGAGACCTGTCACCCTTCCTCGCAAAGCTCACCAGCCAGGGAGAGATTGAGTGGGGAGCTCGCTACCAATTAGGCCTTGAGGTCATTTCTGTTGGAGATGTGGCTTATCTGGCAAGTGAAGAAGTTATTGGCCTGACCGGTACAGCTGTCAATGTAAATCGGGACACAACTGCATTTTTGCTGGTGACCGATGTAGAAGGAGTACCGATTCGGGTGGTTTACTACGAATTGAGTCCTCGCTTTCAGGGATTTGGAGCTACCGTCGCTGCAGTGGACGATCCCAATGGCTACCGCGGCTTTGTAATCGGCGGGCAGATCAAATTGCCAGCCCTTAGCAAGGAACCAAGATCTCTGCTGATCCACACCGATGCATATGGATATCCCGTCTGGACAAGAACCTATGGATCATTTGACAATACAGATTTGACTGCCGATGGATTCAGCCATGTCAGCTACAGCAGCAGCACTGGCGAGTTTGCCGCAGTAGGATTTGAGACATATGCTCCCAATGGAACACTGGATGAATTCCGACTAAAAGTCGTTAAGGCCAAAGCCATCGATGGGGATGCAGGCCGCAGTGTAGGCCTCTGTTCTGATGACCTGGAGGTAGTACCCGTTGACGGAGAAGCACTGGCATTTTCTGAAGGATACACAGAGGTGACTGGCAGTTCCAATAATTCAGCTTTGAGAACGGATCGGCTCCGATGGGATGTGGACTTTTGCTCATATCCGTTGAGATCGAGGACTATCGCGACTGAAGTTGAAAATACCCAGCCAATCGGGTCATATCATGCCGAGGTATTTGATATGCAGGGCCGTCAGGTATGGGAAGAGACTGTCAAGGAAGGAGCCACTCTGCGATTGCCAGCAGAACTTCCTTTGGGCGTGTATATTGTTCACAAAGTAGTGGATGGAATGGTGGTGGAAAGCCAGAAAGTTTCCCAGGTGCAGCCATAAACCCGTGTGCTGGCTAGCCAGGGACTGAGAGGAAAAAGGTAAATGAGGGGCCTACACGGTAAAATATTTCCTCCTTTGCCTTTTTCCTTTATTTTTGGGCAAAAACATACACATGTCTTTAGAAGCCTTCAAAGCCCTGACTGCCGAAGAATCTGAGCAGCTCCTGCTGGCCCCTGCCACCGTTACCCTACTGGTAGCTGGAGTGGATGAAAAAATCGATCGCAAGGAAGAAGCCTGGGCCAGTAAACTGGTCAACTACCGCACCGTAACTGCTGAAGCAGAACTTCAGCCCTACTATGAAGCCGTAGCTACCCGTTTTGATGCGGATTTGGATAAGCTAACCCAGGATTGGACTCCCGGAGATACCGAGAGCCTCATCAGCAAACTGGAAGCGCTTACCCCAATTGTTGAAAAACTCGACGATAAGTTGGCCAAAATACTCAAACAAAGCTGGCGCACCCTTGCAGAGCAGGTCGCTAAAGCATCCGGAGGACTAATTGGATTTGGGAGCATCAGTGATGAAGAGAGAGCGGTGATCAATCTTTCCATGCTGAACTAGAAAAATCTTAAACTCATTAGTGTCCTGGAGCAACCTTCAGGACACTTTTTTTTCTCATATTCAGGGAATTAGTAGGGATATTATCAATAATCTCATATTTTAATAAAGCAATTTTCCCTGTTTCGATATGTTAAATTGTGGCGCCGCGGATGTTGACCTGATTTATTTGTTTTTTTGAGTCAAAACGGCAGAATCTTTGTTCTCCTTCAGTATGCCCAGAAAATGCTTCCTGACCTTTGCGACTCTTCTGATAGGAACCCTGTCCCTTATCGGGCAGCCTTCAACCCCTCTTGAGGAGTTGATCAATGGCTATCTGGAGAGATACCCCTTCACTCCTGAGAATACATTCAGATTGGGAGCCTATCTCGAGCTCAAAGGCAAGTACCAGCCCGAAGAAGAAACCATGACCCTGGATTTTGGGGATCTGGCTCAGCTAACCTTCTACAAAAATAGCTGTCTCCTGAGAGCAGGACGGTTTGGGGTGTATTCGCTAGATGGCAGGGGCAATCGCCCGATCGATATTGAAGCCATGAACCAGGCCCTCAATGCGGTCTTTGAGCAGATTTTTCTGATGGGAAACGCCGGGTCCAATCGCAACCTGACCCGACTCGTTGATAAATACCTGATCGGGAAAAATCTGGCCCCATTCGATAAGATATTGCTGCACCATATCCTGGTCAGATACGGGAGATATGACTCCATCTATAACCGGGTCGAACTTCGCACGGACTGGTTCCCTGAAGTACCACTGGTTTATCGCGATCAGAGAGATCGATTTGCCAAAGCCTATGAACCCACTGCCCTTTACCTAAAGCTGGACAAAGGAGTCGTAAGGGGCTACTATCTACGTGCTGGTGGCACCGTGTATGTAGAGGACGTGGAGCGGGATGTACTTTATGCGACAGGAGAAATACAGACTCCCAGCAGCACTGCCTTCCGGTTATTTGTCCAGAAACTATTCATTCAAAGCACTGTGCACCTCATCAGGGCTGAAGAAGAGCGGCTTGCACGCCTGGAGCTTGAAGCCCGTATCCCTGAGCACTTTTCTCCTGGAGAATTACCTGTCCTCGCCAACAATGAAGTAGTGGTCGCCACCAGAGGGGGGCAAATGCTGCCGAGGCCAGAAGGCTATAAAGTGCGCTCCATGGCGGATGAGATGAATCATGAGTACCATCCCTTTCACTGGGTGCCCATGATGCTGGGTATGCTGCGGGATCGGAATGTGAGCATTTCGGATCCGGATATCCTGCCCTACTTCATCAATGCAGAATACTTTGGGTTTCTGTATGACCTGCTCACTCCTGATGAACAGGATGCCGTCGATGACTTTCGTGCGACCCTCATCAAGGTCGAATAGTCACGTAATGATGTCGAAGGATTGGCATTGTTCTTGATCCTTTGCGATCGGTATTTTTATACCCAATGCAACGCCCAAATCAATGAAACGAATATTCGGGATTCTTCTCCTCCTGGCGCTGGTTGTGCTGACCGCATGCGAGCAGGATAAACCCTATGTGTTAGCCCACACCCTGACGATTTTTCCTAACCAGAGTGGGTTTAGCCGCATCAGCTATGTGGAGGATACCACCTTTAATTCAGCTGGGATAAATGCCCCGCTTACCGACCTATACTTCAAACGGGAAGACCTCGGCGGAGAAGAGGAAGACCTCAGTGGTCGGCCCTTGAGAATCATAGATGTTTATAAGTCACCTGTAAGGTTTGACTCCAGTTATGCATGGGAATACGACCGTCGTTGGACACAGTACTTCGAGACCCAACCCCGGGGAAACTACTATGCTGAGCGAATGGAGCAAAACCGCAGAACGGTCGTTTTGCAATTTCCGGTATACCCCGGTGTGACCTGGAACGGAAACCTGTTCAATGAGTTGGATGCAGAGGAATTTTTCTATGAGCAGGTAGATACCACAGTTTCGGTTCGAGGCAAGACATTCGAAAACTGTGTCCTGGTGATACAGGCCGCTGATACTTCAGGGTTTATCACCGATCGGTACGCATATGAAATTTATGCGCCCGAAGTAGGGCTGATCAAAAAGTACGATCGTTCCCTAATCTTTGATGGTCCCAACGGAGAGTTTAATCCCGATGAAAGCTATATCTACCTGGAGGAAGTCGTGGAATGGTCGGGAGATTAGCACTAGCGGTAAGAATTCGAAATTTGGTATTTGTAATTCACGCCAATTAACAGTTGGCTCGTTAGGCTTTTTAAGCCGATACGAGGCGTCTTCGCGTCTCTGACGCTCGTCTTCCTTTTCAAAGAGACGCTTTCAGAAAGCATAAACGATGATAGGCCATTTTAACTGTTAATTCGCATAATTCGTAATTGCGTAAGCAAAACCTACAACAGTCAGGGGATTGTGCCTCTCGGCCCAGGAATGAATTATGGAAGGAAGTGGAAGAAAAGCGGGGAAGTGGCTTAAGCCACCTCCCCGTTTTTTTACCCAGTGCATTCAAAGTGAGGTAGTTACCCATGACCATCTGCACTTTAAACTACGAACATCGGACTCCGAACTTGTTCCACTACGCTGCGATCGTCTATTCCCTCAGGGTTTTTTGCTCGATTTCCTCCAGGGTATCGGGGTTTAATACCCGCATGCTGATGGTACCGCCATCCACATCAAACAGCACCAGGGCATTCTGGGTGGTAAACCCGCTGACATGGTCGGACCAGGGGGTCTCTTCCTGGGCGTAATAAGGTGCTCCCGCAGCTCCATTGTTCACCTGGTAAATGGTGCGGCTGAGTTCCAGTTTCTCTGTTTCAGGGAAAGCCTCTGGGTACATATCCATGTCCGGACTCACAGTTGTGAGTGCATAGTTGTGCTCATCGCCGGTGAGGATGGCAATTACTTTGGAGCTTTCATTGACCAACAGATCGAGGTACTGGTCCCGGCGCTCGATAATGCCTTTTTCCAAAGGCTTGCCGTTAACCCAGGCACGTTTACTGTTGTCTCCTCTGTACCACATGTCGTCCCCAACGTGTCCACCATTTGGGAAACAGGGAGTGTGCTGGGTAACAAAAACATGGTCGATGTTCGCGTCCTCTTCCAGGGTGGCCAGCGTTTGTTCCAGCCATGCCAACTGCTGATCCATGATATACGCGTGGATATTCCCCCCGCTTAACTGTACGGCGCCCGTAGAAGGGGCGTACCAGTAGTTGGAGTTGAGGACAATCACCGCAACGTTGTCATAGGTGTAGTAAAATACGTTTTCATCGTAGCTGGGGAAGTCGGTGCGGTTGGGGTTGGGGTCGTAGCTGGCGCCATCCTCACCAGCGGGGCCATTCCGGGGATTGACGACATTGCGTCCAAATACTGCCTCTGCAGACTCTGTTTCGTATGGAAAGCGGTCTACGGACACCTGTAAGCGGCTGCCTTCCTTTCCAAACACCCGGGTCAGGGCTTCATGATTCCCCATGCTAATGTAGATGGGAAAGTAGTGCCACCAGGGCTCAACTGCGTGTTTCCAGTTGGCATACTGCAGGTCCATTTCTTCAGGACTGGTAAGGTACCCGTTGATCAGGTCCCCGGAAAACTGAAAGTACTTGACCTGCTGTTGCATGGCCAGGGCCATGATCTTTTTCATGATATAGGCATTGGCCCCGTAGATCTCGCGTTCACCGCCTCCCTGTCCTGCCCGGGAGTCACTCGCATAGGCGAAGGTAAAAGCGGAGCGGGTTCCCGTTTCCGGGGCCGTTTCCAACTGATAGGTTTGGGTAAACCCTTCCACATTTACGGTGTAGTCATACAGGGTGCCGGGCGTCAGCCCAGTTACCTCAACTTCGTGCTGGGTACCTTTGTCTGATTCGATACTTTGATCGCCTACAGTTACGGTAGATGTCGTTTTTTTGTGTGTAGTAAAAGCAATCGTAGCTCGATCCGGACCTATACGGTGCAACGTAGGGCCTTCGATAATGGTTGGGACCACCTTAAAAGGGCCGGTACCTGAGAAGCTTACCCGGCCATCATACAGGATGAGGCCATTGTCGGCAACCAGACGGAACCCCATGGTTCCCTGTCCACTTTCTTCCCAGCCAATCATGTCATATCGCCCCGAAAGCTGGTTGGCGATGTCAATTTCAGCTTCGCCTTCTACCACCTCTGCATACCGCTTAAAGAACACCGGCATGGGGTGTCGGGAATCGTTGTAGTGGATAAAACCGTAATACAGTTTCCCGCTCAGACCAGGAGCCTGAAAGTCAAAAGCGATTCCATCACGGGTTCCTTTGGGGGCGCCAAGTGCTGCATCCAGCGTAAACACAGCTCCCTGGTCTATCTCTCCATATGCCTCATCCTGGTAGGTGAGAACAAGTCCTTCAGATGTGTTTTCAATGTTGCTGTAGGCTCCTGGAATGCGCTGGGCTGTAACGCAGGAAGCCAGGAATATTGCCAGGGTAAGGATGGCAGTGCGAGCCAGGTATCCAAAATGTGAAGTCATGTGAAGAAGCAGGTTGAATAGGTGAAATGAATAGGGAAAATTGAACCCAATAAACGGAAAAGACCCTCCAATCACAATGACTCAGTTTGGGCGATTCCCCTCTTCCCAACTGGTTCTGATCCAGATAGCGAGCGGAACCAGCGAATGAGGAACCCTGAAAACAGCCTCCATGGCCCACCGGTGAAGGTCTTCCCCCAGGGTTGAAAAGGAAACATAGGCCCATGGCCTTGCAAGAGCAGTTGCCATGCCCCAACAAGCGGCATACAGCAACAGGCCTTTCGCCGGCCCCGGAAAGATCAGCGCCACAACGACAGTCAGGTCCATAAAGCCCGCAAATCTTAAAAAATGCACAGCGGATTCAGGCGACACTCCCATCACTTCGGTCGTCATGAAAAGAAAATGCGACGGAGTAGGGTAGGGCCACCCCAGGGCATATATCCCATGTCCCAAAAATGTAAGGGCGGTTGCCCATCGAGCGAGTGGCGTAGCCGCTTTGGGATTACTGGTCCACAGCATACAGATCACTGGAGTGAGGATGGCCAGACCGTGTTCAACCAGATAGGCCCATTGATATCCCTTTTGGGGAAAGGCCAGCAGAAACTGACCCGCAAAGACAACACTGGATGCTAATAGCGCCAGGGAAACCCAACGCTTTTTCCTGAAAAAAAGGAGCCCAGCCAGGGTCGCCAGAAACAAGGATCCGGCAATTATTTCCATGGCGGGAAAAGTAGCGTGAAAAGCAGTGCCCCAGAACCAGTATTGCCAGCTTCGCCCCAACAACAGGGTGACACAGGCGGCATAAATCCAGCTCTCAGAGTGACGCAGGGAATTCATTCCCGAAATTAAGGATGTGGGGCAGAATGGGCAAATAGCTGCCGGATTGCCTCGGCTTTATGAAGGGTTTCCTGGAACTCCTGCGCTGGATCGGAGTCATGGGTGATCGCACCTCCAACGTGGTAACTGAGTTTTTGCTCATCCTGATGGTAAATGAGCGAACGTATGATAACGTTGAAGTCAAAATCGCCCTCTGGAGTAAAATACCCCAGCGATCCGGCATAAGCTCCGCGCCCTTCAGGTTCAAACTGATCGATCATGTTCATGGTCATGACTTTAGGGGCACCTGTCATGGAGCCTGGGGGAAAGGTGTGGGCAATGGCTTCAGCAGGGGACAGGTCTGGCCGTAGTCTGCTCACCACCGTGGAGACCATCTGGAATACCTGTGGGAAAGCCTGGATTTCGAAAAGCGAAGGGACCGATACGCTCCCGGGCAAACTGGATCGTTGAAGGTCATGGCGCGTGAGGTCCACT
The DNA here is from genome assembly GCA_964343195.1 of uncultured Bacteroidia bacterium. GTDB lineage: Bacteria > Bacteroidota > Bacteroidia > J057 > J057 > CAYVAP01. The sequence goes on along the minus strand of CAYFIR010000002.1, from coordinate 17,524 downwards.
ATCATGACGTTTTCCGCCTGTTCTTTTTCCGAAGTCTGAAGATAGCTTTGGTTGGCGAAATCTATGGTAGGATTGGGACTTCTTGGGGCCGTTCCCTTGATCGGTTGCGAGCAGAGTTGATCTCCTTTTTTTTGCAAAAATCGCTCAGGAGACGCGCATATGAGGTGCAAGGTTTCAAACCTGAAGTACCCTGCAAACGGCACCGGGGAAATTTCCTTGAGTCGCTGAGAAATGGCTGCTGGCTGCTCCAGATTCACTTTCGCCCGAAAAGCCTGGGTCAGGTTAATTTCGTAAAAATCACCCTCGCGGATGTGCGCCTTGATACGCAATATCTGGTCCTGGTACGCTTGCTGCGAGTACCCGGCATCGAACTGGAGATTTGGGAGGTCAACCCAATGGATGCTATCCTGAGAAGTCTGCAAAAGGCTCACCACTTCTGCCAGAAGGCTTTCGTCATGGGATTGCAGATGGATGGTCTGCTCATTTCGAAAAACCTGCACCAGCAGCTCGGGTTGAAAAAAAGCAACTTCAGGCCAGTTGATCCATGGTTCGTGGAGGCTGGACACACTTGGCTCAAATTGGGTCTTTAGCTCGTATGGCAATACCCCCATCCACCATTTTCCCAAATTCCCCTTCAGGTTTTTCCATTCAGTAAACGTTCGGGCATGGCGATTTGCCACCCCCATCAACCACTCATACTGACCATACTGATCAACCCGGGATTCGCAGGAGTCATAAACGGCCGCGAAGGGAAAGCTTTGGCTGTAGTACAGCAGTCGCTCTTTCCAGTTGGAGGCGATGTCATTCAGGTGGATTTTTTCCCGAAAGGGAAATGTAGCATGCAGGGCAGAGGGAAAATTCAATCTAACGATTCTGATTAAATTGCGAACAATCTTAGAACGGTGAGCTTAGGAGAAGGTTTATGGCTTCTCCAGATCAGGCAGTCTTGTGTCAGGAAGCTCATTCATGTATGATATTAGCTCAATACTCAACCAAATCCATTTATGAAACATCTAAATTGGCTTGTGTGGGCCCTACTGCTACTGGTAAGCTGCCAGACAAGTACTGGTCAGGACAATGTTCCCTCGATTCCTACAGTGGACTATGAAGGACTGAAAGCATTTATGGCAGAGCAGGAGGCAGAAGTGATTGTCTACAACTTTTGGGCGACGTGGTGCCGACCCTGTGTAGCAGAACTGCCCGCTTTTGAGCAGCTAAATGAAGCCTATGCGGATCAGGGGGTGAAGGTGGTGCTGGTCAGCCTGGACTTTCCCGATGTTAAGCAGCGCATGGAGGAGTTTGTGTCGAGGCGAGAGCTGAAGTCTACGGTGATTCACCTCGATGACCCCAATCAGGATGTCTGGATCAACGGCATCAGCCCGGAGTGGAGTGGGGCTATTCCTGCTACGCTGGTCGTGAAAGGGGATCAGTCCGGATTTAAAGAACAGGGATTCACCTACGAGGAATTACAGGAATGGGTGGGTGCCATGCTGGAAACGCCCTAAACAAATTCTCATACAGCAAGCAACATGAACCGATCCCTCTCATATATTCTCTGGCCTTTCCTGCTAACCCTTGGGGTGTTTGGGCTTAACAGCCCTTTGCTGAAAGCGCAGGATGAGGGGGACTATGAGCACTTTAGCGCAGAAGCGACAAGGTGGATGCGCCGTAATGGCCCCAGGGCTTTGGAATGTGCTAATCTGGCCCATCAGTTGGCACAGGACCAGCGCGACAGGTCCCGCATAGCCGAGTCCCTTATACTCAAAGGCGAAGCGGAATCGCACCTTGGGCAGTATCAATCGGCCTATGCGGATTATGAATCCGCCCTGGATATGTTTATCCAGCAGGGCAATCGATTGGGGGAGGCCACCGCCATGGCGGGGCTTTCGGTCGTCGCGTGGAGGCTGGGGAGCTATGCCCGTGCCTATGTCCATCAGGAAGAGGCTCTCAGAATCAGGGAGCGCATGAAAGACACCGCTGGGTTGATCCAGTCTCATTACTGGCTGGGCATCCTGCAGGCAGATGTGGGGGAGTACTCCGACGCCCGGCGATATTACCGAACGGCCTATGAGCTGGCGGTGGCCATGCCCGACAGCCAGATGATCGCCAATATCCTCAACTTCCAGGGGCGTTCCTGGCGCAAGCAGGAAGTTTATGATACAGCGCTTGTGTTACATGAGCAGTCCCTGGCCATTTATCGAGCCCTGGGTGATTCTGTGGGCATTTCGGATTATTACAACAATGTCGGCAGTATCTATCGGCGCAAAGGAGATTTTCAGCGTGCACTGGAGCATTTTTTTCGAGCGATCACCATACAGGAGAAGCTCGAAGACCGAGAAGGACTCGCCGACGGCTACAATGACATTGGGACCACCTTCAGTCAGGCTGGGGATTATGAACTGGCCGAGAAGTACCTGTTTCAGGGACTGGCTATAGCCCGCGAAACCGGGCTGGTGGACGATGTGCGCTATGCCCTGGAGAGTCTGGCCACGAACTCTGACCTCCGAGGCGACTACAAGTCGGCTCTTCTTTACTTTCAGCAGTACGCCGCCGTGCGGGATTCCATTCAGATGGAGCAGCAGAGCATGCAAAACCAGTTGCTCCGCCGCAACTTTGAACGACAGCAGGAGCAGGAAGAGGCTCTACGGAAAGCTCAGCTCAAGTCACTCTGGGCATTTTGGATCGGGGGTGCCCTGCTGGCAGCCATCGTTGGGATCTTCATGTGGTGGCGCATGCGCTGGCAGCGCAGGGTCAACGAAGAACTGGAGCGGAAAAATGAAGCAATCGAACAGGAGACCCGACGTTCCCAGGCGCTGCTGCACAATATTTTACCCGTTACCGTGGCCCGCGAACTTACTGCTGAGACGCCACAGGGAGCCATCGCCCGGAGTCACCCCATGGTCTCGGTGATGTTTGTTGACTTCGCAAAGTTTACCAGCATTGCTTCCAACATGACGCCAGAAAGTCTGGTACAGGAGCTACACCGCTGCTTCCGAGCCTTCGATGAGATCATCGCGAGATTTGGCCTCGAAAAAATCAAGACCATCGGAGATGCCTATATGTGTGCAGGAGGGCTGCCGGAGTATCATCCTTCTCATGCCGCCAATACAATTCGTGCGGCTTTGGAGATCCAAAAGTTCCTGAACACGGTTTCAGCTGATGATTCGGGCCAGGGAGCATACCATCCACCCTTTCAGGCAAGGATCGGCATTCACTCAGGGCCAGTAGTGGCCGGAGTGGTAGGCACGAGGAAATTTGCCTATGACATCTGGGGCGATACCGTCAACACGGCTTCGCGCATGGAGACCGCCGGCGAAGTGGGCCGCGTCAACATTTCAGCGGATACCCATGCCCTTGTTCAAACCGATTTCATTTGCCAGCCAAGGGGAAAAATCAAAGTCAAGCACAAAGGGGAGATCGAGATGTACTTCGTGGAGTGGGAGATTTAGGGAGTGTGTTGACGTGAGAGATGGGGTGGCAGGATGTACTGTCCAGCTCTATTGCGGTGTGCTTTTCTGACTATCCTTCCCCGACTTCTTGAAAATCCTCCAGCCCAGGTAGATGAAGAGGAATTGAAAGACCAGCCGGGCAATGGCCACTGGGAGTGGGCCGATGACCGGGTCTTCCCGGAACAAATCCCACACGTGAACGGGCAGGAAGACAATCATTAGGATACAAAATCCCACCCCACCCAGGTGCCGGTATCGGGGCCAGCATAGCAATACCCCAATCCCTGCCTCCAGTACGGCGACCAGGATATTGGTCAATTTTTCCGGTAAAAAATCAGGAATCATGCCGGAATAGAACTCCGGCACCACTATGTGGGCTACCGCACTTAGCAGCAGCAGCGCTCCCAGGAAATACGCGAGAATATTTTTCATGTGTATCCGCTTTGATGAAATGATCGGTGAACGGAACAGCTACACCGATTTTTTTCAGATCCCTCGAAATTTACGTATCATCCCTGGTATTGTCTGCCCAATCCTAAACCATTACCCCGTGAGTCGAACCTTTTTGCCTACAATCTACGCTGCCTGCCTGTGTGGCTACCTGCTGTTGGCGTGCTACGCTGGTGTGGCTCAGACCACCGTTGAGAAGATCGGAGAGAACTGGACGCTGATAGTGGAGGGAAAGCCCTTTTCGGTCAAAGGCGCAACCTTCGGGTACGATGAAAAAGTCGGAGAATATGACCGCTATCTGGAGGAGCTAGCCTTCCTCGGGGTAAATACCATCAGAACCTGGGGAACAAACGAGCATACCGGCGAGCTGTTGGACGCGGCAGAAAACCATGGCATCAAGGTCATGGTCGGGATCTGGATGCGGCACGGCAAACCGGGCCGAGAGGCAGATGACCGGTTCGATTACCTCAGCGACAGTGCCGGCATAGAGGTCATGTATGAGCAGGCCATGGAGACGGTCAGTCGGTACAAAAACCATCCGGCTGTGTTGTTGTGGGGCGTGGGAAACGAGGTGTATCTGAACACAGAGACTGCCGAAGAGAAAGTTGCCTACTCCAGATTTCTGGAGCGTGTGTGCAGTGGCATCAAATCCCTGGACAACCAGCACCCCATAGCCTCGGTAGAAGCCTGGACTTTTGGCCTGGAGTGGTGGCAGGAATATGTCCCCTCCCTGGACATCTATGGACTCAACAGCTATGGCCCCGGAGCCGACATCCTCTCAGGCGAACTGACCCAAAGAGGTATCGACATGCCCTATCTCCTCACGGAGTTTGGCGTCATGGGGGAGTGGGACATCGAGGCCGATCGGCACGGCGTGACCCCTGAGCCCTCAGACGCCCAAAAATACGAAACCATTGTCAAGGGGTATCGAGAGTGGATCGAGCCCAAGCCCAATTGCCTGGGGGTATATGTGTTTCACTATGCCGATGCCGACCACTTTGGGGCGGCGTGGCTTCACACCCACTTTCAGGGCATGACCCGGCCCCAGTATTGGGCCATTCGCAAAGCCTACACCGGGGAAGATCCCCTCAATCAGGTACCCGTGATCGAGTCTTTTTCCCTCCCCGAAACAGCGCATCGCAGCGGAACCTGGTTGCCCGTAGAACTGAGACTCTCAGATCCTGAAGGGGAACGCCTGGAGGTGCAGTTTTACTACAACCAGCGTACGGGCAGCCGCAAGCGCCGCGATCAGCTCAATCCGCTGGCTGTCCGAGGGACTCTCTCTGATGGCTTTGAGATTCAACTGCCCCCCGAAGACGGCGGGATCAAGGTGTATGTGGTCGCAGAGGACGACTACCACAATGCTGGCATTGCCTCTACCTCCATCACCGTCCGTGACCGCGAAGCTGCCCAGCGGGAATTTCTGGTCCCCCGAGTTGACTTTCCATTTTACGTGTACCGGGATGGTGAGGAGTTACCCTATATCCCGACTGCCTACATGGGCAACTACGAAGCGATCGAAGTAGATGTGAACCATTCAGAGGAGGTGTATGAAGGAGAGTCGGCCATTAGGGTGAGCTACCGGGCCCAGTCGGGTTGGTATGGCCTGGGGTTCGTCGATCCGCCAGGAGACTGGGGTGACCTGCTGGGGGGCTACGACCTCAGCGGAGCAAAAACCCTTCGTTTTTGGGCCAAAGCCACCTACGATGGCCTAAACGTCAAGGTGGGACTGGGGCTGCTGGAAGACGACCGGACCTACTACGACACCGATAAAAAGATGGTCGAAATCACCCTGACCCAGGAGTGGCAGGAATACCGCATCAAGCTCAACCGGCTGGACCTGAGCTGCATCCGCACCGGGCTGGTGTTCTTTGCCAGTGGAGAGGGCATTAGCCACCACATTTACCTGGATGAAGTGGTGTATGAGTGAGGAAAAGGGCTGAGATGAGGGAGAAATGTTTTGAATGCAAGTAATGTGACCAATACATGGATGGGGTTGTGCTACTAGTGGTACAAGTTCGAAGTCTATAGTTCGGAGTTTAAAGTGCTGATGTTCAATTGTTTACCTCATTTTCGGCTGGGTTATTACTTAGTTCTGAAAGCACTAGCGCTTTCGGAAGGAAGTAATGGGCCAATTTCAAACTGAGCAAAGTTCTGATCAGCAACACTTTAAACTTTCTGATTCCTCCCTCTCTCGCACAAGCCTCTCCCTCTAAAGGAAGATACTCGCAGTGGCACTTAGGCAAAGGTCTAAAGCAAGCCTGGGGCGGCGTTTGCCCGGCATTTGGCGCTCGGGGCGGCTTGCGGGGAAGCCTGAAATGCCGAGCTTTTCTTGCTTACTTCTTTTGAAAAAGAAGTAAGTCCCGCTGATCCACGATCCCGTGAAACGGGGAGGCGAAATAGCACTTGAAAAACGCGCCGAATATTAAAAATCCGATTGCGGAGCTACAAGCACAACCCCATCATTTTCAACCTTCATCCCAGCCCCTAACTCAAATGCGGCTTCAGCTTGGCGATGAACTTCATGTCGATCTTGCGGGTCTTGAGGTGGGTTTCGGCGATCTCCACGCGGATGCGGTCACCCAGTCGGAGGACTTCTCCGCTGTCTTTACCGACCATGCAGTAGCGATCTGCATCATAGACATAGTAATCGTCATCAATGGTGCTAATCGGTACAAAACCTTCACACAGGTTATCCTCCAGTTCTACGAAGATGCCTGCCTCGATTACGCCAGAGATCAGACCATCGAAGGCTTCGCCAAGACGATCTGCCAGGAACTCCACCTGTTTGTACTTGATGGAAGCCCGCTCAGCATCGGTGGCGGTGCGCTCGCGGTTGGAGCAGTGTTGTGCCTGCTCTTCCAGTACCTTCGGATTTTCGCGATAGACCTTTTCCTGATACGCGGCCACCATGCGGTGCACCATCAGGTCGGGATAGCGCCGGATGGGGCTGGTAAAGTGGGTGTAGTACTCAAAGCCCAACCCAAAGTGGCCGATGTTATGAGAGGAATACACCGCCTTGGCCATGGACCGAATGGCGATGGTCTCGATGACATTTTGCTCGGCTTTGCCCTGCACCTTGGTCAGGAGGTCGTTGAGCGAGTTGGAGATGCTGCCTGCCTCAAAGTCTGCCTGATACCCAAACGCCGAAACGAAGTTCTGCAGGTTGTGCAGCTTCTCGGGGTCGGGTCGGTCGTGGATCCGGTAGATGAACGGCAGGGGAGGATCGCTGAAGATGTCGTGGACATACTTGGCGACCGTACGGTTGGCCAGCAACATGAAGTCCTCGATCATCTGATTGGTCTCCAGGGTTTCTTTCTTGATCACCTTGATCGGGTGGTCATTTTCATCCAGGACAAATTTCACCTCGTTGCTTTCAAACTCGATGCTGCCGGTAGCCATGCGGCGCGAGCGCAGCTTTTTGGCCAGGTCGTTGAGCAGGCGTAGTTCATGCTGATAAGGCCCATCGAGTTTGCCGTCGATGACATCCTGGGCTTCCTGGTAGTGGAAGCGCTTGTCGGAATAAATGACGGTTCGTCCGATCCAGAAGTCCTTTATCCTGGCATTTTCATCCAGGGTAAATATGGCGGAGAAAGTCAGGCTTTCTTCCTCTGGCCGAAGGCTGCACACCATGTTGGAGAGTTTCTCAGGCAACATGGGCACGGTGCGGTCCACCAGGTAAACGGAGGTGGCGCGCTGAAAAGCCTCTTTGTCGAGTTCGGTGCCGGGCTTCACGTAGTGTGATACATCGGCGATATGGACACCCACTTCGTAGTGGCCATTTTCCAGCGTGCGAATCGACAGCGCATCGTCAAAGTCCTTGGCATCGACCGGGTCGATGGTAAGGGTAAGGATGTCGCGCATGTCGCGACGCTTGTTGACCTCACTGGCCGAGATGGTCTCAGGGATTGCCTCAGCTTCTGCTTCCACCTGTGGCGGGAACTCCACCTGGAACCCATACTGCAACAGGATGGCGTGCATCTCGGTGTTGTGTTCACCGGCTGCCCCCAGGACCTGTAGGACCTTGGCCTCGGGCGACCTGCGCTCCCAGTTGGTTAGTTCGGCGATGACCTTGTCCCCATCTTTGGCACCGTTTAGGGCGTCGGATGGGATATAAAAATCGACATTGACCCGCTCATCATCAGGTAGGAGAAAGAAGGTCTTGGGCATCCCTTCTTCGACCACGCCGACAAAATTGATGCGGCCCCGCTGCACAATGTTGGTGACAACCCCCTCCGGACGGCCAGTACGGCGGCTTTTGCCTTTCAACTGCACCTCTACAATGTCGCCATTGAGGGCCTTGCCGAGGTTGTTTGGGCTGATGAAGATGTCGTCTTTTTCAGGTTCGGTAAGGAGAAATCCGCTACCACTACGGGTAACCTGAATTTCGCCAGTCAGAGAGGCAGCTTTTCCAAGGTAACGCCAACGGCCTTTTCCCTGATTCTCCAATCTTCCGGAGCCTTCCAACTGAACGAGAAGAGAGCGTATTTTTTGAGTATCAACCTGAGACCACAGACCAGATTGGGCGGCGACCTGTTTGGTTGTAAAGGTTTTGTTTCGGTTTGCTTTGAAAAAGGAAACTATCTGTTGGGATAGGGCTTTATCTCTTTGACCTGATTTGCTGCTTTTTGCCTTTTTTCTGTAATCTTTTCTGCCGCTATTTTTCTTATCTGTGCGGCCAGTTTTCTTTTTTGGCATGTGTATATATCGTCGTTAGGAATGGTTGGAGCCTAATTTAAGGCTATTTGAATAGAATCAAAGCGAGGAGCTTTGTTGGTTTGGGAGTGTGAATGGCTAAATAGGGTAGGAGGGAGTTGGTTTAGCCATTGCCAACCAACCCCTTATACTTGGGAAAAGAATTTTGGTTTCAAAAAAATTACGGTTTTACCTCAAGTATGATTTCGGCACCTGATCCTGTATAGGCCTCCATTTCTCCCCTCAACTCAGGCGAAATGGGCTCTCCATTTATTTTCCAGCTCTGGTAGCTTCCAGCCGGGAAGGTAAATTCCAGGTTCCAGGCGGCTTTTGTCTGAGTGGCAATAATTTTTAGCCCCTGGTCATTCCGATCTACTCTGACATTCACTACATTTTCCCCGACGGGTAACTGACTGATCTCCGCATGGCCCCATGAAGAAGGCAAAAGTGGGCTTATCTGAACCGTTTGCTCATAAGCTCTGGGTCTGATGCCGATAAATTGTTGTACCAATGGTACTGCCAGGGCATAGACGTTCCATGCCTGTACCATCATCCCAAAATCAGGAGATACCTCATACATCGAACCCGGCAGAGCATAGCTAAAGGAGTTGACCAATCGATTCAGGTAGTCCAGTGCAATATCTGGCCTGCCATAATTATTTTCGGCGATGGCCTGTACCCCTGTAGGCAGGGTCATGACTGCTCCGGTGTAACTGAATACCTTTTTGCCTTGTGCAAAAGAACCATCGTCAGACCCGGCGGATTCGTCGCGGTCAATTCCTGTAACAAACATCCCAAATGGGTTGATGAAATTACGGCCGGTTTCCAGGGCTTTGATTGCTCGCTCGGGAGGAGCTATGCCTGCCTCGATAGGCGTGTTGACTACCCAGTTGTGGTGCAGGACAAAGCCCTGTTTGGTGTGTGGAGGGTAGGTCGAGATGCGTTCTTTTGTGGCTGCCAACTCGGCAATGGCCCAGGGCTTTTCGAGGGTGTCAGCACGTACGATGGCATCTTCAATCAGCTCCAGGGCTTCCTCTGCGGTGCCGATAAAGTCGGCATAGGAGTTGAATTCTTCCACCCAGAATTTTTCGTTGATCAAAGTCTCAAGGCTATCGGCAATGGTTTTATACTCCATAGCCTGACGGGCATCATTCAGTTGCTGGGCCATGAACTGGGCATCGCGAAATGCCTGCTGGGTGTAGACCGCGACGTCGATCATTTCGCTTTCCAGTCCCCGCACCTCCATCATACCTGCTCCATCCGGGAACAGATTGCCATCATGATCTCCCTCTTCCAGTAGCCATTTTAGGCCTTTTTGGATAAAGGGATAGTAATCCTCGAGTAACTGTCTGTCCCCGGTCCATTCATAGGCGGTCCACACCATAGAGGCAAACTGTGGGGTCTCGTTGATATTACCAGGATTAAAAACGGCCCCATTGGTGGAAACTTCGTGAACTACCCGCCCATTGCCATTGGTTGATTCACTGACGTCATGTAGAAGTTTCAGTGTGCTGTAGACTATGTCGCGACGGCCTGTGGCGAGTATTCCCTGCAGGGCGTATTCGCTGTCGCAGCCAAACCACCAGGGGTAGTCTTCGATCCCCGCGGATATGGCTCGCCCCTGTTCTGGTACTTCTCTGATTAGCCAGTCTGTGTTGTATTTGACCCACTCGTAAGCCTGAGAGAGTTTTGCATCCGGAATATCCAATTGCGCAGAGGTATGTAGCCTGTGGTACCGCTCGGTTTTTTGTGCGAAAAGTTCCTGACTGTGCTGCTGAACCTTTTCCAGGGTTTCCAGGGCCATTTTTTTGGATTCCTGAGAGCCCGCTATGATAAACTCTATTTGTGAATGGCCGTTGGCAGGAAGCTCAAGCTGGTACACGAGTGTCCCACTGCTACCTTTTCCGTGGGGCTGCTCCCCACAGATTTTGGAACCCGTCATATGGTCTATCGGTTCGGTTACGCTGCCCCAAACGGCATACCAGTTCTGTTGCACATCAGTCGCGATGATTGAATGGGTTGCAGCATGGTAGTAGGTGGAGTCAGGCCCATTGCCCATTCCTGTCCTTTCCCCTAGCCAAACAGGGCGGAGGTCGGAGTATCCTTTAAAAACCAGCGAAATCCTGCGATTGTCATGGCTTTTGTTCCAAAACTTTAGCACAATCACCCCTGCCTCTTCTCCATCGGGAATCCACTGAATGCGGTCCACACGAAGCCCTTCAAGGGCGTCCTGATATCGCATGAGGTTGGTGAACGGGTAATTGATAAACTGGTCGGCCCCTTTCAGGCATACCGTATCCCTGTTTTCAACGAGGGCAAATCCAAAGCCATCCATCAGTTTGATCGGATGATCCCAGACGCCGCCCATTTCTCCGGGTACGTGCCATCCCATTGCAGGAAAGCTGCCATCCTGGTGCCCTGCTATGTAAAGTCTGTCCCCAGCAGTGACATATGGAGAGGCAAGATAATCTGATTTGCCCTGGATGGAGGGCGCCTTTTCCAAATCTGGATATGGTCGCTGGGGATTGGAGGAGCAAGCCAGGAGAATTAGAGGAGCAATGAGTAGTAGTAGTTTTTGCATGATCTCAAATTCCCAAACTTTTCGGTTGAATCAAAAAGGACAGGGGAATTGGATGATTGGCTTGAAGTGGTCAGCCTTAGCATTTTTTACTGTCCTACTTCCTGAAATTCATCTTGCAGGCACTTTAGGACTTTGCTGATACTTTTGCGCTCAAGGCCAAAGGCCAATGTGGATGCCATTTTAAGGGGCCATAAAGTGGGGTGGAGGAGCTTCTTCCCCTGCTGGGTTGCCAACTGGTCTGCGGTTTTGAGGATTTCGGGGGAATTGGGGTCTCCTGCTGCTGCGAGTTGAATGGCGAGTTCCCACGCTTCATTTCGGGCCTGTCGAAGCATCATGGCAGCCAGTTTTTCATCGTATCGCATACCGAGAATGTCAACTACCCAGAAGGAGGGAGAGACCCGGTTGATGATTCGTTGGGTCTGGTCTATCAACTCGGCAAGAATGGAGTTAATCTCCATGAAGTCGGATTTGAGCGATTCAATCTCTCCGGGTTTTGCCACCAGTGCAGCCGCAATCGCCAGGTCATGTCGGATGTGTGCGTTCATCCCCAGAAACAGGTGCTGTACCAACATTACCCTGCGATGGCTCGATACATCAAAGGCCAGGCGCCAGCATTCCGGAAGCGGATTTCCCGAACGGTAATTGGCCAGTGCCCTGAAATACAGATTGGCAAAGACCACATCCAGTTGCTCCATGCGTGGTCCATCTTCGAAGCGTCCCTGTTCGATGCCTATTGCTACGGCTTTGGTGACATGTCGGTACATGTAGGGGAAGTAGCCAAGGCGGCTATTCTCTTTCCATGACCAGTCGATGATGTGATCGAGTTGTGTCAGGACTTCTGCAAGGCTCTGTGTATTGGGACTTATCGGAAATGGCATTCTGCTTGGAGAAGGGGTATTATGTCTTCCCGATTGATAATTAGCAAAGTCCGGCCCATTTTCACAAATCAGGATGTCCCATAACCAAACCTGCAGGGTGATATCATGAATCGTACCCCAAAAACTCCGCGGAGGCTTACTCATTCAGGGTTACCTCCTGCCCGGGACTCATCTGGATGAGACCTGACACAATCAGGGTGTCCCCTTCTGATAAGCCGTTCAATACCTGGACCCTGTCAGAAAGCCGGATTCCGGTTTTGATGTCCACGGCTTCAGCCTTTCCCTGGTTGAACCGGTAGACCACCTGCTTTTCTCGCTGTGGCATTACGGCTCGATTGGGAATCATGAGGGCCCTGGGGTATTCGTCTAGCTGAACCGTGACGGTAGCAAAGGTTCCCGGAGCCAGAACGCCATTAGGATTGGTGCCTCTTGCCTTGACCCCCAGTGTCCGGGTTTCCGGGTCGATGGTAGGCCGAGTGGCATATACGCTGGCGTAGAGGGTGTCATCCAGTCCTTCAACTGTATAAGTAATGGGCAGCCCTCTGACCATTTTGGTGGAGTAGCGCTCCGGTACGGAGAATGCAATTTTTATAGGGGAAGACTTGACCAGTTGGGCCACCTGTGTACCGGGAGAAAGGTAGCTCCCTTCACTTATGAGGCGGAACCCAATTTTGCCGCTGAAAGGAGCATGGATCGAAGTTTTTCCAATCCTGACTTTTAGCAGTTCAATTTCTGCTTCATAAGTATTCAACTCTGTGAGTGCCTGATCATATTCTTCCTGTGACAGGCCCCCTTTTTCCAGAAGTTGCTTTCGTCGGGTTTCCTGTTGCTGGGCCAGGTCCCGCTGGAACTCAACTTTGGTAAGCTCTGCCTGAAGGTCCGCATCATCGAGTTTGGCCAGCACCTGTCCAGCTTTGACAAAGGCACCTTCGGTAAAATAAATTCGCTGAACCTTCCCCGCTATTTCGCTGCTGACATTCACCGTTTCATCAGCTTCCAGGGTACCCGAAACGGTCAGCAGGTCCACCAGCCTCTCAGAGTGGAGGATCTGGACATCTACCGGGAATCCACTTGATGCTTCACCTGGAAGGCCTGGGCTGGCGGATGCCTCCATAGTCGATTGGGAATTACTATCGGAGCCTCCCCAGCGTTTTACCGCAAAAAAAATCATAAGACCTGCGATGCCTATGATGGCAATCCATCTGGTAGCTGTTTTATTCATGGGTGAATGGTGGGAATGTGTTATGAAGGATGAGAACTGGAAAAAGCCGCAGGAAGTTTTAAATCAGGCAGAACAGTCGTAGGTAGCGATGTCAATTACAAGGAGATACCATTTTCCTTCTATTTCTCCGAAATAGAGAGCTGCCCCCCAGCTGGTATCAATCATCTGCGCTGACACATATTGCTCCAGTTGTGTAGATCTATCTACCTGGTCTGTCTCATATCGTCCTACCTCAACCCTGTTCATCGCGCTCATCATGTCGCTCACTGCCTGGTATGGCTCTGAGAGTTCTGCGAGGAAGCATCCTTCTTTTGAGAACAAATCTGAACAGGTAAAGCCTGGAAGCGACTCTTTTTGTGGGGATAGGGGGAGTTGGGAGATGCCATCTGCCAGCCAGGGGGTGTATTTGGTGAGTTCTGCGGTTTCGAAGATGTGGTAAATGGCGGGTAGTGCCCCTGGCTTGGTCAGGAGAAAGGTTCCATATTCTGGGTGCATCAGGCTTGATAGCAGTTGCACCCGTCCACCTTTGAAAGCCTGTAAACACAGGCGCGCAGTCTGCATCAGGTTGTCTCCCCTGTCTGATGATACGGGTGCTGTCCTGGAACTGGCATCCTGATAACGGACTATTTTCCAGTCAGAGTCAAAATGTACCTCATTTTGAAACTGGCTGTTGACCAATTCTCCACTTTCCGATTGGGTATGCTGGCTTTTACCACTAAAACGGACCCTATAGCCCTCAGAGGTGGCTTCTGCCACCACGGAACTGGGGTCGATTGTTATCTGCCGGTCTTCGATTCGGTCAAATGTCCCCTGTAAACTTTGGGCTATTCGCTCTCGGGGAACATCGGTAGATCCAAAGAAGACCTCCACCTCCGGTGCAAAAAAACGCTGCACATCCACCTGCTCAGCCTCAAGTGCTCTGTAGTAAGATTCCATGTGGTATAAGGCCTGTCCTTCAAGCGGCTGATCCGCTGCTGATGGCTCTGGCTGTGCGTCTTCCTCACCGGGCAAGGCAGGGCCGCTTGCCGGCGGCTGCTCACTTTGGGATGAGTCATCGGCACAGCCCCAACCCAAAATCATGGTGAAGAGTAGTAGGAAAACAAACCAGGTGATGTTAGAGCGATTCATAACTGCTAGGTAGGAGTTAGGATTTGACAGGCCTAAATATGGGGCTATTCCGGCAATGGACAAACGTGATTGGGCCTGGATTTTGAGGGTTTTACCGAAAAAGCGGAATAGGGCAATGTTGGGCATAAAAGATTTTGTGAAAAAAATCTCAAGAAAAGTTAAACAATGTGTCTCGGCAGCCCGTTAACCAACACGAATACTTGATAAATAGGGATTATTCTATGTGAATGCGATTCTACTTTTGTATCACCATCGGATTTTATTTTAGGGATATTTAATTTCCTATTTATTGAGCAAAACAAACTAAGAAAAAAACACCTGTGGGACGCTATACGATCAAAGATCTCGAGCAGTTATCTGGTATTAAGGCACACACTCTGCGAGTGTGGGAGCAGCGTCATGAAATTATCTCACCCAAGCGTACGCCCACCAATATCAGGTACTATGATGATAGTGATCTGAGGCTGATCCTGAATATATCCTTCCTCAATCGGAATGGATATAAGATTTCCAAGATTGCCAATATGTCCGGGAAGGAAATTCAGGACATTGTAAAGCGGATTTCGGATTCCAATCTGGAGTATCCAAATCAGGTGAATGCCCTCGTGATAGCAATGGTCAATCTTGACGAAGAGCGATTTGAGAAGATCATTTCAACCAATACGCTACAGTTTGGATTTGAGAATACGATGATCCACATTGTGTATCCTTTCCTGGAGCAAATTGGGATTCTTTGGCAGACAGGCAGCATTAACCCAGCCCATGAGCATTTTATCTCAGGCCTGATCCGGCAAAAGCTCATTGTAGCCATAGATGGACAGGTAGCCCCCAGGGTGCCTGACGCCAAGAAATATATCCTTTTCCTGCCTGAGGGAGAATTGCACGAGCTTAGCCTCCTGTTTGGAGCCTACGTGATCAAGTCAAGGAACAACCGTGCGATATACCTGGGACAGAGCCTTCCCCTCAAGGATCTGTCGATGATCGTAGAACTGTATAAGCCAGACTATCTATTTACGACCATCACCAGTTATCCTTCACAGGAAGATGTGCTTCCCTACATCGAAGAACTGAAAAAAATCTGTCCTGATCAGGAGGTTTTGTTGACTGGATATCAGGCACTAGCCCATGCTGATCAGGCTCCAGATGGAGTTGAAATTTTCAAAACAATTCCTGATTTCATTGACTTTGTAGATGACCGGAGTCAGTCATCATTTATTGGAAATTCCCTGGGTCGAATGGCCTAGTTTGAATAAAGATTCTCAATGTGGTGGTTTGTTGGGATTGTATGTGGCCTGGCACATTTGTGCTGGGCCCATCTTTTTAGTATTGCCATGGCAGTAAAGCCCGAATTAAACAGTTTGGACTAGCATTATATGCGGGGATTATTTGCCCTCCAACTCAAAAAATAGCTACCTTGCCAGTGACCCAACGGTCGCTTTTTTTGCTAAACACCTTAATAGGAAAGCTTGTGATAACAACAAACCGTAAGTTTCGTCCAGGAGTACTTCATGGACAGGAAGTTCAGGACCTACTGGACTTTGCAAACGAAAAAAACTTTGCTCTTCCCGCAGTTAATGTTGTCGGTACCAACACCGTAAACGCTGCTCTGGAGACGGCCCGTGATGTAAATTCTCCTGTTATCATCCAGTTCTCAAATGGGGGTGCCCATTTCTTTGCCGGAAAAGGCCTGTCAAACGAAGGTCAGAACGCCGCAGTTTTGGGAGCAGTATCCGGCGCCATGCACGTACATCAGATGGCCGAAGCCTATGGAGTAACTGTTATCCTCCACACCGACCACGCTGCCAAGAAGCTCCTTCCCTGGGTTTCTGGAATGCTGGATCACGGAGAGAAGTACTACGAGCAGTTCAAACGCCCATTGTACAGCTCTCACATGCTGGATCTTTCTGAAGAGCCAATCGAAGAGAACCTGGATATTTCTACTGAATATTTCAAGCGCATGAATGAGATGGGAATGACCATCGAAATCGAGCTTGGTGTGACAGGTGGTGAAGAAGACGGAGTGGATAACACCGACGTGGATAGCTCTCGTCTGTATACCCAGCCTGAAGAGGTAGCCTACGCATATGAGCGCCTGAAATCTGTGAGCGAGCACTTTACTGTTGCGGCTGCTTTCGGGAATGTTCACGGAGTCTATAAGCCCGGTAACGTGGAGTTGCGTCCAATTATCCTAAAGAACTCTCAGGAATATGTGAAGGATAAGTTCGGATTGTCAACTGATACCCCCATCAACTTTGTGTTCCATGGTGGTTCTGGTTCTTCTCGTGAAGACATCCGCGCAGCTATCGAGTACGGTGCTGTGAAGATGAACATCGACACAGACACTCAGTGGGCCTTCTGGGATGGCGTACGTGCCTATGAAGCCAGCAAACATGATTATCTGCAGGCTCAGATTGGAAACCCCGATGGTGATGACAAGCCAAACAAGAAGAATTACGATCCTCGCAAGTGGTTGCGTGAAGCTGAATCCAGCTTTATCAAGCGCCTTTCTGAGGCATTTGAAGACCTCAACGCAGTAGGCGTACATAACCTCTAGTGGAAGGAATTCGAAATTTGGTATTCCTGATTCGTGAGAAAAACCTATGACAGTCAGGCCATTGCTGCCTCATTAATCGGTAGGTTATTTCGTTCTGAAACTACTAGTTGATAGAATCGTAAAGATATAAGTGCCAGGGATAGCGCTATCCAAGCGCTATCCCCTTTTTGTTTTTGGGTACCAGTGCCTGCGGAATTAAGTAATGGACCATTCGTAATTCGTATTAAATGCTCGCCAGCGGCACTTTCAAGGACGAATTACTGATCCCAAATCCAATTCACTGGGGTAATTGATGTAGTTGATGAAACAGTTTATGGTCGAGGTAATTCTGCCTGAAGTATTTACCCAGGAATTTGCCAATCTGATTCCATCTCAGCGGGCGAGAATCAATGATCTTTTCAACGAAGGGAGCATACGCTCTTATTCCCTTGCGATGGATCGAAGCCTGGTATGGGTAGTGTTTGTCGCAGAGTCACTAGAAGCAGTCTCAGATATGCTGGATACCTTTCCGGTCATGCCATACTGTTCCTACAACATACACGAACTGATGTTCCACGACATGGCTAC
>CAYFIR010000001.1:0-212888 GCA_964343195.1 uncultured Bacteroidia bacterium | reverse complement strand
CCAACCTTTCAAAAAATATATCTTGACACTTCTTAGGCCGGGAAAGTAGGTTTAAAACTACCTCGCGCCATGCGACAGCTAACAATAGCCTTGATAGGGCTGTGGAGCATCTTCTTTATCGCTCAGGCCCAACCTGTACAGGACGATTTTGAGGGGAATGGCACCATCACCACCTGGGCACCCGATGGCCTCGGCATCGACACCAGCCTGCCCAATCCCTTTGTGGACAATGACAATTCCTCCGCTACGGTAATGGAATACCACGATACGGGCGGGCAGTATGCCAATGTCCGCTTCGACGTGCCGCTCAACTTCAACCTGAGCAGCCATCACACCTTCTCGCTGAAAATCTACGTGCCTGCCAGTGGCCTAACGGGTATTGCGCCCAATCAGGTGTCCCTCAAGCTGCAAAATGGCGACCTGGCTCAGCCCTGGACGAGCCAGAGCGAGGTCATCAAGCCCATTTCGCTGGACCAGTGGCAGACGGTTACCTTTGACTTTGCGAATGATCCTTACGTCAACTTCGACCCCAATTCGCCGCCACCTATTCAGCGGCCCGACTTCAATCGGGTGCTGATCCAGGTTAATGGCGAAAACAACACCGACCAGGTGCTGGCCTACATCGATGATGTGCTCTACGACGGCACCCTTGGGGAAGATACCAGTGGCAATTCAGGTTCCATGTATGATGTCCTGGTCTGGTCAGACGAATTTGACGGTACGGGAGCCATCGACACCAGCAAGTGGTGGCAACAAACCCAGCTCCCCAATGGCGATAGCTGGTGGGGAACTGAAATCCAGCATTATACCGACCGGATCGACAATTCCTACGTCGAAAACGGGAGCCTGCATATTTTGGCAAAAAAAGAGACCTACACCGACCAGGGGGTAACCAAGCAACACACCTCGGCCCGGCTGAATTCCAAGTTTGCCTTTACTTATGGACGAATAGAAGTAAGGGCCAAGATGCCTACCGGAGCCGGAACCTTCCCTGCCATCTGGATGCTGGGCCAAAACATTGACGAGCCAGGTGGATATTGGACCAATCAGGGCTATGGTCAGGTTCTCTGGCCCAACTGCGGCGAAATGGACATCATCGAGCACTGGGGTGACAACCAGAACTATGTGGCCAGTGCGACTCACACTCCTGCCGGATTTGGTGGGACGGCCAGTGTAGGCGGCCGGATTGTCCCCAATGTTTCGACCGAATTTCACCTCTATTCCCTGGACTGGTCACCGGAGAGGCTGGTGTTTGCCGTCGATGGCACCGTGAACCTCATCTACCAGCCCAGCGTGCAGGACGGCAATACCTGGCCTTTTGACCTGCCCCACTACCTGCTGCTCAACGTCGCCATGCTGCCTACGGTTGAGCGGACCTTCACCGAGAGCGCCATGGAAATCGACTATGTCCGGGTGTATCAGGATAGCGCTGCCGCTACAACAAATCTGGTCTTCAGCCCAAAGCAGCCAATCAACATCTATCCCAATCCGGTGCAGGATGCCCTGCACCTCAGCCTGCCCAACGCCGCAGGACAAAGCCTCGTGTTTGAAGTAACTGACCTTTCGGGTCGGCTCCAGCAGACCTATCATCGCACCCTCACGGAGCCGGAAGTAACCCTCGACGAGACTACTAAACTGGCGAGCGGCATGTACCTCCTTCGCTTTGAATGGGCGGGACAGCCACAGGTGCTGCGGTTTGTCAGACAATGATTCTTTGCTGGCTATAAAATGACAGTGGCTGCAAAAAAAGCCCGGCAATCTTCGACCAACTGCCTATCTTTGCCGCGCAGAAGGCTTTAACCCTCCTTCTGCCCATTTTATCCGAGACTTATGGGAAGAGCCTTTGAATACCGCCGTGCCGCCAAGGAAAAGCGTTGGGACAAGATGTCCAAGTTGTTTCCCAAATTGGGCAAAGCCATTACCGTCGCTGCCAAAGAAGGTGGCGCTGATCCTGAAATGAATGCCAAACTGCGCACGGCCATTGCCACGGCCAAGGCGCAGAACATGCCCAAGGACAACATCGAGGCCGCCATCAAGCGGGCCACTGGCCAGGATGCTACCGATTTTGCGGAAGTGAATTACGAGGGCAAAGGCCCGTATGGGGCGCTGCTGTTTGTGGAAACCGCTACCGACAATCCCACCCGTACTGTCGCCAATATTAAGATGTACTTCAACAAGTACGGCGCTGGGCTGGTGCCTACGGGCTCGTTGGAGTTCATGTTTGACCGCAAGGCGGTGTTTGAGTTTGCTGCTACGCCAGAGTTGGATCTGGAAGAGCTGGAGTTCAGCCTGATCGATGAGGGACTGGATAGCCTGGAACAGGAGGGGGAAACCATTTACGTCTATGGCGACTACACAGCGTTTGGCAGCCTGAGCGCCGCCCTAGAGGGTCAGGGCATTGAGTTGCAAAAGGCCACTTTGCAGCGTATCCCCAACGCTCCCATCGAACTGGACGAAGCCCAAATGGAGGAACTGGAAGTCCTGATTGACAAAATCGAGGACGACGATGATGTGCAGGCGGTGTACACCAATGTGGGGTGAGACACAGGGAGAATCTGGTAAAAGGTATGGAGTATATGGGGATATGAAGGAAAGTCGCCGATTGAACCCTTCAGGCCCTTCGGCTGCTACTTCGACTTCGCCCCCCGATTCCATTGCTATGTGGTATCAATGATCGGGATCTTCGGCAGCACAAGGCTCAGAGCAGCGCCTTCATTTCCTCCATACCTCTCCTTTATAGCTATTTCTGGTCTCCTGCATATGCGACATCGTACAAGCTTTTCTCCTCACCTACTCTCTTCAACGAGCCTAAACTGTCGGCCCAATACCTCAGCAAAAAGGTATTCCCCGTTATGTGCAAGCCCTGTCAAGGTCTCGCCTTTGGGAGCTGCCGTCCACAGGTCAGCTCTGGGATGGGTAACCTTGATGGGTGCCTGATCAACTCCCTGGATTTTGAGCCAGGCCACATAGTCTCGCGAAGATTTTAGCGGGTTGAAGGCTCGTTCGTGGCGCATGACCTGCGCTGAAACCGGGGTACCATGCTGGTAGATTTGCTGTCGCTGCGTGACCTTTTGCCGGATTTGTAGCCCCCAATACCCCACTGCCGCAGTTATTAGCACAAAAAACAGCGAGACTCGCCAACCCGGTGACAGGATGAGCGTGATGGCAAAACCAGAAAGGCTGAGGAAAAAAATGATGCCACCGAAAATGAGCTGTGGCATCAGGTCGCTCATCCAGACGCTGGTAGGCAATTCTGGTCTTGGGGTGGTCAAGGGCAGGTGTAATGGCTCAAACATGGGTGTTTTTTGCTTTGTTGCCAAAAGGCCTTGAAGTGTAACCCATGGATGCCAAGAGTCAGGATGAACATCGGCAACCCCTGCACGTTGACTCCACTTACTCTGATTCTTATCTTTCCCTATGCAACCTGTACTCGAAGACATCAAGGCGATTCTACAGCAAGCTCGACAGCAAACGCAGCGAGCTATCAACCATGGAATGGTATTGGCCTACTGGCAGATCGGATGCCGCATTGTAGAAGAGGAGCAACAAGGACAGAGCCGAGCAAATTATGGGGAACAATTGCTCAAGGAACTTTCCAGAGGGCTATCAGCAGAACTTGGTAAGGGATTTTCCTATGCAAACCTCAAAAACTTTCGCCAATTCTATCTACTATTTCCGAACCTGGAAAAAGGCTACGCACTGCGTAGCGAATTGAGTTGGACACACTACCGACTTATCATGCGCGTCTCTGACCCTGAAGCCAGAACTTTCTATCTACGAGAAGCTGCTGACCAGCGCTGGAGCACACGCCAACTTGAACGAAACATCAAAACCCTCCAATACCAGCGCATTGTTGCGCATCAAGGGCCATCAGGCGAACAAAATCAAACGGTTCCTGCGGAAGCCTTTATGCGCGATCCCTATGTGCTTGATTTTTTAGGTCTGCCGCAGCCGTTAGAAATATCTGAAACGCAACTAGAAAGTCTACTGGTGCAGGATCTTCAAAAATTTCTCCTGGAATTGGGAAAAGGCTTTTCCTTTGTTGGGCGGCAGTTTCGGATCAGCACGGAGACTACTCATTACTATGTTGATCTTGTATTCTATCACTATATCCTGAAGTGTTTTGTGCTAATCGATCTGAAAACTGATAAACTCAGCCACCAGGACGTCGGACAAATGGATATGTACATACGCATGTTCGATGATTTGAAAAAGGGCAAAGACGATGCGCCAACTCTTGGAATTATCCTCTGTGCAGACAAGGATGAAACGATGGTGCGATATTCGATGCTCAACCAACATGAGCAATTATTCGCTAGTCGATATCGGACTTACCTTCCATCAGAGGAAGAGTTGATTGCGGAGGTAGAGGCCGTCAAACGATTGAATCAAAAACTGCGAGCAGATTCAAATGACGAGCTTAGCTAGTGTTGAACTTGGTGGTGGTACTTGGCTCTTTTGGTCCAGAAGGTCCACGCTTCAAAGTCATGTTGAAGTGCTGCCCTCCCTGCTTCCACTTTTCCCCGTAACTTGTGCCCTGACATTCCCCCTTCCAACACATAATTCCCAGATCACATGAAGAGCCCGCTACTTCTCTGCACCATCGGTTTTACCCTGACCATTTTCAGTTGTCAACCCAATTCCGATACTCAGAATGCCTCTGAAAATGACGCTCAAGCGCAATTGCAAACGCTGATGGTCAGTACCTATACCTCGCCCGACGACGAAGGCAATGAACCTGCAGATAGCATCCACACCCTGAACATGAATCTGGAGACGGGTGAATTGACCAGGGTTGCTTCCATATCCGGCGTCTCCAATCCCTCCTATTTTGTCCTTCACCCCAACGGGAAATACATGTATGTGGTAGAGCGGCCCTCTGATGTGGAAGCTACGGGATATGTGTCGTCCTATGACATTTCAGGCCCTGAGGCCGTTCAGATCGACTCGGTTTCTTCGCAGGGAACGGTTCCCTGCCACATCAGCATTGACCCGACGGGTACCTACGTCCTGGTCGCCAACTACATGGAGACCATCGCGAGTTTTGAAATCCAGGAAGATGGCAGCCTGAGCGAAGCACTTTCCGTGGTGAAACATCAGCGGGTCCTGCCCGAGGAAGTTCGTCAGGAAACGGGCCACCCTCACATGATCCTTCCGGCGTTGGATCAGCAGGCTGTATTTGTGTCTGACCTTGGGGCTGACAGCATTTTTCATTACCAGCTATCGGATTCGGGGACATTTCAGTTGATGGCCCAGTCTTTTTCCGGTGCCAAGTCCGGACCTCGGCACATGGTTTTTCACGACAATGGGGAGTGGTGCTATGTGGTCAACGAACTGGATAGAACCGTCTCGGTATTCGCGGTGAATGATCCCTTGGAGCCATTTGAATTGCTCCAAAAAGCCAATACCCTCGCCGAAGACGACGAACGGGTATTTCCGGCGGCTATTCGGCTACACCCCACTGGAAAGTTTCTGTATGTCAGCAACCGCGGCCTGAATGGCCGAACCCTCAACACGATCGCAGTATTTGTCATCGATCAGGAAAGTGGCGAACTGACCCTGATAGAGGAAGTCGACACCAGGGGAGCCATTCCGAGGGACTTCAACCTCACGCCTGATGGTAGCTATCTCCTGGCCGAGAACCGCAAGACCAACAGCATATTCGTTTTCACCGTCGATCAGGAAACCGGCAAACTTTCCGAAACGGGTGTCAGCATGGAAGTCCTGGCTCCGGTTTGTATCCAGTTTTTGTAGCGAAATTTCATTTCATTTTCCAGATCGTTAGTCAATCCCTCTTTCTTTTGGGGATAGCGTACACAAAAGCTACTAAAAGCATCTGATCGAACTCAAAAAGTAGGTGTTCCGGTTATCTTAAGTCATGGCTTATAGCCGTGTATGAGGTCTATTTTCGCAACGAAAATATACGCCATATGCTATTATCATATCTAAGCCGCGAGCGTACCATCGCTAAGCCCGGATTCAACCGATGGCTGGTTCCACCCGCGGCACTATCCATACATCTGTGCATCGGGCAGATTTATGCTTACAGCGTTTTCAACAAACCCATGACCCGCATCATCGGAGTGGAAGCTCCAGCAGCCGGGGACTGGGAACTCACCACACTGGGATGGATTTTTTCCATCGCGCTGTTTACACTCGGAGCTTCTGCCGCCCTGTTTGGCAAATGGCTGGAGCGCGTAGGCCCCCGCAAGGCCATGTTCATCGCTGCGCTCTGTCTTTCCAGTGGCTTCTTTGTAGCCTCTCTGGGGGTGAGCCTTCACAATATCTGGCTGGTCTATCTGGGACAGGGCGTCCTGGGAGGGATCGGCCTGGGATTGGGCTATATCTCGCCTGTCTCGACGCTGATGAAATGGTTCCCCGATAAACCCGGTATGGCGACAGGAATGGCCATCATGGGTTTTGGAGGAGGAGCCATGATCGCCTCTCCTCTGGGCGTGACCCTGATGAGCTATTTCGAATCAGCCACCTCTACTGGTGTGGGAGAGGCCTTTTCCGTCATGGGGATCCTCTACTTTTGTTTCATGATGTTTGGGGTAATCACCATCCGAGTGCCAAAGGACGGCTGGAAACCTGAAGGCTGGGCACCAAAACCCAAAGCCAATACGATGGTCACCACCGGAAACGTGGACGCCGATCAGGCGATCCGCACCCCACAGTTTTACCTGCTGTTCTTCGTCCTGATGCTCAACGTCACCGCTGGCATCGGAGTACTGGGACAGGCTTCAGTCATGATCCAGGAAATGTTCTCGGTAGCATCCGTTGGAGAACAACTCGCAGTAAGCGCCGCCGCAGCCGGGGGATTCGTTGGACTGCTGAGTATTTTCAACATGCTAGGTAGGTTCTTCTGGTCTTCTTTTTCGGATAAAATTGGTCGAAAAAACACCTATAACGTCTTCTTCATCCTGGGAGCTGCTTTATACTTCCTGGTTCCACAAACCGGAAGAATGGGAAGCATCCTGCTCTTTGTATTATGCTTCGGCATCATCATCAGCATGTATGGGGGCGGATTTGCCACCATCCCTGCCTACCTCAAAGACATGTTTGGCACCAAACAGGTAGGCGCCATCCACGGTCGCCTGCTGCTCGCCTGGTCTATGGCCGCGATCCTTGGACCGGTATTGATCAACTACGTTCGGGCTTATCAGATCGAAACCTTACAGATCCCCCCCGCGCAGGCTTACTCCACCACCATGTACATCATGGCTGGGCTGCTGCTACTGGGGCTGGTTTGTAATCAGCTGGTCAAGCCGGTGGATTCAAAATACTTCGTGGAGCCGACTCCAGAAGAAACACCGGTCGAGTCCAAACCCGATCCAGTAACCCATTCGCGTTAGTGCTCACACCTAACTGAAATCTCATGAAAAAATCGATAAAAGTAGCTCTTGCATGGACATTCGTCTCCATCCCCTTGCTGTGGGGAATTGCCCAGACCGTGATCAAATCTTTGGCACTGGTGCAGTAGCAGGAAAAATCGGAATTACAACAACCATCACAGGCAGGCATTCGGACAGTCCTCAAAGGCGTCTGATGCCTGCTTCTTTATCCTGGCAAGTGAGGTTTATGAGTTTTTCCCGGTTTGAGAAAGACATGATGTAGTGGATTTTCTGCAATTGGAAGAATCAGCGGGTATATTTATATAACATTTTCCATATATAAATATCCGCCTTATGCGAACCCGAACTACACTACTGCTTTGTTTATGGGCTTTGGTATCTCCTGCCTTTGCCCAACCTGTCCAGGATGATTTTGAGGGAAATGGCACCATCGAGACCTGGGCAGAAGACGACTGTGAACTGGATGACAGCTTGCCAAATCCCTTTTCCAATGCCACCAATAGCTCCGCGACGGTCCTTGAGTACCACGACATTGGTGGGCAGTATGCCAATGTCTACTTTGACGTTCCAGCTAATTTTGACCTGAGCGAAAACCAAACCTTCTCCTTTAAGATTTACGTCCCCTCCAGTGGACTGACGGGTAGCGCACCCAATCAGGTTTCGCTCAAGCTACAGGATGGGCTGCTGCCTCAACCGTGGGCTACCCAAAGCGAAATTATCAAACCCCTCTCCCTGGATCAGTGGCAGACGGTGACCTTTGACTTTGAAAACGACAGCTATATCAACCTCGACGGGGGATCTCCCCCACCTACCCAGCGAACCGACTTCAACCGAGTCCTTATTCAGATCAATGGCGAAAACAACAATGATCAGGTGTTGGCCTATATCGATGATTTTGCCTACGATGGCATCATTGAGGTGGATACGAGCGGAAACTCCAACCCGGATTTTGACCAGTTGGTATGGGCAGATGAGTTTGATAGCGATGGCCCTATCGATGCCAGTAAGTGGTTTCACCAGACTTTACTTCCCCTGGGTACAAGCTGGTACAATGGTGAGATCCAGCACTACACCGATCGCATCGAAAACAGCTACGTGGAAAATGGCACCCTCCACATCGTGGCCAAACGGGAGACTTTTACCGATCAGGGAGAAACCAAGGAGTTCACCTCTGCCCGTCTGAATTCCAGGTACGTCTTTACCTATGGCCGGGTAGAAGTGCGGGCCAAGCTCCCCACTGGTCCGGGTACCTGGCCTGCAATCTGGACGCTGGGTCAAAACATCGACGAGCCCGGCGGGTATTGGGAAACCCAGGGCCTGGGCACTACCCCCTGGCCTCAATGCGGAGAAATTGACATCATGGAGCACTGGGGCACCAACCAGAACCATGTCTCCAGCGCCACTCATACTCCCTCCAGTTTTGGAGGAACCGTCAATACCGCTGGCCAGTTTATTGCGACCGCTTCCACCGCTTTTCATGTGTATACCCTCGACTGGTACCCAGACAAGCTGGTTTTTGCCGTAGATGGAAATGAGCACTTTACCTACGAACCAGAGGTTCGGGATGCTGATACCTGGCCTTTTGATGCTCCGCAGTACATCCTATTCAATGTGGCCATGCTATCGGCCGTGGAGCCTGCCTTCACCGAGAGTGCCATGGAGATCGACTACATCCGGATTTATCAGTCCAGTAACACAACCGGAATCGAGCAACACGATGCCCACGTACTTACTGCTTATCCAAACCCCATCGGGGATATGCTGCAGTTTGAGCTGCCCTCAATACCTGAACGGAGCATAAGCATTCAGGTCTATGACCACCAGGGAAAAATAGTCCACAGCGACTCGGTGAACCCTTCTGGTCGGATGGTCACCCTTCGCGGATTGGAGAGCCTGCCCGCTGGCAACTATCTGGCGCGTATCGAAGTCGGAAAGCAACGCTATACCCTCCGATTTTTGAAGGAATAGGGTTCATTCCTTAATCCGAGCAGCCCTGCCCGAGTGTTACGCGACCATTATCGCTGGAAATCATGACTTCGCAGAGATCGCTTTCCAGCAGCCAAATGCCCTCTTCATGTGTTGACATCAGCATAAGCAAAGGCAGCTTTGCGCGGCGGCGGTCATTGTCGGCCAGCGGCATGAACGCACTCCAAAAAATGAATCCCTCCTCCACCGTCAGGTTGGGGAGGGAGATTGATTCGTCCTGGGCGGACATGTAATAGGACTCCCCAAACCGAATCCCGGTTTCCGAAATAGCCTCCCACTCATAGCAACGGACAATAGGTGCTCCATCGCAATCGTCCCTCCACGTAGTGTCGGGCAGTAGCGGTTTTCCCCCCAGTTGCTCTGCATATCTCCACACCGAGCCCGCCTCTGGAAATGCTGGAAAATGCAGCAGGTACATGTCTGCCACATAGCCTGTGATGGCTCCACTTTTCACCTTGACCCAGTTACCTTTTAAGTAGAATGGTTCTTCTGTACCCCGTTCCTGGTAGATGTTATCCGGAAACTGATCTGGCCTTGGGGCAATGACAGAGATGGCTAATGTTTGCGGGGATATTTCGATCACCGTCACCTGAGTTCCCATAGACAGCTGTCCAACTTTTGCAGCAGAGAGTCTGGGCGCCTCCCGCACATTAAGGCCTGATGGAGCCCAGACATGGAGGGTGTCGCCGACTTCGTACTGATCTGCCGCACATAGCATCGGTGGACCTAATGCCATCCAGGCGAATACGAGCATCAGGTTCCCAAAAGTTGATTTCATGGAAAAAATATAGGCTACAAACCGTTGAATGCAAAAACTCCCCAGGCCATGAGCCGGAGGAGTTATTGTTCAACAAAGCTTATGAAAGTCTTCTGATGGCTCGCGCAGGAGGCACTGCCTGCCCCTCTGCCCTAGTTGGCGTCCACTACACGGCCAGAGCCTGTGATTTCGATGTCGAGGCTTGGGTTGCCTTTGTAGGCTACATCGCCGCTGCCAGAGATATCGATGGTCAGGCTGTCCTCTACCAGCACTTCTGCGTCACCGCTGCCTGAGATTTTTACTTCTGCTTCAGAAGTTACCATGTCAAAGGCCTTGATGTCACCAGAGCCTACGATTTCTACATCATACTTTGGGACACGTCCTGCCAGCACATAGCTACCAGAACCAGTGGTTTTGGTTTCCAGTTTGCTGTTGATCAGGGCGTCAAGGCTGATGGTGCCAGAGCCGGTGAGGCGGGAATACACAAAGTCTGCGTCCATGGCCACGTCGATGTTGCCGGAGCCCGTCAACAGGATCTCTACATCATCCACGATCAGAACGGAATCAGACACGATATCTCCACTACCGCTTACACGCAGATAGTCGATCTCGGGAATGGTCACGTAGACTTCGAGGGCTTCATAGTTGCGGATACATCCATCCACGTCGATGGCCCAAATCTGGTTTCCGACGCTCATGTTGAGCTTTTCAAGGATGTTGGGCTGACCTACGATGCGTACTGACTGAACAGGTCCCTGCTTCAGGTACACATTACCGGCCATTTGCAGGTCGATGCCAGTGAAATTGGGGAGGACAAAGGTACTATCCACCACGCTGCCCTGTCCGCTGGTGCAGATATCTTCGACATCACAGCTGGACATAAAAACGGTCAGCATAAGTGCCAGTCCGAGGGTAATAATTTTTGGGGTGTTCATCTTGTACAGGTGTTAGTTGAGGTTGGTTACGATAAATGGCATGACGTATCTGTCTGCTATCTGGATGCAAAGTGCGGCCCAGCTTAGCCATATACAACTGAGAGTCCCTGAACCTGAATTAGAGGGGAGTGAACCTGTAGATAGAACGATTGGACACTCGGCCATATTCCACTCTCATATTTCTCCCTCTGGCGAATTATCATCCATCCGTAGCACATACAAGATCTGGTCAACATTCATTTTGCACATTCAATCCCAAAATGTACTTTGCAATAAAAAGTAAACTTAATATCAAAATGAACCCCATGAACGCTAGATCAATCGGACTGAGTGCCTCCCTGCTGATGGCACTGGTCTTCCAGTGGTTTTTCTGGGCAGAAAAACCTGGTCTCAACCTGCTCCTTTTCTCCTCTCTGGTACTGGGATTATTGCTCTACCTTCACCCTGAGTCCCACCGAAATTCCCGTGTTTGGGTCACCGTAGTGGGGACGCTCTTCACGGGGGTGATGGTCATCTGGCACAATTCCGGTACGGCCAAGGTCATCCACGTAGGGGCGACGCTGCTGGCTGCAGGATATATTCAGAGGCCTCAGCTAAGAAGTGCTGCCTACGCCATGGGGCAAACCATCGGCGGATATGTCAACCTCCTGCACACCTGGTACCTATCTGTTCAGGAGATCAGTCAGGGAAGGGCCTGGCTAAGGCAGGGCCTCGGGTATGCCAAACTGGTGGTCATCCCACTGGTGGCTGTGATCATTTTTGCAATGCTGCTGGGGGCCGCCAATCCCAAACTCGCCGAGATGGGCAGCAACGCAGTGGGGTGGCTGGGCACCTGGCTCGAAAACTGGTCCTGGGGACGCCTGGGGTACTATGGGCTGGGACTGGGTCTGGTAAGCGCCCTGCTGTTGCCCAGAGCCATGGGAGCCTGGGTCGGCAGAGAAAAGGACCTGCAGGACCAGCTGAGGCGAGTGCGTAAGTCGCACAAAAAGTCCTTCCCGCTCACCGGGCTGCGCCGCGAGTTTCGCACAGGGGTGTTACTCCTCATCATGGTCAACCTGCTCCTGCTGGCCAATAATCTGGTGGACTTCAACTGGATCTGGTGGGATTTCCAGCCCGAGGCAGGCTTTGACCTGACGCAGTTTGTCCATGAGGGTACCTACTACCTGATCATCAGCATCCTGCTGGCCATGGGGATTATGCTGTACTTTTTCCGGGGTAACCTCAATTATTTCCGCAACAACCGATTGCTGCGTACCCTCGCCTACGTCTGGATCAGCCAAAATGCTTTTCTCACCCTTTCGGTAGCGCTGCGCAACTACCACTACATCGCCGAGAGCGGGCTGGCCTACAAGCGGATCGGGGTATTTTTCTTCCTGTCACTGGTTCTCTTCGGACTGTTTTCCCTCCTGATGAAGATCCGCGACCGCATGTCGATCTACTACCTGATGCGGGTCAATGGCTGGGCAGTGTATGCAGCGGCTTTGGCTCTATGTGTGGTTAACTGGGATGTACAAATTACTCGTTACAATCTGGCCCATGCCGAAAAAACTGACAGCATCTCCAGCCTGGATCGGGAATTTTTACTGGAAATGACTGCTGCCGCCCTACCAGAATTACTGAGTCATCAGGAAGTTTTTAGCCAAACCCAGGATCCTCGAACTGCCTCCTATTACCAGCAATGGCTCCATCGCGATCTCACCCGCTTCGAGGAACACCAGGCCAACTATTCCTGGCTTTCATGGAATGCCAGCGATGCACGCGTCAAGCGTTTTCTGGAGGAAAATCCACAACTCATCAACTCCCTGTCCGATGCAATCGAATGATAAGTTTAGCGGGTTGAATATCCTGGCCCGTCAAATGGCCCTCAGTTGTTTCCTCTGGTGCTGGACTGGGCCGCTAATTATGGGAGTTGGTCTCGGAGTCAGAAACAATGAACCCGAAGTATTTTTTCTCCTGTTCATGGTAGGGTCCATAATGGCCTTCTTTATCAGTCTGGCCCACTCAGCTATTGTCCTGATGCCCTTGCTCTGGAGTTTGAGGTCTTTCTGGAAAACCGAGACGGCCAGGGAGCTATTTCTAAGAGGTGCAATGGTGTACCTTTTCTCTCTGGTGGTGCCCCTACTGGCCCTGACAGAAGGTGACTATGACGACATCTGGGAAACAGATGTTATGCTCTTTTGGATCCCACTGCTACTCCATTCCCTGTGGGTCTATGGATATGCCATTCGCAGGTTTATGGCCCGGGTATAATCGACTTCGTTTGAGTTCAGGTAATAGGCAGCTTGATGATAGAGGTAGCGTTTCATATATTAAAATTGTGATTTCACTCTATCTAAAGCTGCTTTGAACCTGCAACAACCTGATCCATGATTTCCCATGTCAATACTTTACTCACAGGCTTCCTGCTGGTCTTATCCATACATCTGGCTGCGCAGCCAAATGACCAGCCCCTCACCAGGCAAGTATATCGGTATGCTAGCCTAAGTAATACAGTTTGGGAACTCGCCCTTGAGGAGCGTTTTGCCTATCTCCCAACCGGTGAGCCTACCCTGAGAGATCGCCGTGGCTATGGATACACTCCCTACCGGGTAGAGACCCGGTACGACTCAAACAGGAATCCAATCCAAATCTTCGACCTGTACATCCCGGATGGCTCAACGAAGTTTGATACCTCAGCCTATCGCTATCTGGTATGGGATGACGCTGGCAACCTGCTGGAGGAACAATATTTTTCTGAAATAGAGTCCACTCTCACGATGACTTTTCGGGCTACGTTTCAATACGATGCTCAGGGCTGCCTTATTCAAAGAGATGACTACAGAGCCGGGATCGATCAGGAGACCGGGGAGCCAGGAATTGTGCTATCAGCTACGACCCTTTTCGGCCGAACGAATGATTGTCAGATAACCAGCCAGGAGACCTTCAATCCCCAATCCCAGTATTATACCCGATCAGAGTACAGGCTTGATGACAGTGGATATCCCGAAGAAATTCGCTACTCATATCTTGATCCGATCCAGTTGGAGTATGTGACCACCGCAGTTGAGTATTACACCCATGACGAGCAGGGCCGGGTACTCTCTATGGTATATGAAAACTATGCCAGTAGCCCCGACACCATGCGGGAAAGAACCTTATATACCTATGCAAATGATCTGGAAATGCCTATTTCCACCGTAAAAGAAATTTACGTAGACAGCCTCGCCGATTGGGTGCTATCACGAAGTGAGACCTACTTCGTCACAGGAGAAAATGAAGTGCTTCCGCTCGAATTCATCTCCATCTACACAGACCCACTTTATCACATCGAAAGTACCTCGACCTATGAGTACGAGCTGGGACCGGAGGGGAAAGTGCTGTCTCTCCATCAGGTGGAATCGACTACCGCCAACGATACCCTGGTGAGTGAGATCATAACGGATGAACAGTACGAATACTATTGCGATGGAAAAGTGTCTGAAATCCTGCGAGATATCTACACTTTCCAGGCATGGTTGGGCGAGGAACCTACCATTCGTACTTCTGTAGAGTGGGAGTTTTTGACCTACGGTAAAAACAGCGCATGTAGTAAGGCGCCAGATGAATTTGCATTACTGATTTACCCCAACCCTGCCGAGACAGAAGCATGGGCATCCTGCGAACTGATGCACTTCCCAGGCACCCTAATCCGGGTGATGGGAATGGACGGTCGGGTGGTATATCATCAGCAATCCCCCCTCGCCGCTGAAATTCCCCTCAAAATCGGCCACCTCACCCCTGGAATTTACTGGGTAGAGCTCCGAAATGCCGATCTTAATCAGTCCGTTTCCCAAAAGCTCCTGGTGAAATAGGCCATACGCCTTCATGTCGTTACCCATACACACCGGACCGAGAACTTCGAACTTCTTTCCTTGGAGGCTGTTTAGGTTTTGGTGTTTCGAGGTCAAACGCAGGATTTTTGGTGGATAGCAAGGAAATTTTGGGAGGAATACCGAGGTATTTCGAGCGAAATTGACGCAGCGAGGCACCAAAAAGACAAGTTTGAACCGCAAAGGAAAAATCCAAACAGCCTCTTAATACCTCACCTCATCCATGCGGCTGCTATCGGTATTGTCCAGATTTTCGAGCGAAAGCACCCCACGAGGACAGACTGCCGCACAGACCCCACAGCCAACACAGGAGCTGCGAACGATATTTTGGCCGCGCTGGGCGTAGGCGCGCACGTCGATGCCCATTTCGCAGTAGGTGGAACAATTGCCGCAGGAGATGCACTGACCCCCATTGGTGGTGATGCGGAAACGCGACTTGAAGCGCTGTACCAGCCCCAGGTAGGCCGCCAACGGGCAGCCAAATCGACACCAGGGACGGTTGCCCAGGATCGGGTACAGCCCCGTACCCACGACACCAGCGAAGATTGACCCGATCGCAAAGCCATAAATAGAGCGAACCTGATAGCTGTTGATACTGAGTGTGTTACCGGAACCGAAGAAGGAGTACCCCCAAAAGCCTTTGGCAATCAGCACACCAGCCATTACCCCAAGTACCGCGACAATGGTGCCGAGAACCTTGTTCCCCTTCATGTGGGGATATTTCCTCCGGTGCCAAAAGTACAATCCGCCTCCCAGCACAAAGAAGATCCCAAATAGCAGCCACTGGTTGATTTTCAGGGTAAATTCTCCCCCAAACAGGTTGTACAGCACCAGCCCGGTCATGAGAATGGCAAACACCAACACGCCGTGAATCAGGACGCGCTCGATCTGCCATGCCTCGGTGCTCTTGTCACTGAGCTGTCGGTAGGGATCGCCCAGGGTCTCAGCCAGGCCACCACAACCGCAGACCCAGGAACAGTACCAGCGCTTGCCAAAGAAGTAGGTAAACAGCGGTACAGCCACAGCCGTCAGGGCGATGCCCCAGCCCAGCATCCAGATCCCGAAGGTGCCCGAATCAATGTGGCTATTGACGTTGTAGTCGAAAAAGAAGGTATAGTTGAGCGGCCAGGCATTCTTCAGGTCCATGTAGGGCTGGTTCAGCAGGACCAGAATTTCCGGGATGATGAAGGCAAAAGCCGTCTGAAAAAACATCACCGAAACCGTCCGGATCTGATGGTAGCGGCTGTGACGGTATTTGGTCAGCATCCGAATGCCCATCACCAGGATGACCGTGGTGTAAAGAAAGCCATACATGAACCATTGGCTGGCGTCATTGCCCGTCACGAACCGCGAAACCGGATCGACCAACGAAATCCATTCCACGATGAGGTAGTGGTAGAAATACAGCAGCATATAAAACCCAACCAGAAAAATCGCTACCAGCATGCCGATCAGCCCCCTTGAGGTCGCAGAGCTGTGGTAAATGCCGTTGTGCTTGATCCCCGGCATTCCATCAAAAAACGCCGGGAAGATATAGACCAGTGCGCCCACCACACCCATCACGATGATGAGGAAGAAAAACAGCATCTGATTTTCCCAGTAAAAGCCGGTCCCCGCGATTTTTGCAAACTGGAACTTCAGCTCCTTGAGCGAGCCAGAGGATATTTTCTGCCGACGAACGAAAGCCGAAGTTCCCTTTTCTACCGCGCTGCCCACTTTGGCGACCAGCGTTTCCTCATCCTCATAAGACTTGCCTTCCAGGTAGCCCGTGTAATCCGACACGGTCTGTTGCACCGCCTCAGGGAGCAGCGCGATTCCGGCAGCGCGGCTTTCGGGGGTGATTTCCTCCCCGGTACCCGCCATGGCCAGGGCTACCCGCTCCAGCGTGGCTTCGTCCGGCGTGTAGATCTTTTCGATGGAGGAATTGGCTTTTTCAACCGCCTCCCCGACCTGCGACAGAAAGGTAAATTTGCCCACCGATGACTCCTTTCTGAACTCAGCCAATGCTTCCGTCAATTCTGGTGGATAGTCGGTTTGTGAGGAAAACTCATCCAGCGTCGCCTGATCGATCTGATAGCGACTCACGGCTAGCAGAGAAATAAAAAGGCCCATTGCCAGCAGAAACAAGCCGAGCCCGATATGTTTGATGGAGGACATGAGGGAGGGATATTGAGATGGTGAAAGTTTAGGGGAAGAAGTCATAGGTCAGAGGCAGAAAAGGGCAGGAGAAAGCTTTCTTTAGTCTGACTTCTGACAGGGTTAACGGTCTGACAGCGCAGCGATCTCGCAGAGAAACGGTCTCGCTTCTCGCAGCATCGCGGTCTCACCTAAAGGCCAGCCGCTTAACCCCCTTGCGAAATCCGCGGTAGAGCAGTTCAATGCCTTTGACCAGGCCGACCAGGAACACCAGGGCCGCGATGCCCTGGACGATCCCGCGAAATACTTCGTCCGGTATAGCCAGCGATCCCAGCACCAACGCGATGGCAACACCAACCAGCCAGAAGATGGAGGTAGCCACGCCTTTGACTCCGATGGGGGCCAGTTCGATGCTACGGCCTGTTTTGGCCTGATAGACAGCGGCGAGTTCCTGTTCGTAGGTATGGAAAAATTCAGGGTCGAAGTTGGCGCGATCCAGATGGGCGAGTACGGTCTCTACGTGAGCCTTTTGCTCAATCCAGGCGACGCAGACATCCTTCCGAAAGCGGATGCCCATCAGGTTGAAGCCCAGGATGTGGCCCTGTTCTTTTTCGTAAATCAGGCGAATGGACTTGCGCCCGTCGGGATGAACCCAGACCAGATTTTCTTCGTGGTCGGCAGGCTGGGCGTTGGCCTGCCCGTAGGTCTGCCACTCGATGTCGAGAAATTTGGCGGAGTTGAAGTAGGTGCCCTGTCGATAGGCAGTAGGGGTTCCCGTCAGGGTTTTCGCCAGGACTGGCCCCTGCAACTTCCCCGTGTACCAGATCGCCTCAATGTTGCGCCGACCGGGAGCCGCTTCTTTTAATTCACAACAATCGCCCACCGCATAAATGTCCGGCATACTGGTTTGCAGGTATTCATCGACCAGGAACCCCCGATTGGTCTCAACACCCAAACTCTCAGCTAGAGAGATGTTGGGATGGACGCCAGCGGTCAGCCCGACAAATTCGCAGTCGATGACCTCACCGTCTTTGGTGCGAATGGCTTTGACCTGCCCGGCGTCATCGCCGATGATTTCGTCCAGTTCGGCGCCCAGCCTCAGTTCGATGCCCTCGGTGCGCTGGATCTCCTGGTTGATCATGGTGGACTCTTCCGGTGGCATGACCTTGCTCCAAAAGCTTTTTTCCCGCACCAGGAAGGTCACCGGAATATGCCGCGCATGGAACATCTCGGCCATTTCGATGCCGATCAAGCCGCCGCCCACAATCACCGCCCGCTTGATGTTGGGAGCCTGAGCCTCCATGGACTGCAGGTCCTGATAGCTCACCATGCCCTGCACGCCCTGGAGGTCCTGCCCTGGCCAGCCGAACTTGTTGGGCCTGGAACCAGTCGCCAGCACGAGTTTGTCGTACTGGAGCGATTCGCCATCGGAGAAATACAGGGTCCTGGTTTCCGGGTCGGCACGCTCGACGTACTTGCGCAGCAGGTTGATGCGGTTTTTGGGCCAAAACCAGTCCTCGTAGGGCTTGGTGTGTTCATACTTCATATGGCCCATGAAGATGTACATGAGCGCCGTGCGTGACCAAAAGTGGTCGGTTTCAGCAGAAATGACGGTGATCTCACAGTCCGAATCCAGCTTGCGCAGGTGGCGGGCCGTGGTGATGCCGGCGATTCCGTTGCCGATGATGACGTGGTGCATGGGGGTAGTTCGGGGATTGAAGTTCGTAGTTCGCAGTTGTGCGTAGCGAAATGCTGCTGCTAACAGTTCTACTCAATCTGCATTAAAAAGCCAGAACGCACAGAAGCAAAACTAGCGGAGCTGCCTCGCGAAATATGTCAGGTGCGTTACGTTAGCGAAAAAAACGAGAATCCTCCTTTTGGTGGCAAATGAATGCTCCCGGTGACGACGTCGTAAGGCGCACCTGTGACCGAAGCAAGCGTAGTAGGCCTTCCCAGCAGGGTATGTAACCCCAACAAGCCAAACACCAGGGCTTCTTTGTAATCCACCCAAAACTGCTCTCTTTCATTCAGTTCCGGAATTTCTACCGATAAAGGAACTAGCGCATCCCGCAGTTTCTCCATCAGAAAGGAGTGGTGCCTTCCTCCACCCGTAACGAGCATTTTCTCGCCTTTGGCACCGACCTGCTCCACGGCAAGCGCGATCTGCTCAGCCATGTGCTGTACCAGGGTGTGCAGTTTGTCAGCCAGTGGAATGTCAAAGGCTTCCACGATGGGCAACATGGTTTCGTCGGTCCACTCACGGCCCAGGCTTTTGGGCGGTTGTTGCTGGTAGTAGGGGATCGAGTTCAGGATCTCCAGCAATTCTGAGTTGAGGGCTCCCTGCGCGGCTAGTTGTCCTCCCGGATCGTAATCAGTCTGGGAGTTAGGCTGCCCTTTTTGATAAAGGTCATTCAGGATACCATTGCAGGAGGAAATGTCGAAGCCAATACCCTGGTAGCTGAGGTTGCTGATGCCACCGAGGTTGAGAAAGAGTTGGTAGTCGGGGAAAAGGTACTGTTCGCCCAGTGGCACCAGGGGAGCGCCCTGCCCCCCCAGAGCCAGGTCTTTGTTGCGAAAGTTGCTGACAAGTGGACAGGGGAGATAGGCCGCTACCGTTTCGCCATCGCCTATCTGAAAGGTGAAGGTCTTGTCTGGCTGGTGAAAGATCGTTTGCCCGTGAATGGCCACAAAATCCGGTTCTAGGCTTCGGCTTTGGATGAAGTGCTGGATGGCTTTTCCCAGCCAGTGGCCAAAATACACATGTGTTTTGGCGAAGATTTCTGCTGACTGCAGGTGAAGATTGGAGAGGCGGCTCCGCCACATTTCTTCAAATGGGAGGGTCTCAGCAGCTAGCACTTCAAACGAATAGTGATCTCCTAAAATCTCAAATTCGGCATAAACCAGGTCCAGCCCATCCATGGAAGTTCCTGACATGGTGCCAATTCCCTTGACTCGCATATATTGGATAATGGTGTTGAGTTCCTGCCAAGGCGATCGCAAGGTCCACCCTTTCCAGGGTTGACAAGCATTCGGGGCTCCATTCTACCATGGCTGGATCGCTACGCGGTTCCCAACGCTGTAGGCGTTTAACCTTTGTAGCAACGAAGCAGCAACCAATTCGGCCCCTGTAAGGGTCGGACTATTTCTTTCCCCTTTCTTGCGATTGCCCTTGAGCTCCTCCCAAAATACTTGAAAATGGCTTAAATCAGAGGTATTTTCTGCAAATTTGCCACCCAGGCCTACCTGTTTGTAAGTACATTTGCAAGCCAGTTTGTATAATTCAAGCCAGATGGGCTACAGGAAATAAAAGCCTGTTTTTTCCATAAAATTCCATACAGCTCGGTCATTCTGGCACTCAAACTCAGATTTCTGAATAACTCAGGTTTGCCTTTTCCATTCTGGAGCGAATAATCTGGACATACTATCCTATCCACCACACACAAACCATTTCATAAATGGAAAATCCATCTCCCAAGCGACCTGATCTGCGACCGTGGAAAAACCTGCGGTATGACATTCCTGCAGGAATTGTAGTTTTTCTCGTAGCAATCCCACTTTGTTTAGGCATTGCTCTGGCATCAAAAGGGACGGTAGATGAAGCTCCTTTGTTTTCTGGTCTGTTAGCGGGAATCCTGGGAGGCCTGGTCATTCCGTTCATCAGCCGATCCCCCCTGAGCGTAAGTGGCCCGGCGGCAGGTTTGATTGCCATCGTTATTTCGGGCATTGATACAGCTGGATCATTTGAAGCCTTCCTGGTAGCTGTAACCCTGGGGGGTATCCTGCAAATCATACTGGGCTTCTTCAAAGCAGGTACCATCGCCTACTTTTTCCCCTCTTCTGTGATCAAGGGAATGTTGGCGGCCATTGGGCTGATCCTGATCCGTAAGCAGCTCCCACACGCCTTTGGGGTAGATACCGAGGCCGTCGACCTGAATGCCCACCTGTTTGAAACTCCTGCCGTGATCCATGAGATTGCAATGGAAGGGCACTACGAAATCGGGGCCATCATCATCGCCCTCATTAGCCTCGCTATCCTGATTACCTGGGACAACACTCCGCTGAAAAAAATCAATATTCTTCCTGCCGCCCTCGTAGTGGTAATTGTGGGAGTGCTGGTGAACCTTGGATTCAAGGCCATCAATCCTGATTGGGTATTGCTGGGCGGCGACGGTGGTCACCTGGTAAACCTTCCAGAAAGCCTCATTTCAGGTGGCATTTCCGGCCTGGTCGGGGAATTCCGGTTCCCGGATTTTAGTGCGCTATCAAATCCTGATATTTACGTCGTCGGACTCACCATTGGCCTGGTAGCCAGTGTGGAAACGCTGCTGAGCGTAGAAGCGGTGGACAAACTTGATCCACACAAGCGTAGCAGCCCCCTCAACCGCGAGCTTATTGCACAGGGAACGGCCAATACCATTGGAGGCCTGCTGGGAGCCCTGCCCATCACGGCTGTAATCGTTCGTTCCAGCGCCAATGTCAACTCGGGCGGACAAACTCGTGCTTCTGCCATGGTTCACGGCATACTACTGGTCGTATCGGTAATCACCATCGGACAGGTGCTCAACATGATCCCTCTGGCTAGCCTGGCAGCCATCTTGCTCCTGATTGGGTACAAACTGGCCCGTCCAGCGCTTTTCAAAACGCTCTACAAGGAAGGGATGAGCCAGTTCCTGCCGTTTGTAATTACCATCGTGGCCGTACTGGCTACCGACCTATTGATCGGAATTGCCATCGGCACCCTGGTGGGGATATTCTTTACGGTCCGTGCCAATTTCCGTACGGCAATTACCGTGGAAAAGGAGGGAGAAGCCCATGTCATCAAGCTCAAAAAGGACGTTAGCTTCATGAATAAGGCTATCCTCAACCAGGCTCTCAACGAAATCCCCGAAGGTTCCAAACTGATCCTGGACGGACGAAATGCCGATTTCATCGACCACGACATCCAGGAGATCATCCGTGAGTTTGAAGTTCGTGCTGCAGAAAAGGACATAGAAATGGAAATCCTCGATGTTGAAGAACACCATGCCTATGCATGATACGCTTTGAAAAAAGGTAATTTTTCATTTAACTTTTACCTGGGCCTCACCTGAGTGAATCTTTCAAAAAAGAGCCTCTGGTGAGGCCCATTCCATTATTTACCCTCGTAATTCATCAACGGCACAACTTTTGATATATGCCGGGTAAATATTTTACAACCCTGTTTCGTTTTGGCATCGGAAACAGATTCAAGACAGGTTTTTGCTCAGGCTGCCCTTATTTTTTGAATCCCTTTCCCTATTTTGCAATGAAGCAAATATTTTGAGACCCCAAACAAATTACCCACTCGCATATGGCAAATCTCCGTATCCTGATCGCTGACGATGAACAACCAGCTCGTAACAAAATGAAGCGCCTGCTGAGCAAGTTCGAAGATGTAGAAGTGGTAAGTGTCGCGGAAAATGGACTGGAAGCACTAGAGCAGATTCATAAGGAAAAGCCAGACCTGGTCTTTTTGGATATCGAAATGCCTGGAATGAATGGTCTGGAAGTAGCGGAAAACATCGACCTGGAAGAAATGCCTGCGGTGGTATTTGCCACTGCCTACAGTGAGCACGCTATCAAGGCATTCGAAATCAATGCCATCGATTACCTCCTCAAGCCCTTCAACGAAGAGCGCCTGCGCGCTACCATCGACAAAGTGCAGGAAAACCGCGCTGATTCTGCTCTGGACAGAGAGAAGTTCACGGAGATCCTCCGCACCGAGCTCGCTGAGGACATCAAAACTCCCTTCTCCAATAAGGTACCCATCCCAACCCGGGATCGCTATAAACTGGTGGACTACAATGATGTGATCTGCATCGAAGTCGAGGAAAGAAGCGTTCGTCTGTTCTCACAGGAGCGTTCTTACCTCCTGAACCATACCCTCGATACCTTTGAGCGCAAATTGCCTGCTGATATGTTCTTCCGAGTCAACCGCTCCTGCATCATCGGACTGAAGCATGTGAAGGAAATCGTGATCTGGTTTGGAAATCGCTTCAAGATCATCCTGAGCAACGACAAGGAGGTCATCTCCAGCCGTGAGAAGTCCAAGATCCTCAAGCAGGTCCTGAAATTCTAGTGGAAGTTCACGCAGAGACGCAGAGGGAAAAGGGTTATTTTCAATCATCCCAAAGTTCTTCTCTGCATCTCTGTTACTCTGCGTGGGGAAAATCTTCTTTTATTCCATTTCTCTCAGAGAATCCAATCATCCATATACCAGCTCAGGCTCTTCTACTGTCTGGTCCTTACCCAATATTCGCTGCCCGATGCTACAGCTCAGGCAGCGTTTTTTCTGACAAAAGGAACGGTACAGATGAATTATACCCTGAGCTTCCCAGCCCTCAGATGCCTCAAATCCATACCCTTTCATTTGCCGGGTAATGCGATTGCTTTCTGGTCCAATCCAACTGAAAGCCCCTTTGAGCCACTCTTCTCCGGCCTCCAGGCCATGAGCCTCCCGGTACAACTGAGCCAATGGAATGAGCACATTCGCCAGGAGCAGGCTCTTCATCCCATCGCTCAAGGCTCCGGTACGGTGAGCCCTGGCGGGTCTGCCAAGGCGATAATGCGTATGCCAGTATTCACTGACTCTGAACTCCTGCTCTCGCAACAGTTGCCAGCCTGCTGGCTGTAACAGTTCCAACCAGTCATCCCACTGGGATAGGAGTGCCGCTACCTGAACCAGCCTGAGATCAGGAAATCCCGAGGGGCGCATCCGCGAATATTTCAGGGGGAGCTTCTCCTCCAGAAGCCGATGTTTGTCTCTGAGGTGCTGCCAGCTACCCCACAGCTCCAGGTGCCAGTCCTCTCCCTCTGGTGTATCCCGTTCCACTAATAGCCCTGACGCACCCAATAACAGGGATTCTGCAACCCGTCGATCGTGCCGATATCGGTACCACACCTTTCCGGACAGGCTACGCCCTATCCAACGAAACACATCCCGATTGACTGGTCCGCCCATTGAAGCAAGTATTTCTTCCCAAAGTACCTGTTGCCAGTCTCCGTGGAGTTGATCCAGGCGAATTTTCAGGAGTGCAGTGCGATCCTCCATCCGGGAAAGCATTGCCTGTTTCAACGCACGATGCTTCACCTCCCCCGGTACTTCTTCCAGAAACTCTGCACAGGCCAGTCCTTCATCCTGCCATGATGCCCCCTGATATCCTGGCCATACCTGCTTTCCCATCAGGGGCCCTATCTCTACTTCAGGGATAAGGCTGCCATCCTGCCTCCGTATAGGCTGGCCATCACTGCTCTGCACGACGTGCAGAACCGTATGATTATATCCCGGATCCAGGTGGTGACGATGTTGATACCATTGTCGACTCTCAAGGTGGATCTCGACCTGCCCATTCCACTCCATCTCTCCAACTCTGATGCGGGCTTCACTGAAGTCCGGCCCCTGATCCCGGTTGTACTTTCCCGGATTCAATATCCACACAGGAATCCCCGCTGTAGTCTTCAATGCGGGCAGATCAAATAATAGATGCTTCCAGACATAATGAAGGAAATCCTCTGGAATGGAGGTTGGTCGGTTCATGGCCAATGTGTAATGATTTTATCTCATTAATCACAATAATGATACAAAATCATATCAAATCCAAGCATTCTGAATAAATTCGGCTCAAATGATACCAATTAGTTCCATTTTAACTTTTTTCTCCGGGCCCAGTATTTATCTGAATCTTCTGCCATTTCATCTACTTCCTCCAAAAATCCTGCTGGCAGACTGATCTCTGCTGCCTTTAGGTTGGATGCTAGTTGGGCAGTAGTAGTGGCTCCACTCAACACCACATCGCCCCAGGCCTGTTCCATCGCCACCCGTATGGCAAGGACATCTGCCGTTGTCCCCAGGGTTTCAGCCATCTCCTGCCACTTCATGATCATCCTTTGATCCCAGGGTAGCCCGTTTCTTGCCGTAAGACGGCCATTGGCCAGCACCTCTTTGAGAATCACCCCCAGGCCCGACTTATGTGCCTCCATGAGCTGTTCTTCAGCCCCTCTCTCGAGCACATTCCAGGTAGCCTGAACTGAATTAAACAATTTGACTCCGTCAATTTCTATGTCAAGTGCCTTTTTCAAGGTCTTGTTTTGCCCTGCTCCACTGAGCGAAAGGCCAATCATCACTTTTTCTCGCTTCAGGTGAGCCAAAAAGTTTAACACTTCTGTATCTTCTAATACACCTGTTTCCAGCGTAGCCGAGTGGATCTGGTACAGCTTCAGGTGCTGACCCAGATGGTTCCGGCTTTCGGTCCACTGCCGTTGCAGCTGGTTCAGGCTATGGTCCTTGATTTCATGATGAGCTACTTCTACCTGCCAGTCAGCGGTGTAGGTATAGCCCCATTTGGAGCCTATGGTCACATGACCTGGTTTGAGTTTCCGGGCCTGTAGCCAGGTTTCGAGGAAGGACTCTGCCCGTCCATAGGACCGGGCGGCATCAATATATCGGATGCCAGCGTCGTAAGCGGCATCCAGCACCTGGTGGGTTTGCCTCTCCATCTCTGCAACCCTATAGCCCTCAGGAAGGTCTTCATGGTGCTTCAGGTTGATGTAACCTGGTCTCCCCAGGGCAGCCAGCCCCAGACCCAGTTTGGTAACGAGTAGCCCGCTTGTACCTAGATTGTGGGTTTCCATCTCTTGTTTTGACAGTATTTTTGTGCTCTAATTGCTTGAATTCGACTAAGCTATTGTTATTTTTCAACTATCAATCTCTTCAATCATCTAAACTAAATCTTTTGGTATGAACAAAACACTACTTTTCAGCCTGTTAGTAATATTCGCGGTTGTCCTCGGGGCTCCCAACGCCATCGCCGCCTCTACCAGTGCCCTGGTACCCGTAGCAGAAAAGCCACAGGTAGAAGAGACTAGCTCTTCAGAGACTCAGATGAGCAAGCGTGAGCAACGCCGTGCTGAGCGAATGCAGCGTCGCATGGAGCGTTCCGAGCGTCGTGGCATGGACCTTCCTGAAGGACTCAAAAAGGCCCTGATCTGGTACGGTATCGCAGTTGCCATTAGCATTGTGGGTACTATTCTTTCTGTCGTTCTGTCTGGTATCGGACTGGGTGGAATTATCGGCCTACTGGCTTACGTGCTTAGTACTGCCGCAGCACTTTATGCTACTTATCTGCTGATCATGTGGCTTATCGAAGAAGCCTAAGCATATGGCTCAAAGCCGTTGAATAAAGCTTTTTAATGCCTTATGGCCTGGATTTAAGGGAGTACCATCTTCCCTTA
This sequence comes from uncultured Bacteroidia bacterium, assembly GCA_964343195.1. Classification (GTDB taxonomy): domain Bacteria; phylum Bacteroidota; class Bacteroidia; order J057; family J057; genus CAYVAP01. The sequence goes on along the minus strand of CAYFIR010000001.1, from coordinate 186,622 downwards.
AATCCAGGCCATTCTACTTCATACAGGAAAAGGACAGGAGGGTTTTATCCGAAATTTATTTCTAATCCTTGTACTAATGTTGAAAACAATTTATTAGCTTGTATAGAATTAGTCAATCATTTCCATTTAACCTTCTGTTATGAAGTATTTAGTAACCCTCTCTCTGCTGCTCGGACTTTCCTTGAGCAGCTTTGCTTCTTCTCGTGCCATCAGCTGGGCTGAGGCAATGGGCGATCAGCCTGAAATCAGCGCTCTATCAGGTGATTTCACTTCTCTGAGTGCCGAGGAGTTTGTATCTCTTTCTCCCAGAGATGCCCGCAAAATAACTGGTGAGCGTCTGTCTATCCGCGAAGCTCTTCAGTTGCGTGCCGCTCAACGTCTGGTTAAAAAGCAGATGAATCCAAATGATAGCGGTATCAGCAAAGGCCTGTATATCGTACTTGCGATCCTTGGCCTTGGCTGGATTGCGATTGGAGTTATCACGGGCTTTAGTGGGTCTGACTGGATCATCAACCTCGTGCTGACTCTGCTGGGCTGGCTTCCTGGCGTAATCCACGCCTTCATCAAGATGAACAGCTACTACTAGTGGGATGAGTTCGAAGTTCGGAGTCGCTAGTTCGTAGCTGAAAATGCTGCTGGTTAGCATTTTATACGAATTTCGAATGAATAATTACTTAATTCCGCAGGACTAGCAGTAGAGTTAGAAATAGCCAGAGAGCTATTTTAGTATCAGATATGACAATCAGGATAAATTTTCCTGGTTGTCATATTTTTTCTGTATTCGGACAGCAGCATTGACCCTTCATCCAAGCCCCTCAAAAGGCCATTTTGAAGGTCTATATGGTCTTTAAGGGCAAAAAAATTGACAGAGGTTCCAAAAAGCCAAATCATTTTGGTAGATTTCGGTGGAAGTCAAACTATTCACTTTTATTCTGTTATGAAACATCTATTTACTCTGGCTCTGTTGCTGGGTCTTTCTTTAAGCAGCTTTGCTTCTTCACGGGTTATCAACTGGGCAGAGGCCCTGGGTGATCAGCCTGAAATCAGCACCCTATCTTCTACTCTTACTGATTTAAGTGCTGAGGATTTCATAGCCCTGACTCCCAAGCAGGTTCGCGAAATCACTGGCGAGAAGCTGTCTGTTCGTGAGGCCCTACAGCTGCGTGCTGCTCAGCGTCTGGTTAAAAAGCAAATGAACCCCAATGCCGAGGACATCGACAAGACTGTCTACATCATCCTGGCAATCGTAGGCCTTGGCTGGCTGGCCATGGGACTGCTGACTGATTTTGACGGCAAAGACTGGATCGTCAATATCGTCCTGACCCTGCTTTGCTGGTTGCCCGGTGTAATCCACGCTTTCATCAAAATGAAGGATTACTACTAGGCCCTAAGCTGGTTCTTAAAGCTTAACTGATATGGGATGACAGTCAGGGCAAAGTGTCCCGGTTGTCATCCTTTTTTTATTCTTTGGATTGCGAGATTCAGGAAGCTGCAATTTTGAGAATTCGAATTCGAGAGCGTCTTTGCTGTTCGCATCTCTCAGCTTCTTTTTCCTGATCCTTAATTACCCAAACCAATGAAGCTCAACTCTCCCTGGATTCAATGGACCTGGTTGGTCCTGTTATTGCTGACGCCCATCGTCCTGTGGATCCTGCCAGCGGACTTTTTTGATAATGGCGAAATCATCATGTGTCCTTCCAGGGCATTTTTTGATATCGAGTGCTTTGGCTGTGGAATGACCCGCGCTGTCATGCACCTGCATCACTGGGAGCTACCCGATGCCATGTACTTTAACCGGGGCAGTGCCCTGGTTTATCCTGGACTGATCATCACCTGGGGTATCTGGACCTTTAAGGCTGCCCAAAGCCTGAACCTGCTCAAAAGATTTAGCCGCAAGGCTGAATAATCCAGCCTGCTTTTCTGCAACATGGCCATGAATCCTTCCGTTCTCTGAAATGAACAGGGATTTTCCCCTGTCCTACCTTTATCCCATTAGCTCGTATCATCGAACTCATGATTCGCACACTCATCCTCTCCTTTTGCCTTACATTTCTGATAGTCCCCGCTACCCAGGCGACAGGCATCAACTTCTCAAGCGGTACCTGGCAGGAAATGCTTACCCTCGCTGAAGAGCAGCAAAAGCTCATCTTTGTAGAAGCCTATGCCGACTGGTGCAATATCTGCAAGTCCCTGGAGCGCAACACCTTCCGGAATGAGGAGGTAGGAGCCTACTACAACGAAAATTTCATCAGTTATCGCTACGACATGGAGAAAGGTGAAGGAGTCTCCTTTTCTGAGCGGTATAGTGTCAATGGATACCCAACCTTGCTGTTCATCAACTACCGGGGAGAAGTTGTCCATCGTGAGGAAGGCTACATGGCGCCTCCCAGGCTATTGGCTGCAGGCCGGGAGGCCCTGCGCCCTGAGGCCAACCAGACCCTGCTGGAGCTCCAGTACGATGCCGGTTCCTCCGACCCGATGGTTCTTTACAACTACGCTCTGAACCTCAAGCATGCCGAACGAAACTATCAGGAGGCTGCTCAGCGCTACTTTGACACCCAGGACACCAAGGCTCTCATCGATCAACAAAACTGGGAAGCCATCCAGGAATTTACCACCGACCTGAATAGCCGGGAGTTTCAGTACCTGCTGGACAAACAGAAAAAATTCATCCGCAAATACGGACTTCAGCCCGTCGCGGATAAAATCTACTCAGTACTCAAGCAAAATGTCGTGAGGGCGGCCATCACCCGAAACAGAACCCTTCTCCAGACAGTCCTGGAACTCGCCCGGACAGAGCTCAAGGATAAAGGCCAAACTGCCAGTCAGCTACGCATGGTCTATACTGAGGCAGCCCGCGACTGGCAGGATTACGCCTACAAGACCATAGAGCACTTTGAAAACTTCACGGTGTACCGTGCCCCCGAGCTCAACCACGCTGCCCGCAACTTCTATGACCATGTGGATGGGCAGGAGTTTCTTGAGGCAGCCATAGAGTGGAGTCGGCAGTCTATCGCCATCGACAATAGTTACACCTATAACGAAACCTATGCTCTGCTCCTGGCCAAGTCTGGTGATCGCGAAGCTGCCAAAACCCAGGCCCTCAAAGCCTGGCAAATGGGTCGCATGAATGATGACATCGACACCACTCTCATCAGAAAGCTACTCAGAGAGCTGGGATCCTCTGTGGACTGAGCCTTCTTCCCACAACAAGGCAGAGCGCTTCAATTCATCCTGGCAAATAGTGCCCTTACCTAATTCCTACGAGCCGGGTTTCCTCTACCCCTCCCGCGAATATACGCAGGAGGTATGTTCCGGCTGGCAGGCTTTCAACTCCTATCTCCATGTCATACACTCCGGGGTCCAACCATCTGGTAAGGGAAGGAGTGACTACCCTTCCCTGGAGGTCTATGAGTTCCAGGGATAGTTTTGTGGGCAGGTTAAGGGCAAAGTGGACATACAGACGGCTGTCCGCAGGATTGGGATATACAGCCAGCATAGCCATTTCACTCCGTGAAAATCCACTGGTTTCCTGATACTGCCGGATCTCAGACGGAGCCGGGGAGGCAGTCACTGGCTTAGGCTGACTTTCGACACCGTCACCCTTGAGTTGATGTTCGCCTCTCAGGACGTAACGAGAAGTACCGAAATACTGGCCCAGGCTGTCTTCCTTTAGACCGGTCACGTAGTACCAGTTGCTGCGAACTGTATCGGACTTTACATCAAGCAGCACATAGCCGTGTCGGTCCAGGTCATTGTATTTCATGTGGGGATTGGGAATCCGCGACACAATGGGTGCAAGTCCTTCTACCATGACATTCTCCAGAATGGTAGCAAGGCTGGGTGACAGGTTTTCGTCGAAGTTGGCAGAGGTGATGCTGGGAGTGGTGAACTCTACTGCTACCGCCCCAGCACTGGTTTCCGGGTCATACTCAGCAATAGGCTGATAGTTGTCGGGGTTATTCACCGAGTCGGCCACCTCAAAGGCAAAACTGCTGTGAAAGTCTCCCGACAGAAAGACCACATCCTCAATATCCTGGTTTTCAATCGCCTGGACAATTTCCTTTCGTTCGATGGGATACCCGTCCCAAATGTCCAGGAAAAGGCTTTCAAGCTCGTCATGGTTATAGGCCGGAGTGAATTTTGAGGCAAACCCGATGTGAAATGGAGAGAAAATCACCTGGCTACCGATGATCTTCCAGTCGGCAGTTGACTGTTGTAAACCCGATAACAGCCAGGCTTTCTGGCTACCGCCCAGAATGGTTCTGGTAGGCAGGTAAAGATCGGGATTGGTGACATCCAGGATTTGTTCATCACGCCCTTCCAGCCGGGTATCCAGCATGATCAGGTCCACCAGGTCTCCATATGACACGGTTCGATAAATGGAGGTGTCAGCCTGATCCCTAATCGGCAGCCACTCAAAGTATGCCTGCTTGGATACAGATTTACGCATCCCCCAGGCTCCCTCATCAGGTTGATGGTTTTGGGCTCCTCCCACCCAGGAATCATTGGCAGACTCGTGGTCGTCCCACACCGTGATGAATGGATGTTGCTGATGGGCACGGCGAAGATCAGGATCGAGGCGATACAGAGAGTATCTTGCCCGGTAATCTTCCAGCCCGACGGTTTCCTCCGAATTCACCAGACGGGTACTGTCGCCGTATCCTCCAGTGCCGTATTCGTAGATATAGTCCCCAAGGTGGATGACCGCATCGAGATCATTGCGATCAGCTACATGGCGATAGGCGTGGAAAAAGCCCGCCTCATAATTGCTGCATGACATGACCGCAAATCTGAGGTGATCGACCGGGCCAGTCGGAGTGGTCTTGGTCCGACCACGCAGGGAATTACGCCCCAGAGCAGAGAATTCATAATAGTAGTAGGTATCAGGCTGAAGGCCCGCAACTTCTATTTTGACCGTATAGTCCCGGCTGGTGTCAGTGGTAAATGTTCCGGACTGGATGATGCTCACCATTCCGGTATCAGTCGCAACCCGCCAGCTAACTTCGATGACGGTATCCTGCTGGGCCTCGGGGGTAACACGAGTCCACAGGACGACGCTCCCGGAAGTTGGATCACCGGAGGCAACTCCGTGGTAAAATGGCTCCAGCTTTGGATCAAAGCCTTCGGTTGTCAGCTCCTTGGTCGAGTGATGATTGTGCCGTAGGCTGACATCTGAAAAGCCAGAACTGGCGGTAGCTTCAGAAACAGACTGCCCCATCAGGGCAATTCCTCCCAGCATCCCAATTGTGAAAGCAAACCATTTTACCATAGGGCCATTTTTTAGATCAATTTCTACAAAATTCTCCCCACTCCCGTTTTCCAAAGGTTAATTTTTGGGAAAAAAGGCAAAAGGGAACACGCGAAAAACAAACAAGCACTGGCTGTTATTTCGCCAGTGCTTGTTTGTAGGAAGATTTGCACGGAGGGCTTAACGTCCGCCCTCTCCCATGTTTTTCTCAAATATTTCCCCTAACTGTCCGGAGCTGGGGCGTGGGGGAAAAGGGTCCAGAATGGTTCCATCCGGGGCGATCAGGAAATAGTTGGGTATGGCGCTTACATTGTAGGCCTGAGGCACCTCAGAGTTAAAGCCCTGACTCCAAACGTGGATTCCCGGAATATTTTCTTCTTCCATAGCCTGACGCCAGGCTTCTTCGTCGTCATCGATGCTGATAAACAGGAAAGCGATTCCTTCATGCTCCTGGTACTGCTCGATCAACTCGCGGGTATAGGGCATTTCAGCCAGGCAGGGGCCACACCAGCTAGCCCAAAAGTCTACATACACCAGCTTTCCCTGGAGATCCTTCAGATTGAACTCTTCTCCTTCTGCTGACATTAGCTTGAAATGGGGAGCCTGCCGTCCAGGGGCCAGTTCCATCGCCTTTTCGAAAGCAGGCAACAGCATATCATAGTACAATTGCCCACCTTCCTCTTCAGGCAGGCTGTGAATGGCTTCTTCGATGTATATGGGGTTGCCATAGGACAAGACATCTGCGATCAGCTTTGCTTTCACTGCCACTTTCACAGCGCCATCCAGGGATTCGATGGCTTCAAATTTTGCAGCATAATAATCTTTGGGGTCTTCATACTCCCGATCCTCCAACCGCTTGTTCAACTGATTGTCCACAAACTCCAGATACTGGCTGATATTGACGGCCTCCGGACGCAACAGCGGGACCTCTCGCGTCATATTCGTGAGCTGGTCTGGATTTTCGACGTTAAATTCTTCTCCATCATGAAAATAGCGATACATCGCTTCCAGCTCTGACAGGGTATTGGCTTGCTGATAGGTCAGCCTCAGATCAAAAAACTGAATAAATTCTGTAGGCAAATTTCCTTTCTCCCTGGCACTCTCCCACTTCTGGCGCTGTATATCCTGACGCTCCAGCATGCCGGTAAGCGCTTCCTGTGCATTATCTGCATTACGGACCGCATCATAGGTGGCCATCAGGTTCTCACGGCTTTCCTGCTCTGCCATCCAATCCTTCAGAAACCGTGAGCTGGCAATGCTACCTCCTGCTCCTTCTATTTCGATAGACTCAGACAGCTTACTACCTTTGGCTCGCAGTTCAACATATCCGGTAGGAAATAGATAGAGCGGTACCAGCTGTTCCCCATGGCGGAGGGTTACCATCTGAGGGCTTTCCAGGTTAAGTTCCAGTTCGAATGAGCCGTTGGAGGCTATTTCAGCTTTCTCAACAAAAGGTTCCATCTGAACGGGAGAGATTTTGTACTGGAACGCGATCTCGTCGGATTGCGGACTGGAAATTTTTCCTACAATGCGCAACTGGCCCAGCAGAGTGGTGACCGTCAGGCTCAGCAGGAATAAAGTGATTATTCGCTTCAGCATAAATCGAGTGTTGATATTCTTCAGTTTTGGTAAGAGGTCCCTGTGATCCAAACTATTCCCCATGTGCAGGGTTGGATTAACAGAAACACGAACAGAAAAGTATTTATTATTCCCAATCTTTCCCAACCTACAACCGAAATCCGCATGCCCACCTATAACGCAGAACAGGCAGCCCAACTAATTGAACCGCTTTCAGGCTGGAGTTTTGAAGAGAATGGAATCCAGAAAATGTTTCAGTTTTCTGACTTCGTTCATGCCTGGGGCTTCATGTCACAGGTCGCGATTCTGGCCGAAAAGGCCAACCACCACCCCGAGTGGAGCAATGTGTACAACAAAGTGGAAATTCGCCTGAGTACGCATGACGCAGGCGGGGTTACCGACAAAGACATTGACCTGGCCAGGGCGATTGAAGACCTGATGGGTTAACCTTTGGTTAGTTGTAGCGAAATAATATTCTTGCTGACCGCAAAGAAGCCCTCCCGCTCCACGACTTCCTGCACTGCCGCATTGATGGCTTCGTCATGTCCTGGCCGATAGAAGAGCGAGTTACTCAGGTATCCCATGAACGCTTCTGCACTTGGGAATCGAATCTGGTTGCGCAGTAAAGCCGGTTTGACTGACTGGAAACCCAGTTTTTCCCCCTCTGCAATAATGTCCTGATGGAACTGGTCAAAGACATAATCCATGAAGTCCTCCACTTCATGCAGGGGACGTATGATGCGCAGAAACTCCTCATTGGTTCCGAAATAGGGCGAAATGTTCCAGAAGGTTCCCCCTGGCTTGAGCAGGCGATGGGCATCCTTCATCAGTTTGGGGAGATTCTGGGTGTAGTACAGGGCATAGCCTCCAAATGCCAGGTCAAAGCTTTCATCAGCAAGCTCTTTGTGTTGCTCCATTTCATCAAAACTCCCCTCGATGAGGGAGAGCTTGGCTCTGGAGTTATAGCTTTCCCGTAGTTGCTGCAGACTCTCTCTGGAGAGGTCGATTCCTACGATCTCGCTTGCAGGACTAAACATCGGGCTAAACAGCTTGATCTGTTTGCCAGTGCCGCAGCCCAAATCGAGCATTCGAGCGGGCAAAGGAAGGGATGGCAGTTGTCGAAAGCACCACTCATCAAAGTCTCTGGTGGCGTTGCTATTAGCCGAAAGGCGTGCATTCAGCATCTTCGCTGAAGTGACATCTGATTTGGAGGATTGCGTCTGCATGTTACGTAAACCAGTAATTATATAGTAAGCACAATTTATCCGCTAAAAACTACCATTCACTCTCAAAAAAACATTTTAGCGGTTAATCTGATCTATCTTTGAATCAACAGGTTAAAGTAAAGAATGAGCAAGGGTTAGGGTGGCTCTCCTTAGGGATCGAGCCCCCTAATTTTTTTTGCCCTTATACTTCGCTGCTGGGGACCCATTTTCTCATCTTTTCCAACATTTGAGTCATATCTGCCGGAAGGTCAGAGTCGAAAGTCATTCGCTCTTTTTTGGTCGGATGGTCAAAATCCAGTGTCTTTGCATGCAATGCTTGCCTGGGCAGGATATCCATACAGTTTTTGATGAACTGCTGATACTTTTTGGTCCTGGGACCTTTCAGGATCTGATCTCCTCCATACATGTAGTCTGAAAAAAGGGTATGGCCCATACTTTTCATCTGCACCCGTATCTGGTGCGTGCGTCCGGTTTCCAGCCGACATTCGATCAGAGTAACCACCCCAAATCGCTCCAGTACCTTGTAGTGGGTTACCGCTCGCTTTCCTTTTTCCGGGTCATCGTGATTGAAGTACAGCTTGCGGTTCCGATCGTGCCTGCCTACGTAACCTTCTACTGATCCTTCATCCTCAAGCACATCCCCCCATACGATGGCATGGTATCGGCGGCCGGTGCTGCGGTCAAAGAACTGCTTGGACAGGTGGGCCATGGAAAACTCGGTCTTGGCTATGACCATGATTCCGGAGGTATCCTTATCCAGGCGGTGTACCAGCCCAGGCCGTGCGTTTTCCTGCTGCTTCTCCGGCTCAGGTAAATGCTTCAGGTGCCAGAGCAATCCGTGCACCAGTGTTCCACTTCGGTGTCCGATAGAGGGATGAACAACCATGCCAGGCTCCTTGTGCACCACAATCACCTCTTCATCCTCATAGACAATATTGATGGGCAGTTCCTCCGCTTCCAGGGTAGGAGGAGGAGGATAGGGTAGCATCAGTTGAATTTTTTCTCCCGGCTTTAACTTATAGGACACCTTAACCGGCTGTCCATTGACGATGATGGATCCTGCCTGGGAAGCATTCTTGATTCGACTGCGGGAAGTCTGTGGCAGTTGATTGGCGAGAAACTTGTCGATGCGGACAGGACGCAGTTTGGGAGGCGCATAGAGGGTATAATGCTCGTAGAGCGCATCTTCATCATCCAGTAGTTCATCTCCTGGCTCCATCCTGTGCCGCTGATATTCACTCATGAGGGCAAAGTTAGCCATAACCCCAAAAGCAAAAAAGCTGACCTTAGAGACTAAGGTCAGCTGACTTGGGGTCCATCGTTGGACTTACAGGAAATCTTCAGGGTCAACCCGCTGTCCATTTTTCAGCACTTCATAGTGCAGGTGTGGATTGGTGGATCGACCGGTACTACCTACGAACCCAATGGTATCACCTTCTTCGACGATTTGTCCAGGCTTGACGGCAATCTTGGAGAGGTGCGCGTAAAGGGACTGGTAAACCTCATCGTGGGTCAGGATGATATGGTTTCCGTAGGAGCTACTGTCACCGACGTGGTATATAGACTCGGCGCGGCCAGTAGCAGTGGCCAGTACTGGGGTTCCTGCCGGAGCAGGAAAGTCAATTCCGGTGTGCATCTTATCCACTTTCAGGATGGGATGCTTTCTCATGCCAAATGCACTACTCAACGGTACACCAGCCGGAACCGGGCGACGAGTAGGTACAATCTCAATTTCCAGGGGATCAATCGTGCGCAAATGCGCCTGCTGCCCTTTCAATTGTTCAGCCATCTGGGCTACCTGATGTACATCATGGGTTGCAGAAGCTGAAGCAGCATCAAAATCAGAGACAAGGAAAAAGGCAATCGTACCGACTACCAGTACTGAGACACTCCAAAAGTAGTTTCTCATAAACGGTTGCTTAGACCAACATTAGCAAGCGAAAGAACGGTGTGCTTAAATAAACAACGCTTGCAAAAGAATAAGATCGTGTCCTAATGTACAGGACGATATGGTTGGCAAAATTACATGGGCCCAAAATAAGTGAGATCCGAAAGGATTTCAGGGCCTTCTGCCTCAAGTTCAATTTTCATCACCCCAATTGTCAAATTCACTGACTCAAAGGGCTTTCGTTCAAGTTCAAATAACTCTCCCTTTTCAGGGGCTGCGAATTACTTGTAGCGAAGAACAGAAACCAATACGATGTTAGGTTTCAAAAGGTTTTGTACCAAAACCATTCCAACGTGCATCCTGCGAATTTATTCCCCAGCCGACCAAATCTGCCATTTTGGCACTAATGGCAAAAAATCGCGTCATAGGCACACTGGTTGATGATAAAAGCCCGAAAGTCGATAACCTGAAAATTTAGCATAAGATGGAAAAAGGTACTATTTCAGTCAGTACGGAGAATATATTTCCGATCATCAAGAAGTCTCTCTACAGCGATCACGAGATTTTTCTCCGAGAACTGGTTTCCAATGCAGTCGATGCCACCCAGAAGCTGAAGCGCCTCTCCAGCATGGGAGAGTTCACCGGGGAACTGGGCGAACTGAAGGTTCAGGTTTCTGTGGACAAGGAAGCCAGAACCATCACCATCTCTGACCGCGGCATCGGGATGACCGAAGAGGAAGTCAAGAAGTACCTCAACCAGGTGGCATTCTCCGGTGCTGAGGAGTTCATCAAGCGGTATAAAGAGGCTGGTGATGCGAATGAGCTGATCGGGAAGTTTGGTCTGGGCTTCTACTCGGCCTTCATGGTCGCCGAAAGGGTGGAGGTGATCTCCCACTCTTTCCAGGAGGGAGCGACTCCCATCCACTGGACCAATGATGGCACCACCACCTATACCCTGGAAGCAGGTGAGCGCGAAGACCGCGGCACTACGGTCATCCTCCACGTAGCCGAGGATTCTGATGAATTCCTGGAAGAGCCCCGCATCAAGACCCTGCTGCGCAAGTACTGCCGCTTCCTCCCTGTCGAAATCGAGTTCAAGGAGGAGGTCATCAACAATACCGACCCCATCTGGCGCAAGGCCCCCAGCGACCTGAAAGACGAGGACTATACTGATTTCTTCAGCGAGTTGTATCCGATGGAGGAGGAGCCTCTTTTCTGGATCCACCTCAACGTGGACTATCCGTTCAACCTGACCGGGATTCTCTTTTTCCCCCGCATTCGCCAGGACATCGATCCCCGCAAGAACAACATACAGCTGTACTCTCGTCAGGTATTCATCACCGATGAGGTGAGTCAGATTGTGCCCGACTACCTGATGCTGCTGCAAGGGGTAATCGACTCTCCCGACATTCCCCTGAATGTCTCCCGCTCCTACCTGCAGTCTGACCGCAGCGTCAAGCAGATCAGCAACTACATCACCCGTAAGGTGGCCGACAAGCTCAAGGAAATCTTCAACGAGGACCGCGCCAAGTACGAGGAGAAGTGGAAGGACATCTCGGTCTTCGTCAAGTATGGCTACCTCACCGACGACAAGTTCCGCGAAAAAGCCCGCGACCTGCTGCTGCTCAACAACGTGGACGACAACTACTTCACCCTCGACGAATATCGTGACAAGGTGAAGGAAGAGCAGACCGACAAGGACGAAAGTCTTGTTTTCCTCTATACCAACAATGCCAAGGAGCAGGACCTCTATGTCAAAGCGGCAGACGCCAAAGGCTATGACATCCTGCAGATGGACGGCATCATCGATAGCCACTTCATTGGGCGCCTGGAAACCGACGAGGAGAAGCTGCGCTTCGTCCGGGTGGACAGCGACACCGTGGACAAGCTGATTCCCAAGCAGGAAGAGGCAGAGGACGAAGGGCTGGTACTCACCGAGGAGCAGGAAGGCACCATCAAGGAAGCATTTGAAAGTGCCAAAGGTGAGCGCAGCGACCTGATGATTCAGACCGCCAAGCTGGGAGCCGAGCAGCTACCCGTGAGCATCACCCGCCCGGAAGTGCTGCGCCGCATGAAGGAGCAGGCCGCGATGGGTCCACAGGCTGGTTTTGCCATGGATTTCCCAGAGCAAATGAACCTCGTGGTAAACACCAAGCACCCCCTGGTAGTTGAGATGGTAGAAGCCGAAGATCGCAACGATAAAGCCAAGCAACTGCTCGACCTTGCCCTGCTATCCCAGGGCATGCTGACCGGGAGTGACCTTACCGACTTCATTACGCGCAGCATCGAGCTGATGAAATAACTACTACTGCACTTTGTCAGTCTTTGGGTTGGTGGATATTTCCGCCAGCCCTTTTTTTATTCATTCCACTCCGTACCGGGTAACGGAGCCGCAAAAACCAGTTTCTTTTGAAAAGCCCAGGCCATGAGCTCATAGCCTTCCCTGCTGTCGTAGCGCCACTCCCCCTCCTCGGCGTTGGGGGAGCCGAGCAGCCGTCTGGCTGTCTGATCCCGGCTGTCCGCATCGCGATAAGCAACGATGATTTCGTAGAGTGGGAGATCGCCTTCATTGTCAAAGTAATACACCACATACTCAATCTCGGAGTCGGAAAATTCCTCGAAGAATACCCGCCGGAAGTCGTAGGTCTCGCTGGGCTGCTCCTCAGCGGAGCGCATGCCTTCAAATTCGCTCAGCGGCATCCCAAAATATAGATCCTGTAGCTCGGTGGGTAAGTAGGCCCTGACCGGATGTTGCTTGATGGCACGCTTGGTAGGATTGCAACCTATCGCAATAAAAATCAGGGCAAGGAGGGCAAAGGGTTTGATGATGTGTGAATGCATAGCATATGGGTTTACGGAAAGCTACGCTTTGGAAGGTCATTTTCCAATGCCCCCCCGGACCTCCCAGGAACAAAAGGCTGAGTCGGGTTTTGTAGCCGTGCGCGGAGACGTCGATCAACCTTTTCCTCTAGCCGGGGAATAAATTCGCCCGGCTAGTAAAAGGTAAGCCCTCTTTCTTGCTGCGCGGTTTTAACCCGCAGCAAGCCCGACACAGCGGGTACGGAGCTCCGAAAACCAGCGTAGATCGACGTTCAGGAGACGTCGATCAACTGTTTGCCTTACCACCACACTTGTCATTCTGAGAAGAGTCCTTTGGACGAAGGGAAGAAACTTACGGGCAGCACTTTCCCACATAGCACTGGAAAGTGCAATGGTTAAGGTCCTTCACCTCTCCGCTATGCTGCGAGGTTCAGGATGACATTGGAGATATTGTAAAAGGCAGCCTTCCTACCTTGCTGCGCGGTTTTAATCCGCAGCAAGCGTTCGCTGATATCAACCCAGCGGCTCCCAGGTGCTCCTCATCTGTGCCATTAATTGCTGGTCGGTCTCGCGGTAGATGGCGTGGGAGAATTCATCTGCACCGACCGGCTCTGCAACCAGGAGTAGCGCGTCCCCCATCAGGATTTCGCGGCGAAAGATCAGGTCGATCTCACGGCAGCCTGCTTCACGGTTGATGGCCGAAGGCAGCGGGGCCAGGGCCCAGCGTACATAGTGGGTCTGGTTGACGTGCTGGTTGATGTCCAGGTGCTGCCAGCTGACTTTCTGCCGCAGGGAGTTGGGGCGAGCCTCGGGCGGGTCCCATCTGGCCATGGAGCGGGAAATAGGGTTACAACCCGCTGGAGGCTGAGTTCGCTCATGCCATTCTGCTGGCATGGGGATGGGCCGACGGGTTTTTAGGTCCAGGACCACCCAGGTAGTGGTCCCACGGCCAATCTCTTCTCCTGCCTCATTCAAAAACCGAAAGTCCCGAAAGGTATAGTGCCGCTCGTTTCCCGATGGCCAGGTGTTGAGGGTGATGCTTTCGCCCATACCGGGGTAGCGGTCTATTTCCACCCGCATGCGGGAGAGCACCCAGGTCAGTCCCTGAGCCTGAAGGACTTCTACAGACGCCTCAAGGGCTGCGGCATGTTGCCAGGCAGCGTCCTGCATAAGGTTGATAAGGGCAGGTAAGCTCATGCGGCCGGAGGCATCAGCATCACTGGAACGGAGGCGGTAGGTATATGAACCGGGAAATGCGAGCATGTAGAAGCTATCAGGTTATTGCAAAACAACTATATTTGCCCGACAAGCCAAGCAATATAGTTGACTGGCTCCAGGGGCATTTCTTTCTCTATACTCCCCAAGTCCCCTAAACATTAATTTTCAAACGAAACAATCCCGCAATGAAGCTACTCGAAGGAAAAGTTGCCCTCATCACTGGTGCGACGCGCGGTATCGGCCGGGCCATCGCCCTCTCTTTTGCACAACATGGAGCCTCCGTTGCCTTTACCTTTCGCTCCTCTGTCGAAAAAGCTCAGGCGCTCGAAGGCGAACTCAAGGAGCATGGCGTAGAGGCCAAAGGCTACCAGACTGATGCCGGTGACTTTGAGGCCGTGGAAGCCATGATCAAGGACATGCTGGAAACTTTTGGTCGGGTGGACACCATCGTCAACAACGCGGGCATCACCAAGGACAACCTGCTGCTGCGCATGAGCGCTGAACAATGGGACCAGGTCATTCAGACCAATCTCAACAGCGTTTTTTACACCACCAAGGCTGCTCTCAAAACCATGCTCAAGCAGCGCAGCGGGTCGATCATCAACATCAGCTCCGTAGTGGGTATCCAGGGCAACGCAGGCCAGGCCAACTATGCTGCCTCCAAAGCGGGTATGATCGGCTTTACCAAGTCACTGGCTCGTGAGATTGGCTCTCGGGGCATCCGTGCCAATGTGGTAGCTCCAGGCTTCATCGCGACCGAAATGACCGCCGAGCTTCCTGAAAAAGAGCTGAAAGCCTGGCTGGAAAACATTCCCCTCAAGCGGGCAGGAGAGCCCCAGGATGTGGCCGACCTCTGTGTATTCCTCGCTTCTGATATGTCCACCTACGTTACCGGTCAGGTGATGACCGTCGATGGCGGCATGGTGATGGCCTAGGCAGGACCGAGCAATGATAGGGGTAGAGGATATGGAGGTATGGAGGGTAAGTAGAAGATCAGAAATAACGATAAAAGAGAGGTATGGAGGAAATGAAGGCATGAAGGTCTCAAGCAGCGATTTGCCTCCATATCCTCATATACTCCATACCTATTTAATTCTGTCCAACTACTTAAGCAGGTGGACAGATGTAAACCAGTAAAAGGTATAAAGGAAATGGAGGTATAAAGGAATGTAGGACCTGTTTCCCTTCATTTCCCCATACCCTTCATACCTTATTTCTATTGTCCAGGTGCTTATAGGGAAATAAGGTATATATGGGCAGGGTAGTTATCCCTGGCACCCCTATACACCTTACAACCCCTATAGCCCTTCTTCGTTTTCTCATTACTGCACCTGCACCCACTGGCTGGCAGATCCCTGACCGGGTGCAGCCCATTGGCAGATGTACAGGCCACTGGGCCAGTTGGTGACGTCGAGTTCTACTTGCTGGGTACTAATTCCCGACACTTGGGACTGTAGCCTGCCATGGGTATCCCAAATCCTCAGGGTGCTATTGTGAACTTCGGGTCCTCCAAACTCTATCATGACTCGCGCGCTGGCGGGATTCGGATAGATGGCTAATGCAGGTTGAGATGCTCTCGCTGTCCAGTTTAACGTGCGCACAGGGGAGAGCACCTGTTTGCCGTTCAGGTCCATGTATGACAGGCGGTAGTGATACGTTCCTCCATAGGTGAGGTCTTCATCCAGGTAATCCCCTTCCTGACTGCGACTCCAGACCTGGGTAGTGGCAATATCTTCCCATTTGCCTGTAGACTCTTCTGAGCGCTGTATGCGAATTTCGCCTTCACTGTTATTGGCTTCCAGACTCCACTGTAGTTCCGCTCCTTTTTCGACGGCTCTAACCTCAAATTGGTCCAGGTTAGCTTCCAGGACTGTTCCCACCTCAATTCCTCCAATCCACGGGGTGTCATCCACTCCATTGGTTTTGGTAGACTGGTAAGTACTACCCGCCACTGGCATACCGGGACTGTGTGTGGTAACTGCTACTCTGAGCTCTCCATCATCCTCGATCAGCATACTTCCTGGCGAACGGGGATAATCATTGTAGTATCCTCCGAACAGGGTATTTTCCTCAAGAGTTCCGTTATCGATTTGATAAATCAGCACATAGGCATCATATCCTCCGGCATAACCTGCGGAACCTGCGCTGATGGGGAAGTTGGGTGACCGGGTAGATCCCAGAAGGGCCACTTCGTCATCGTTCATCATTCTGAGGGCTTTGCAGTATTCATTCTCACTGCCCCCAATGTAGGTGCTGTGCTGGATTTGCTGTCCCAGAGAATCCAGTCGTGTGATGAAGAGGTCCCCGCCGCCCAGATTGGGGTGCGAGCCTTCCATCAGGGCATCGGCTGAAGTAGGAAAGTCCACGGAATAGGTCATTCCTCCGATGATGATTTCACCGGCGGCATTCAGGCTGATGGCCTGGGCTTCATCTGACTCGTAGCCCCCCAGGAAGGTACCGTATAACAGGCTGTCGCCATCTGCCCCCAGGTGAACCAGAAATGCATCCTGCTGGGTGTAGCCAGAAACATACGAAATACTGTCCTGGAGTGCGTCGGCTGTGATCGGCATATCAGCTGAACTGGTGGTTCCTACCAGCCAGGTAGTACCCTCATCCAGTATAATGGCATTACAGATTTCGTAGCCTGTTCCTCCCAGATAGGTGCTATACAGCAGACTGTCTCCATTGACGCTTACCCTGGCTACAAAGCCGTCCCCGGATCCGCCATATGTCCCCTGATAGGCATCGGTACTTACCGGGAAGTCAACCGACAGGGTGAATCCGGTCATATACAGCGAACCATCGTCGCCCATTCTCATGTCATAAATGTAGTCTCTTTCTGTACCTCCGATGAAGGTGCCAAATAACAGGCTATCTCCGCTTTCTGATAGTCCTGCGATGAATCCGTCGATGGTTCCGCCGCCATGTACCATTTGAAAACCTCCTCTGACGGGCAGGTCACTGGAGCGGCTGAAGCCAGATACGTAGGCTTTTCCGTCGATGTCCACCATGATTCCGTAGCCCATTTCCCAGGAAGTACCCCCAATGAAGGTAGAATAGACCAAACCTGCTCCACCTGGAGACACCTTGGTTACAAATACATCCATACTGCCCCCATGGGTTGCCTGAAATACACCTGGAGTCACTGGAAAGCTTGGTGTCTGGGTATAACCAGTTGAATAAATGTTGCCAGCGGTGTCTACATCAATGGCCATGATGTAATCATCTGATCCACTACCATGCAGAAAAGTACCCCAGTTCAATGTCAGAGGATCAATGACTACAGGGTAGGAAGGATGAACCCGACCTGTGATGTCAAAACCAAATCTATTGCTGCCTAGGAGTACATACTCAGCGGCTACTTCTACTTCGGCTCCATCGATTATCTGGTAAGCATATGGTACTGCTTCTTCCACCACTCCCCATGCGGTGTGAATTTGCAGCTTTCCTTCAGCGTCCAGGGTCATATTATCAACTCCCTGAGCTTCGACCACGATGTTGGTTGCCTGTGTAAGTCCTGCCTCGAGCACGAAGTCATACTTCAGGGCGCTTTCTTCTGCCCCATAGTAACGCAGGGATATACCGGGATATATATCTTCATACCATAGCTCCGCGTAACTTGAAACACCCGTAAAACTGCCAGTGCTTCTCAGGTAGTTCTGAACTCCCCCCAGGCACTGATAGGGCTCCCACTGCCCGGCAGTGTCTGCTCCTACAAATTCCAGGTTCCATACGAGGGCTTCCCAACCACCGGCTTCCGGCCACTGATGCTGCCGGTACTTGGGCAGGTCGGCTGGTGCCGCAGTATCTATGGTTCCACGCATGAGCGCTATGCTCAGGCCCGTTTCAATAAAGCGAACCTGCTCATCATATAGTTTGCAGAGGTACGCTATGGAGTCATTGTACTGGCCAAGGTTTTCTTCAAACAATACATTACTGTTATATTGCTTGATAAGGGAAGAGTATGAGGCTGGTTGTCCGTTAACGCCACCATATGCCAACCATATCATCCCCGCCAATAGTATGGCCCGTCTCACGATAATTAGCAACTGATTATTTAGCATGGCGAAATATTTTCACCATAAAAATTCAAATAATCCGTGGGCCATTTATGCGCACATCAGAAGCCGTATAACAGGCCTATGTAATCTTCTTCTGCATTCATTCGATGTCTTAGGCGTGCAATTCAGCGACGGGTTTTTACCATTCCCCCGCAGATTTTTTCCATTCACGAAACAGCACTGCACCACAAATTGCTACCGTGGAGCTTTAAACCGGGATTTCCAGTAGCGGGAGGTTGTGTTGCTCTGAAATAAACTCATGTAAGGCAAGGCATAGAACCTCCGATTCTGCTAAAAAACTTTTTCACATACCTTTCAATTCATTACCTAAAGGGCCAGATTCCCACTTCACAATGCGTCAGAAAACGCCCTAATTTGTAACATGAGTCATTCCCAAAATCCTCAGCCTTACCTCACTGCAGATGGTTCCAGCACCCTTTTTTCACCGCGCTTCGACCAACACTACCATTCGGTACATGGAGCCATCCAGGAATCCATGCATGTTTTTATAAAGGCCGGCCTGGAAGCAAGAGACTGGCAGCGCGAAGAGCCTATGCATATTTTTGAAATGGGCCTGGGGACCGGACTGAATGCGTGGCTTACCTGGATATCAGAGCGAGGCTATCCGGTACACTATACTGCCCTGGAAGCCTACCCACTTTCGAGGGATCAATGGAGTGGACTCAACTTTCCCCAGCAGCTACATGCCCCCGATGGGCAGACCCGGCTAAATGCTCTCCACGAGGCTGACTGGAATAAATCACAGTTACTGGGAGAGGGGTTTGCATTGAAGAAAGTCCAAAACCGGTTAGAGGACTTTGAGCCTGAGAACAAATATGATCTGGTGTATTGGGATGCATTTGCGCCCGGTGCGCAGCCTGAGTTGTGGACAGAAGAGGTCTTCTGCAGGATTTTTGAATGGATGAATCCTGCAGGTATCTGGGTCAGCTATTGCGCCAAAGGTGTGGTGAGGCGTGCATTGCAGGCCGCAGGCTTTGAAGTAGAACGAATCCCTGGTCCTCCAGGCAAGCGAGAAATGCTCAGGGCCCGGAAACCGGAGTAGCCTCTGCATTCCTTCGCGAGGCTTTTTGTCATCCGCTGCTACGTGCCTACACGTGAGGAAGATAAAGTTACCTCAATGAATCCCAGCCCCTCACCTCATTAGCCGATTTTGATTAACTTTGAGTATGGGAAACTATATCGTCTCCGCCAGAAAGTACAGACCCGGCACCTTTGCCTCAGTAGTGGGACAGGCCCACGTTACCAACACCCTCAAGGGAGCCATCCTGTTAGATCAACTGGCGCATGCCTTTTTGTTTTCTGGTCCACGTGGAGTGGGGAAGACGACCTGTGCCCGTATCCTGGCCAAGGCGATCAACTGTGAAAACCTTCAGGAGGATGGAGAACCCTGTAACCAGTGCGAATCCTGCCAGTCTTATAACCAGGGAAAAAGCATTAACATCCACGAACTGGATGCAGCCTCTAATAACAGTGTAGATGATATTCGTAACCTGACCGAGCAAACCCGCTATGTGCCACCCAATGGCAAACGCAGCGTCTATATCATCGATGAGGTTCACATGCTGTCCCAGGCGGCTTTCAATGCGTTTCTAAAAACGCTGGAGGAGCCCCCCGCTCACGTACTGTTCATTCTGGCGACGACGGAAAAGCACAAAATCCTGCCAACCATCCTGTCCCGCTGTCAGAAATTTGACTTCCGCCGTATCCGGGTGGATGACATTGCTGCCCACCTGCAGCACATTGCAACCGAAGAGAAACTGGATGCAGAATATGCAGCCCTTCAGCAAATCGCCCTTAAGGCAGATGGTGCTCTAAGGGATGCGCTGAGCCTGTTTGACCAGTTGGTCAGCTACTCAGGTGGCAAGCTCACCTTTGAAAAGGTCCTGGAGAACCTGAACATACTTGACTATGAATACTATTTCAAGGCAGTCAAGTATATGCAGGACCAGAATCATACCCAGTTGCTGCTCATGCTGGATGAAATCATTGGCAAGGGATTCGAGGCCAAGGATATCCTCGTCGGCATGAACGAGCATTTTCGCAACCTCCTGGTATGCCAGGATCCCAGCACCATCCAACTGCTGGAAACCTCCGAAAATGTTAAGGCCAATTATCAGCAGCAAAGCCAGGAACTTGATCCCAGCTTTCTACTAAATGCTTTTAACCTCTGTTCCGAGGCCGAACAAAAAATAAAATCTGCCAGTAATCCGCGACTGATCGTGGAACTGACCCTGATCAAGCTGGCTCACCTCAGCCAGGCCATTCGTGTCGCGGCCAATGGATCTCCTACACCTCAGCCGGAAAAAAAAAATCCATAACCCAGCGAGCTGAGCAAAATTCCACACCTTCTCATTCAGATCCTCCCGTCAATTCTCCCAAACAGCCCGAGGAGAAGGAGGAAACCCATTCCGCTCCCACTCAAGAGGAGAAACAGGAGCCTCAGCCCGAGTCGGTTTCAGAGGTAACACCTTCCGTTCCTGCTGAATCACCGTCTTCTACCAGACGGCGCAGACGCCAAAGAGAGGGAGGCCTCAAGCTTGGCGACAACCTCAATTCGATGAAGTCGGTGCTGGATGCAAAAAAAGCGGAACTCAAGGAAAAATCAGCAAAAGACGAAAACCGAACCTTTGATCTTAATCCAGCCGTCGAAATACCCAAGGAAACCTTTGAGAAATCTCTGGAAGCATTCGCTAAACAGTTAGAGAATAACAACAAGATGAATTTGGCTTCCATCATAAGAAATGGCCGATCCGAACTTGAACATAATCGCTGGACTTACATCGTAAAAGACGAGTTGTATCGGGATCTGGTGTCCAGGGAAGATGGACTACTGCCCTTTTTAAGAGAAAATTTAGAAGTTCCGGATTTATTCGTCGAATATCAAATAGACAGCGGAGGCACTGATAATGAGCAATCAATACCATATACTGATGACCAGAAGCTGAGAGAGATGGCAAAGGAAAATCCTGCGTTAGACAAACTTCAGGAAATATTTAAAACAAGAATTATCTATTAATAAAATTTTTATGTAAAAATAAGTTGTGGTAGTTGTATTTAACTGAAGGATTTAGTTTCTTTATAACTGAATCTTTGAAAGATAAGGCTGACTAATTTTTTCGCCTTATATCAACCGCCTGTACAAATATTGTGACTCTCTAAAAAATTATAGCCTGCAAACAATTGTTCAAAAATATTTTGAATAAAAAAAAGAATGTGCAGCCCGAACTTATTACAGGAAGTTGTATATTACTCATCCAAGCTAATTCAATCCACATTAATTGCCCTAGACTATGCATGAAAACCCAACCTCCAATGTAGATCGTCTGGAGAGACTAGAAAGTAGCCTCTTCCAGTTAACTGATGTTATCCAACGACATCAGGAGATCGTACAGCGACGGTTCAAGGTTTCCGCGGTAGAGATAGACATTCTCAAGCTGCTCGAAGCAGAAGGGGACAAGAAAATGAAGGACATTGGTGAGCGAGTTCAGGTAAAACTGAGCAACCTTACCAACATTGTTGATCGTCTGGAGAGTCAGAAACTCGTCAAGCGGGTTAACTCGAAGCATGATCGCCGATCCATTTTCGTACATATCACTACTAAAGGAAAGAAGTTGCTCAGCGACTACGCAGAGTTTTTGCGCGAGTTATCGACGCGGATGCGTGCTGCGATGGCTGAGGAGCAGTTTGGAATCCTGGTAGACGGACTGGAAAAAATATCCAAAGTAACCCTTCCTGGTTAAGGATTTTTTTCTACTCGTTTACTTTTCGTTTCCCCATTTAAGGAAATTGCACGGCCCTGAGCCGTGCTTTTTTTATTCCTTGAAGTAATGGTTGTAGTCCCTCAATACCGTTTCGAGGAAGGTAATGGGAGCCATATCAGATTCAATTTTGGCGACCTCTTTTACTTTTTTGGTCAGGCGCTGGATCAATTCTGGATTTTTGCTTTTGATCCCTGCTTCGAGCACCTCCTTCAGAATACTGATGTCCCGATCAGATAGATTGGCAATCTCGGGAAACTGGAGTTTGTAGGTGTCCTCAGTCTCCATGTAGATGGTATCCATAAAGGTGGTAACCAGTTTGAGCTTGATGACGGTCGTCCCTGCTACCCAATCACCCAGCCGCTGACCCTTTTTGTTCACCCCCATGGCGATCAGCCCCACCAACCCAGGCAGCAGTGCTGCCGCTGACAACCACACATCCAGCAGTCGGAAGATCCAGCGCAACAGATACTGAGACAGGGTAGGCGATTGCCCATCCAGGCCAATGGTGCGTGTACGCATGACCAGTTTCCCAACCGTGCGTCCATCCAGTACCCATTCACAAATGACCGAGTAAAAATTGATCGGCAATAGCAGGATAATCCAGATAACATTTACCTCTCCTTCGAAGAGGTCTTCGGTGCTCATCTGTTCATATCGGTCCAGCAGATACCCCCATAGGAAAATGTAAATGGCAACCAAAGCGACATCAATCAGGCCTGCCAGAAGGCGATCCCCAATGCCCGCTATGGGATATTCCAGTTCTATATGCTGAGTAGTTGGAATCGAGATGGTATTCACGCGGGGAATTGTTTTATTTGTTGGAAGGCCACACTTCTAGTGCCTGACTTCTAGTGCCTGCGGAATTAAGTAATTGACCATTCGCAATTCGTATAAAAGTGCTCACCAGTAACACTTTCAATTACGGATTAGATGCTTCGGTTATCACTCCCCGTTTCACGGGATCTTCGACAGACACAAGATTTCGAATTCTTTCCACTAGTTATTTATGCGTGAACCTGCGTTTCTGCGTCAAAATAAGGATAAATGGTTGGAATATGAGCAAAGCCTCTCTCAAAGAGGCTGGTCACAGATGGATCCTGACCATCTGGCTTATCTCTATGTCCAGTTAACCGACGACCTGGCCTATGCCCGCACATTTTACCCCCGAAGTAAGGTTGTAAAATACCTGAATGGGCTTGCAGCCCGGACCCATCTGGCCATTTACAAAAATAAAAAACAGTCCCAGAATCGGCTATTCGCCTTCTGGCAATATGAGCTTCCGCTTATCATGCGGCGCTGCCACCGGCACCTGCTTTATGCCTTTCTGTTTTTTTCGCTATTCATGGTGCTTGGGATTTTCAATGCGCTAAATGATCAGGAGTTTCTGGGCGTAATCCTCGGGGAGGGCTATGTCAACATGACCATCAACAACATAGAGAGTGGGGACCCGATGGGGGTTTACAAAGGGGAGGCGCCCCTGCCCATGTTCCTCAGAATTGCCTACAACAACATTCAGGTAGCCTTTAAAGCGTTCGTCTTTGGATTTTTGCTATCTGCAGGAACCGTCTGGGTATTGTTTCGCAATGGCGTAATGGTCGGAGCCTTCATGACGCTGTTTCATATCCACAACCGACTGGGTGAAGCCCTGCCGGTCATTTATATTCATGGCACTCTTGAACTTTCTGCCATTGTCATTGCAGGGGCAGCAGGGTTGCGACTGGGCCACAGCATTATTTTCCCCAGTACGCTTTCCAGAAAAAAGTCTGTGCAGGAGGCCGCCAAAGATGGAATCAAAATCATGATGGGGCTGATCCCCGTATTTATTGCGGCAGCTTTCCTCGAAGGATTTGTAACTCGCCTGACTGAATGGCCACTGATTGCCAAGCTTCTTATCATTGGGGTTTCCCTATGGTTCATCCTCTGGTACTATGTGTTTTATCCCATCATACTGGAGAAAAAGCTGGCAAATACTGCCCCTGCAGAACTGGAAAACATACAAAAGGGAATCCGGTCCCGTCCCCTTTATAAAAGTAGTATCACGTGAACCCACGCTTTTCGCATACCGTTTTCAAATTATTCCTGCTGCTGGTGATTCTCCAGGGAATTACGGCACCTATGGCCAGGGCACAGGGCCAGTGGGACGAGCAAAAACTCAGTGAGCGCGCCCAGGATCCGGACTTTCAATATGGTCCGGAACCCTATAAAGAACCGGAGGAAATCAGTAAAACTCCAGACTTTGACTTTAACTGGCAATGGGTCCTCTATCCTGTTATCATCATCGGGTTGGTGGCACTGGGTTACCTGATACTGAGAAACACACTCGCAAAAAAGAATACCAGTTTACTAACCGAGTCAGGCGGAACCCCTCAGAACCAGGACCAGTTTCTGCAGCTAAACCTGCCAGAACTTATCCAGGAGTCAGAAGCGAGGGGTGATTATCGACAGGCCATCCGATACCGATACTGGCTCACCCTGAGGCTACTGTGGGAAGAAGGTTATATAGAGTGGCATCCCTACAAAACCGATCGGCAATATTTGCGGGAAATCAAAAATGCCGACCGAAAGGAAAAATTACGGCACCTGATATGGGTATATGAGCTAACCTGGTATGGGGGAATGCTGCCTGACAAACCTCAGTACCAGGAGTATAAAGCTGCATTTACCCCGTTCAACCAACCGGCCTGATTACTCCTCCTCCAGGGCCTGCAGCAACACCTGAAACCGCTCCGCTTTCTCGAGATCCCTTGCGTGGCGATAGGCATGCATGATCGTTCGGGTCCACTCTACCAGGATTTCGAGATGCGAGGAAGGCTCGGTGAGAGAAGAATCCTCTGGGTCTAGTGACATATCCGTCAGGAATTTATTTAGCTCCTTTCGCATGAAGAAGGCTCCCTTCTGACGTAAATCCAGGAAAAACTCATTCTTTTCATCCTGATAGGTCACCACAAAATATCCGGGTAAAATGATCCCTTTTAGCTCAAGGTCGAGTTCCTGGCATATGACCAGGTACAGCAATCCAAGGGAAATTGGGCTCCCTTTCTTGGTATCAATCAGGGTATTGAGGAAAAAATTCTTGGGATCGTAAAGGCTCTTACGATTCACCCGAAACTTCTCCTGAACGAAGAGCATGCGGTTGATAACCAGCAGTTTTTCAGGCAGGTTCATTCCAGGTCGGAACTCCAGCCAGATCCGGTTTACCAGCCGATTGACTTCATTCTTGTAGACCAGATAGTCAAGTTCGGGGAAGTGAAACCTGGAAACCAGGTACCAACCTCTCAAAAGAGACCCCCCTCCAACTGATTTCCAGCTGTGGATGGAATCCAGCACCTGCCCCGTCTGAATGTGATATATGATATCCTCGATACGGGATTGAACGAATTCATCTCCCTGACTTTCCCACGCTTCTTCCAGCTTTGGGATTACCCCTTCCCCCAATGAGATCAGGGTGTCTTTTACGTGGGATTCAACAACAGGATCGGTATCGTCGAGCAGGCTGATCAGCGCCTTGAATTCGGATGGACTCATATGCCCATTAAACTACAAAATCATATAATGGGTTTCACTTCCTAGCGCAACATGTCACTGGTTGGCACTGAGGGTCACCATTACGGGGAAGTGATCACTAAAGCCATATGGCTTGAACTCCCCACGGTGAATGGCCCGCGAAGGTCCCCTTCCACGAAAACGCATGAAATTGGGGTGATGAATACTGACTGACCCGGGCACATAGCTCAACGGTTTTTTGCTGTCCAGCAGACTACCATTCAGCATGATCTGATCAAAAAGGTTGTACTTTCCCCGGTAGGTCAATGACCCTTCACTTTCCGGATCATGAATCGCCGCCATGGGGTTGAATAATTCTGATACGTCCAGGTCTTCATCTGCTTCGTCCTCAGCTCCCAGGACACTCATGATACTGGGGTCTGTGGGATCGTCGTTGAAGTCTCCCATTACAATAATTCCCACCTCTGGGTCGGCATTTGTCAGATCATCAACCAGGCTACGTACCCTTCGTGCAGCTGCCATCCGCTTTGGGGCGGTCTCCACCTGTCCCCCCCCGCGTGAAGGCCAGTGGTTGACAATCACCCAGAGGTGTTGCCCGTCAATTGAGCCTTCGACTGCCAATATATCGCGGCTGGTGTAGTCCGTATTCGCAAAGGTAACCGTATAGGTCTTGTGGCTTTGATAAGTGAAAAAATTCGGATCGTAGAGAAATGCCACATCGATGCCCCTGTGGTCACCCGACTCTTCATGAACTATTCGATAGCCTTTGGGGGAAAGGGATTCCGTATGGATAAGATCAGCAAGTACACAGGCATTTTCCACTTCAGCTATCCCCAGCAAATCGGGGCCACCCTCATCCATTGAGGAAATAGCCCGAGACAGATTTTGGAGCTTGATTTCATAGTTGCCTTCATCCCAGCCGATAGCCTCCTCTTCAAGCAGCCAGTCATCCTCGGCATTCCTGACGTCATCGAGCGTATCAAAGAGGTTTTCAACGTTGTAAAACCCAACTGTCAACTGAGTTCCAGCATCCAGGCCAACTGGAGTTCCTGGGGTCGCAGTCCATTCCCCCTGGCAAACACCCTGACTTACTTCCTGGCATCCCTGAGACTGGAGTAAGACTCCTGCTATTACCAACCCAATTAGTCGAAATACTTTTTTCATAACGAATGCTTCAATTCCGGCCAATTTAACACATTCAGCACATAGTTAGCAGCGCATTGGTCGAAGTTATTGCCCAATGCATCGGTCACACTTGCGACTCATGAGCTGGGCCACTTTATTTGCGCCAATGAAACTACTGGCCGTCCATAGCTTTGCCGTTCATGGCACGGCAAGCCTCAAGGCATTCATCAGCATTCTGGGCACCAGGGTTCTTCCTGTTCCCAGCTTGTACCTTAGTGGTCTGACCAACCTCCCCGGTGTAGTAAAAGTACAGGTAGATCTTGATGATCTACTGGCCAACACCCTGGAACTAGCCAAATTGAAGGGTGAAAAACTGGTGGTGTATATCGGCTACCTTGGACACCCCCGTCAGGTTTCCCTCATCCAGGAAATACTACATAAGTACAGACAGCAGATACTAACAGTTATCTTCGATCCGGTATCCGGTGATCATGGCCGGACCTATGTCCCTGAGGAGATCGTAAAAGCATGGCCGGAACTGTTGGCCATGGCCGACTGGGCCTTACCGAACTACACAGAGCTACAGCTATATAGCGGACTTTCTCCGGATGGAGAGGAGCCGCAGGCATATCTTGATGCATTTAAGGAACGCTTTCCAGGAGTAAATTTCATTGCTACCAGTCTGCCAGCCAAAGACGGATTGGAAATGTTCCTATGGCATGAAGGCCAGGGAATAAGGTATCAACATGAGCGGGTTCCCAGAAATTATGGTGGATCGGGCGACGTATTTGCAGCCTACTTTTTCAAAGCGCATTTCTTCGAAAAGCGACCAGTA
This sequence comes from uncultured Bacteroidia bacterium, assembly GCA_964343195.1. Classification (GTDB taxonomy): domain Bacteria; phylum Bacteroidota; class Bacteroidia; order J057; family J057; genus CAYVAP01. The sequence goes on along the minus strand of CAYFIR010000001.1, from coordinate 159,334 downwards.
GAAGAGGCCATGAAGCTGGCGGCACATAAAACACGGGATATCCTCAGCTATTCTCTCGAACAGGAAAGTCCCGACCTGATTCTTTCTCCCCAACCTGAGTGGAACCCCTAACGCTTCCGGAGCGAACTCGTGCATTGGATTCGGGATCAGTAATTTCCCGCTCTGTGGGATTTCGCTGCGTTCAACATAATTGAAAGTTCTGTTGGTGAGCATCTTATACGAAGATCGAATGAGTAATTACTTCATTCCGCAGGCACTAACGGAAGAAATTCTTCTGACAAACAGCCTCTTAGGGATTTACAACTACTTGAAGGGATTCTGCACACAGTCCTTTTGTTGTTTTTGGGAAAAACTGTATCCTTCGAACTCTGTCTTTGATTCGTTTCATTTCCCATGAACCTATATTCCTTTTTTGGTCTGGAAGTAGACCTGATTTCGGATTTTGAGCTCCTGGAAGCCATAGAGGGATCTTCGCAGCTAGCGATTCCCGAAGAACAATCCATTTTTGCGGTCAAAACCCCACAGAGTTGGCTTTCGGCTGGCCAGGAGGTGCGCCAGGCTTTCAGAGACGAAATTCCCCGCAGGCTCAGTGAAAACGGAGCAGCATTTTTACTTCACCTGTTGCAAGAGTATGGAGATGGCTTCAGCGACCTAATGGTCGATGCTGACCAGTCTGAAGCATTGGAAGAATTCTGGCAGGGGCAATGGTTGATGGAGCTATGGGACCACCTTGAAATACAACCTGTCCATAGCCGCTTCCGGCAAATTGAAGGCTGCGATCCCTTTAGTTTCATCCATTTCAGCTACGACGAATTGCTCGAATTGAACATCCCCGACTGGGAGATCTGGCTTGAAGAGCGCAGAGAAACTTCGGATACAGAATTACCAGAACTCCCAACCCGCTGGCTTACGGAACTGCTGGATGCCATGGAGGAAGCTCAGATAAATGCCGCAGAGCAGGACGGCAGGCCGGGATTATTCATTTATCCGGTCATTTTCCCGGATCTCGTCAATGAGGTTGAAGAAGACGAAGAACCATTTTTAACCATCAAAGCGGCCAAAAGCTGGCTGGAAGCTGTGGAACAGGGGAAAACACCCACCAAGCGGCTCGATCCATTCTACGAATACCACCTTACCCGCTATCTGGAGCTCAAGCTCCAAAAGCTGCAACTTGGTTTGAAGGGCCTGAAGCGTGAAGGAGGAAATAGCAGCAGCACAGGGGATAGCAGGAGTCAGGCTTTTCAGGAAAATCACGCTTTACCCGATTTTTTGGGTGAGCCAGGCGAACTCATCCTGACACTGTGGCATTACTTCCATAATCAGAATGAGGAGTAGCATGTAGCCTATCCTGTGATTTAGTAGTACCCAGGACTCTTCTCCTTATCCCTCCTTTTCTACTTAACTGCTGCTCCATGCAGACAGTCAATGACTATCTTGAGAAAGATGATCATGATACCTCGGTTCGAAGGAAGTACCACATCTGCTTCGTCTTCGAGGATGGTTTCCAGGACATACTCCAGCACCGCAGGTTGGGCATAGCCATCGAGCAGCCCCTGTACCTCACGCAAAAAGTCAGCCTCAGACTCTCCTGAGAGAGATTCCAGGATTTGCATATTGACTTGCTCCAGCCGATCCAGGTGTTCTTCAGAAACCTGGCTGATCGTTTGGCCCCCTTTTGTCATCATTTGCCAGATCGATACCCCAGTGAAAAGCAATAATTCCTGCTCATCTTCATTGAGATCTCCTTCCCCCATGGCGACGAGGTAAGCAAATACAAAAGGTTGCTCCTCAGCGATCTGGTCGATGAGCTTTTCGATGAAATCTTCATCGTCCATGTTGAGCAGCCACACAGCTGTCTCTTCAACTACATTTGCGGAAATAGCGTCCATAGGCTCTTTTTTGAGCGACAAAGGTAGCTCACTAATATTTAAGGTGTCAGACTTAACTCGATCTCTCCTTTCGCAGCGGTATCGGTGGCAGTTTCCAGTACCCAGGCTCTGAGCAGGACCTTACCCGCTATGGTGTCTCCAACGGTTACCTCCGCCGTCACGGATTGTAAATCAGCAATGGCTTTACTATTTATTTCAACTATTGCTGCCGGATCTGAAATGGGTATTGCTTCAAAAAATACCTCCATGCCCTCCGAAACGAGCCCGGAGTTTCTCAACAGGTTTACCGTCAAGGAGGTACTATTTCCCTCTACTGCCTCTATTTCCGTGTCGTCAAGGTTCAATTCCAGCAGGGTTGGAAAAGCAGGCAGGAAGGTAATCACGGTATCTGCCTGAAATGATAAGGTCCCCCTTTCAGGGTCAGTACCAGTTACAGTAGCACTGACCAGCACCCGGTTTTGGGCTGCTGTCCCTGCTACCAGTGTCGCTGTCGCAGTTCTGCCCGAGGCTACCCGGTCGATGGTAGTTGCGGTTCCTCCAGAGCTTGTTTCAAACTGGCCCTGACTGGTATTAAATGTTACGCTCAGATTGGGAATAGCCTGGGAGCCCAACTCTGCCTGTACAAGAATCAGGTCCTGCCCATCAGCTACGAGTTCATCGCTGGAAACCTGAAGGGAAATAATTTCCTCGGTTTTTATGCCCTGGTCGGGATCTCGCAACTCGCACGCGGAGATCAATCCCAACAACAACAGGCTAGCTAGTGGCAGAATCTTCATGGGTAGGGTCTTCTTCAGGAGAATTAGTAGGCTGAGGGTCGGTAGAGGCATCTACCGCAGTAGTGGTTATCTCTTCTGTCATCACGACGGTCAGATGAGTGGAGTCGCTTTCGGCGTTTCGCGGCTTGAGGGTAACGGGTAGCTGCATGATGGGCGGAGATTGCTGCCCGGTAGCATTTTTGGCCCAGGCATCAAACCGGATCAGGATGTCCTGGTCACTGGGGTTGCTGCATACCAGAATAAATCCCAGCGATATCAACTGATTCTCATTGGGATCGTCACAATTATACTTAAAGTCGAGCACGCTGGTAATTCGCTGATTTCGTTCGTCACGAAAGGCCACTTCATCCGCGATGCACTTCAGGTGAATGGTACCTGTTCCGGCCGCCCTTGGCGTTAGCATCACATCGACCGTAGCGGGTGTGTCCACAAAAACGACCAGTCCACCAGGCTGGGTAAAGGAGAGCTCGGGCTTTGGCGTGATATTAAGGTCAAGTGGCATAACGAGGGATATTCATTGCAAGAAAAGTAGTATCAGCTTCCGGGATATAGGCTATTTCCAGTAATCAGGTTGCGGGTCGCGTTGAATACATTGGCGTCCAAACTGAGGCCGATAAATGGAGCAACCCTGAGTCGATTTCGGTCCAGAAAAGGACTGAGCGAAGGTTCTCCAAACAATACAAACCCAGCATCGAGGCTCATCACCCGATTAATATCCACACTTAGTCCAGTGACAGGTTGTACCGCCAATACTTTGCCTAATGAATTGCCGCGATAATTCAGGTCGCCAGTGGCTTTGACGCCTACCATCAGCGACAAGCGATCCCGGAACAGGGGGTAGGGTTCTTCGATGAAAAAGGCTTTGTCCACCTGCGAAAAGTAGAACTTAACCCCGATATAGGACACCAGGGCTGGTTCTGTGAGAGCAAATGGGTCATTGCTACCCAGAGTAGTGGGATCAGGAAAATTCAGCCCAACCAGCCCAACTCCATAGGCGGTCCCTATGTTGATTGCGTCATAACCGGTAGAGGGCACCAAATCCGAATTTTCTCCTACGGCAAAGGACTGCCTGCGATTAGTTCCATCACTTGCGCTCTCGGGCAGCTTCGCATATGGGGTCTCGATCAGTTCCGCAGAATTTGCCTGCACAAACCCTTCCCCGATCAGTTGGTCAAGGCCTGCATCGGAAACCTGCTCGTTCATCAGCTCGATCTTATCCAGGAGACGATCCCGATTCATCGTCAGATTCTGGATCGGGCGGAAATAGTTACCAGGAAGTGCCCGGAGAATCATTTTGTCCAGTTCAGTTAGCCGACGGCTGCCGCTGGAAGATTCCACATAGCGAAGCAACGGAGGGAAAGGATCATAATTGGTGTTACCTGTCACCAGGAAGTTTCTCAGGGCCTGTACATCGCTGAGTCGATAGGTCACGCTGTCATCTTCCCGGAGAGCGGCATTCAATCGTCGCTCAAGGTCCATGAAGGTGTCTGAACGGGCAAATAGCTTTAGCTCATTGAGCTGGCTTTCCAATTTGAAATTGGCATCTGCCAGGATTTGTTCATGCTGTATGATCCGTCCCAGTTCCAGCTGAAGGTTGTAGGGCAGTTCACCCGTGACGGGTAGCTCCAGTCGCTTGCGGGTGGTATCAAACCGGACACGGTCATTGCGGGTGGGTTCGAGGTATCCAAAGTTAACTTCCTGGGCATATTCTGCAACCACATCGTTGAGCACATCCTCAACATTTTCAATTCGGACTGAAAGGTTATTTTGTCCGGCTATTCGCAGCTTGACTGTCTCAATCAGACGCTTGGTGGTGGCGTCGTCCAGTTGGTACTTGTGATAAAAATTAAGCACCACCTGATAGTAGGTATTGACCTTCAGCGGTCTCCCCACATAAACCTTGAAGTTAGCGGGATCGGTATCTTCAGAGTCCCACCAAAAGCTCTGGTAGATGGGGCTGGTTCCAAAGTAAAGGGTGAGGGAGTCTGGCTTGAAAAATATCCTGCGTTCCCTGCGAATTCGCTGGGTCCGATATACCTCTTCATAAATGGCCAGTTCGACGACATTGGCTCGCTGGGCTGTCCCGGGCTGAAGGGTATTCCCACTGATAAAAAATTCCTTCCCATAAGGAAGCTGCCCCTGAATCTGCCCATTTACGTATGAGTAGGTCGGCAGAGGCCTGGGCATATCCTGAGCCTGAATCGCTCCCGGGAGACAGGTCAAAACTAGCCAGATCGGAAATAGGTATGATCGCATCGAAACAGGGATTGAAAAATGCTTCCGGGTCTTTATTGTTCAGGATAAGCGATGGTTACTTCAGGAGCTTCGCTCGCCTGACTTACACCGAACACCTTTTTAATCAGTTCTGGACCCAGCCCAACTACATTCGGGTTGGTGGACCTAAGCGGTGCCACTACCGTGAGGGGCAGGTATTTACGACCGTCAGCCATGGCATAGGGGAGTTCCAGCAATACCTTCTGTCCAACAGGAACCGATTTATGGTAACAGTAATAAATATCAGCTGGATCTTTGGCTTCCACAGGCTGTATGGAGCCTCTTTCCTCTATCATGCGGTAAACCTGACCTGTCTGGGCATCGGTGATGACCTTCACAGTAGTACCGGATCGATCTGTTTCGGTTTGTACAGTGCCTCCGGGGATTCCTTCACCCTGTCCCTGTCCTGGTGGCAACGGTTCCAGATTTCCAGCGTCTGTGATATATACCTCTCCCTCGCTGGGTCGGTCTCCCTGCTCCATTCTCAGAGCCAGGTCCCGGACCACATCTCTTAGTGGAGAACCCATAAACTGGGGAGTGCTTCCGATGCTTCGCAGTGCGATAACCCGGTCTTCTTCTTCCGGAATCAGCATCGCACGGCGTATCTGTCCGCCTATCTCAATATCCTGGGTGTTGGTACTGAGCAGTTGATATCCTTCTACCCAGCCAAATTTTCGCTTGTTTTCACCTGTTAGGTAAACCCAGTTGTCCTGCCAGTCACTCAGGATAATCAGTTCTCCTGCGCCAAATCGTAATCCGGTTGCGGTGGAGTAGGTGCTGGGCTTATCGAAAATGGGGGCAGAGTTCAGCATGACCGCTGGGCCGCCATTTCGTACCAGGAAGCGATCGTCTACCCAGCCAAGGTTTCCGTCGGCGGTTTCTACATAAACATAGTTGGAGCGATCTGACTTCACAAAAGCCTCCTCTCCCTTATGCTCAAGCTCTTCCATGAAAAATATCAGGGTGACGACCTGACTATTTTCTCCGGGATTGGCAAACAACGGGATCTGATCCGCTGCGGCGACAGAAAATCTTCCTCTATCCTGAGGCGTATCCTCGTAGTAAATTCTTCCAGGCTGTGCCATCCCCTGGATGAGGGTGAAGCATACAAGAAGCAGGGATAGATTGCGCAATGAAAACATGATGTATTAGATATCTAAGAAATCAATTACAAAAAAATACCTATAAAGGCAAAATGTCTCGCTCGTATTTTTAGGCAAAATGGCACTAAAAAGCTCCATATATACGAATCATAGCTAAAAAAGATAGTACATAGCAAAAGCCAGGCCCCAAAAGGAGCCTGGCCTGTGTGCTAAATCGATTAACCCTGTTTTTACTCTGCCTTCACAAACTTGTGGGTGAGCACCCCATCTTGACTGTGAACTTTGAGCAGATACATACCGCCACTCAGCTCGCTAATGACGATTCCCTGAGTTCCACCAGGAATTTCATCACGCCAGACAGTGCGACCGGCCAGGTCCGCGATTTCTACTGTATAGGTCTCAGAAGGTACTCCATATACCATGGTGATCTTCTCGGTAGCAGGACTAGGATAGACCTGTAGGGAGAACTCAGCCTCATCGCCATACATGGGCACTGGTGGAGCTGCGTCAAACAGTTCAGCCGTAGCTGCGGTACCGCATACTCCTTCGTAGATCTTGATGTTGCGGAAGTAACTGTTACCTGCTCCTCCGGCATCGTCGTCACACACAAAGAATAGCTTGCTAAAGCTACCGGTGTAGAAGCTACCAATCGGAATGGTGATGGTCTGCCAGGAACCGGGGCTGGTGTAGCTGTAGTTGCTAATGCCCCAGTTCTGGGTACCGTATACCTGGAAAGTCCGGTTGGAGCTGATGCCCTCATCGGTGTCAAACCCGATACCGTGAATTTCTCCTTCGTCAGTCGATCCGAAGTCAAATTCGATCACGGTACTTGCCGTAACGTTGTAGCTATACGAAATGTCTTTCCACGCATTATTGCTAAGGACAAGGGTAGCTCCTGCATCCTGGATGGTAGCAGAGCCATTGTCCTGGCCATTGCCATAGGCCGTAACGCTGTAGCTGTTGAAGTCAATGGTGGGACAGGATGTCCCTCCACCTCCTCCGCCGCCGCCACCAATGCAGATCTCGGTGGTTTCAGAGGAACCAAAGTCACCTCCGCTGGCCAGTACGCCGCCATCATCAGAAATGGTGTAAGAACCATTGCCATAGCTACAGCAGATGCCGTCTCCGTAGCTGTCATTGATGATGAAGTCATAACAGTCATCAGGCAGACAGAAAGTTTCCGTTACGGTTGCTCCAGCAGTGGAATAAGGTCCGCCACTCGCTACGGTACTTCCCCCTCCATCAACCAGGCTCCAGGTAGTTTCTCCGGGATAGTTGTCCAATACCAGAGTAAGCGTGACCTCGGTGTCGGTACAACCGCCTCCGCCACCACCGCCTCCACCAGAGCCGGATTCTACAGAGATGGCATCCACTGCAATGTCACTGGTGTAGGAGGTTCCTGTAGTGCCAAAGAATCGTAGCCTGACTTCTGTTTCTGATGCGTAAGCAGAAAGACTCTCTGTCTGGCTGGCCCAGGCATTACCCTGGTTTCCGGAAATAGACCATAGGGTAGTCCAACTGCTGCCATCTGTGCTGACTTGCAGTGCCAGTGATCCCATCGCTGAACCATACATGTGGTAGCTGAAGCTTACCTCAGGATCGGTTACACCAGTCAGGTCAAAGCATGGTGACTCAAAGTAAGCCGTCTTGCTGGGATAGTTGGGCGAAGATGCTTCAATGTACATATAGTAAGAACCATCTGCTCCCGTGCTGGGGCCGGTGCTACTGGAAGGAGTACCACTGGCATCACGGGTCCAGTCAAGGTCATCTCCGGTTCCCTGAGACCAGGATCCAGTCCCACTTTCAAAGCTTTCGCTGTACGGGAAGCTGCTTACCGTAGCAGAGCAGGTGCTTCCGCCCCCTCCACCACCACCACCGGAACCTCCGGCAGCCTGACAGGCAGCATAGGCATCTACGCCACCCCAACCATAGCTGTTATCAAAGCCAGTAGAGCCAAAGTCCTTGGCTGTAGTGTAGAGGATATTTTTCACTTCATCGCTGGTCAGGGTACCATCCACAGACAGTACCAGGGCTGCAACCCCCGCTACAACCGGACAGGCAGCAGAGGTACCCCCAAACGAGGTGGTATAGTTGCCACTGGCATATCCGTTTGAGCCAGTACGGTCAATGGTTCTCACACCTGCACCAACCAGATAACCAGCCGAACTGATATCGTTGGATGGAGCAGAAATGTCCAGAGCAGGGCCGGCATTGGAGTACTCGGACTTGACGCCGTCGTTGCCAAAGGCACCCACAGCGATCACACTAGGGACATCGGCAGGATAGCTCACGCAGGAGTTGTAATCATTTCCGGAGGCGAATACAATTACACAGCCCAGGCCACCACGGCCATTGGTATTGGCATCGTTCAGGGCATTGGTAAGCGTGGAAATGTTGTAGGTACAGGATCCGTACCCCCATGAGTTGGAGAGAACGTCTGCCCCCTGGTTCTTGGCCCAGGTAATGGCATTGGCCAGATCCTGTCCGGTTTCCCCTCCCACGAAGATATTGGAGGTAATCAGGTTTACATCCGGAGCTACTCCCTGTACACCGAGGTTGTTGTGATTCGCAGCAATGATACCAGCACAGGCCTGCCCATGAGCGCCATCGCTTTGAGGCGTTCCATTACCATTATTGGCAGGGCTGTATCCCGCAGAAGGAGTATCGAGGTCTTCGTGAGCCTCTACCCCGTCGTCAATTACCGCAACGGTAATCGAAGAAGAGCCCAGGGTGATTCCCCATGCTTCCAAAGCATTTACATCGGCATCAGCAGTACCCGCAAACCCATCAATGGTCTGTCCGGTATTGTGCATCTGGAACTGATCGCCAAAGAGTGGGTCGGTAAATCGGGTAAGCTTGGCATAGAAATCCGGGTGGGCAAACTTCACCACGCCAGACTCACGGATGGCATTGGCCAGGGGCAGAACCTGATCGATATCCTGGACATCAATTACAACTGTTTCGAAATCAGTTCGCAGGTATTCAGCTCCATATGAACTCATCAATGCCTGAATATCTGCCAGTTCATGTCCCGACTTAAACTGTAGCACCAGTTCGTGGGTGAGCCAGATGTTGAAGCCATCTTCCAGGGCAAGGCCATAGCTGATACTTCGTACTACGGCGGGGTTAAGTCCCAGGCTACGCACTAGCTCAGCAGGAAGTTCAGAACGTGTTTCTTTGAATTCAGCGACCAGTCGCTGGTCATTTTGGTGTACCTCGATGGAGGCAACTGATGGGTGGGTAGTTAAGCTTCGTGTGATGGTGGAGTTGAGAGCTCCTTCTTTTAAATGGATTATTGCGGTATGCTGGTCTTGTGTAATGGGTATCTGTTCCCCATCTGACCAATAATAACTTGCAGATTGTGCAAAAAGAATCCCTGGAGCGAATCCCATTAAAAGGATCGCCCACCATAAGTACATAACTCTCATGTAAGGTAGGTTAAAGCGTAATTTGGATAAAGGAATTGTGTGTATGAAAGAACGAGCTAAAGGTGGCTACTTGTTAAATCCTGGGGAGGGATGCCAAATAGCGGCGGGATTACAGGCCTTCTTTAGGTTAAGCTTATTAAGATTGGCTAATCGATTAACACAATCATCAATATAGCAAAAGGTAATTTGAAATCAAGGCTTTCCCTTATTTCAAAATATTTGGCTTAGCGAAAGCAATAAATGCCAATCATATAATAAAGTCCCCATCTAACTTCCTCATAATTAAAACATCCACCCGAAATGTTCAATTTGCCGTTTTTGACTTATTGCAGCCCAAAAAGATAAAAACTTCAAAAACCTTACATCACATAGCCCTGAATACTAGGGGATTAGTATCAAAAATACAGTAATACAGTCCTTTGCCTTTCCCGAAAACCCCTTTGACCATTCAGGAATAGCTATGCCGGTTCGTGCATGAAGCCGACTATTTTGAATAGAGAAACTATTCTGACCTCCGACCAATTATTCACCGTTTATCCCCGGATGAATCCGATCAGGTGTGGATTTGCTCCGATTGGAGCACAGGCGTGTATTTTTCCCCTACCCCCCGTCTAATTTAGTGTCAACAAACACCAATACTCACACCCTTCCACCATCCAAACCCATGAAGAAGCTATTCTTTTATCTGATCCTTTCGGCTGGATTTTTCTTCCACCTGTCTGCTACTACTTACATCACTACCGGCGAAGGCCAGGGCCTATGGAACGACCCAATGAGCTGGAAAGCAGAAGAAAATGAAGCCAGTGGAGTTCCCACCCCAACTGATAATGTGGTCATCAAGCACTACATCTCCCAGGTAGTTGACAACAGCTACGTTCACCTGGGAAAAATCACTGTGTCGCGCAGTGGCGTGTACGAAATCCTCACCCAGTTTGACACCTCAGCCACCTATAACTATGCTGGCCCACGTATGGAAGTAGCTGGCACCCTGATGACTTCCAATCACTTTAGCCATCTGGGCGAAGGTGAACTGATCATCAACTCTGGTGCCTGGATTCTGATCGGGGGTCGCATGAACCTGGAATCTACTGGTGGTATGCTCAACATGAATGCTTCCTGCGGAGGCTTTGAAATCAATCAGGGGCTTAACCTGGCAGTAGATCAGTCATTCGTAGCAGGTAATGGCAAGATGGTCGTATGGGGCGATGTGGAGCCCTACCAGCAGATAGGCAATATGTCCTATGCTTCAAAAAATGAGGCACTAACAAACGCCATAGAAAAGGGAATCAGTATTTTTCGTTCGTCTGAAAACTGTCTCCTGGATGAGGCTTACCTGAAAGGGGCTTCTGATTATTCTCCACAGCTACGTTGGGAAGGTGAAGGACTTAAGTATGAGAATGGAGAGGTAGAATTAAGCTGGGCTGCAGAAGCTCGTTTCGGGACCGAATTTGTCATCGAGCGCTCCATTGATGGGCTGGCCTATGAGAGAATGGCCGTTATCTCCCATGAAATCGGAAATGAGAGCTACCGTTTCAGCCTGCCAGAAACCAACTCCCGCAATTATTACCGGATCAAGCTATATGACCTTCGCGGTACTCAGTTGACATCCAACGCACGCAAGGTAAAGCAGGACCTGGAGCCAATCGCGACCCTCGGCATTTTCCCCAATCCCTACCAGGGAGGTGAGCTTACCCTGGAAGCTGAAGGTCTCAACCCTGAAACTCCCGTCGTTGTCCGCATCAACCACATGGCAGGTACACTGGCTATGGAGCAGGTTGCCTACTCCAACCGTGCCAATGGATTAAGCCTTTCGGCTCTGCCCAACCTCAACCAGGGCGTGTACATCGTAACCCTGTTGCAGGGAGAGCGTCGCTACACCCAGCGCCTGATCATACAGTAAGCTGATTCATCAAAATGGAAGGAAAATGGCAGCCCCGAAAAAGGGCTGCCATTTTTATTTGCCGAAAGTCTCAGTATTCCAGGCACTATGCTACGCCACCTCATTCGTCGGCTTACCCAGCCATTGGATCACCCCCCAACAGGCTGCAATTCCCAGGATAAAGCTGACCCATGAAGGAAGTCCGTAACCAGTAGGAATGGTTCCGACCAACAACGCGATGCTGCCCACTGTGAGTGCATATGGAAGCTGGGTCCGGACGTGGTCGATGTGATTGGTTGAGGTCGCCAGCGAACTCAGGATGGTGGTATCAGATATGGGAGAGCAGTGATCCCCCAAAACCGCCCCGCCAAGTACACAGGCCACAGAATTGGCCATGATGCTTAGTGCCATGGCTTCTTCCAGGCCATTTTCCATCCCTACCGCCCAGGTCAGCGGAATAACGATCGGATAGAGAATCGCCATCGTACCCCAGGAAGATCCCGTCGAGAAGGCTATCACCCCAGCCAGGATAAAGGTGATGGTTGGCAACCACGCAGGTGCCAGTTGACCGCCGAGCAGATCTGTGAGGAAGTCCGCAGTGTGCATGGCGTCAGTTATACCCTGAAGGGCCCATGCAAGGGTCAAAATCGTCAGGGCGCTAAACATCGCCTTGAATCCCCCGGTCATCACTTCTACCGCTTCGTGCAACCCTAGTCTGCCTTTGCCCAAAGACAGAAATAACGCCACAATTACTGCCGTGAGAGACGCCCACAAAAGTGCTGCGTAGCTATCCGCTGCTCCTATAATGGTCGAAAGTTTTTTGGAAAAGCCCATTTCAGCATCGGACCATACCGCGCTGTCCCAGCCAGTATAAAGCAGCCCGATCAGTACTCCGAAGACCAATACCAGAACCGGAATCACCGCCCGGAATGCCTGAACCTTGATCCCTTTCTTGGGCTGGAAGTGTTTCAATTCCTCAGGCTCTCCCGAGTGGGAATCCACACGGGCCACTTCGCCCGTGGAACGTGCGCGGCGTTCAGCCTTTAACATGGTCCCAAAATCTCGCTGACGCCACACCAGTATCAGGATAAAAAGCAAAGTCAGAATCGGATAAAAGGCATAGCCCAAAGAAGACAGGAAAATTCGATAAGGGCTCATTTCTTCAGGAAATCCTTCCAGCGTAGAAATGCCATCAGCGATATAGCCCAACTCTGCCCCGATCCAGGTGGTAATGAAAGCAAGAGCCGAAACAGGCGCTGCCGTGGAGTCCACGATATAGCTGAGCTTTTCGCGAGAAATTTTCAGGCGATCGGTAATGGGGCGCATGGTATTACCCACCACCAGGGAGTTGGCATAGTCGTCGAAAAAGATCACTAGCCCCAGCAACCAGGTCGCCATCTGACCAGATCGGGGCGTTTTAGCCAATCTCGCGATCCGATCCACGATGCCCTGCATTCCGCCATTGCGGGAAATCAGGGAGACCATTCCACCAATCAACAGGGAGAAAAGGATAATCGCCACGTGACTGCCATCGGTCAAAGCACCCAGGATATAGGTATCCAGCGTGGTCAGCAGCCCCGATACGATTCCAGCAAACGAACTGCTGCTGTACACGCCTATGACCGCTGCCCCAAAGAAGATCCCCACGAAAAGAGAAGCAATCACTTCCCGCAGCACCAGAGCCAATACAATCGCAATCAGAGGTGGCAGGATGGATAACCACATGGGAAAGGTGATCACCTCCAGTTCTATGGATTCGCTGTGATCACCTGCCCGGATGGAGAGCTCTGAAGCCCCTTCGTCCAGCCCTATTTCCAGCGTGTTGATACCGGGCTCCAGCAGCAGCACTTCCCCGTTCACCTCAATCTCAAGCTCACCTCCCCAATCTTCGGGTGGGGTAACCTGCAACAGGGCAGGATCTCCCTGGATGAGGGTTTTCTCTTCTACCGAAAATGACCATTCACTAAAGGAGGGTCCAGGGATAGTAGGAGCCTGAAGGAAGCTGGAATCAGGAGACTGGCCCCAGGATAATCCGATCCCACAGAGCAGTAATGCCAATAGGAGCATTACACGATGAATGAGCTGCATAGAGTTTGGCCTTGGTTTTTTGTTGGAAGTTAGGAAAAATCCGCTATATAGAGAAAGTTTAACCCATGAGCCCCTATGACCCCTTTTGCCATAGCCATCCACGGAGGCGCCGGTACCATCCTGAAAGAACGCATGACTCCAGATCTGGAGGCCGCCATTTCTGAAGGGATGTTGCAGGCCCTACAGGTAGGACACAATATTCTCGCCGCAGGTGGATCGGCCCTTGACGCGGTAGAGCATACTGTCATCGAACTGGAAAACAACCCCAACTTCAACGCAGGCAGGGGCGCGGTTTTCACCCATGATGGCCATCATGAGTTTGATGCGGCTATCATGCGTGGGGATAGCCTGGAAGCCGGAAGCATCGCCTCTGTTCAGGGGGTTAAAAACCCCATCGTGCTTGCCAGGAGGGTCATGGATCGATCCCGATACGTGATGATGGTGGGAAAGGGCGCCGAAGAATTTGCACGTGAGGAACAGTTGGAGATGGAATCTGCCGACTATTTCTACACCGACCTGAGGTACCAGCAATGGCAGCAGGTAAAAGACAGTCACCATACCATCCTGGACCACAGCGACAAAGGAGAAAAAAACTTCAGCACCGTAGGAGCGGTGGCAGTAGATACCAGTGGACATCTTGCTGCTGCTACCTCAACCGGAGGCATGACCAATAAACACTATGGCCGAGTAGGCGATAGCCCCATCATTGGATGTGGCACTTACGCAGATGACAGCACCTGTGCGATCAGTGCCACCGGACACGGGGAGTTTTTCATGCGATATGTCGTTGCCCATGAGGTAGCTTCGCTCATGCGCTATCGGGGATATTCCCTCCAAAAAGCCGCTGAAAAAGTCATTCTGGAGACCCTGAAGGACAAAGGAGGAAACGGGGGCCTAATAGCTGTAGATGCCCAGGGTAATATTTCCATGCCTTTCAATACCCCCGGCATGTACCGGGCCTGCCGCCGAGGGGATGAGGCAGCTTTTGTGGGAATGTTTGGAGAATGAAAGAATGCGGAATAAGGTCTTCGCAACACCTTATTCCGCATTCCACATTCGTTTTTTCCATCCAATCAGCCGTGATCTGCAGACATACGCTTCAGGAACTCACTCTTGCGCCGTGCTGAAACATCCAGTACGGTGCCATCCGTCAACTCAACGTATCCCCCACGCCCACGGGTGTAGTTCTTCAGGAAGTTCAGGTTAATCAGGTGCGATTGATGTATTCGGAAGAAATTGTTGTCCCGCAACATCTCGTCGTATTCCTTGATGGTCCGTGAAACCAGAATTTTGCGGCCATCGGTCAGAAAAATAAAGGTATAATTCCGGTCCGATTCGCAGCGAATGATGTCATCCGGGTTAACCACAGTAAATCCATTGGAAGTGGGCAACACAATTCGCTTGAGGGGCTGGGTCATGCTCCGCAAATTCTGGATCAGGGCATCCAGTTTTTCCTCCTGCACTTCAGGCTTGGCTTCTCCACTCGCATGTTTCTGGCTAATACGCTCCACTGCTGCCTGCAACTCGTCGATGTCCACAGGTTTGAGCAGATAGTCTGTTGCGGAAAACTTGAATGCTTTCATCGCATACTGGTCGTAGGCCGTGGTAAAAATTACATCAAAGCCTTTATAATCCGCCTTCTCCAAAACCTGAAACCCATCTCCGTCTGGCAACTCTATGTCCAGAAACAGAATATCTGGCTTATGTACATCGAGGGCTTCCAGTCCCTGGGCGACATTGCCAGCGATATCCACTACCTCGACCCCATCACAGTACTCGGTGATGAGCTCCTTGAGCAGTTCCTGGCTGTTTTTTTCATCTTCTACAATAACTGCTTTTAGCATATATGAAGGTTTTTTGGTTCGGAGTTCGGAGTTTAAAATGATTCGGGGTTCTCAAAGTGGGGTTCGACATTTTACCCCATTCCATATACCTTTCTATTCCGCTCCGATAAACTACCGATTTTTCAGGTATTCTGCCAAGGCCAGTCGGACGTCATTAGCGTTACCATCTGATTCTGGCAGATCGACCTTTAACACACCGGGATTATCGATGGTCAGAAATCCCATATTCTGTTCCAGGCCTGTCAACAAAAAGTCGCCAATGGCTACTGAATAGACTTTTTCGGGATCCAAAGGTTGTCCTGCCACCTGCCAGGTCCCTGTTTTTTCTTCGATCAGATGAAGTTGCAGGTATCCACCTGAACCAATATTGGACTTCCCGGCCTCCAGCACCTGCCTGAGCAGACTCCCTTTCATTTTCACACGAATTACCTGTCCGCCAAATGGCAAAGCTCTTACCAGATCAAACTGGGTAATGTCTCCACTTAGGTAGTCATCCAAACGAACCATGCCCCCATTTGCAATGGCGCAATCCACGCTGTCCCACGACTGGTACATTGCGGTAGCAATAGCCGTCCCCAGGTTGGTCTGGCGGGTACGAATATGGGCTTCCAGACCGTCCAATGGTTCTGGCAGAGAGGCAACAGTGGCATTCAGATCCAGACCATTGGCCTCAAAAGCCGCATAGGCTCGCGCTTCCCAGTCCTGCACTTTTGCGGCAACCTCCGGGTCTTCCCTGAATTCCTCATTGATCGCAATCAGGTCTGATCGCAGCCGGACTTCTCCATTCAGCCGATTGAATTTCAGGTAATGGACATATGCCGTTCGGGCATTGGCGTCAGCCTTGGCAATGGGAACTCCCCCAACCACTTCGTAGTGATTTTCATGTTCGTGGCCTCCCATGATGAGTTTGAGTCCGGGCAAAGCCTTGGCTACCTCCCGGTCCTGGTCGATGGATAGGTGGGTTACTGCTACGATGAAGTCCGTGCGAGGCAACAGGTCATCCCACTGCTTCTGCGCGCTTTCCAAAAAGTCTTCATAGTAAACAAAGTCCCGCTTATTAGCCGGAAGACAAAGGCTGATCACCCCTACCCGCATGGGATCCCCGCTGGCCCGGGATACATTCATTACATAGCTTGTCGGTAGCGGCTGTCCCAGCTGTGCAAAAGGCTGGGTTCCTGTGGGTGTCTTTTGCAGCACATTCCCTGCCACCCAGTCAAATTCCGATTCATCAATCCGCGACTGCAGTTCGTCCTCATCCAGGTCAAATTCGTGGTTACCAAATACCACAAAATCAAAGCCCACGCTGTTCATTACATCCACCATTTGGGCTCCTTTGACGCGCTCCCCGTCGATTTTGACGGTTCCAATCACAGAAGGGCTCAAAAAATCACCCGCCAGAAAGGTATAGACCTGAGCCTGTCCGGTGTCCAATTGTTGACGCAGGGTAGCTACCCTGGCCATTCCTCCGGCCTTGCCACCTTCGATAGGAGCAATTTCATAGACATCGTTGAGATGCAGCAACGTGAGGTAATCATCCGTAGGAACCGTTTCTGTAGCCGTCTGCTGGGATTTACATCCAAAGGCAAGCAGGATGAGGCCAAATGCGAATAGCTTAAAGTAGCGCATGAAAAAGGGGGTTATGGACTATAATATCAAAATTGGTTGATTTCCTGAATTGATGAATAGTTGTTTAGCCTCGAATAATCATCGCCAGCGATCCCAGCTCGATTCATAGTACCCGACCAGAGACTGGTTGTCGAGGTGGTTAACTTCAACTTCGCGCTCCGCTATATCCGGATCAAAACTGAATAACGCAGGTACCACTTCCGGAGTCAGATATCGGAGGCTATCAGCCCAGGGAGTCACCTTCAGTTGGTGGATTATTTCATGGGAAAGCAGGTCAACCCTACCGGAATCAGACTCTACCTGACCCCATCGCTGGTTTTGAAAGGCGAGGTTGAAGCCCCATTGTCCGAATGTCGGCACATATACATTCATGGCCTGCACCTGATCAAAGGCTTCCTCCATGGTACGATGAATGCACCAAAAGGCCTCGGGGGCATAATAGGGGGAGGTTGACTGCGAAATGATCATTCCTCCGGTACTGACCCGCCGCTGTAGCATTTGGTAAAAAGCTGTGGTATAAAGCTTTCCCAGTCCCGTATTATTGGGGTCTGGTAAGTCAATCAGAATCACGTCGTACAGGTCCGAGCCCTCTTCGATGAACTTATAGGCATCCTGGTTGATGGTCTTTACCCGTGGATCGTTGAGGGAATTGCCATTCAGCCTGCTTAATACAGGATGGGTTTTGGCCAGCTGGGTCATGTCTGGATCGAGGTCCACCAGGGTAATCTCTTTTACCCCTTCATGTTTCATGACAGCCTGGGCAGCCAACCCGTCTCCACCTCCCAGGATCAGCACTTTTGCATGATGCTGGGCCAGTAACATGGGTATGTGAACCAGCGGTTCGTGGTAGCGGTATTCGTCGATGGAGGAAAACTGAAGATTACCATCAATGAAAAGCCGCACATCATCATTCCATCGGGTCATGACGAGGTGCTGATAGGGTGTCTGCTTGGAATACAGGATTTGGTCCTGATAGAGGAACTGGTCAAAAAAGCGATTCAGGGAAAAGGAATACCCAAATCCGGCAGCCAACAGGACTCCGACGATTCCACAGATCGTCAGCAGGCGCTTATGTGTCGGGAGAATTTTTCGAAAAAACCATGCATTCATCGCCGCAACAGCAAGATTCAGCAGCCCAATGATAAAGGCTGTCCGCATGACTCCCAGAGTGGGCAACAGGATCAACGGAAAAGCGACAGAAGCGATCAAGGCTCCCAGGTAATCAAAGGACAATACCTTGGCCATGGCGTCTCGCAGGTTTTCATACTGCCTAACGATCCGGGTCAGGATGGGAATTTCGATCCCGATCAGGCTGCCCAACAGGCCGATCAGCAGGAAAGCCACTCCATAGTAATATGGGGTCAACGAAAAGGCGAAATATAAAATCACTGCAGAAGTGCCGCCAATCAGACTCAGCCATATTTCAAAGCGAACGAACCAGGTCAGCAGGTCCTCTTTCAGATAGCGGGATAGATAGGATCCCACTCCCATAAAGGACAGGAAAAGACCGATCACCAGCGAAAAGTGCAGGATGCTGCTCCCCTGGAAATAGCTGGACATCGTACTGATCAGGAGCTCATATAAAATGCCACAGATGGCAATGATGAATACCGAAGTCAGCAAGGTAGCGACCTGGGTCCGGCCCTGGCTTCCTTTTGCCAACTGAGGGCCTGCGGTATCTTGATGGGGGTCTGAAATCATATAGCCAAATATAAGACCACTCAGCGTAGTTGCTGCAAGACATCATACAAAGTACTGCGAAGAACATCCTCTCGATCTCTCATCTCCAGAATTCGTGGTTGTCGAATCAGCGGCTGATAGGTCAGTAAATCGTAGGCCTGAAGATATACCACAGTGGTATATCGAGGAGTCAGTACATAATAGAATGAGTACGGCAGCATCACTGGCAACAGGAATCCCGCCGCAAGAACAAATGGCTTGGCAGTCCTGTCCTGCACAAAAACGTATACGTCCAGCCAGACAAAAGTCTGTGTATGTTGCCGTTGACTGAGCTCCGCGAACTGGTCATGATAGGGGCTCACCAGCGCTATTTCCTCTGGTCGCTGGTAATGCCGAATCCATTCCTGGAGCAACCACCAATCGTGGATTTTGTCCAGATCATCCGCTTCCCAGCCCTCATTTGAGAGAATTTCAACGGGGAGTCCCAGGTTTCCCCCAAACGTTTCAAGCGTCTCCCATAATTCCCTCTGATGAGCAACAGACTTCGAATAATCGATGGGAATAAACTTCCGATCATCACGGATAAGATAACCTGGTGATACCAGCATCGCTTTGTTCAGCCCTAGAGAATGGTTTTCGAGTAACCACTTACGGTCCACTCGTCGTGGCCTTGTACTGGATTTCCCAATACCTGTCGTAAATGGTAGAGAATCGACCCTATTATCACGATCGTGTTCCTGCAGCCAATTGGAAGGAATGCCCGCTCTCCAGGCTGTTGCCTCTTCATGCTGATAGAGGGTCTGCCACTCATTTCTAAGGTCGTCGCTCACAGCTTCCAGTAGCAAACCACCATCCTCTCGCAATTGCCAAAGCCATTGCAGGGAAAGCTCCGTCAGTTCCTGTGAGGAGAGGTTTTCGATAAATACCGCTAACTCCTGTGCGATCCGGGGACCTTCCCCGGCTATTGGCACCACGTCATAAAATCGGCCACCATTTGAATGACGTGCCAACCCATACCAGGCATAGGCAATCCAGCGATTCAGTTCATCTTCTAATTCAGGGAACCGGCTTTTCAGTTCACCAGCCATCAGTAGCGCCTCTTCATACTGCCTTTCGGCCAGGTATAGCTGCACCAGAGAATATCGACAGCAATCGACCAAATGCTCAAATGCAGCCCTGGGCTGTAAGAAGGCCTGCCTCCCTGCGTTTGGGATGGACTGGAGAATCGGCTTTACCTGCTCCCAGCGATTGTGTGGATCGGGATGGGTTCCGGGAAAGAGAGAAGGTTGAACCCAGGGCGAATCCACATTATCCACATCTTTTTCCCACAACTGTGGAAAAGATGTGGGAAAAAGCTCATTCAGATCGAATTGCCGGGAACTTGCGGGATAATCTGCCTGGCTCAGATGTTGAAAACTCCTTCTTATCTCATCCAGATCATACCCCGATGACAGGTATAACCGTGCCCCCCACCTATCTGCTTCCAGTTCAACCTGCTGGGAGTAGGGGTTTTCCACAAGGAGTTGGGACAGCACATCCAGTCCAATGGGATCCACATCGGTACGTGTGGCTTCGTACACTTCCCAGAACAAACGATGTGCATGCTGCATCACATAATGCCCTATTTCATGGGCCAGGATAAAAGCCAGTTCGGCTTCGCTTTCTACACGGGCCATGAGCCCCAGGTTTACCAGGATAAAGCCATGTTCTGAGGAAAAGGCATTGACGGAAGGAGACAGGACGGCATGGAAGCTCAATTCCTGCCTGAGCGTGGGTTGCCCCCGAAGCAATTGATCGGCAATGTTCTCAAGGTACTGACTGGCCTCATCATTGAATAAAACCCGTCCGCTGAGTAACAGCTGACGGGTATAGTAAGCCTGACTCTGAAAATAGGCCTTCTCCATTTCTACCTGCTCGGGTACTAGCGTCTGGATTTCCCCTACCTGGGACTCATACCATTGCTCAAAAGGTCTGAGAAAACTTCCAGGGATGGGCGCAGAAGCAGTCAGAAGTTCTGCTGGCTGGGCTACCACCTGCCCTACTGTGGCAAATAGCCACAGGAAGACAAGCCCATAACCTGGATTCCAGATGGTTGAACCTAACATTCCTGCTGCATCTCTTCTGTGCTAAAATTGATTCGTTCGATTCCTGCCTGCTTGAATTTCACCAACAAAAACGGCTGTGTAAGGGCCATGGTTGTAAAACAACCTGGACCCGGCTTGTGAAAAATGAGCTGTAAAACGAGTTCCTGGTTACTCAGCACCGCCTTTTTTAATTCGACCTCATACCCTCCGGTGTTTTGCTGCCCCATGAAAAAGCCAACGATCACCTCTTCACCGAATTCTACTTCTGGGACAGGTGGAGTTGGAATCTGGCCTTTCGTGACTTCAGCCCACAATTTTTCCCAGGCATCCTGATCTTCAATAAAATAATTTCCTGGCTGAGTGACTCCACAGTTTTGCCCGGAAGAAATGACCTCGGGGGTAAGCACTTTCTCCGCTTCAGAGGCGGGAGACTGACGGGTTTTACAGCCTGAGCCTAGCATCAGGACAGCCATCACCATCCAACAAAACCGATTAAACAACATGATATTCATAGTGGTTATTTAAGTATCCATTCGCTTTAGAACGGTACGAAAGGAAACAGAATGCTTCCCAAACTCCTTTTCATGTTCTTCGCGCAAGGCAGGTGCCTTTTCGGTAATGTAGTAGTGATAGTCCGAGAACGAATCCAGATAATATTGAACGTTGTAGGTACTGGTGCCACCTTCTGGCTGTGGATCCAGTAGCTTGTTAAAATCAAAATCGGAAAAATAGCCAGTCGCCATCACGTCCGGAATGTGTTTTTCCTGCATCCAGGTAAGCCATTCTTCTTCATGAGAATGGAAAACTGATGTGGTGACGCTATAAATTATCATGGGTCAAAACTGTTGAAACGGGCTATTTTCAAATTGATATTCAAACTACATAGGGGCAAACTGCTAAACAAGTCATATGATTTTGTCGTAGGGAGATTTTAGGAATATGAAGAACCTGCTCATCATGTCAGCCCTCGTTTTGGGGCTTTATTCGTTGCGTACCCTTATCTGGGACCCTGTACCAGATGATTCTCAAGGCGAATATGAAAGCACTGAATCCACCCCAGTACCAGTGTCTGTAGATGCGATATCATCAGCTGATGAGGTGCTTGCATTTGCCCTTACGCTGGAAGGGACTCCTTACCGGTCCGCTGGCACCAGTCCCGAATCCGGCTTTGACTGCTCTGGGTTTATACAATACGTCTTCCAAAATGCCATCGACTACAAACTGCCTAGGGATAGCCGTAGCATGGCTCTGAAAGGGAAAAAGATATCCATGGAGGAAGTCGAAGATGGTGACCTGCTGTTTTTCACAGGCTCGGATGCTTCATCCGGTGAAATAGGCCATGTGGGACTAGCCATGGTTTCTGAAGAGAAACTATTCATGATCCACACCTCCACCAGTCGAGGGGTAGTACTCGATGAATATGACAAAATCTCCTATTACCAGGAGCGATTCATTCAGGCACGAAGACTGGATATTTGAGCAGGTATCCTTTTCAGCTCAATAGCGACCGATACAACTCTGCCCATTTTCCGGCAATGACTTTCGGGTCAAACTTCGCGATATAGGTCTGTCCCTGTTGTGCCATGGATTCCCGCAAAAGAGAATCACCCGCCAGGCGCTCAATTTGGGCTGCGATCTCCGACGAGTTCAGTGGATCTACCAAAATGCCACCTGGCCCTGCCGCCTCGGGCATAGCCGAGACATGCGATGTGATTACGGGCGTGCGCTGTGACAGGCCCTCTACAACAGGCAGCCCGAACCCCTCATAAAGGGAGGGATATAACAGTGCCAACGCTCCCCCATACAGCGCAGGAAGGTCTTCATCCTGCATATCTGGCCGAAAGAATACTTCTTCACTCAGCCCACTTCGATGTAAAAATGCTCCCATCTGCCGCTGATAACTCTTACCCTGTCCCACCACTACCAGTGGTGGCCGGGTGCTCCGAGACAGACTCGAAAGAGCTTTTAAGACCGTGAGCAGGTTTTTCCGGACTGTGAGACTTCCGACAAATAGCAGGTATTCCTCAGGAAGGTCGTATTTCTCCCTAACCGCTTTATGATCTGTCTGAGTTGTGACTTCTCTGAAACGCCGGGCAACACTCTGATAGATGACCTTCACGCGCTCTTCCGGCACATCATAATAGGTCATCAAATCCCTTTTTGTTGCCTCACTGATAGCGACCAGCATGGTAGCCCGCCGACAACTGTGCTGCCATTTGGACTCGTAGGTCAATCGGTCAACCATTGGGTAGTGATCCGGATAACGTCGGAAAATCACGTCGTGCATGCTCACAACAGTAGGTATGCCGAGCCGCTGTATCCCCTTGGGTAGCTCGTGGCTCAGGCCATGGTAGATATCTACGGACTGATCTTCCAAATCTCTCACCATCCCGATAGTCCTCCACCCGGCCTTTTTGCGCACAGGAGCATGAACATTCATCAGCTCGCTTCCCGGAAAGATGGGCTCTTCGGGCAGCTTCGGGGTAAAGAGATGTAAGCCCAGATCTGGTTGGTATTGGGCCAGCTGATTGAGCAGAGTACGGCTAAAATTGCCCAACCCACTGCGGTTAAAAAATGCGCGCTTGGCGTCGTATCCAATGGCTATCCCCTGACCTGGCATAGTGTTTCTTGAAAGAATGGCCAAATAACACACCATTCCCCCTTTTTTCAAAGGCGATTAGCCCATGAGATACTACAGCTAATGCCTGCGGAATTAAGTAATTCCTCATTCGAAACTCGTATAAAATGCTCACCCACAGCACTTTCAACTGCGAACTACGTTGAGCACAGCGAAATCCCGCGAAGCGGGAAACTTCGAACTTGTCCCACACCAGTGCTTTTGGAAAGAAGTAATGAACCAATTTAAAACTGAACAAAGTTCTGATCAGCAGCACTTTAAACTACGAACTCCTGACTTCGAACTTCGAACTGGTTCCACTAGTTTCCAGTAGGGGGAGAGCTAATGTGGCTACGGGCCTGAGATTCATAAGCGGTATTTTCATCGAGCTCCAGCACTTCCTCATATGCTGCAATAGCTTGCTCCCGCATGCCCATGTAGTCATAGCACAACCCCATGTAGTACTGATTGGCCGGGAGGTAATAATCTGCTTCTACCTTTGAAAGAGTCGCCATAAGATTACTCTGTTCAAATGCATTGAGAGCAGCATCATAGTCCCCTCCACTCTCCATATGGATCCTGCCCAGGTTATGAAAAACCCTGACCATCAGATAGGTGGTGTGAAGAGATTCCTTGCTATTGATATTCCGGGTCTGATGGCCATGCTGGGACTGGTAGGTGGCGATCAGGTTCTCAATGATTGGCCGTGCTTCGTCAGGTCTTCCCGCCACGATCAATGCATTGGCATAGTCATTCTGAAACCAGGTGTTTTGTGTGTATCGGCGGTGGAGTCTGCCGGTAACCTCCAGGGCATTAGCTGGCTGATCGATCTCATGTGCATAGATGGTACCCAAAAAATACTGGGCTTCAATCTGTGCCATATTGAAGGTTCCAGCCGCCGTTCTCAGCTCTTGAAGACCTTTTTGAATATCTCCATCCGGGAAAAAAGACAAAACTGGTCGAATGGCTGGAATCTGCTGGTGATAGGTCTCTACATAGTAGTGATACAGGCCTGCCACCATATAAAATTCAGGATCCTGACCGACGTAGTAAAGACTCTTCTCCAATGGATCAACGAGCTTTTTAGCAGCTCCCATCGCCGACCACCATTCATTTTGGAAGGAGTGGGCCCGGGCTTCCAGGGCATGGATCATGAACTTGAAAAAAATGTACTCCCGGTCATAGCCAGGCTTGTTTTTGATCAGGTCAAGGCGATCCTCTGCCTTGTTGAGTTTGTCATCTATGTAGCCGTAGTAATCGGGCATGGTAACCGAAATATAGGTTTGCCACCACCGATTCAGGGCCAGAAGGAAATAGGGAGCCGGATGTTCAGGGTGTTCTTCCAGTAGGTTGTAAAAAGTACGTCCTGCGGACTCAAAGGAACAGTTGTACATCTGGTCCAGCCCGGTTTGTGCCTGGGCACGGAACTGATCATCATCAAATAACTGAGCCCTAACCGGGAGAATACCGACCAGAATTATTCCTATTAATACTATAATATTGCGCATCTAATGGGATGTTTGGGGTGTCTACTACTTTTGCTTTAAACGAGTGGACTGGTCATATAGGTACCAGGATGGCCTACTATTTGACCGATATTGTAACAAATACCCTCCCCAGGTAGTGTCTCCAGAGAGAGAAATATCATTCATGTCTGTATCAACTTCCATGCGCCGTACTCTGTTTTGCCTGTGGTTTTTTAACCTGATCGGATCGGGGTCAATACTTTTTGCCCAGTTGCCTGTAGCCCTGCCCGAAGCCATCAACTCTGCCTACGAGGAGCGGGAGCCGACGCTTTCACCCGACGGCAAAACGCTGTATTTCTGGCGGAGAGAGTTTCCCGACAACACGGGAGGGGAGTTTGATCCCGGAGACATATGGATTTCCCGCAAGCTCCGCAATACCTGGTCTGCCCCCCTTCAGGCCCTCAACCCACTCAACGGTCGGGGACACGATTTCGTATGGCAGGTTTCCGTAACGGGAGATACGTTATGGATGATGCACACTGCCCCCGGGGTAGCTGACCACGGCATGAGCTATGCAGTAGCCGATGGCCGAGGCGGCTGGAAGCCCCCCCGCAGGGTTCATATTCATGATTTTCGCTACCGGGGAAATGTAAAAGACTTTTACCTCACCGCAGATCACTACCTCTTTCTGACCCAAACCGATACTGCTACAGGCTATGGTGGATCAGACATCTACGTTTGCCGTCCCCTCAACGATACTGCCTGGAGCGAGCCCATTAACCTGGGAGCAGACATCAACACCCCCGGCGATGAAGATGCTCCTTACCTGACTCCTGATGGCAAAACCCTGTACTTCAACTCCAACGGGCATCCCGGACTGGGAGGACATGACATTTTCGTTGCGCAACGGGATGGACGCAGTTACTACCGCTGGGAGTCTGTGGAAAACCTGGGAGCCCCCATCAATTCACCGTATTACGACTTCGACTTCTTTGGCAGCCGGGATGGGCACATGGCCTACTATGGCAGCCTCTCAGAATCCACCCGTAGCCTGGACCTGTATGAACTGGATCTACGATCCTGTGAAGTCGACATCTATCCACTACACGATACCATTCTCTGCATCGGATCCAGCCTTCAGCTCAATGGCATATACCAACCGGGCGAGATGAGCTACGAATGGCTACATAATGGAGAGCCGATTCCCGGTGCGACAGAGCGAACCCTGATCACCCAGCGCTCCGGCAACTTCCAACTCATCCGGCGTCGGCCTGGCTGTAGCGATACCTCTGCCATCAGGCAAGTGCTGTTCATTGATTCCCCTCAAGCCGAAATTGCCACGCCAACCTCGGTACTTTGCCTGGATGGCTCTATCCAGTTACAGGCCCTATCCCCCACTGCAGACCGCTATCAGTGG
Source organism: uncultured Bacteroidia bacterium (assembly GCA_964343195.1). Classification (GTDB taxonomy): domain Bacteria; phylum Bacteroidota; class Bacteroidia; order J057; family J057; genus CAYVAP01. The sequence continues at coordinate 133,163 of CAYFIR010000001.1, read as the reverse complement.
CAATATGAAGGGCGAAACATCCCCAATGCCACTCGGGAAACCTACACCATCTACCGCCCCGGAAATTACAGGCTGACCGTATCCGAAGGCGGTTGTGTAGCTCAGTCCGAGCCGTTGAATGTTCAGCGCTTTGACAAGCCTTACATCATCGCCAACACCGATGCCCACGGCATCATTCCCGTCCTGCCACAGTGGATCTGGTCCAATCGCATGGACCTGCCCCGTGGACCGGCTGTACTCAATGACATCGCAACCAATGAGCGGGAAGAGATTTTTGTGCTCACCAGCCACGGCAGGGGACGCACGCTGGAGGATAAACTGACGATTTACCGAAAGCAGGGGCTGAAAAAATCCCGGATCGAGTTGGGCCGCCGGGCTGCAGATCAAAACAGACTTGTTGCCTCCCTCCCGGACGGGAACCTGATCATAGCGGGCTCAGACCAGATACTCAAATGTATTTCTCCCAGTGGACGACAGGCATGGCAGGTTCCTTTTGAGGCAGGTAAACTGATCGGTCTGGCCACGGACCCACTGGGCTACATCTATGTATCGGGCTACTTTGACTCGCCGCTGGACCTGGCTCCCGAAGTAGAGACTGTTCCCAACCGGGGCGGAATGTACCTGGCACGCTATACCCCGGATGGCAACCTCGACTGGATCAATTCCTATCCGATTGACAAATCAAAAATCCGTCTCGATCATGCCCTCACAGTCGATCAAAGCGGAAATGCCTACCTGATCGGGCACCTCGAGTTAATCGGAAATTTTGGAGCAGGGCACATCGCCCGCGCTCAAATGGGCGAGGACAGTTATTTTTTCCTGAGTGTAAACGCCCAGGGAGAAAGTCGCTGGGTGAAGCGACTCACGACCGGTCGCCCTCAACCTAATCGTTACCATGCGTTGGCCACTGATCCGATGGGTAACTCCCTGCTTTGCCTGAATGGGCAGGTATGGCGCATTGATCCTCAGGGAGTAGTCCTTTGGGAAGGGCAGCTCGAAGGCAACCGAGGAGATCAGGTGGTTTCTCTCCAGGCTGGCTTGGCCCGGCAGGATGGATACTTTCTTGGAATCACCTCACGAGATCGTTATTTCCTGACCAAACTCAATCGAATCAACCGCCAAACAGTTATCTGGCAAGCCCCCTTCAGCGGCAAGGATGGCACTCTGGGATTGTCCATGACGACGGGAGCCGATCAGCACCTGTATGTTGCGGGCTTTTCACAGGAAAACAGCCTGCCAGGCATACAGCTAGACCTCACCAGTAAATCCAGGGGCTTCCTCATTAAATATGGCCCACCAGATGGCAGCCAAAGACAGGAGCCCATAGAACTCTGTGGCACCCGAGAGGTTCGGCTGGAAACCCTGAATGATCCGGGGCTGCGCTATCAATGGTACAGAGATGGACGCCCTATTTCGGGTGAAACTCGCTTTTCCCTCGTCCCCTCCTCTCCCGGTACTTATCAGGTAAGGGTATTTACTCCCGAATGCGACCGTCTCTCCAATCCCAGGCAGGTAACCCGCTGTGGAGATGACCCATTGGATCAACCTCTGCTCACCGTAGAGGATGACCTGCCACCTGCCCCCATGCCCGCAGAGGAACCAGACGAAGTGGAGCCTGAGCCTATCCCCGAATCGGTAGAACCAGCCTCCGATGATCCATATTCTTTTGATGGATATGCGAGCAACAACCTTATTCTGTTACTCGACGTGTCGGGTTCCATGCGCAACCGTGACCGGATGCCTGTTCTGCAAGAATCATTGATCGATCTGGTGGGACACATGCGCCCCGAAGATCAAATTAGCATCATTACCTATGCTGGTGGGGTACGAACTGTCATCGATGGAGTATCCGCAGCAGAACAGAGTCGGATCATTGAGGCCATTGAAAATCTCCAATCATCTGGCGCAACCAAGGGAAAAAGAGCCCTTCGGAAGGCCTATCGCATCGCTCGACGTAACTACCTGAGCGAAGGAAATAATCGGGTGATCATGGCTACAGACGGGGGGTTTCCCGTTCAGCGACTGTATGGCAGAGCCGGAAAAATGAAGCGCCAGGGAATTATACTAAGCGTGTTTTCCTTTGGGAAACTGGGTACTTTTAAAGAAGAAAGCCTGGACAATCTCGCTAATCGGGGAGGCGGCAACCACACCAATATTACCCCGGAGAATGTGGAAAAAGCACTCTTGCAGGAAGTAAAAGCGGTAAGGATGGAAGCTGATTTGAACTAATCCTTACCCCAATACAACTTTCGGGCGAAGTTCACCGTCTATCGGGTAAGACAATCTTTCCTGAACATGTAACCTTTCACCCGGGCGAAGTTAAGGTACTACCTGTGCCCTGAATTTTCCCCTTTGAACCCCGAGATACCCTCCACCATCTATGGCGAAACGGCTACTCCTAGTGTTGACCCTCATACTCACTTCTCTGCTGGCGATTGGCCAAAACCTGAGGGGAAAGGTGACCAATGCAGATGGTGATCCAGTGGCATACGTCCGCGTACTGGTGCCAGAGCAAAGCAAGGGAGCCCTCACCGATGAGCGGGGAAACTACAACCTTACCCTTTCAGCTGGTACCCACGAGGTCGTGTTCAACCACCTGAATTACTCGGAGCATAAGGTGACCGTAACCCTACCGGAGGATCGAGTAGTGGACGTAATCCTGCTTCCCAAAGACCTGAACCTTGATCCGGTCGAAATAGCAGGGGGCAGACGCGATCCTGCCTATGCGATCATGGCAGAGCTGATCGACCACCGTCGCGAACGCCTGCGTCAATATGAATCCTACACCTGCCAGACTTATCTCAAGGTCGTACTCCAAACTGATACCCTTCGCGACGAACCCTTACCAGACTCACTTCAGCACCTGGATACGACCCACCTGGTTCACCTCATTGAGTCCTATTCCAAGACTCATTTTCAGCAGCCAGGTAAATACAAATCCATAGTCGAGGCCTACCGCCACTACAATCCAGGCAAGAGTCAGAGCGTCGGCAATAGCCTGGACGGTATCGGAAGCCAGTACAGTACGGAGTTAAATAACCCCTATCTGTTTTACCTGGATGTCTCACAGGCAGAATTCAACTTCTACGACAACTACATCAACCTGCCCAACCTGAGTGATAGGCCACTGGTCTCGCCACTTAATGGAGCCATCTGGCAGGTGATTTACGCCTTCAAGCTCGAAGAACGGTTTTACCTGAATGATAAAGTCCATTATCGGATCAGGATCACCCCACGCAATAAAGTCGGTCCGTATTTTTCAGGAGAAATCATCGTAGTAGATGGTGACTGGGCTATAAGAGAAGCCCACCTAAAGGTGATGCCATCCACCCTTAATTTTTTTGCTGAATTTCGGTTGGATCATCAATATCAGCGAACCTCTGACGGAAGGTGGCTGCTAACCCACGAAGATTATAACTACGAAGTCCATGACCGCAAGGTCCGCAGTGTAGGTCAAAGCACTGCTCAACACACCGAATACGAACTGGACCTTGAATTTCCCAACCGATTTTTCAATAACGAGCTGCGAAGCACGGATCGGGAAGCATTTGAGCGAGACTCCTCATTTTGGGAATCGACCCGGCCGCAGCCGTTGGGAAAGTCTGAAACAGCTTTCATCCAGGTTCAGGATAGCATCATCGAATACCGGAGCAGCGACGAATTCCTCCGAAAAATGGACTCCGCAGACAACATGATCACCTGGCTTGATGTCCTGGCTGAAGGTATTACCTATAAGGACCGAAGGCGGGGAATGTATTATTTCTTCTCTCCACTACTGGATCAGATGCAGTTTGCAGGGGTGGGAGGCTACCGCCATCAACTTCGCGTGGGGGCCACCAAAGTTTTTGAGCGAAAGACCCAACTGGCAGTCAGAGGACGAGTAGACTACGGATTTGCCAACCAGGATATCAAGGGCGAAGGCATCATCCGGTATATGTACAATCCTCGACGGTTCTCAAGTTTCTATATTCGGGGAGGAGATGTGTACTCCATGGTGACGGTCAATACCACCATCACAGCGATACTGGCCCGGAGCAACTTTGTGAGAAAAACCTATTTTGGGGCTGGCTATAGTACCGAGCTATTCAATGGCTTTTATGTTGATGTAGGGATAGACTACGCAGATAGAAATTCCATTGACTCTCTCAAGCTCGCCTCCTGGACCTCCGAACTTTTTGGGGAGTTCAACACTCCGGAAGAATTCGACCCCTACCGGGAGTTCCTCTTTGAACTCAAGATACGCTATACCCCCGGTCAGCGCTATTTCATGGAGCCTTACCGAAAAATTGTCGAAGGCAGCCGATGGCCCACTTTTACGCTGGAGTATAAGAAGGCCATTCCGGGAATCGCAGGCAGTGAAATTGACTTTGATTACCTGGCACTGGAAGCAGAAGATGAATTCAGGATTGGATCCATGGGCACCAGTCGATGGAGGGCCAAGGCGGGTCGTTTTCTCCGAGCACCCAACATGATGTTTACCGACGAAGTGTTTTTCCGTGGGTCAGACCCCATTATTTTTGTCAATCCGCTCAACCTCTTCCAGCTATTGGGGCCCACCATTCGTACACGGAACGCCTATTTTGCCGGGCATTATCTCCACAATTTCAGTGGGGCACTGATGAATAAAATTCCCCTCATCAACCGCACCAACCTGGAAACTACCGCCGGAGCGGCTACCCTGCTAATCGAAGATGGGGGATTTTGGCACACCGAGGTTTTTGCAGGATTGCAGCACCCTATACGCATCCGCCGGGTACTCTTCAAAGTGGGCGTTTTTTACACCACCTCCTATAGTAACTATGCTGGCGCATTGTCAGGGGAGTTCAAAGTAGGGGTATCCTTTTTTGACAGTAGCAAAAATCGCTGGACTTATTGATGAGAATCCCGAACTTGGGGGCATGGAAATAAGCAAACAGACTCCAGAGCAGCTACATGTTGTTGAGCGAAATACCATGATTCAGATTCTTCCTCTGGCAATAGGGCTCGCAGGCCTGCTCTTGACCATGGGCATGATGAAAGAATATGGGTTTCAGTCCTGGTACCGCACTCCTTATTGGCTGGGCGGAGTGGTAGCGACCATCGGTTTTTTGATCTGGCTGTTTATTCCCAAAAGTAGCATTGCCCGATTTGACAAGCGCCGTAACCGGATCAGCATTGAGGTTAAAAGGGGGCTCAGAACCATAGCCTATCAGAAACTCCCGCTTGAAGAGGTAACTGCCATTCGCCTGGAGCAGGCCAGTTTCCAAAAGGGTGACAAGGAGGAGGCCCGTTACCGTATTTCCATGCAGCTATTTGAAGAATGGGTGCCTGTGTTACCCGAGTTCAAGCCCGACCTGTACAAGCATCAGGTAACTGTAAACTCTTTGAATGGGTTCCTGAATCTGGAAAACAAGCCGGTTGGATAAGGGTGCACACTCAACCTTCTCAGTTTTTTCTGCGTGGATCATGGATTTGGGTGAGCTACCAATTGGTTCTGCTCAAGTTCGGATCCTTTTCCTGTGGAAAAATTAACCGGCATGCTGATCATCGTTCCTTCCACTGGCTTGAGTACATTGAAATGCAAGTGTGGAACAGAAGTAAACCCTGTCATTCCGGCTAGTCCAACAGGTTGTCCTGCCTGTACAGAGTCTCCCAGGCTAACCAGGATCCCTTCGTGCTGGAGGTGTACATACTGGGTTACCACTCCATCTTCATGATAGAGAGACAAATAATTGGCAAAAGGCCGGTATTTTCGGTTTTTGCCTCCCACATCATACCCTTCTATTACTCCCACTACTACGCCGTCTCTTGCAGCACAAACGGTATCTCCAGGCTGTAGTCCAAAATCTACTGCATACCGGGAAAAGTCGGTCTGATGCGAAAAGGAGCCATTGTATCCCTGGATGATTTTGGTTCTGTATCCCTGCGGAAACGGAAGTTCATAGATGGCACTGGAATCAGCCACAAAACCATTCAGCCTTCCCATGGTCATAGATATGCTAAAGTCTGAGCGCCATTCTTCCTCCCAGTCCTGGATGAACATGATCACCTCAGCACTATCATAGGAATCCAACACTATAGCCTTTTGGTCTCCAATGCTTTGGTTGACCGATTCGATTGGATGCGAAATGGATACTCGCAGCGGACAGGCCACTGGGTTTACAAACTGAAGGACGACCGTATCATTTGCTTCTGTGAGATCTACCTCCATATCAAATGGCCGGTAGCGTTCTGTAGGCAGGGATTTACAGCCTGACAGGACCACAGGCAACCAGATAGCAAGGATATATAGGTGTGTGAGCTTTGTCTTCATGAGGGGTCTGTACCTGCGGAATTAAGTCATGGTCCATTCGCAATTCGTAATAATGCTCACCAGCAACACTTTCAATCACGTTGAGCGCAGCGAAATCCCGCAGAGCGGTAAATTCCGAATTACTTCCATTAGTTCAGTGCGACTATTTCAAAATCGGGACCACATCATATTCTGCCATTACCTCATCCACTTTCCGGGTATAGGGAAAAAATCCCAGTAACCGCATCAATACATGCTCGACCAGCGCATCGGGGCAAGAGGCTCCACTGGTCAGTAGGATTCTGACGGGACGTTTCTTGGGGAGAAAGTTGAAAATATGCCGTTCTTCCTGGATATGAAAATCGTAGTGCAGGAGATGGTGTTCACTTTTGATATCCCGCTCCGAAGCGATGAAATAGGTGGGGAGGCGCTGTTCACAGAGTTCCACGAGATGAGAGGTATTGGAGCTATTTCGTCCGCCTATGACAATTGCCAGATCGGCAGGCTGCTCAAGTAGCCTCAGCGTAGCACTCTGATTATTTTTGGTGGCGTAGCACAGGGTATCGCGCGTATTCGCGATCCGAAAATCCAGGTCCGCTTCCTGCGGATATTTTTTTCCCATTACCTGCTGGAAGTAATCGGATATTTCTGCGGTTTCACTGGCCAGCATGGTTGTCTGGTTGACCACCGCAATTCGCTCCAGATCCACCCTGGGGTCAAAGTCCTCAGAGCACTTATCGGCAAAGCGGGAATAAAACTCACTCAGGGGCCTCACTCCCAGAATAATGTCCCCCAATACCCGGGCTTCTTCCAGGTCCTTTACAATGATTGTGGGAGCATATTTTTCGCTATGAGACCTCGTAGCCAGGGTTTCCTCGTGACGAAACTTCCCATGTACAATGATCGAGTATCCCATTTCCCCCAGTTCCTGGGCGCGGAACCATACATTCTCTACAAATCGGCATGTAGCATTGTAGCGGTGGATATCCACCCCAATCTCTGTCAGTCGTTTCTGGTCCTCAATCGTAGCTCCAAAAGCAGGAGTAATCACAATGTCGCTGGGTAGAATCTCATTCCAGGGAGTTATTTGTTGCCCTTTTGCAGTCTTGATAAATTTCAGGCCTCTGGCTTTCAGGTCAGCATTAACAAATGAGTTGTGAATCAGCTCGCTGATCATAAATACCCGGCGACCCGGGTTTTCGGCCAGGGTCTCATAAGCCACTTCTATGGCATTTTCCACTCCTTTGCAAAACCCGAAGTGCCTGGCTATTTCAAACCGAACGGGTCCAAAGTCGAGGAAAAATGGCCTCATGCGGTCTCTGGGAGCCTGCCGAGCCTTTAGCTTGCCAAATATTTGACTATGGTAGAGTGGGGCATATTTCCCCAGGTCGTACTCCTTCTTAAAATTCCGAGACTGATAATTTCGCATAGTGGTGGACATTGCCTCAAATCCAGAAACGATAACTGGAGTATTTCCAACAATGTTTATCTATGCTAAAAATATCATATATCGGATAAGATGGTACGGGTTTCTTTTGACAGGAAAATCAATGTTAAGCTCTGATCGGAGCTTCAAATAAGGGGGTCTCAGTTCCCAATCCCATTACTTCCTGTTTAAAGCTATTGCCGATTTCGTCCTGAAAGTATACCCAGAACTGATAGGTTGCAGAGGAAAGATCTGCTCCTTTGATAGAAAAATTCAGGGCGGCCCCCTTGCTGAAAATTTCCTTTTGGCGGAATACGGGTGGAGTATAGCTTACTTCCAGTTCATTGTAGGGTCCTGCTTCCATCCGTTGGTACTGAAACTGTGGGGATTCCACCTTAAGCGAAATTCTCACCTCATTGGTACCCAATTGTTTGATTCGCTTAAATGATAGACCAGTGCGCTTGACTGGCGCGGCTACTACTTCTTTGGATTCCAGCCATGATTGCGTATTGGCAACTGAAATTCTGACGGTGGATAGGCCTTCACCGGTATTTGTTAGCAGTTGAGGGATAAGACCTGGTTGATTCCAGCCTGTAAGGTCAGGCTTTAGATCAGACCACTCCAACAGACGGATGCCCATGATAACACAGACAACGGTACTAAAACCACCCAGGACAATGGCTGCCAGGTCCAGCCATGATTCAGAAAGGATGAGCAGGTTCATGCTAGGGAAAAGATTGAATGAGTTTCTCTTCCTAAACAAAAAGAAGGCCAAAAAAATTGCTCCTATCCAAAAATAGGAGCAATTCGTAAAATATTTAATCTATGGAGATTATCGTTTGGAATAATTAGGAGCCTCCTTGATGATGGTGACATCATGAGGGTGACTTTCTCTCAGCCCTGCACCGGTTATTCGGCTAAATTTGCTTTCCTGAAGGGTAGGAATGTCCCCTGCTCCACAATAGCCCATCCCAGCTCTTAGGCCACCTTCCATCTGGTACAGCACTTCACGTACCTTTCCTTTGAAAGCCACACGCCCTACTATCCCTTCGGGAACCAGCTTCTTGATATCATCTTCCACATCCTGGAAATATCGATCTTTGGATCCTTCCTTCATGGCTTCAACGGAGCCCATCCCACGATAGCTCTTGAACTTACGTCCTTCATAGAGGACAGTTTCTCCCGGACTTTCGTCAGTCCCTGCAAAAAGTCCCCCGGCCATGATGCTGCTGGCACCTGCTGCAAGCGCCTTCACCATATCTCCGGAATATTTGATTCCCCCATCAGCTATCACAGGTACACCAGCTGGTTTAGCAGCAGCTACAGCCTCGAGGACCGCAGAAAACTGCGCAACTCCCACTCCCGCAATTACCCTTGTAGTACAGATGGAGCCAGGACCAACCCCTACTTTTACGCCATCAACTCCTGCATCTATCAGAGCCTGCGCCCCTTCTTTAGTTGCGACATTGCCCCCGATCAGTTGAAGGTCAGGATAATGTTCGCGTACCCGCTTGATTTGCTTTAGCACACCAGCGGAATGTCCGTGGGCCGTATCGATGGTTACCACATCTACCCCAGCAGTCAGCAGTGCATCCACTCGATCAAATACGTCTGGGGTTACCCCTACAGCAGCCCCTGCGCGCAATCTGCCCAGTTCGTCTTTACATGCGTTGGGGAAAGTCTGTTTCTTGATGATGTCACGGTAGGTGATCAATCCGATGAGCTTTCCTCCTTCGTCCACCACGGGCAGTTTTTCAACCTTGTGTCGGCGAATGATTTCCTCAGCCTGCTCCAGGGTGGTGCCCTGTGGAGCCGTTACGAGGTTTTCCTTGGTCATGATCTGTCCTACGGTGCGCCCATTGGGCTTCTCGAAGCGCATATCCCGGTTGGTGATGATGCCCACCAGGTGCTTGTTTTCATCTACGATGGGAATTCCACCGATCTTATGCTCAGCCATCAGTTGATTGGCTCGGAGCAGGGTATCTTCTGGGGTAAGCGTGATGGGATCTACAATCAGACCACTTTCAGAACGCTTTACCTTTCGGACCTCCTCAGCCTGAGCCTCAATAGACATGTTTTTATGGATAATGCCTATCCCCCCACTTGCCGCCATGGCGATTGCCATACGGTGCTCAGTTACGGTATCCATGGCCGCACTGACGACAGGAAGATTGAGCTTGATCGACCGGGTAAGGTAGGAAGCAGTATTAACTTCCCGGGGTAATACCTCAGAGAAACGAGGAATCAGCAGGACATCGTCATAGGTGAGTCCTTCGTAGGCAATTTTTGAATGATCGGTCATAATTGGCAAATATCATTAGGCGACATTTGCCGGTCAAAGGTACGGAGAATTTTAGTTAAATTCTGCAACCCATCTACTTTACATGTTTCGTTATTCTGAGAGTAAAGGGGTGGTGCTTATGCCCAGGCTAGTGCTATCCCTGGCGGAAGTTGTATCTTTAGCGACTGGTTTGGTAATGGCCTCGGGTGTATGCAATGGAGGATCATTCTCAAGGCCCGGTCTCAATAGAATAGACCACGCCATGGCCATACCACCAGCAAGAGCAGCAGCCGCTATCAGAACCTTCGTTCTATTTGATAATTTAATGCTATTTCGATTAGATGGAACCATACGCTGCCGCATAATACTTTACCAGATTAAATGAACTACTCCATAGTCGAAGGCAAATATTTACGATTATATGGAAAATCCAAAATCAAAAACACCTGGAATATTTCAACTAAATCGCCTCACTCAGCGTGGGCCCATGAGGCTGATCCTCATGCTGACCATTGTGATATTAAATGTAGGGTGTGATCAGGTGAGTAAATCCTGGGTCCGGGAAAAAGTGACCTATTATGAGAGAATTCCACTCATCGGGGAGCAAATGATCTTGACAAAAGTCGAAAATACCGGGGCTTTCCTTAGCCTTGGTTCAAAACTTCAGGATAACCTCAGGCCGATACTTCTGCTCTGGCTGCCTGGAATTGCCCTGATCACCATACTGGGTGTGGTCTGGTTTCAAAAAGGGATCGATCCGGGAATTTTGCTTGGAACCTACTTTATGGTAGGAGGGGGCATCGGCAACCTAATAGACCGATGGAGGTTTAATTCTGTAACGGACTTTTTACACATTGATCTGGGGTTTGCCCAGACAGGGATTTTCAACCTCGCCGATGTATCCATCATGATTGGAGCAGGGTGTGTGGTTGTTTTTTCCCTTATTCATAACCGCAAAAACAAAGACAGCGATTCGAGTGAAATCACTCCAACCGCTGACCCGGAATAGTCCGATAAGTATTAATGGAGATCGATACAAAGATCATCCTGGTGCTTTCGGAATGAAGTAATTGCCCATTAAAAAATACAGCAAACTACTGACTCCGAGTTTATTCCACTAGTCCCAGTCCTCCAGAGGTACTTCTTCGACCCAGTCTCCATCGTCGTTGAGGAAGACCCGGCGTCCATTCTCCATTCCAGGGTGTAAGTCGGAGGGCAAATGCTCGTATCTCATCTCGTTGTCTCCCAGCGCCAGAATTGGCAGGAAAAGCCCGTTCATCCAGGCAAGCCCCACCGAAAAGGCAGAACTTTTACCAAATTTCTCTCCAATTTCTGACCAGATAAGCAACTGAGCAGCCAGGTTAAGGATCGGTACAAAAAATGCCAGGGTCCACCATCCGGATCGTCCGGCAATCTGTGTCAGTATATAGAGATTGAATCCAGGAATAAGGGCGTACCAGCCAGGATATCCTGCTTTCTTCATGAAGATATAGCTGCTCATGAGATAGATCCATAGCCATGAAATGGCTAACACGGATATGATGGCTCCGATCATAGGTTAATAGTATTTGAAAACAGGACTAATTGGTTCTTAAAGTACGCTTTTCGAAAGCCAAAAGTTCATTCCTTTGGCGCAAATTCTTGCCTGGTATCCAGAAAGATTTTCAGACCATGAAATAAGGGGATGACCTAATTAGCCAGCAATCCCGACCGGGAATTATTTGCCTGGGATTTCCTCCTTTTATTCAATTGGGTGAGAAGTAGTCAGGAGGTACGCATCAATCCGAATGAATACCCCCATCCTTATGTCACTAAAAGTGTAACTTAGCGTTCCTTTCAGATCGCCAGAACCTATGAACTACCTTTCGGTCGAGCATATTTCAAAATCCTACGGTGTCAAGACCCTGTTTGAGGATCTCAGTTTCGGCCTCGACCAGGGCCAGAAAGTTGCCCTCATCGGGGTCAATGGCTCAGGGAAATCCAGCCTGCTCAAAATTCTGGCGGGACTTGATACCCCCGACTCTGGACAGGTCACTTACCGCAAAGGCATCCGGGTGGCATTTCTCCCGCAGGAGCCCATCCTGCCTCCCGAGCGTACCGTTCGGGATGTGGTATTCGATGGAGACCTTCCAGCGCTGGAACTGATCAGACAGTATGAGTCCCTGACCCATCAGGTAGCTACCAATCCAGATCTCCAGTCAAGACTGGATGAAGTCATGAGCCAGATTGATGCGGAAAATGCGTGGGAATACGAAGTGAAAATCAATCAAATCCTGAGCAAACTGGATGTAAATTTTCTGGATCGACAGATTAGCCAGCTTTCAGGAGGTCAACGCAAGCGGGTAGCGCTGGCGCAGGCGCTGATCGAGGAGCCCGATCTCATCATCATGGATGAGCCGACCAACCACCTGGACCTGGCCAGCATCGAGTGGCTGGAAAACTACCTTTCTACCGCCAAGCAAAGTCTGCTGCTGGTGACCCACGACCGATACTTTCTCGACAGCATCACCAATGAGATTTTTGAGCTGACCGATGGCAAAATTTACCGCTACCAGGGAAACTATGCCTACTTTCTCGCCAAAAAGGAGGAGCGCGAACAGGCAAAACTATCCGAAACGGAGCGGGCCAAAAGCCTTTACAAAACCGAGCTGGAATGGCTGCGCCGATCTCCCAAGGCACGTGGCACCAAAAGTAAATCCCGGATACAGGCGGCTGGGGACCTTAAAGACAAAGCCAGTTATCGGCTCGAAGCCAATGAAGTATCGCTCCAGGTCAAGGGCAGGCGAATCGGAGGCAAAACCCTGGAAATCAAAAACCTCCGTAAGGCATACGATGAGAAAGTACTCATCGACAACTTCTCCTACACCTTTTCCCGACGAGATCGGGTGGGGATCGTCGGTCCCAATGGAGCAGGTAAAACTACTCTCCTACGCATGATCACGGGGGAGGAGCCCGCTGACTCTGGCAAGATTCGCACCGGGGAAACCATCGTTTACGGCCACTACCGCCAATCGGGATTTAAGTTCAAGGACAATCAGCGGGTCATAGAGGCCGTCACCGAAGCTGCGGAGGAAGTAGAACTGAGCAAAAGTCAAACGGTATCAGCAGCTCAATTGCTGGAGCATTTCCTGTTTCCGCGTAGCATGCACTACAACCTCGTGGAGACCCTTTCTGGAGGGGAAAAGCGTCGTCTACACCTGCTCCGGGTGCTGATGACCAATCCCAATTTTTTGATTCTTGATGAGCCGACCAACGACCTCGACCTGGTCACTTTGCGACGACTGGAGGAATTTCTGTACAGCTTTGAAGGCAGCCTGCTGGTAGTGACACACGACCGTTTTTTCATGGATCGACTGATCGATCATTTGTTCGTTTTTGAGGGCGAAGGTAAAATCCGAGACTATCCGGGTAGCTATTCGCAGTACCGGACCTGGCTGGACCAGCAGGAGCAGGAGGTAGAAAAAGAAAAACCAGCACCCCAAAAGTCAGAAACTTCCACTCCCGATACTCCAACTGGAGCCCGAAAAGGCAAACTTAGTTATAACGACAAACGCGAATTCGAAGGATTGGAACCCAGAATCGAGGAGTTGGAAACCATTATTGCCGATCTGGAAGAAAAAATGGCGTCATCTGGTGCAGACTTTGAAGCACTGGCGACATTTTCAAAGGAATTGGAGGATGCGAAATCCGAACTGGAAACCAAATCTGACCGCTGGCTCGAGCTGATGGCCATCCTGGAAGGGGAAGAATAGGGTAATTCGCAACCTTCGCTCAGTGAATCGGTTTGACCTTTTTGCTTTTCCTACATAATTGCCACTTTGGGCAGGAGCCTATAACAGGTTATCACGGGCAGGGTGTGACCATCCCACCCTTATGAACCCATTTCCCCTACCCGTTTACTTTTCTCACATTCTTCACTATTCCTTCCCTCTGTCTATGATCATAAAAAACTTTCGGCTCAATGTGGTGATCAGGGTACTGCTCCTCACAGCGACCATTTTCGGATTGCGGCATGTGTGGGCACAGGAAAACTGGCCCATGACCAAGCTCTTTTTTGTGATCGGCCTGACTGGGATGATCATCGAGCTGATCTATTATGTGGAAAAAACCAATCGGGACCTCAGATCATTTCTGCTGGCGGTAAAGCATAAGGACTTTACCCACACCTTTACTGTTGAGCAGCGAGGTAAATCATTTTCTTCATTGAAGGGGGCCTTTAACCAGATTATAGAAAGCTATCAGGAACTAAGAGCCGAAAAAGAATCTCATTACCAATACCTGCAGAATGTAATTGAACATGTCGGGGTAGCCCTGATTTGCTTTAAAACCGATGGCACCATCGAACTGATGAACGAGGCTGCACAACAGCTGCTCGACCGACCCTATATGAGCAATATCAAAATCCTGGAGCGTGTAAACGAGGATTTGATGTCGGCAGTAGAAAACATCCAGACTGGGGAGCGAATGCTGGTCAAGGCTCCTATCAATGATGAACTCCGCAGCATTGCCATTCAGGCCAAGGAATTCAAGCTTCAACATACCCGCTACAAACTGGTATCGCTACAGGATATTCGGACTGAATTGGACGAAACTGAGGTCGACACCTGGCAAAAACTGATACGGGTGCTGACCCATGAGATCATGAACTCAGTCACCCCCATCATTTCCCTGACCAAAGTAATCTATGGGCTGATGGCTGATGAAAAAGGAGCGCCAAAAGACCTGTGTGATCTGGACTCCGAGGATACGGAGGATATTCTGCATAGTGTAAGCACCATTGAGAGCAGGAGCAAAGGACTGCTGCACTTTGTGCACGCCTACCGCAACCTCACCAAAATCAAGAAGCCCAAGTTTGAGGATGTTTCCACCGCTGAGATGGTCATGCGGGTTCATTCACTGCTCAAACCGGAACTTGACAAGAGGGGCATTGTCTTCAAATTTGAAGTACCCGAGAAACCCATCCTGCTCAAAGCCGATGCAGAACTGATAGAGCAGGTACTGATCAACCTGGTCAAAAATGCCATCGAAGTATTGGCTGAATGTGAAAAACCCGCCATTGAAGTGCACACCTATCTCAACAACGATGCCCGACCTGTCCTGATGGTGAAAGACAACGGACCTGGTATCGACTCAGAATACGTGGACAAAATTTTCATTCCATTTTTCACTACCAAGAAGAAAGGCTCCGGTATCGGGCTGAGCCTCTCGCGGCAGATCATGAGGCTACATCGCGGCAGCATCAACTTTTACACGGCGGCTGAGGAAGGGACCACATTCTGGTTGACTTTCTAGGATGGAATGGGATCAAGCATAAATCCGGATATGGATGTGGGCGGTAGAATAAAGACAGCATAATTAGTGCTTTCAGAACTAAGTAATAGCCCAATTTAAATGAGATAAGCGATTGACCAGCAGCACTTTCAACCGCGTTAAGCACAGCGAAATCCCGCAGAACGGGAAACTATCGACTTTGAACTCATTCCACTAGGTCGAGCGGGGGAGCACAAAAAGATTGGGCACACTCCCAATCGGAATGTGCCCAATACACTGCCTTTACGCGTCAAACTTTCCCGTCTATTGCATCAGCACTGGCAAAGCATCCAGCTTGATGATAGGCATCCCTTCGGTTTCACCTACACCAGGTACTGATACGATGAGGAAATACATCCCCTCAGGCAGATCCTTAACATTCATGCGGAGAATGTGATTGGTATCTGAAGCATCGGCAGTCACCTTGAATGGCAACTCTTCTCCATCAGTCGAAGCCAAATAAACGGTGGGAAGGATGGGGCTCTCGGTCGATAGTTGAATGCCCAGATAGCTAATCGCAGGTTGAGGATGCAACTTGTAATCCATTTGAATCTGGAAGTCGTGCTGGTCAGCACTCACTAACATGGTCCCGGTTTGGGTCCGGTAATCTTCTTCGCTGGTTTGAGTAGTGGTCTGTGCAGTAAGCGAAGCAACGACAAAAGCTAAGGCGATGATGAGACTGATGATCCGTTTCATGGGTAGATCTTTTAGGGTAAAACTTTAGGAGATTCATGCTCGCCGTCAAGTCGATCACTTATTCCTTTCGAAAGTTAAAGTCGATTTATTCCCTTCATTTTTCCACCACCTTTGGCATATAATGCCATGATATTTCGCGCCTCAACAGATGCAAAAAGTCAATCCGGGATAAAAAGCACTTTCCCCCCACTCATATTTTCCTTGTATTGGGCTACTGCTGTATTCGGATCATCAAAGCCATACCTCCCCTGAATATGAGTATCCAGGGTTCCTTCCAGTAGCCGCTGCACCCGTCGTGTATCCATGAACGCCTTCCAGAATGATTTTTCTGCCAGCACCTGTGAAAGCCAGAATCCCCTGATAACTTTTTGCTCAAAAATCAGGGTACCAGAAGAAATCGGTGTATCTGACAGGGACAAACTCCCATACACCCACGCCCAACTCCCTTTTGGCATGGCCTGTAAAATCGTCTGTGAAACCGGCCCTGCCACGGCATCCAAAAACAAAGTCGCCTGATGTTGATGGGTATGCGTTTTTAGTTGCTCCGCAAAATCCGGGGCCTCGCTGTTCAGGCAAACGGTTGCCCCCATCTTGGAGAGCTCCCCGATCTGTTGCTCCTTTCGGACCACCGCCACAACAGCTATTCCCTGCTTTTGCCCCATCCGGATGATCATGCGCCCCAGTGCACTAGCCGCTGCATTGACCACGACTCCCTTGATAGCTTCTTTTTTAATGCGGTCAAAAAATGCCAGT
Source organism: uncultured Bacteroidia bacterium (assembly GCA_964343195.1). Taxonomy (GTDB): domain Bacteria; phylum Bacteroidota; class Bacteroidia; order J057; family J057; genus CAYVAP01. The sequence goes on along the minus strand of CAYFIR010000001.1, from coordinate 116,426 downwards.
GCCGTGAGAGGATTGGCCAGGAGCATGGAACCCTGCTCATCGGAAACCGACCCCATGAGGGGGACGCACCGCTGTGCCGAAGTCACCATGTACTCTGCCCAGGTACCATTCAGCCGATTGTCAGATGCACAGGCCACCCGCTTCCCCAGCCATAGACGAGGCAAAAGACCAGAACCGGCCGCTACTACCACCCCACTCCCCTCAAAACCAGGCACCACGGGAAATTCCTTTTTCACCCCATAGTTGCCTCTTAGGAAAGACAGATCCGAAGGGTTGATCGGAGACGCAGCCATCCTGATTAGCACCTGCCCCGGCCCCGGTTGGGGAACGGGAACCTCACCAGTGATCAATTCAGCCTTTGGAGCAGGCAACAGGACCGCCTGCATGGTAGTAGGGATGTTTTTTTGCATGAAGCTTATAATTGATCGCGATTTGCGAATTGCAAATTTGTTATTTGGACGCTGATTTGTATTGAATCCTAAGGAAAAAGACAGCCTGCGATTTTAGTCTAAAGCCTTCCCATTTGCAACTCACCTACCCCCTACTTAGCTTTGAAACACATCCCATAACACCTCCAATATCTCATGGCTGGCTCATCCAAAGGACCCATCTATGCTGCAATGGCAGCAAACTTTGCCATCGCAATCTCCAAATTTATTGCAGCTGGAATCAGCGGCAGTTCTGCCATGCTGTCAGAGGGAATACACTCCCTGGTTGACACCGGCAATGGAGCACTGCTGTTATATGGAATCCGACAGGGCAAAAAAACCGCCGACCCCGACCACCCCATGGGGCACGGAAAGGAACTATATTTCTGGTCCCTGGTAGTGGCAGTTCTGATTTTTGCCATTGGCGGGGGCATGTCCTTTTACGAAGGCATTGAGCACCTAAAGCATCCTACCGAAATGGGGGATCCTACATTGAACTATATCGTGCTGGGTCTCGCGATTATTTTCGAGGGAGGCGCGATGTTTTTTGCAGTCCGCAGTTTCAACAAAACCCGGGGCGGAAAAAGTTTCTGGCGTGCCATTCGCATGAGTAAAGATCCCAGTTCATTCGCAGTGATCCTGGAAGATGCTGCTGCTTTGGTCGGCCTTCTTGTCGCACTTGCAGGTGTCTACCTTGGGCACACCTTACAAAATCCATATTTTGATGGTGGTGCCTCCATCATCATCGGCCTGCTGCTGACGGTTATCGCTGTTATCATGGCTTCAGAAAGTAAAGCCCTTTTGGTCGGAGAGTCTGCGGATCCCGAGGTTAGAAAGAGCATTCGACAAATAGTAGAAGCCGATGACGCGGTAATTGGTCTAAATACCCTGGTTACCCAGCATTATGGCCCAGATCAGGTATTGGTTGCGCTGGACGTCGAATTTCGGGATGAGTTAACTGCCGATGACATCGAAAAAGCCATTGCAGGCATCGAGGGTCAGATCAGGGCGATTCACCCGATCGTACGTAGGATTTTTATCGAGGCAAAGGCAGGTGTGGGATATTCCAATGAGAACGATCCCCAAAAGAATAGCTAAGGGATCGTTAGGTTTTGCATGGAAATAAGCCACCCATATTCCCTTAATTGCATCTCCAGACCAGTACTTCAAAACAACCTACCTCATTGGCCAGTTCTAGTTCTGCTCATTGGCGCACCTTCTTTATTTACTGGTTCCCATGGATCTTTTGGATGGGCCTGATCTTTTTCCTTTCGGATCGGCCCAAAGATGAATCCATGGAAATGAGTGGATGGTTTACCATTGTTTTCCAATGGCTGGGGTATACCTACGAAGAGCTGGAGGCCATGAATGTGGTTCTTTTTATCCGAAAGCTGGCTCATTTTACCATTTACTTCATCCTTTCGATCTGGTCGATGCGGCTGGAATGGAAATATCTCGTAAGGCATGATTCTGGAAAGAGATTTCCCGGACTGGCCGTTGCCTGGTGTCTGCTTTATGCCATCTCTGATGAATTTCACCAGGCTTTTGTACCAGGACGTGGACCTCATATACTGGACGTAGCCATAGATCTTTCCGGTGCTGTTTTTGCCGCCATGCTTGGATCGATGGTAAAAAAATAGATATATAGAAGTGTCGATAAAATATGAGCTTTTTTCTCTTAACTTTGCTTATCCAACCAATTGAAGTGCTAAGCAACAAATCCTGACAAAAACGCTAGCCCCATGATAGTAGAAATCAAAGTACCCAGTCCTGGTGAATCCATCACAGAAGTGGAAATAGAGGCCTGGCTCGTCGAGAGCGGTGCCACGGTTGAAATGGACGACGAACTGGCAGAGATAAACTCGGACAAGGCGACCCTTACCGTTAATGCCGAATCTGCTGGTGTAATTGAAATCCTTGCTGAAGAAGGTGACACGGTTGAAGTAGGCCAGGTAATCGCCAAAATTGATACCGAGGCAGCTGGCAGCACTTCCAAATCTGACGATACCTCCTCGTCTTCAGAAGATTCCCAATCTGCCACTCCAGAAACACCCCCTCAAAATGGCGACAGCCATGCAAAAGGACATCCTTCTGTTTCTGCTGAAAAAATGATGAAGGAGCAGGGAGTACCCGAAGGTGCAGTAGAAGGATCAGGTCGCGGAGGCCGGGTAACCAAAACTGACGTGGTCAATTACGTCAATAAGCCCAAGACGGAATCCAAGCCCGCTCCCAAAGCTGAGCCCAAGACGGAGAAAAAGGAAGAACGTCCTATTCCGGGGCTTCCGACTGTCGGGGGTGGTGGCGAGCGGACCCAGAGCCGTGAGAAGATGAGCAGCCTGCGCCGCAAAATCGCTGACCGCCTGGTTTCTGTGAAAAACGAAACTGCCATGCTCACCACTTTTAATGAGGTGGACCTCAAGGCAGTTATGGAAATGCGAAAGCAATACAAGGAAAAATTCAAGGAGACCCACGGGGTAGGACTTGGGTTCATGTCCTTTTTCACCAAAGCTGTGACAATGGCCCTGATGGAATTCCCCGGCGTCAATGCTCAAATTGACGGCAAGGAAATCATATACCATGACTATTGTGACATCGGCATCGCGGTTTCCAGCGACCGAGGTCTGGTAGTGCCCGTTATCCGGGATGCACATCTGATGAATCTCGCCCAGCTGGAGCAATCTGTTCTGCACTATGCCCTGAAGGCCCGGAACAACCAGATCACCATTGATGATATGACGGGTGGTACTTTCACCATTACCAACGGGGGAGTATTCGGGTCTATGCTTTCCACTCCCATCATCAACCCTCCGCAGTCTGCGATCCTCGGGATGCACAACATCGTCCAGCGTCCTGTAGCAGTCAATGGAGAAGTGGTCATTCGTCCCGTCATGTATGTGGCGCTCTCTTATGATCACCGCATAATCGATGGAAAAGAAGCTGTATCATTCCTGTACAGAATCAAGGAAAGACTGGAAGATCCTTCCCGTATGCTGCTGGAAGTTTAATCTGATTACACATTATTTTCTCGATAGGGGGTACCTTTTTTAGGTGCCCCCTTTATTTTTTTTCCCGATTACGCAGCAATCATGACCGTCCAGGCTTGATATTTGATGAAGGTCAAAAGGTTTTTTGGTAATTTATTTCAGGAACCGAAATCGCACCACCAGGGAAACCAATTCGACCATGCTAATCTCCGACTCTATAAATATTCCCCACGAATGGAGTTTGTTCCCTTGCATTATGATGTGATCATTGTGGGCGCTGGCCCGTCTGGTCTTACTGCAGCTCTTACCTTCCAGGATACCGACCTAAAAGTACTCCTTCTTGAAAGGGGATCACTTCCCAAAACAGGCATCTACGGCAATGCCATTCCACGGGAAGCGATAGATATGTTGGATAAAATTGGTGACCAGATGTCAGAGGCATTTGGAAAGCTTCCTGTACATTATCGATCCCAAAGAATCCGACTATCAACCGATTATTCTGACCCCTGGGAACTGGAAAATGAAATTCAGGCATATACCTGTACCAGAACTCAGTACGATCAGGTACTCTGTGATTTGATTGCATCACGCACCAATGTGGAAATTCTGACTGAGCAGTCAGTCCAGGAAGCATCTCTGTTTGACAGTCATATCAAACTGGTTACCCAGGACCATACCTTTCATGCAAAAATGGTCATAGGATGTGATGGTTCACATTCTTTCATGTCCCAATTGCTGCGTCAGGAATCCCCCCTAGAGAATCGACATGTGGGAGAAGCCATCCGGATTCATTTCAATGGGGTAGCAGGTATGGTCATGGACAGAACCGAAATCTTTGTCAAAAAGGATTTTGTCCCAGGCTACTTTTGGCTGTTTCCACTCCCAAATGGAGAAGTAAATTCCGGATTTGGGATGAACTCCCGAAGTCTGCAAAAACAGGGAGGGGACCTGTACCAGAAAATGCAGGAATTTATACAGGATGATCCTGAGTTGAAGGAGAGATTTGAAAATGCAAAAGTGAGCCGGGCTCCACAAACCTATCAACTTCCATTTGGCTCACAGCAGGTTCCCATTTCTACCAGCAGACTCTTACTGGCTGGAGATGCTGCTCAACTCGTTGATCCTTTTAGCATGAAGGGGTTTAACTACGCTGCACTCAGTGGTAATCTCGCTGCAAAACAGGCCATGATTTGCTTTGAGAGGGATGCCTTTGATGCGGAAGAAATGAAAAAATACGATGCCCAGTTATGGCGTGGCCTCGGTTCTGGTCTGAGACACAAGTCATGGGTTCAGGAACTGGCAGCCACCTATCCGACTTTGATCAATCTCAGCATGAGATTGATGCAGTTTCCGGCCATGCGGCAGATCTTTCAAAGATACTTGTAATCGCTCCGGTTACTGATGCCTACGGAATTCAGTAATTGACCATTCGTAAAAAATGCTCATCAGCAACACTTTCAATCACGTTGAGCACAGCGAAATCCTGCGAAGCGGGAAACTTCGAACTTATACCACTAGGGTTCTCTCATTTCCTGTTGGCGCATGGGCATTTGGTCGATGGTTTCGAATAAGAGTGTTCGATCCAGAATCTGACCTTCTCTTCTTAGTTTTTCACCTCCATCTTTTCCCACAAGGATCACAGTAAAACCACCATCGCGGACGGAATAATATTGAAAAAAAGCATTTGCCAATTCCCTAGAAACTGCATCGTCATGCTGGTCAACTCCTCCTGCATGACTCAGGCATAATAAGAACAAATCACGGTCCTCCCAATCCTCTGGAAATAAGGCCCTGATTTGCTGCTGTTCCAATACAGACTTTGTATTCAGGCTGGAATCAAAAGTGATCACCATCCGGTGTTCCCATCGTTGGCTTTCCAAATAGTCAGACAGACTTTGTCCCTGTCCTGTGCAACTCATCGTGATCATCAGGATTATCAATAATAAGATCCTCATAACATGCTAAAGTTTCCTCCCCTTACTTTGTTCCGCCTTCTACTAATTATTTGGCCCAAAATCCTGAATCTGTCACAATCTCTTTGGGTTTCAAGGTCAAAGTCGTATATTTGCATCCTCGCAAACCGCACCTAAGCAAAAGACAATAGTTTCATTGTATGGCAAATAATAAGTCTGCTAAGAAAAGAGTTCGTCAGGCCGCCAAGCGCCGTCTTCGTAATCGCTACAAGCGTGCTACCATGCGCACATATGTGAAGCGCCTGAGAGCTACCACTGATGCTAAAGAAGCACAGGAAATGCTGCCAAAAGTGGCTAGCCTCATCGACCGTGTGGCCAAGTCCAATATCATTCACAAAAACCAAGCTGCTAATCTTAAAAGTAAGCTCACCAAGCACGTTAACCGTCTTGGATAAGAGTCTTGCTTGTTAGTGCGCTTGCGAATATATATTCTCCCAACCTACCTCCGTAGGTTGGGCTTTTTTTTTGTCTCGATCAGACTGATGCCGTAGCTTTCACATTCAAAAGGCTACCCATCATGTCCCAACCCAAACGCATCGCAATCCTTGGTTCTACAGGTTCCATCGGTACTCAGGCCCTGGAAGTAATCGAGCAGTTATCGCCGGATTTGTCAGCAACCGTTCTCACTGCAGGCAACAATTACCAACTGCTCATCGAGCAGGCCCTTAAATTTCAGCCAACTGCCGTCGTCATCTCCAATGAGTCACATTTTCAGGCTGTCAGAGATGCACTGGCTGCAACTGAAATCGAAGTACTTGCGGGTGAGAAGGCACTTAGTGAAGTAGTCACCCGGTCAGATGTGGATATCGTACTGACTGCACTTGTAGGGTTTGTAGGATTGAAGCCAACTGTAAAAGCGATAAAGGCAAAAAAACCTATTGCCCTGGCGAATAAAGAAACTCTTGTAGTCGCAGGAGAACTCATCACCTCACTGGCGCGGGAAAATCAGGTTCCGATTATTCCTGTTGACAGCGAACATAGTGCCCTGTTCCAGTGTATCGTGGGTGAAGATCAAAACCCTATTGAAAAAATTTATCTCACTGCATCCGGTGGACCATTTCGTGGATACAACCTGGATCAACTTAAACAGGTAACCAGGGCCCAGGCACTCAAGCATCCCAACTGGGAAATGGGGGCAAAGATCACCATCGACTCGGCTTCCATGATGAACAAGGGGCTAGAAGTCATCGAAGCCAGGTGGTTGTTTGACCTCCGCGATGAACAAATAGATGTGATCGTGCATCCCCAATCCATCATCCATAGCATCGTGCAGTTTGAAGATGGATCCATGAAAGCCCAAATGGGACTACCCGATATGCGGCTTCCCATTCAGTATGCGTTGGCTTTTCCCAAACGGGCAAAAAACACTTTTCCCAGGTTTGATTTCCTGAACTATCCCCAACTAACTTTTGAAAGGGTAGATCAACAGGTTTTTAAAAACCTCGACCTGGCCTATCGCGTCATGGCTCAGGGGGGTACTGCCCCCTGCGTACTGAATGCCGCTAATGAGGTAACGAATGAACTCTTCCGAAAGGAAGCAATCGGATTCACCGATATTGCCGACTTGAACGAGCAGGCAATTGACGCGGTTCATTTTGTCAGTAAGCCCCAACTGAACGATTTGGTGGAAGCAGATAGCGCAGCCAGATTATGGGTTAAAAATAAACTTGGTGTCTCCTTATAGTTTACAGACAGGAAATACTTTAACAACTCATCATCCATTGCGATATTTTGGATACCAGGTTACGTATTTAGTCCATCTCATTATATGTTAGATTAACACCTGCCGTGCAGCATTATAATTTCCTAAAAACGAAAATCTGGTCTGCAGCCCTCAAATATGGACTTGAGCCAATATTTTCTGCCTATAACTGCCGATTGCAATGGTTGAACTCGCTGTAATATTTGACACATCTATGGTTTCCTGACCGACTAGAGTCTGACTTATTTGCTTTCCCCAATGGAAAGTGAATATGAGATCCAACGGCAACGTCATCACCCAACAGATCTGGTGGAATAATCTATCCTCCGACTGGCAACATGCATTGGCCGACAACCTGGAAATTACCAGCCAAAGTCCCAGCGCTAACGAACTTGCCGCTATGCGGCAAATCACAGAACTCGACCTCAGTGGTAGTGCCATTGATGATCTCACTCCCCTATACTCCTTTCGAGAGCTGACCAAACTCGACCTGAGTGATACCAAAATCACTGACCTGACATTTTTGAAAAATTTGTCGAAGCTCACGGAACTGCACATGGTATGTAGCCATGGACTAAACGTTGAGGAACTGGCCTGCCTGTCGGGGCTTGAAGTGCTGGATATCTCCTATCCAGTTATCCCCCTGGTCGGTAGCCTTACCTTGCTGGAGCGGTTACCCAATCTGCGGGAGTTGTTCTGCAATGCTTGTGACCTGACAGATGTGATTCCGTTGATAGGGCTTGAAAGTCTTAACACCCTATCGCTCAGTTTCAATAGAATTCCGCACGAAGAGATCGAGGCCCTTTCAGAGCTGTCTCCCCGTTGTAGAATCTTATTCTAGGCCTAAAAAGCTGATTTTCAAAAAGTTACAAAAAACAGAATTCACCAGGCATTTTTTCTCGAAACAAGAATTCTTTGTCCATAGTCTGATTTTTTCATAACTAATTGAAAGCCAAACGCTTATTCCTTAACAGAATGGTGTTTGGCTTTTTGGTTTTACATAGCCTTCGGATTTACCGTACTCCTTACGGCATTTTCCCAAAAATTACTCCCTAAGAGCCGGCCAAGGCCATCGGACAAACTCTCAGAAACCTTCTAACAGAATCTGAGAGCCTATTTTCTCAAATTATTGCCGCTGAGAATGGGATAAAATTGGACGCTTTTACTCATTACCCAGCCAAAAAATTCAGAGCTCGTTATCAACGAGTCTGTGGATTAAGGGACTAAGTCATTGATTTTCAATGGTCACTTTTCCACCTGGAATCCACTAAATCACGTAACATTATCAACCTTACCCCAAGAGGTTGACCTCTCTGCCTTAAGGTTTATGCACATTTCGGTGGAAAGGCTTACTTTGTCCACCCCTCCGGTGAATAACAAAAATTTATGCACTTCAGGATCCACAGATTTTTAGGTACAACTTTTCCTGTGAGATCTATTTCCACAGCCATGTTCAAAAGTGTATAACTCAGTTATGACCTAAACATATAAAATTACTGATGTCGTTTTATTCTGGATGAAGTAGTATGTCATGTCTTTCATTCTCCTCTTCATTATCAATTTTACCGATAAAAATCACAGGACTAAGCGTAATACTATCGAGTACAGCGGGCGAAACAAACCTGTTCACTCGGCTCCATTTTCTTCCACATCCTGTTTATGGATAACCTGGTGGAAAAGGATGAAAGCAAATCTTCCTCAAAAAAATTGTCCACTTTTCCACGGCTCTATTACTATTAACTCTTCTATTTAGATTTAAATAAAAAAGAAGAAGAATAGAGAAGGGGATTACTTCTGTCAAAGGATGACAAATTCATCCGAATCATCCGATCTCCCTTTTGAACCGTCCGAAATTTATTGCTGATTTCAGGATAATCGTATTTTTTCCCCCGATAGCTAATTGTGCAAAAGTCGCCAACCTATGTTAGATTTTCTGGTTAAAAGTTTGATTGTCAGCCTCAAATGAAAACACCCCTTTAGTGGATAAAGCAGTGGATTATCTGTGGATTAGGTTGGGTTGGAATTTTCTCCAAGGTGATCTCAGCTGCTTTCCGTAGTTTTAGTTCCTTTTTCGCTACAAGTATCTATTTCATGCAGCAACCACAGGATTTTGGTACGTCGCTGACTCCCGTCTCGCGACTTGGGGAGTTTGGCCTGATTGATCGACTTACGAACAGGTTCAATAGTAACCGTTCCTCGGTGCTCAAATCGATCGGCGATGATGCCGCGGTAATTTATACTGGTCAGGGACGGGTCCAGGTGATCTCCACAGATATGCTGTTGGAGGGAGTTCACTTTGATTTGAGTTATGTCCCCCTCAGGCACCTCGGTTACAAGGCTGTGATGGTAAATCTCAGCGATATTGTTGCGATGAATGCTGAGCCATACGGCATTACAGTTTCCATCGCTATGAGCAGTAGGTTCTCCGTGGAAGCGCTTGATGAACTATACGATGGGATCAAACTCGCTTGCGAAAAACTTAATATTGACCTTCTTGGAGGGGATACGACCAGTTCCCAGCAGGGCCTGGTCATTTCCATTACCGCGATGGGAGAAGCTCATCGGGACGAGATCGTCTTCCGAAACGGAGCACAACCCAACGACCTGGTTTGTGTGACCGGAGATGTAGGAGGAGCCTATGCAGGCTTGCTGGTTTTGGACAGGGAAAAAGCTGTTTACCTGAATACCCAGGATGTGCAGCCTGATCTGACGGATTACGATTATGTGGTGGGCCGGCAGCTCAAACCTGAGGCCAGACTCGATGTGTTGCTCCGGCTAAAGGAACTGGATATTCAGCCTACTTCCATGATAGATGTTAGCGATGGGGTGGCCAGTGAGTTGCACCATCTTTGCCGACAAAGCAACACCGGGGTTTCCATTTATGCACACAAACTCCCGGTTGATTTTCAGACGGTTAAAGTCGCAGAAGAATTTAAAATCGGACCCGCTACGTTTGCGCTAAATGGAGGGGAAGATTATGAATTACTTTTCACGGTGCCACTTGGTGCTTTTGATAAAATCAAAGACTGGCCCGACCTGAGTATTATCGGGAAGATGACCGATGATCAAAACATCATGCAGGTGGTGCTGGAATCTGGAGAAGTGACTGATCTCGAAGCCCAGGGCTGGCAACATTTTCAGACGGATGAAGCTGAGCCATCTGATTCTGATGAGTTCGATCAGGAAGATCAATAGATTGCTCCCTCGCTGACTGTGCCAATAATAACTTTCCCTTCATGGACATCATATCCTACAATGTCAACGGTATCCGAGCTGCCCAGAAAAAAGGGCTGTTGGACTGGTGGGCTTCTGAATCTCCGGATCTACTCTGCATTCAGGAAACCAAGGCCCAACCAGACCAGTTGGATGAAGCCCTGATCAATCCAGATGGCTACCATGCATTTTTCCATTCGGCAGAGAAGAAAGGGTATAGTGGAGTGGCTACTTTCTCCAAAGTAGAACCCAGGGAGGTAGTCTACGGAATGGGGATTGAAAAATATGACTCTGAAGGAAGGGTGCTCAGGCTAGACTTCGAGCAATTTTCATTGATGAATGTGTATCTTCCTTCAGGATCCAGTGGGGATCACCGACAAGCGATCAAGGAAGATTTTTTAAAGGATTTTCTGCCGTATATAGAAGACCTCCTCAAGACTATCCCTAATCTGATCATTACAGGTGATCTCAACATTTGCCACACTAAGATTGATATTCATGATCCGGTGAGTAATAAGAAAAGCTCCGGATTTTTACCCCATGAGAGGGAATGGCTCACGAACTTTATGGGGCTTGGCTTCGTTGATGGATTAAGGGAGTTTTCTCAGGAAGGAGATCAATATACCTGGTGGAGCTACCGGGCCAGGGCCCGCGAGAGAAATAAGGGTTGGAGGATTGATTACCACCTGGTAAGTGATCCATTGAAGAGGACACTGACGGGCTATGAAATCCTGACCGAGGCTAAGCATTCCGATCATTGTCCCATCAAACTTTCTCTGGAACTATAGGATATTCTTGCGGGATTACATCGCTTTGATGGAGATCTACGTATAGATGCTTGGATAATTGATGCGTTGTTTCGATCTTATTAATTAAGGATTACGCATTACTCTACTTCATAAACTCCATTTCTCTGTTAGCCTTACTGACAGAGAATGTCTTTACGCGCCATTTTTACCGGAGATATATTCCATCGCAAAAAGTACTCAATTTTCGTGGTATGAGCCAAAGTCAACAGGCATTAGATCAACAGCTAAAGGACTTTAGAAAGAAGTATTATCTGGATAAAATAGTGCGGGGATCTTTGATTCTTGCCTTGCTCATTAGCTCCATGCTCTTCATAGCTCTGCTAAGTGAAGGGCTTTTTGGTTTCTCCGCAATTGTTCGGACCGGCATGGTTGGGATATTGGGGTTAACCTTTCTTGGGGTATTGGGCTATATGATTGTATATCCAGCTCTTCAATGGAGTCGAGTCACCAGAGGGATCAACGAATATGACATCGCGGGAATGGTCCAGCGATTTTTTCCTGGTATAAATGATAAACTTCTTAACCTGCTCCAGTTAAGGGAGGAGGCCCAGGAACAGGGGGCTTTGGCCTATGCCGCTGTAGAAAGCAAGGCTCAGGATATTCTTCCCAGTCGCATTAGCAGCGCCATCAATCTGCGTGTAAACTGGAAGTATTTGTGGTACCTACTAATTCCGATAGGCTTATATTGTATTACCTATCTGTCTGATCCTCAGATACTTGGAGCTGGAGCCAACCGATTAAAAAACTACAATCAGGAGTTTTTGCCGCCACCACCTTTCCAGATAAACCTCAGTGAGATACCTGATCAGTTAGTGGCCGGAGAAGCACTTGACCTGAATGTTTCAGTAGATGGAAACGAGCTTCCAGGTGAACTGTTCGTCTTTGTGAAAAATGATGCAGAGACGGATGCAGGGTTTGTCGACTACAGCATGGACAAACTCGATGCTACCCACTTCGAATACAAACTCTCGGACCTTAAGCATGACATCTCGCTCTATATCGGGAATCCTGAGGTCAGTACCCAGGTTCATGAAATTAAGGTGTTGCGCCGACCATTCATCAAACAGTTTCAGGCGACCATTCAATATCCTGCCTATACAGGGCTCTCCCCAGAGGTCATGGACGCAAATGTCGGAGACTTTAAGGTGTTACGAGGATCCTATGTGTCATGGAAATTGATTCCTCAGGGAGATGTCGATAAAGTTTCGATGGTCTCTGATGCATCAGAATCCTTCAATTTCGAATCAGATGAAGAAGGGCAGGAGTATAAGTACAGTCGTAGGATCATGTCTGATCTGAGCTATACCCTACTGCTGGAATCCGGAGATCAGATCTCCAATGCTGATACTGTCCGATACCAGGTAAGCACCAGCCCAGATCGCTACCCCTCCATATATGTCTTTTCCCCGGGACAGGATTTTCTGGTTGACATAGATCCCAATATGCCACTGCAGTTAGAGATCGCAGATGACTTTGGGTTTAGTCAACTGGAGTTACATTATCGTTTCATCAAGTCCGGTGGCATCAGTGAAGTATCAGAAGATTTTCAGGTTTATCCTTTAAGCTTCGAGAAAAGAACTCTTCTACAGCCACTTAACTACAATGTAGATCTTACAGGACTTGGGCTGATGGAAGGGGATGAGCTGGAATATTATATCAAGGTCTGGGACAATGATGGAGTGTCAGGCCCAAAATCTTCTACCAGTGCGACATACAAGGTTGTATATCCCACTCTGGATGCACGATATGATGAAATAGCAGCCGATCAGCAAGCAGTTGAAGATCAACTTGAAAGGCTCCGCCAGACTTCCGATGAGCTACGAGATGCCTATGATCGCATGCAAAAGAAGCTTCTTGAACAGCAGGAGCTGTCTTTTGATGATAAAAAGGAGCTTCAGCGCATGTTGCAGGAGCACCGCAATATGATGGAGCAGGTTGAGCAAACCCAGCAACAGTTCGAGGAAACCAAGGAACAGCTTCAGGAAAATCAGATGGTTTCCGAGCAGACCATGGAGCGGTATGAGCAGCTCAATGAGCTGATGGAAGAAATGAATGATCCGGAACTTCAGGAACTCATGAAAGAGTTACAGGAGCGAATGGACCAGCTTAACCCGGAAGATTTTAAAGAGCAGTTAGATCAACTGCAGATGAATGATGAGCAGTTGAGGGAAAGCCTGGAGCGCACTTTGGAGCTTTTGAAGCAACTAGAGGTGCAGCAAAAGATAGATGAAGTCAGAAACAAGCTGCAAAATCTGGAAGCCAAACAGCGTGTTCTCCAGGAAAGAACGGAGAATGCGGAGTCTGCTGAAGACCTCCAGCAGGTTTCCCAGCAACAGGAAAGCCTCAACGATCAGATGGATGATCTGCAGGAGGACATGGATGATCTTTCAGAAATGAAGGAGGGTACCAATACTCCCGACGAAGAGCAGATGGATCAACTGGAAGAAATGTCTGATGAGGCGCAAGAGGAAATGGAAAACGCTCAACAGCAGACCCAGGAAGCCAGCGAACAGCGCCAGGAAGGAGGGCGGAAAAACCGCCAGGAATCACAGGAATCTCAGCAGGGAGCATCAGAATCTCAGCAAAAAGCAGCTGATCAAATGCAGCAAATGGGTGAGCAGTTGAGCTCCATGCAGATGAGCATGCAGATGCAGCAGGATGAGCAAAACCTGGAGAGCCTGCGAGAACTGTTGGAGAATCTGTTGACCCTATCCTTTGACCAGGAAGACCTTCGCAATGAAGTGCAGAATATTCGCTACGGGGATCCTTCACTACAGGACCGGAGTCAGGATCAGAAGAATCTTCAGGATGACATGACATTGGTTTCAGACAGTCTGGATGCGCTTGCCAAAAGGATGTTTATGATTCAGGATTTTGTGATGGAGGAGAGCGACAAGATCACGAGGAATATGGATCAGTCCCAGGAATTCTTTCGCAATAAGCAGATCCAGCGTGTCACCTACCATCAGCAAGAGGCGATGACGAGCATAAATAACCTGGCAAATATGCTTTCAGACATTATGAAGCAGGTTCAGGAACAGATGAAAAATGCTCAGGCCGGTCAGGGAATGTGCCAGAAACCTGGAGAACAGGGCCAAAGTATGCAGAAGATTTCCCAGCAGCAGCAACAACTGAACCAGCAAATGCAGCAGATGATGCAGCAGCCAGGGCAAAATCAGGGAGACCAACTTCAGCAAATGGCAGCTCAGCAGGAAGCTATCCGCAAGCAACTTGAGGAAGCTCAACAACGTATGAACGGAGAAAACGGAGGCTCGATGGGGGACATGGATAAGGTGATGCAGGATATGCAGGAATCGGAGCAGGACCTTATCAATAAGCAGCTTACCAGCGAGATGATGGAGCGGCAGCAACGCATTCTGAGTCGACTCCTTCAGGCTCAGCAATCCGTTCGGGAACAGGATTGGGACGACAAAAGAGAGTCTCAGACTGGTAGAAATGCTGAACAAAAATCCCCGGAAGAACTTTCTTTGGAGGAATATAGAGACCGGATCAGGCAGGAATTGCTTAAATCCAACAAGTTGGAATATTCCACCGATTTCATGATCTTGATTGAAGAATACTATAAAAAGCTCGAACAGGCTAATGAGTAGCAGAACTGACACAACGAAGCTGATCAACAAGCAACTAACGCTACCTTCTCATCCAGATATTATACATCAGGTAGAAGGCCTTATCGAAGAAATTCGGGGCGAACTGGACTTTCGGGAAGACGTGTATGGCAATGTAATGGTCGCCGTTACGGAGGCGGTTAACAACGCCATTCACCACGGGAATCAAGGCGATTCCTCGAAACAGGTAAGGCTAAAGGTCGAAATGGAGAACCAGTATAGACTGGTTATTAAGGTAAAGGATGATGGAGCAGGGTTCGATCCTGATGCGTTAGCCGACCCAACTTCTCCGGAAAATATCGGAAACATTGGAGGTAGAGGCGTATTTCTGATGAGGCATTTATCAGACGAACTCTCTTTCCTGGAAGATGGGACAGTAGTTGAAATGGTATTTAATATTTAGCCTTGATAGAATTCGAGTCTTTTTCAATAGAGTTTACCCTCAAAGAACAGGAGTCAGTCAGAGACTGGCTCCTGTTCTTGATTAAGAAGTACGGTGAGGAGGCCAGTCGAATCACTTATGTCTTCATGTCGGATGAGGAGCTCTTGAAAATAAATCAGGAATATCTTCAACATGACTACTATACTGATATCATCACCTTTCCATTCCATGATTCAGGAAGCCCAATCGAATCCGACATCTATATCAGTGTAGACAGGGTCAGGGACAATGCCAATAACTACGATGTAGATTTCGAAGATGAACTGCACAGAGTGATGGTGCATGGAGTATTACATTTGTTGGGATTTGATGACCATTCCGAAGAAGACCGTAAGGAGATGCGAAAGGCTGAAGCCAATGCGCTTTCTTTCAGAGAGTGGAAATCCCCTCGTGGGTGAGTGTTCCACGTGGAACATCGAATTCCGTATTTAGGTTTATGGCCCCAATGTTCCACGTGGAACATTGGCCTTATTAATAGCTCTTTAGTGGATTCTTGAATGCCACATCTTTATTAGGGCGGAAATTGGAGGAAATTATCCCCCATATTTTTCTCATGTAGAGGCACAGTGAGAAATCTGTCTGTTATCGAATTCCCTTCGAAGGGGGGTAAAAAGCCGGTCTGTGGGGCAGAATGGAATGCCGTCCCGACTCGTCAGGATTGCCTGCTTTTAGAAAAGATAGTAGGTCTCGCATATCCCAGATCCCGTGAAGCGGGGAGGCGAAATGGCACTTTTACTTGCCAGGATAAAGCTGCCTGAATACTAGGCGATGATCTAATCCCTGTTTTGTAATTTTGCAGCATAATTAGAAAGGCATGTTTGCAGAGTATGATGTTGTAGTTGTCGGCGCAGGACACGCCGGATGTGAAGCTGCCGCCGCCGCCGCTAACATGGGGCTAAAAGTCATGTTGGCCACAATGAATATGAATACCATTGCCCAGATGTCATGTAACCCTGCAATGGGGGGCGTGGCAAAAGGACAGTTGGTGCGAGAAATAGATGCGCTAGGCGGGTATTCCGGGATTGTTACTGACAAGACCATGATTCAGTTTAGGATGCTGAATCGCTCAAAAGGTCCGGCAATGTGGAGCCCCCGGGCGCAAAGTGATAGGATGAGGTTCGCGGAAACCTGGCGACTAAAGCTGGAACAGACTCCGAATGTTGATTTTTGGCAGGAAATGATCACCGGTCTGGTCGTTAAGGATAAAAGGGTTGTTGGGGTTAGAACCCAGCTAGGCCTGGAGATCCCAGCCAAAACAGTGGTGTTAACCAATGGTACTTTTCTCAATGGCCTGATTCACATTGGTGAAAAAAACTTTGGAGGAGGGCGCAGTGGGGAAAGAGCTTCGACAGGCTTGACAGCTCAACTGGAAAGCCTTGGCTTTGAAAGCGGAAGAATGAAAACCGGAACGCCGCCCAGAATTGATGGAAGGTCCGTGGATTGGAGTAGAACAGAAGAGCAGCCCGGAGATGAAGATCCTTCCCGGTTTTCATTCATGGATACCCCTATCCTAAAGAGTCAGCGATCCTGTTTTATCACCTATACAAACTCCAGCACACACGAGACCCTGAAGGAGGGATTTGATCGGTCTCCTATGTTCAATGGGAGAATCAAGGCACTCGGCCCAAGGTATTGCCCCTCAATTGAGGATAAGATCAATCGCTTTGCGGATCGGGACAGACATCAGCTTTTCCTTGAACCAGAGGGATGGAATACCATCGAAGTCTATGTTAATGGATTCTCTTCTTCCCTTCCCGAAGAGGTGCAGTTCGCAGCGCTGCGGACAGTACCCGGACTGGAAAATGTAAAGTTCTTTCGACCTGGATATGCTGTAGAGTATGACTTCTTTCCCCCTACTCAGCTGAAACTAACCCTGGAAACACAGCTTGTTGAAAATCTGTTTTTTGCCGGACAGATTAATGGAACTACCGGATATGAAGAGGCCGCAAGTCAGGGGCTAATGGCTGGGATCAACGCCGGGCTGAAAGTGAAAGAAGAGGAGCCCTTTATCCTGCGCCGCGATCAGGCCTATATTGGAGTTTTGATTGATGACCTGGTGAACAAGGGGACGAAGGAACCTTATCGGATGTTTACCTCCCGAGCTGAGTATCGGACCCTGCTCCGGCAGGATAATGCAGACCTGCGCCTGACGGAGCTCGGCTATAAAATCGGAGTGGCATCTGAAGAGCGCTACCAGCGTATGGTCACCAAACGAGAACAGGTTGACCATGCGATGAAAACCCTGGCCGAACTTTCTTTGACCCCCGCCGATGTGAACCCCATGTTGGAGGCTGTCGGGACCTCGCCACTAAAGCAGAAGGTGAAATCCGAAAAAGTTTTGGCTCGCCCACAGGTCAACCTTCCCTCACTGATCGCATCCAGCCCGGACCTGAACTCTGAATTGGCTGGCTTGGAGAATGAGGTATTAGAGCAGGCAGAGATTCAGGCCAAGTATGCGGGATATATAGTCAAAGAAAGAGAACTTGCTGAAAAAATGATGAGGCTGGATGAAGTTGCTATTCCGGCCGATTTTGAATTTGACAAGTTAACTTCACTATCTGCGGAGAGCCGTGAAAAATTGTCTCGCATGAAGCCGACTAGCTTGGGACAGGCATCACGGATTAGTGGAGTTTCTCCGGCTGATATTTCCGTGCTCATGGTTTTTATGGGTAGGTGAAAAACGAGCTGAGAATAAGCTGTAGTGTACCAGTATACGGGAGCACATTTTTTGTTCGATTCTCAGGCCCGTTTCTGATGTGATATTCCTTGTTTTTTGTGCTGTAAATATTTGATTATCAGCATGGTGTGGCCCAATTTGAGTCGTTGAACTTTACTCCACACCACGTTCAATATTCGTGAAAATTTATCCCTAAAACGCTCAATTCATGCCAGAAACCACCGCTTCTGTAGTTCACTATACTTCCTGTCCGATTTGTGAGAGTGAGTTGATTCAGGAAGTTTTTAACGTGAAAGACTTCAGTGTTTCGAAGGAAAGCTTTCCAGTATGGGAATGTAAGAATTGTTCTGGGCGATTTACCCAGGATGTTCCGACTGAAGATGAAATTGGAAAATATTACGAATCCCAGGAATATATATCCCACTCGAATACCAGTACGGGAATAGTTAACCGAATTTATCAGCAGGTTCGACATTATACGCTTAATCAGAAAAAACGGAAGGTTGAATCAATATCCAATACCAAAGCTGGTGCTTTGTTGGACATCGGATGCGGTACTGGAGAGTTTGCCGGTTTGATGAGTCGATCTGGCTGGAGAGTAGTAGGGCTTGAACCGAGTGATGTGGCCCGTCGGCAGGCTCTGGAAAATCAGAAGCTTGAGGCTTACCCTAGTGAAAAGCTATTTGATTTACCAGAAGGAGATTTTGATGTGGTGACCATGTGGCATGTATTGGAGCATGTGCACAGACTACACGAGTATCTGGCTCAAATAAAAAATGTGTTGCGGCGGCCAGGATACCTGATCATAGCGGTTCCAAACTATAAATCACCGGATGCCCAGCATTATGGAGCAGACTGGGCGGCATATGATGTTCCCCGACATCTATATCACTTTAGCCCCAGGTCAATGGAAATATTGCTTGAAAAAAATGGCTTCACTTTGGAGTCCAAACGCAATATGAATCTGGACTCTTTTTATGTGAGTATGCTGAGTGAACGTTATCGGGGCAATAGCCCAGAACTTGTGCTGGGTGGATGGCAGGGCTGGCGCTCGTTTTACAAAACCTGGGACAAACCGGATGGGTGCAGCTCCGTCCTGTATGTGGCCAAAGTCTCAGCTTAGTTATCCTGCGGAGTATTGTCAGGCATAGGTGAGATGAACTGGATATCACCAGGATACTCAAATACCTTGAGATCAAAATAGGAAATAGATGCAAGCAGGTGATCAAAAATATCTGCTTGCATTTTTTCATAGGGTACCCACCTGGTATCGTTGGTGAAGCAATATACCTGGAGGGGAATACCATGTGGCGTCGGGTCCAGTTGCCGAACCATCAGAGTCATGCCAGGAGCCAGATTTATGAATGGGAGTTGCCTGAGATATGCTTCCGTATACTCTCGGAATAGTCCAAGGTTGGTAAGTTGGCGCCCATTCATGAGAATGGATTTGTCTATCTTCTTTTCCTGGTTGTGCTGGTTAATTTCCTGAACCACTAACTGGAGGCGATCTTTCAACAGCTCTACTTGAGTTAATTTTTTTAGATCTTCTTCCAGGCAAAACCTTATTGAGCTTTGTTTGATATAAATCGATCGTTTTATACGTCGTCCCCCAGATTGCCTCATCCCCTGCCAGTTCCGAAATGATTCTGAGATAAAGGCATAGGTCGGAATATGTGAGATGGTCTTATCAAAATTTCGAACCTTGATGGTTGCCAGGGTAATCTGGATCACATCGCCATCTGTCCCATACTTTGGCATTTCTATCCAGTCCCCAATGTGGACCATGTCATTTGCTGCAATCTGTATGCTGGCCACGAACCCCAAAATGGTATCACGGAAAATCAGCAGAATGATAGCGGTCATAGCCCCAAATGTCGAAAGAAAAAACAGAGGCGATTTATCCAGCGCAAAAGACAGTACCAGTATTCCTCCCATCAGAGAAAGAATGATCCTTACCAGTTGAAAGTAACTTCCAATAGGTTGATCCTTGAGTCCCTCGGATTGAGAAAAGAAATACTCCAAAGTCTGGAGTAGAGCAAAAAGTGCCATGACCAGCATGACCACCAGGTAAATATTTACTCCTTTGGTGACGAGTTCCACTAAATGGTCCTGAGCTGGAAACAGGTAGGGGGATACCGCTTGTAATACCAGAGCCGGGAATATATGTGCAAGTCGGTCAAAGAATTTTTTCTCCAGCAGAATGTCATCCCACTGAGTGCGACTTCGAGTGACCAACTTCCTGATAGCAGCAAGGATAAGACGCTTGGCAATCAGGTAGGCAATTACCCAAACTACAATGAGTGCCAATGCACCGATCAAAGTGGCCAGGCCATTGGCCCAGTTTTCGGGAAGGTTCCAGGCGCTTAATTCAGATTCTATCCAGTTGACCAGTGGCATATCTATTTGTTCATCCTGGCGCTGGTTGCCAACACCTGTTTTACTGCGTCTCTACCTTTCTCGCCGAGACTCAAAGAATAGTCATTTACATATAATTGGATGTGGGCTTTCATGACCCTTTCGTCCATTTCCTGAGCATGCTCTTTGACAAAGGGCATCGACACCTCTGGGTGGGAAAAAGCATATGCCACACTGTCATGCATATGTTGCTCAACCTGGGCTATGACATTTTCTCCCAATCTTTTATGTGCCACGATTCCTCCGAGAGGAATTGGCAAGCCGGTTTCCTGTTCCCAATATTCACCCAAATCCTGAATGAGAAGGAGCCCCTGGTCCTGGTAGGTAAATCGGTTTTCATGAATGATGACCCCCGCTGCCGCTTCACCATTCAAAATGGCCGGCATGATCTCATGAAAAATATAAGGTTTACGGTTGCGGATGCCGGGGGCAAAAAAATTGAGGAGCAGGTTGGCAGTCGTATTATGTCCGGGAATGGCGACTGGCAAATTATTCTGGATAATTTGTTCCACGTGGAGCAGTTCCTTGCTGATGAGCAAAGGCCCACAATTATGCCCCAACGCACTGCCGGCATCCAGCAGGTGATACTTTTCGGTCAATTGGCTGTAGGTGAAGTAGGAAACCTTGACCACATCCAGTTCGCCTTTGAGGGCCATCTGGTTCAGGTGGAAAATATCGGCAAGTACCACTTCATAGGAAATGTCCCCAGTGTCGATGTGGCCATGAACCATGGCATCAAACATGTAGGTATCATTGGGGCAGGTACTGAATCCTAGCTTTAACTTCATGGGAATATATTCTGGCTGATCATACTACGAATGAATTCGCAAGAATGAAAAGCCCCAACACCATGAAAGCCTGAAAAGTTTTCAAGGTTCTTAGGGATGATATCCCCGGACCCCTTTGGCTAGTAAATGAGGGAAATGGGCAACCAGGGGAATTGAGTTATCAGCAGGATTTTCTCGTGGATCGATGTGATACCCATAGATAGGGTAATCAGCCAGTCGGGGCATGAGATCCTTGTAATAGGTGTGAATTCCCTCTGTTTTCTCGAAAGTGATTTCATGGAAAACCCGGACAGGTTTTTCTGTACCCTTGGGAATGTGATCGAAAATAATGTTGCAGTCACCCAGGTCCCCAGAGTAAGCAACGATCTCCTCATCGTCTTCGAAAATAAACCCATAGGTCTGCATGCCATTGACATGGAGATTTTTGGTATCAATAAACGTCAGCCCTGGAACTTCTTCCTGGAATGTGAATGAAACATAATCCTCAGGTTTTATCAGCATCATTGATAGGAGGGCAACGATTTGATCGCGATATTCCCTGTTAGGTACCAGGATGTTGATTTTGTGAGGAGGATTTTGGAAAAAGTGCCCGTTGAGGATGGTCGTACTCAGGCTACCGATGTGATCATCGTGAAAATGGGTGATGAGGATGTGATCGATTTGGTCACTAAGATGCGCCCTGCGAAGAGCACCATAAACAGTGCTACCGCAGTCTAGTAATATGCGCTTCCCCTTCCACGAAATCCAGGCAGAAGAATTGCCATACTCGTGGTCAAAAGCGCCACCGGTGCCGAGGAATTTGATCAGCATGCTGGATCAAGTTACAATGAGAATTTGTAAATTTTCATGCTTTATGAAAAAAGATAATAGATGATACAATCGATGACTGGTTACGGTGCCGCCACCGTGAGTTCTGAGCGATATCGGCTTACCATTGAGCTCAAATCCCTTAACAGCAAATATCTGGAACTGATCACCAAGCTGCCAAGGGTCTACATGAAATATGAGCACAAAATCAGAGGGGAGGTGTCTTCACAACTGAAGCGGGGAAAGATCTCGCTCATGTTCAACGTAGAAGTACTCAAAGCCGATGGCCGTACTCTGAATATTAACCAGGCCCTGGTTAAAAAATATATGGAAGAGCTGGAAAATCTTGCGGAGTACCTGGAAGTCGAGGCCCACATAGATTTGCCGCTGTTGCTTAATTTGCCTGAGGTAATCCCTACTGATCAGGAAGATGAAGATCCTGAAGAATGGCAATTATTTGAACAGGCTCTTAAGACTGCCTGTAAGAGAATGATTGAAAGTCGGACAGATGAAGGGAAGGCCCTGGACCGGGATCTCGGAGAGAGAATTTCCTCAATTCGAGCATACCTGGAGGAAGTCAAGAAACTGGCTCCCGGAAGACTCGATTACATTCGGAACCGCATCGACCAGGCCTTTGAAGAAATCAAGCATAAGGTGGAAGCCGATCCCAACCGGTTTGAACAGGAACTCCTGTTTTATATGGAGAAGTATGACATCAATGAGGAAATCGTAAGGCTTGAGCAACATCTCAGCTACTTTGATGAATTGCGCTCCACTGAAGAAAGTAATGGAAAGCAGCTGCAGTTCCTGTCACAGGAAATGGGGCGAGAGATCAATACCATTGGCTCAAAAGCCAATGATGCAAACATTCAGCGAAATGTCGTCGGAATGAAAGATGAACTGGAAAAAATAAAAGAACAGGTGCTGAATGTGGTCTGATTTGAGGCAATTCTGTCCGGCATAAAAGATGTGGGTATTGGGAAATACCCTGTCCAACTGGTAGCAAACCATTTCCTCTACCAATGAATATTGAGGCCCCATTTGGGAACCCAGGCAATCAATTGTTCAGGGGGGCGGCCGTATGGTTCTACAGTAGCTTCTCCAATGGGATAAACGCCGGCGATGGCAAGGTCCGCACTCCAGGTCTGGTTGATTTTGAGTGCCAGGCCTATCTTGGCAGAAGTACTAAGTCCTGCTCCCGGCCCAAAGTAGGGAATACGTTGATCGTTTCCCGCAATACTCAGGCCAGCTTCTGCAAACGGAGTCCACCGCTGATCCTGAACCAGGTAATAGCGAGTTTGAAGATAGAGGATATTCCACCTTCTGGTTAGTTGAGGAGGCAGACTGGGATCCGGACGAATGGCGCTTTGGGAAATCCCCGCTGTCACATTCCAACCATTTACCAGAAAATACCCGGCTCTGATGCCCAGTCGGTATCCAGCGCTGAGTTTTTGACCCTGTACAATAACCGGGTCGATGTCCAGAAAAAAGTCCTCAATTCCCACGATCTTCTCTCCCTTTGGAAAGTAGCATTGACTGTCCGTTTGGGCCTGGGTGATCTGAATCGAAAAGATCCAAATCAGCATGAAGAAGTATTCGATCCGAAAAGTCATGGGGATAACAGGAGTTAACTTGTTCCACGTGGAAACAACTATGGTTGAGAAAGAAAGGAGGGATATAACCTGTTACATAAGATAGCGGAAAACAAAGAATTACAATTGCGGAAAAAAAGAAAGCGGACCCCAAAGGGCCCGCTGCTTCGTCTAAGCTCAATCTTAAGAAAGATTTATTCAGGATTTTATGAAATCAGTTGCTCCAGAGGTATGCTTCAAATTCAATCATTTCCTGATACCTGCGATCGGCTTCTTCCAGGGATCTGATGGGGTGCCCCCCAATGCTGATGGGATAAGAATGGAAAAGCCTTAACGTGATTGCATCAGAAATAGAGTGACTGGTTGCGTCATTGAATCTGGCATGCCACATGGTTTCATCAAGGACTGGTTCAACATCCTCCCATAGGAAACGCGCCAGAATTTTTTCGGGGAGAACCCCATTAGGATCCACCCAAATAACTTCAAAGAAGTCTATTTGCTGAACCATCATGGATCGGTTCTTATCAAATACCCAGTCTTCGACAATGTGGATAACCTCCTCATATGGCATCAGGTCGAAGTTGGTCGCTTCTGTTTTTTCCCCTTCTTCCTCATCAGGGTTCATACCGGTTTCCCAGTATGGATCGATGACACGGTCATCATCAAAGTATACTGAACCAAAATCATCGGTTTCATCGCTGGCTTCAAATAGGTCTGTATCTTCTGAGGTTGCAGGTTCAAATGATTCAAACCCAGCCATATCTTCACCTGGGAAAGCATAGGTAGCATCCCGGTTCCACTCCCTGGCCCGATTCGCAACTTCCTCATAACCAAGCGTTTTATCCCAGTCGTCGGGATCATAAGCGGAATAATGACCCTGTTGTAGGCCATCAATCAAGGCAGCTACAAGTCCATCGGTGTGGTCAAAGCTGCGGTCTCCATCCCGGTAGTAAACAGAAGCATGTTCTACTAACGGACGGTTAATTTTTTCCTGAAGGTCTAGTCGGTTAACTACACGTTTACGCCAGAAATGGTCATCCTGTCGAATGGTCAACTGTGCCTGAGCAGATCCCAGTACCCATACTCCCAGCAAACAAGCTATGAGCTTTTTCATAGTGATCGGTTTTGGAATAATAAGAAATAGGGTACCAATGCATCATAGGCAAAAGTGGGGATAAGAAGTGGTGGTGGAAACGTTTGAAATCGACTTTATATGTAAGAGAATCGGATTTACCCTAACCCATTACGTGAATCGGAGTATTTTTTGCCAAAACAATCATCCAAGCTGTGTATAACTATGTGGATAAGCTGTGGGTAAGATGAGGATAACCAGGCAATGATCCTGATAATCAGGACATGTCTCTTTGCCATATTTTTTAGACTCACCATAATTAGTTTTCTGACTGAAATATTTTCATGAATTCCTAACATTCAGTTAACGAAAGACATTTTGTGTGGAAAAGTTTGTGGAAAACCATGGTAAAACTAGTGGAAACCAAGTAGCTAGTTTTTGCAGGTGCCTGATTATCAGCTTTTACTGTCTGTTGTAAGAGATTTTTGATGTTTACATTTGTTGAAAAGTGAAAACCATGGCGATACTATCAGAATCCGTCAAACTTCAGGAAGTACTTGAACCCTATCCAGTGGTCACCCGGGTACCTGTGCAGTGGGCCGAGATGGATGCCCTCCAACATGTCAACAACGTCCGATACCTACAGTGGGTCGAAGCCGGGCGCATGGATTATTTTGGGCAGATTGACTGGATCAATATCGAAGATAATCCACATAAGGTAGGGCCTATCCTCTCATCAACTGAATGCAAGTATGTTTTCCCCCTGACATATCCAGATGTGGTATTGATTGGAACAAGGTGTACGAGAGTGGCAGAAGATCGGTTCTTCATGGAAACCCTCATCGCATCTGAAAAGTATGAACGAACGGCTGCGATCAACGAAGCTATCATTGTGACCTACGATTACCAGAATAGAGAAAAGGCCCAATTGCCACCGTCCTTGCGCAACGCCATTTTGGAACTGGAAATGAAAATCAGCTAAACCCGACACACCTATGCCTGCCATTCCTTCCGCCCTCACTAAATATCTCGCTCCCTACCCGGTAGTAACCATGCAGCCAGTCCAGTGGGGAGAACTCGATATTGCCCATCATGTGAACAACACAGTTCATGCGCGATGGGCCGAAACCGGCCGAATCGCCTACTACCAGGAGTTTGACCCTGAAACTTTTGGGAAGGGAACCCCAGATTCCGGACCTATTCTGGCAAAGCTCCAGATCAGGTATTTCGCTCCCGTCTTCTTCCCGGATAATATCTGGATAGGCACCAAAGTCATCGACTTGCAGGAAGAACGCTTTGCGATGGAAACCATCCTTGTGAGCGAAAATCGTATTCAGACCTGTGCCAAAGCCAGAGCAGAAATGGTAAACTACGACTTTCGCTCACTGCGAAAAGCAGCCATGCCCACTGACTTTGCGGAGCGGGTTCAGGCATTTGAGTCTGCACGGCTAAGTGACTAATCAGGAAGGAGAGCAACTCAGGAACTTTGAACTCTGGTCAGGATACACTACTTTTTATAAGACTGTCTGAGATATTGAAACCCAGGAAACAGTTCCAGCCAGCATCACAGAAACAACTCCCTCCATGCACCCAAGAATAGGCACCTACTACGACTCAAAAAAGCATTGTCACTTTACAGTTTGGGCTCCATCAGCGCAGCAGGTGACCCTTCACCTGGAAGGTGGCGAACAGGAAATTGACCTCAAATCTCTCCCTTTCGGTTACTGGACTATCAGCCTGCCGGACATAACCCCTGGAACCCGATACCGGTACAGCCAGGATGGGGGGCGAAAATTACCGGACCCAGCCTCCCGCTATCAACCTGACGGAGTACATGAGAGTTCTGCTGTAGTAGATCTGTCACGGTACGAATGGCAGGACCAGGATTGGGGAGGACTGCCTCGTAATCAGTGGGTTATATATGAGCTCCACGTAGGAACGTTCACTGAGGAGGGAACATTTGCGGCGGTGATCGATCGTTTGGATGACTTGCAGGATCTGGGTATCAACGTGCTTGAACTAATGCCCATTTCTCAATTCCCTGGAAATCGAAACTGGGGCTATGATGGAGTATATCCCTTTGCGGCACAAAAATCTTATGGCGGCCCAGTTGGGTTAATGGCTTTGGTAGATGCTTGCCACCAAAGAGGAATGGCGGTTATTCTTGATGTGGTCTATAATCACCTGGGGCCGGAAGGGAATTATCTGGCAGAATATGGTCCCTATTTTTCAGAGTCCTACCTGACCCCATGGGGAAGGGCACTCAACTTCGAAGGTCCGCAATGTGATGCCGTACGGCACTACTATCTGGAAAACGCTCGTATGTGGCTGGAAGATTTTCACCTGGATGGATTCAGGCTGGATGCGGTTCATGCGATTATCGATCGAGGAGCACGTCATTTCCTTTCCGAATTAAGTGACTTTGTCAAAAGCCTGAGTGATAAAACCCGTCAGAACTATACTGTCATAGGCGAGTGTGACCTAAATGATCGTCGGTACCTGGTTGAAAAAGCAGTAGGAGGATATGGCCTGGATGCACAGTGGGCCGATGAATTCCATCATAGCGTCCATGCGCTGCTAACCGATGAAAGGTCAGGGTATTATTCTGATTTTGGAACCCTTTCTCTATTGGCCAAAGCTTATAACGATGCCTTCGTTTACGATGGAATCTACTCCCCACATCGACAACGGACCTTTGGCTCAAAAGTCAAAGACCTGGAAGGAGACCGGTTTGTCAACTTTATTCAAAACCACGATCAGGTCGGTAACCGAATGATGGGGGATCGCTGGGCCAAACTGGTAGATTTTGAGACCCAAAAGCTTGCGGCGGCTATGCTGTTTGTCGGGCCATATATCCCATTGATTTTCATGGGCGAAGAATACGGGGAAGAAAATCCTTTCCTCTATTTCGTAAGCCATGGTGACCCGGACCTGGTGGAAGCCGTGAGAAACGGGCGCCAGGCGGAATTTTCAGCATTCATGGGGGATGGCGAAACGCCTGACCCTCAGTCAGAAAAGACCTTTAACCAAAGCAAACTTAGCTGGGACTGGTCAGGGAGGGAACGCGACATCCTCCGAAACTACTACAAGCAGTGGATACTGTGGAAAAAAGAGCATCCCATTCTCAGCCAGCATGACCGTTTCCAGACCCGGGCCTGGGCTGACGAAGCCAGGCAGGTATTATCACTCCTACGGGGTGACGCTGACCATCAACTGGTTTGCTGGATGAATGTCGGGCGAGAACCTCAGACCATTACCTGGACCGAAAATCGCTCTGGTGCCATTGTACTTAATTCTGCAGATCCGGTTTGGGGAGGTCCAGGTGAGCACCTTCCCCCCAATATCAATCCGGCAGAACCATTCAGGCTGGAGCCGAGATCTGTTGTAATGTTTGAACTTTGGGATGCCTGATATTCCAGGAATTGGCTAAATTTAGCTTTAGTAACGCGAGAAGAGTAACTTCCCTAGTTCGGTTAGCGGTCTCGTTTCAGTCGCAGGTCCTCGATTTATCGGGAATCTAGGAAGAAAATCCGATCCTGGCGCGTCGCAGATTCCGGTTTGTCGGAACCAGGTGAGGGTTTTCTGAAGCGGATCATGGATGCCGATTTATCGGTAGATAGGACGCGAAGAAGGCCAACAAATTTTTTGAGCGTTACTTAGCCTTAAACTTCTTATCTCTTGATACCCCAGCGCGTAACCTTATCCTGGCTCAGACAGATCGCAAGGTCCATGTATAATGGGCTTCGACGTGTGATTCAACAATCAACCGCATGGGTGGCTATTCCCATTGGACTTGGTTTGTTTGGGATGTTCATAATGTTGCTGATCCATCAACTAATCCTATGGGAGATTTTTGGTGAAATACCAGCCGCCTCTGATATGCGGCCCATGAAAATCAACGCTTCGACAGAGGTATATACAATAGATGGAAAACTGATTGGCAAATATTATGTGCAGGACCGCGTACCGGTAAGCCGTGATGAAGTCGCTGACTGCCTGGTGAATGCCTTAATTGCAACAGAGGATGTCCGGTTTTATGAGCACAGCGGGATTGATTTTCGAAGTTTGGGTCGGGTATTTTTCAAAACACTACTGCTGCAGGAGAAAAGTGCTGGAGGAGGGAGTACCCTTACGATGCAGCTGGCAAAAAACCTGTATCCACGTTGGGAACTCGGATGGTTCACCCTTCCTGTCAATAAGTTGCGGGAGATGATTCTGGCTGAGCGACTCGAAGCCGTTTTTGGCAAGGAAGAAATTCTGATGGGATACCTTAATTCGGTTTCTTTTGGAGAAAATTCCTTCGGAATAGAAGTCGCCTCACAGCGATATTTTCATGTGTCTGCTGCAAACCTTCAGGTAGAGCAGGCCGCTGTCCTGGTGGGCATGCTCAAGGGAACAAGTTCCTATAATCCCCGAACCTATCCCGATCGTGCCAGAAATCGACGAAACGTCGTTTTTCACCAAATGCACAAAAACGGCTACCTGCACGCTTCAGAAATTGATTCACTGCTGGATAAGCCCTTGGATCTGAATTTTCACTATGCAACCCACCACGATGGACTGGCCCCTTACTTTATGGCCTATCTACGGCAATACCTGAAAACCTGGTTCAAGGAGCACCCCCGGAGGGACGGAAAAGGCTGGAACCTTTATACCGATGGGCTTCGGATCATCACTCCCATGCACAGCAAGTTGCAAGGCTATGCCCAGCATGCTCTTCGGCAGGAGATGGAGCGAATCCAGAAAAACTTTAGCAGAGACTGGGGGAGCAGAAACTATGAACGGGTTTTTGGCCAGACGCTGAATCGTCGCCTGAGTCATACTCCCTCCTATCGTCGGTTCAAGCAAAAAGGGTATGAAGATGAGGAAATAGATTCTTTGCTCCGCCTGCCAGCCAAGAGGATGATGTTTGGTTGGGACGGTCCGGAGGAAATGGAAATCAGCCTCATCGACTCCATTTTGTATTCCGAAACCCTGCTTCAGGCGGGAGTGTTGGCAATCGATCCCGGCAGTGGGCACATCAAGGCGTGGGTAGGAGGACTGGACCATCGTTTTTATCAATATGATCACGTAACGAGCCGACGACAGACTGGATCGGTATTCAAACCCCTGGTTTATGCGACGGCACTTGAGTCAGGGATGCCTCCCTGTGAATATACCCCCAACGAGAAAGTTGTGTTCAGTGACTACAACGACTGGACCCCCGAAAACTCTGATAATAGCTATGGAGGCGAATATTCCATGCGGGGAGCTCTGACCAATTCTGTAAATGTAGTGGCAGTCAATCTGATTATGGAAGTTGGGGCGGGAAAAGTCGTTGATTTAGCTGGCCGGTTAGGACTTAAGGGAGACATACCTTCAGTCCCTTCCATTGCACTTGGAACTGCGGAGGCCTCCCTTTTTGAAATGCTGGGTGCCTATGCTTCCTTCTTTAATGGAGGTTTTTCGGTTTCTCCTGTGCCAATTTTAAGAATTGAGGACTCCAACGGTAGTTTGATCTGGGATGCTGCTTCAGAGCAGCGGCTCGATCCGGTCATTGAACCTACCACCGCGAAAACCATGACGTACATGATGCGGAATGTGGTGGACCACGGAACCGGGCGAGGGGTCCGTTCGCGATATGGATTACGCAATGAAATCGCAGGGAAAACCGGTACGACTCAATCCCAGACTGATGGATGGTTCATTGGGGCTACACCAGATCTTTTAGCCGGAGTATGGGTGGGGGCAAATGATCCTTCCATTCACTTCCGGTCTATGGCCCGGGGACAGGGGGCGGCTACAGCTCTGCCGATTTGGGGGCAGTTCATGAAACGGGTATTGGCGGATGAGGAGTTTCGGGAGATGGGAAAAAGCCATTTTGTACAGCTAACAGAGGAGGAACAGGCCGAACTAGACTGTGAGGACCTTTGGTTCCCGGTAGCCATGTCTGAGTTCAAGGAGTGGTATCAGGAGCAAAAGCGAAAGGATTCCCTGTTCCAGGTTCAATGATTTCATCTTTCCTGGCTACACTCCGTCTTTTTGTTTTGGGGGAGACATTCTTTTTCTCCCACCTGAATCTTTCTAACTTAGGGTCATAACGATCAACACCATGCTTCCTCATCGGTTGAGTTTGCCATTTTTCATAGACGATTTGTACAGTGGTCTGGCCAAGGTAAATGGCCTCCTTTCGCTGGATGGCGATCAGGTACGCATCGAATTTCAAACCCAGGACAACCTGGTGGGAATATTCAAAGGCAACACGGGAACCCGGCATGTATCGCTTCGGGATATTTACAAATTTGAGCTGAAGAGTAACTGGTTCACCCGATCGATAACCCTACGGCCTACTACACTTGGGGCACTTGATGGAATCCCTGGTGTAGATGATGGGCAACTAAAGCTGAAATTCAAGAAAAGAGATCTGGAAATCGCCAGGGATCTTGTTTCTCATGCAAACCTGAGATTGTCAGAAATTCGTTTGGAGGATCTGGATGATTAGGCTGAAACTGAGTCGGTTCCTATTTTCAAATCGACCTCATGGGCTGTATATTTGATTAAACAAAGGGTAATCCCCATGGCCAAAAAAGTACAAGCGAACATATTGGTGGTTGATGATGACGTGGACATTTTGACTACCGCCCGCATTGTACTCAAGTCAAAATTCTCTTCCATTCAGACCGAGAGCAGCCCTCACCAGATTTCCCAACTGCTGGATCAGGATACTTTTGACCTGGTTTTGCTCGACATGAACTTTACCGCAGGGTTTACGAGCGGGAAAGAGGGACTACGCTGGCTCAAAAAGATCAAGAAAGCAGCACCTCAGACACATGTAGTGCTGATGACAGCATATGGAGATGTAAGCCTGGCGGTAAAAGCCATGAAAGATGGAGCTACTGATTTTGTGGTGAAGCCCTGGGATAATGAAGCATTACTAGCTTCAGTTTTATCCGCGATTCAATCTCCGGCTCCGACCCTAAATGCAGGAAAATCTAACGGGAAATCAGATGCCGTTTCCAGTGCTGCTGGCGATCAACCCCTGATGCTGGGAGAGTCTCCTTCCATGGTCAAGGTATTTCACAACATATCCAAGGTTGCCTCAACCGATGCCAACGTACTGGTATTAGGAGAAAATGGAACCGGAAAAGAGCTGGTAGCCAGAGAGTTGCACCAACAATCCAATCGGGCCGATCAGGCATTTGTCCATGTGGACATGGGGGCTATTTCAGATACGCTCTTTGAGTCTGAGCTTTTTGGCCATGTAAAAGGTGCTTTTACCGATGCCCGCGAAGATCGCATCGGACGCTTTGAAGCAGCACATGGAGGGACCCTTTTCCTTGACGAGATTGGAAATCTCAGTCTCCCCTTACAGGCGAAGCTCCTGACCGCCCTTCAGAGCAGAACCATTACCCGAGTGGGTTCCAATCAGAGTAAAACAGTCGATGTTCGCCTGATTTGTGCAACCAATATGCCCCTGCATGAAATGGTCCATGAAAAGACCTTTCGTCAGGATCTGCTTTACCGCATCAATACGGTTGAACTCAAGTTGCCTCCCCTTCGCGACCGAGAAGGAGATATTGAGCTGATAACCAGACACTTTCTAAAAATTTACACAGAGAAATATAATCGGGAAGGATTTTCGATTCCCGCCAACGTAATCCGAAGACTTAACCAGTACACCTGGCCAGGAAATATTCGGGAGCTTCAGCATTCCATTGAGCGGGCTGTGATCATGGAAGATACGGATGGGATTGTGCCAGAAGGGGCTGAACAGGTAAACCTTTTTCAGGAAACTGAAGCAGGAGACGAACTCAACCTGGAGGAAGTAGAGAAAAAGGCCATTATGCATGCGATCAACAAGCACCATGGCAACATCAGTCAGGCAGCCAAGGAATTGGGGCTTGGCCGTACGACTCTATACCGGAAAATGAATAAATACGGGCTTTAGAGGCGCGCCTTTTGTTGTCTCGATCCCCGGTGCTTTCAGAATGAAGTAGGCAGTCACCACAAAACAGCACAAACTACTTACCAGCAGCACTCTAGACTCCGAACTTGTCCCACTAGTCTCTCAGGATCCCCTTACAGGATTTTCACCTCTTCGATCAGGTTTTCACCCATGTCGCGATTGAGGGTATCCTTGATTTTTTGTCGTGCCAGTTGCAGCTCGTTCTTCCAAAGAGGAGACTTTACTTTTACGTAAAGGGTGCCTCCTTCAAACCATATTTTCTCAGTATTCTGAGCAATAGGCTCCCCCATCAGACGAGGCCACTCACCAATCGCCTGCTGAATCTTGGTTTCCTGCTTCAGGCCATGCTTATCCAAAAAGGCCTGTATGGCCTCCCCTAAACTAAGGTAGGATTTCATCAGCTGGGGGTTTAAGAAAAATAAAGCCCACTCGAAAGTGAGCTTAGGGAGGGTGGGACGTACTGGACACCCGTGGCCTCCCTTTGTTCACTAAAAATCAATGTGTTACACAGTCGCAGAACCAGCTTTTGGCGCATATATGCGCCAGTGCGCCAGCTGGAGATCATTCGTTTTCGCTATCTTCATCTATAATTAGTTGTTCCATGATGCAAGTCTATCTGATATTGTCTGCCCTGATTGGTGCTGTGCTGGGTTATCTGATCGCCTGGGCCAGGCTGAAAATCCTGAAGTATAAAATCCACCTTCTGAGGGAGGAGCTGGAGGCTACCCGGCTAAGGGCAAGATCCAATGCCTTAATAACCGAAATGATCGTGAGGAGCATTCAGATCGTAAGGGGGAAATAACCTTATCTCTTTGACTCTAAAAAAACAACCGTTGCTCCGGCCCCCTCTAAATCTTCTTGGATGTCAGCCTTCCAGGCATTGTCATCATTCAATTCAGGAGAATTTACCACAAGAATAATCACCTCTTTTTCTTCATACTTATTCTTGAGATAGGTGTGGACTTGTCCGAGCATTCTTTGCCGGCCATTGGCTCGCCTCAACTGCTTTCCCATTTTCACCTCCAGCCCCACTTCGCCATTCCCTAGGTCGAAATCTATACGAGTACCTTGCTCAACGGTGTATTCTCGCCTGACGTGCTCTACTCGTTTCCTAAGAAAGCCGTTAAGCTGCTTTTGAACATCAGCCTCATTAGTTCCCCTCGGGTTAAAGTCTTCTAATATTTCCGAAATCTTATCAGCGGACACCCGCCCGTCAGGAACTTTTAGCCCACTTTTCCCATCGCCCTCCTTCTGTGTCTTTTGGTAATATTGATAGAGGTAGGCAGCAGCCGCAATTCCACCAATCCAGTAAATAAGATCCATATCCGTTTTTGCTTTTTTGATCTTGGCTATTTACTGTGTAACTGCTCCATAAGTGTAATCACCTTGGCTTGCAAGCTAACCACCTGCTCCTGTAAGCGATCCCTCTCGGCTCTTAGCCCTTCTAGCTCCTCTCTTTCAATCTGAACCACTTGGTGGTTTCCATTCCCGTTGGCAACCTGATTCACTTGAGAGCCAGGATGCCCCAGAACCTGATCGCGGAACAACCAGTCAAGGCTGACATTTTCACATTTTTCAATCACTGTTTTACAGCTTACCCCACGGTCATACCAACCATTCACGGTGCTGACCGATACCCCTAGGGCTTTGGCTAGAGCTGTGTCAGTAGAAACCCCATAATGGGCTTTCAATCTTGTGATGGTTTTTTCCGCATTTTGCGAAATTCTCCTTGACATTTCCACGTTTTGCGTATATACTTGCGATGTAATCAAAGTTACACGCACGAAAGATAGCTTACTTTCGGCGAATTGTCCAACACGTTTCAACCTATCGTCCATGTCGCTACGGCGACTGAGATAACTATGCCTTATGAAAAAGAAACCTCACCAACTTCGAAAGCGCCTCGATCAGCTCCCCCGACCGGTCTATGATGCCCTTTACAGGCATTGCATAGAGGTTACGGGCCTCAGTCATGTCGCCTGGGGAAATATGTGCCGAGGATCTACCCCTCACATCAGCTTTGTCGTGGAGCTGTGTGACATTTTTCAGGTAACGCCGCGCCAGTTACTGGATCCCAGTACCGAACTAAGGGCCGACCTGGCGCAGATCGCTTTATCCATTAATGTTTAACCATAGACCATGAACAAGTCAATAAGCCCTGTCACACAAGACGCAGCCGTCAGGCTATCGGAGATCGTGACCCTTTGCTTCCAGGGCCAGGTGTTTCGCCTGAGCATCTGCCTGACAAAAGGTGTTATCTGCCAGCTGTTGGGCATCCATAGCAGCATCTATGATGAGATGGTCAATGCCTACCCATTGAGCAAATTTGAGAAAGGCAACACGGTGGGAATAAAGTTCTATCGTGATGACTATCTCGATGACGGCAGCCAAGCAATCCAAAAGCCTGAATAGTTCAAAACTCCGGCCTTATTCTTTACGATTTCTTAACCCCAAAACGCATGATTTCCAGGTCTTACACTTTTAACCAGTCTGTTCTATGAGTCATTTAAAGTCAAGCCTCACCCCGCACCACTGGTATCAGTTCACCACTGAGCTGGAAACCCTCAAGGGCCAGTATGTAGGAAACACTCCCGAAACCCATCGCCACGTCATCCAGCTTGCCACTGGAGGCTTTCAGTTTTTGCCCAATAACCTGGAGGGAAACGGGTGGAACATCGCCGAGATCGACGCTCCTCAGCGCTACCTCCTGAAGGTGGTACAGCAGTCCATCCCGGAGAACGCCATCGAGCTGATGGCTCAGACGGCAGCGGACTATCAGGATGGGAGTACCGTCCTGGAGGAAGAGATAGCCGAATGGGTTCGCCAATGGCGAAATCTTATTGCCCGATACAACAGCATCGATGACTATCCCTCGCTGGGATTTCACTACACAGACCACAAGCACCAGCCCTGGCCATACTACCACCTCACGGTTTATGCCAGCCAGCAACACAAGCTATTTGCTATCAACCTGCTCCCGATCGGCAGCCCGGTGGACTGGGAGCCACTTATGAAAAAGGTTGACGAGTTCCATTCAAAATCTACAGTACGATGAATCTCAAGAAATACGACACCACTACCGATTGCGGCATTTTCCAGGGGCCATACGTGCGGATCACAAAGGGAGGTATCTGGACATTCAACAAGGTCACAGCAAAGGATCTGGGAGTTAAGGTTGGTGATCGGATCACCATCTTCCAGGATGAGGAAAACCCTAAAGACTGGTATCTCCACATAGACCGGAGTCCCTCCGGATTTCTGGTCAGGGACAGCGCTGGCCAGCTCCGATTTTCCAGCAAGCCCTCATTTGTCCGCATGATCGAGAGCCTGGGCAAAGACCCCAAGAAGATCAGCAGCGCCGCCATCCAGATCGGGAAGCCCTTTGATCACGATGGCCTGGAGCTATTGCCTCTTATCACTTCCGGTATCAAACTTAGAATAACCACAAAATGAGTAAGCCAGCATTCAACTTCCCCTTGCCACTGGAGGAGCAGCAAGCTCTGAGAGATGCCAACTTTATCCTGATGCTGGAGGAGAATCCAGTATATGACGAGCTGAAGGTACACCACTGGTCAGCCCGTGGGCTGAGAACCACCAAACTGAAAAACGTCAGGGACAAGTATCTCCAGCTCCAGTACCTCGATGAGTTCAGCCAGTTTCACATAGTGGCCTACTTCGATGAAGGCCCTACCCTTATGCCTCACAGCCTGAAGAAGTACCAGGCATGGAAGGCCAAGCAACAATCTTTAACCAAAGCAGAGAAATGAAAGAAAGTCAACCGATAACCCTACTTGACTACTTCGCTGGCCAGGCTCTTTCATCTATGAATGAGCACTTTACGCCCGAACAGGCGGCCATTAACTCATACGCCCGAGCCAGGGAAATGCTTAAACAGAAGCAAATGCAGAGCATTGGAATGCAGCTCAGCCTGATATACACAGACAGGAGCCTTGAGCTAATTAAGGAGATCGCGAGCGATGCCAAACGGTCCGCAAGAGAAAGTATGAGCGCTTTCGCCCACATAGACGCACGCTCTCAAGAGTACGCAGATCGGGCTGAGCGCTGCGAAATCATCATTAAGGCAATCGACAACCATCTAACACCAGAGAAATGAAAGACTTGAAGATCCTTGAATTTACCAAAGGCAAAGGCCCTGATGCTATAACGGAGATAGTCATACTAGGCCCTAAGGTGAGGTGTGCAGTTACCCTATGGTCAAAGGAAAACCCTATGGTCATCAATGGAAAGATACCTGAGGTGAATGTCGATTTTGACAAGTACACCAATTGGGATTGGGAGTCTGAATTTGATGGCCTGGTCAATGCCGGGTTTATCTCTGTAGCTCTCCACGACGTGCCCCGCCTGGCCAAAGGATTTGAAGTGCTGGCAAGAGACATGAAGATGGGAATCCTGATGCAGATTGTGGGACTCCTGAAACAGCACATGAGGACCAGTGGCGGACCTAACTGGACTATAAGAGATGTGGCGATCGATTTACAGCTGGGAGCCAACAGCCTGTACCAGGTTGCCCTACTGGCTCAGGACATAGACTGGAGCCAGTACCCTCATATCAACTCTGCACCAGAAGCCATAAACGACATGATTGAGGAGCTAAGCAAGTTCTCCGGTCTGTTGGATGGACTGGCTGACCATTTCCCATCACCACTTAAAGACCAGGACAATGACCCCACCGAATGACATCGCCATCTACTTCCGAAAAGATGGCAGCTACCACGTGCGAGTAGTCGCCGACATGAGCAAGGAGGATGAGATGAAGGCCAAGATCGATCTGGCCGCCAAGCTCCTCTCTGACGTGATGGCCCAGAACATCAAGGACGCCATCGAGGCCCAGAGGCCAGGCCCATCTACCACCAACCGATTACCTAAAACCTAACTGAGTAACCTGACAAAGTAAGAGATGAGCGAACCAGCTACAACATATTGTGATATCCGCCTTGCTCAGCTGGGAATAACCGACAAGTGGAACCTGGTCGATGTGCCAGATGACAGCCCAAAGGGCTATCACCCCATGGCCATCTTCCAGCCCTCTGCCGGTGCCAGAGCCAAAGCAGAGAATCCTGACAGCGAAGCCGTCCAGGATGCAGATGATGACATCATCATCAACTACCTCAACCTGGAGGGAGGCCAGCTCCAGTACCTCAAAGGGCGATGGAAGAAGGAAGTCCCCTATCGTGTGCGCCGGTACAAGAATCCCCGCGAGATGGACGATGGCCGTACCATCAAGTACCAGAACCCAAGTGGCACCAAGTCAGAGGTATTCCTGACTCCCAAGCTGGTCTATAAGTACCAGAACAGTACCCCGATCGAAACCCTGTTTTTGGTCGAAGGTCAGTTTAAGACTGCCAAGGCTGACCTCCATGGCTTGGACATCATCGGCATCAACGGTGTCGAGAGCTTCCTGGAGGAGCGGGTCAGGATCAAGGATACCGTCCGAGCCGTGATCGATCGCTGTGAGGTAAAGCGCCTGGTCATCCTGATGGATGCGGACGCCAGGGTCATCAAGCCAGATCCTGACAAACCAGACAAAGACCTGGCTGAGCGCCTCCAGACCTTCTACCGATCGGCCTACAAGTTCCGGAGCGCGATCCTGCCGCTGGGCTTGGAGGCCACGTTGGCAATCATTCACGAAGATCATTTTCCAGAGGGCAAAGGCATCGATGACCTGATGTGTAAGCATCCGGACCAGATCGAGGCCATTAAGGAGCAGCTCCTGGAGCCCCACAATCCAGAGGGAGAGCTGATCCGGACGCTGGATCTGAAAGACATGAACCAGTACAAGCTGAAGGAATACTTTTGCCTGGACCGTGTCGAGAACTTCTACCAGACCTACCGGAAGCAGCTAGGCACCAACCCATTTACCTGGAGGAAATGGCGATACGAATGGGATTCGGAAAAGGAGGCCGTTCGCCGATCGGTGGACCCATCTTGCCCCTATGCCTTTATTGGGACTTCTGTCTTCATGCGCCAGTATCAGCCCTGGCCGGATGGTGTAGTTCGGGAGCGCCTGGTCAAGTGGCAGGTAGATGCCATTAAGCGAGACCATAACAGCAAGTACCTGGCTGCCGTTCCTCGCTACTTGGGCTTTACCTGTGTGCCAGACAACCAGCACACCTACCAGCGCGAAATCAAGGGCTTCTATAACCGGTACGAGCCGTGTGCCCACCAGCCGGAGGAAGAAGGTGGAGCCAAGTCCACGCTGAAGTTTCTGAAGCACATCTTTGGCGATCATTACCAGCTGGCCCTCGATTATCTCCAGATCCTCTACACCAAGCCGGCTCAGCGCCTGCCGATCCTGGCCCTGGTGTCTGAGGAGCGAAAGACGGGTAAGTCCACCTTCCTTAAATGGCTGAAGGCTGTCTACCCTCAGCAGATGGGCATTTACCAAAACTATCAGATCAAGAGCCGATTTAATGAGGATTGGCAGGGCAAGCTGATTATAGCAGTAGATGAGGCCAGTCTCCAGTTGGACTACGAAGCAGCTGAGGCATACAAGTACCTCAACTTTGCCAGCTCCATCTATGTCGAGGGCAAGGGAACCGCCCGGGATGAGATCCCTTTCTTTGCCAAGTTTATCCTGGTCTCCAACCATGAGCGGGACTTTCTGCCGATCGATGCTGCTGAGGATCGCTTTTGGGTGATCAAGGTGAAGCCATTTAAGGGCAAAGAAGATGTGAGCCTGGAGAAGAAGATCCAGGAGGAGATCCCGGCTTTCCTCCAGTACCTGAGCGAAAGGGAGCTGACCACCAAGGAACAAACCCGGATGTGGTTTACCCCTCAGCAGATCCAAACGGATGCCCTCCTGGCCGCCAAGGCCAAGAGCCGGCCAGCGCTGGAACGGGAACTACATGAGTACATCCGGGACCAGCTGCTCAACTTCCTGCCGGACATCTACGGCACCCTCCAGGAAAAGTCAATCAAGTTTACCAGGGACGATATCATCAGCCGCCTGCTATCCGGTGGGACACGCGCCGGAAGGGATGATATCACCGATATCCTGAGAGAGCGCTGGAAGATGTCGCCCAGTAAGCCCCTGGCCTACCAGATATTTTACTTCAGTGGATCCGAGACTCTGACACAGAAAAACAAGGGCCGCTATTACGAATTTAAGGCAGAGGACTTTTTGAGCCAGGAGGAGATCCAGGAAGCCATAGCCATATCCAAGGGCCAGGGACCGGCAGCGGTACAGGCCCAGCCCGAAATGAAAAAAGCTAGTTGAGATGAAAAGACAACCCCTTGACGCAATGGAAACTTTTACCCTAGGGTGTATATGGGCTGTAATTCCAGGAGAATGGACTGTCTGGAAAAATCAGTTTGGAGACTGGACCCTGGGAGAAGTAAAAGGCGACTTTGAAGAGGCAAATCTGATAGTTCTCAGAAAAGCAAAGCAGGGTACACTGGAGGAGCTATTACAATTTGCCAAAGTCGTATTCCTGGAAGAATGAGAAAAAAAAACGGCTGGCCGGAGTTGCCACTCCAGACCAGCCTGATCCCGGGATTCATTCAAAATCACTTTAAAGTAACTCCTTAATTCATTCAAAATCAATCTTATGCAGACTAGAGATTTTTTTGATGATGACCATCAGCAAAACACAGAGATGGACATCATGCTAAACGACGAAGCTCAGGTATTTGCCGACAACCTGGAGGCAACGCCCTACCGGGACAAGTACCGGCAGAAGTACACCTTTGCCAGGGTGTTCTCTCAGGTCTTTCCCTTTCTCTCTGGTACGACGCTCAGCCTGCTGGCGTTCTACCTGATCTTTGGCAGTTTTTGGGGCCTGGCAGAGATGAGCGCCGGCACCATCGCCTGGAATGTTATATGTGTGCTGGCCGCCCTGGTCGGCATCTATGTGGTAGAGCTCCACAAGGCCAACGGGCTCAGGGACTACCACAAGAACAAGCAAACCGGCAGACGAGTGCCTGGCTCCCTTATCCCCCAGGTGATCCTGACCAGCTTGATCTCCATCCTGGGCTCTGGCTTTGGCAGCTACATGCTGACTTATGACCTGAGCGATAAGACCTATACCCTATCCCAGCAATCGGTCCAGGACCTCCAGGGAGTTGATGGATCCCTAGCCAACAAGATCAGTCAGATCGAGCAATTATATCTCCCCATCATCGAGGAGAAGCAACTGGCGATCAATAGCTTCCAGGCTGGCAGATTTCGCACCAAGCGAAATCAGCTGAACAATGAGCTACTGGAGATCACCAACAAAATGAACGGTGAGATAGCAGCTGCCAGGCAGGCAGCCGGTGAGCAGCGTACAGAGATCAACACCGGCACTCAAAGCGCGATCATGGCGACGCAGGGAGCAGCTAACCGCAATGGCTGGCTGGGCTTTGTGTTCATCATCGTCCTGGAGCTGGTCAACGTCTGGGCCAATTACTTTGTCTGGAAGTACCGGGCCAACGTGGTAAAGGTCTCTGGAGCAGCGCCCAGCCCGTCACTAAATCGTAACAACGGTGCTACATACGGTGCACATACTGGAGGACTCAACGGCCATGCCGCTCACCGTAGTAACGGCACCTACAACCAGATAGGCTACCGTAGGAACGGAGACCGTAGTAACGGTGCAGACCGTAAGGACGGTAATCGTACAGACGGTTATGAAATCGTCTGCGATCACTGTGGAGAGCCTGCCGTAATGAAGTCGCCCAAGGCCAGATTCTGCTCAGACTCCTGCCGTGAAAAAGCCTGGGAGAAAAACACTGGTCGCATCCTTCCCCACAAACTAAAGACCCCAGCAGAATGACACCACAGACCTATTACATCATAGCCCTTTGCCTCTCCAGCTTTGGAGCGCTCTATTTCCTCCATGCCGTAGACGAGGCACTTAAAGCCCAGACCACCTTACCGACTATGACAGTACCCCAAAGCAAAAAGCACCCTTTACAGGAGATGATCTCCAGCAGAGACAAACTCAATGAGATGACTGAAATCTTCGTGAGAGATAAAGAAATAGCCTATCGTGACCTGGAGGCTAACAGTGGGATCGATTCTTTTCATGATCACGATTCCTGCACCGTATCTATCAACGGCTGGACCTATGAGCTTTTCCTGGATCATGAAAAGGAATTCATTACCAAGATTGCCCCGATTAACGAAGAATACAGAGTATCATGAGCACCTTTTACAATGTAGAATTTGACGAGCCCTCTGGCCGTTTTGGCTATGCACCTATACCAGCTGAAGGAATCGATATTCCTGAGTCAGACTTTATCTACCAAGGCCCGGCCAGCTTTGCCGGCTGGGTCGCCGATCTGATGAACCAGGCCGTGGAGATCGCCAAAGGCCAGGACGATGAGAAGGAGGAAAGCCTGAAGGTAATCAAGGAGCTTTTTGATAATGGATTTCGTATTCACGCTTTAATGGTCAATGACTCTAAGGCTCAGAATATGTTCTTCAAATCGTGGCGAGATTATGAAGACTGGGTGAGCTTTTTAGAGCAGGACAAAGATGAGACATTCATCCAGTTCCTCCAGCGAGTGAGTAAGAGCCTGGAGGAGCAGTAAGACTTGACGCTTTCCTTTTTGCCTAGCCTGGCCATATGGTCAGGCTTTTTTTTGCCCTGACTCATGGGAGGCTCTGGAAAAAATGTCGCTAAACGGATGTATCACTATCGTTACTTATTACACTGTTGACCTAGTTTTTGGTACCTATTACGTGCCTTTTAAATCGGCCATAGCTGATCTATTGAGCTACTTTGTAACGCA
The DNA here is from genome assembly GCA_964343195.1 of uncultured Bacteroidia bacterium. Classification (GTDB taxonomy): domain Bacteria; phylum Bacteroidota; class Bacteroidia; order J057; family J057; genus CAYVAP01. The sequence continues at coordinate 74,215 of CAYFIR010000001.1, read as the reverse complement.
AAGCGGGTAAGATTTTTTATTCCAATGTGTGTAGGATCGGAGGTTTTACATTACAACGGACCAATATTGGCCGGGGGCACTGACAGTCAGTACGTTATCACTTTTTTGGAAATGAGATGTGCAAAACCACGTTCCGGACGTTCCGGTCACACTTTTTACTATATAACTTATTGATAGATAGATAATAAAGGGCCGCCACTTAAAGTGGAACGTAGCTGGAACGTAGCCGGAACGTAGCTCCAGTGTTCCGATAGACCCCCCTCTACGTTCCGGCTACGTTCCGGTAGTGTTCCAGGGCTATGTTCCGGTATATATACCTCATTATCAAAGAGATAGTAGGAAATCGGAACACTGGAACACCGGAACGTCCATTTTTACTTCCCCGCGTGAAAAAAGTGATAAAATTTGAAACGGTTACTTTTTGCTATCTGTTAAAGGGTATCCAGTATCAAATTTGGTACATTACAGTAAAGTTATATGTCATGAATAACGCTAAAAGTAGTAAGCCCGGACTACCCCCCGCGTCCGCTCTGATAGAGCCTCGATATCCGACAGACTTCCCGAAGACTATCCCTCTGACCGTTACCAGATCGGAGTTGGGATTTATCCCGGACTGGAAGGGGCTCAGCCGCGCAACTTTGAATAGGAGATACAACGACATCCGCGATGATGCCGGCAAGCGCCCCCGCCAGCCGGTAACGCTCCTCGATGTGGCCCGGTTTCTGGACGTGCCGGTTACCTGGGTTGCACAGTGGATGAAGCGCATATAATGCCTAAATGTGCTCAGGGTGGAGAGCGCTGGCGCAAAGTGGATCATTGACCAGTTGGAGATGTCGCACTTTCCGGCATGAGCACGAAAGCCCAACGCCAAGCGATTAATACCGGTATCCTCCTGGCAGTCCTGGGAGGAGTTGCCTATTTCGGCAGAGTGGCAAAGGCTGCCTATGCCCTGGAGTACGAGGTAGAAGGATTTCGCAAAAAGGGATTTTCTCAGGGAGCAGTACAGACAGAGCTCGACCTGGCGCTATTTAATCCTAGCCCTACCCAGCTCCGAATCGATGAGCTGGCGCTGACACTCAGCACCCCAAACGGCTATTCCATCACCAACATATCTCACACCGACCCCGCTGTAGTGGAACCACGCAGCCGGGTTACTCTGCATTTACAGATGCCGCTCAACCTGGTCAATCTGGCCCTGGCTGGATATGATGTAATCCAGGGAGGAGGCATTGATAGGATGCCGCTGCGAGGTGGAGTGAAAGCCAACGGCAGGAACTACCCGATAGACACCTACATCAGCCTGACATGACGATCCCCAGCATACATAGCGCTATGAAAATGATGCCTGCTCCAGATATGAAGCGGAAGGTCATCACGCGCTATGGTATCACGGAGGACATCCAGAACGCAATTGTAAGTGAAATCGTCCGGAGCAAGTATCAAGGCAAGCGCCTGGGCCAGGCATTGAAAGGAAGGACACCATCAGAAACGGTGTCTAATATCCATTCCTGGATCAGGAATAACATCCGATACCAGGAGGATCCGCCAGGTCAGCAGATGATCCCCACGCCTGCGAGGGTTTTGCATGACCGGCAGTGTGATTGTAAAGGGTATGCGATCCTGGCCGCCAGCCTGATGGATGGTGCTGGCATCTCCAGCAAATCCCGATTTACTGCCAGAAAGGGGCCGATCGCTAAGCATGTGTACCAGGTTGCACAACTGAAAAATGGAAAAGAGATCCCGCTGGACCCTATGCTGGTCCGCGCTGGACTGGAACCGGAAGGACATAAGAAGATTATCGACATGACACAGATTTCTCGTGTGTCTGGCATTGGTGTGATTGACCAGGCCAGCATTGACGCTATGATACAGGCCGAAACGGGCAAGCCCAGTGTGGCCGACATGAATACCGCTGAGCTGGACCTGGCCCTCCAGGCCGAGCGCCTCCAGTTGGAGAAGCGGATATTTCGCACCAGCAAGCTGGATGAGGACATCAGGATCCTCAACCATGCCCGGAAGGTAGCAAGAAGCAATCCCCGAAATCTGGACAGCCTGGGCGCTGCCGTCAGTGTTTCGGGCATTGGTGCCCTGTTTGGCAACAATAAGGAGCCTAAGAACGCCCTGGGCCGATTCATTCGGAACGTGGGCAACAAGGTAAATGCGACCAAGGAAGCGGTGAAAAATGCCGTATCCAGCACCGCCAAAGCGGTAGCTAATACAGTCATCAAAAGCCTGCTTCCCAAAGCTGCGCCTTTCTTCCTGTACCTGTTCATCAAAGACGCTCATGTCTCACAAATGCCGGCAGTAGTACAGAGAAAACGCCAGGCTGCCAAGCGCCTGTTTGCCTGGCTTGTTCAGGCCATGGGAATGGATGAGATGGTGGTTTTCAAGGTGCTCCGAAATGGCATCATGAAGGAAATGGGAAACTCTCCTGAGGGAGTCCTGGCCCAGTACAGCAAAGGAATTAGCGGTATTGGATCTGTCACTTTTGCCGCCCTCATCCCGCTGATTACGACCATCATCAACCGAGTGGCAGAAGCGTTCAAAGCGCGAAAGGAGCGAATTGCAGCCGGAGATGTGCCAGACCCGTCTACAGACTTTTCATCTGCCAAATCTGGAAAGACCAACAGTAGCAAATCCGGTGAGGAAGAAAAGCCCGGCTTTATTGATCGTGCTGTAGAGATAGGTCGCAATCTGCTCCAGCGAAATGCTCAGGATAGCATCCCACCTGGAGGGAATCCCCCTAGCGGATATCCTACCCCTCCTGGCAGCCAGTCGGGCAATTCAGGATCTGAAGGATCTGGCAACAACACAGGAATTTTAATCGCCGTCGGTCTGGGCCTTGCTGCCCTGACCATGGGCAAATAACACCTTAGTTTTTCAACTATCCCCCCACAGTAATTCAAATTTCTAAAACCGAGAATCATGGCAAAGTATCCGAAAAAGCCCCGCAAGCCCAAGGCTTCAGCATCCATCAAAGTTTGGGAGAACTTTGAGAAGCGAATGAAGGAATGGGACAAGAAGAAGAAGGAAATCGACGCAGCCATCAAGAAGAAGGAGCAGATCCGGAACAAGTACCGGTAGGGATACCGCCTTGATCCTTTGCGTTTTTTCATCCTCCATCATTCACCAATAGAGTAAAATGAAACTAGGAAAAATCAACATTGTAGGCCGGCTGATGAATGCCGGTGGTGCGGTGGGTGGTGGCCTGGCCGCTGCCTATCTGGCCAATACCGCTCTTCCGAAAATCTCAGATACGATTGATGCCAAAACTGGCAACCTGATCATTCTGGGAGCTTCCATCTTTGGCCCTGGCTTGCTGCCAAAGCGAATCCAGTCCAAAAACCGCGATCTGATCACCAGTGTCGCCGCTGGTATGCAGACCGTAGCAGGCCTAAACCTGATGGATGACATGGCTCCCGGACAGGTCGAAGAACTGACAGGAGCAGCGGCAATCCCTGGCGTAAATGGTGCCCGTGGAATCGGAAACACCAGCTATGCCTACCAGGATGATGTGTACCTGGGAGTAGGAAGCACCTACGCCCTTAACCAGGCAACGGAAAGCGTTGGCTATGCTGACGAGCGTGACGCCGTAGGAGAGACTGTTTCCTAAGCTGGGAACAGGCCTCAAACCATGTATGAATCAATCATTTGACCGTAATCATTGAATCAAAATGACTCCAGATATTTCTCCACGATACCGTGACGCTTTCCTTGAACTTCGTCGTGAGTATCCCGGTGCCGTAGTAAGCCCTAGCTTTCTACGTCAAGACCTTGAGCTGGACAATAACAAGTCCACCTATAAGTTCAACCTCCTGAGTGAGCAGGCCCAGCCTGCTTTGCCTCAGCGCTTCCTGTCTCGTTCGGATGTGTTCGTGGCGCTCATGTTTGGCCTGTTCATCTTCCCCGAAGATGACGATCAGAAGGGCCGCGAAAAGCTTTACACCTATCCGAATCCAGTGGCCTTCTCTGGCGGTACCCCCGCTGACCTGGAGGTCATCTATAACGGTGCCATGGCCGTTGTGGTGGATAACGTTACCGTTACCTCCAACTTCTGGACCCGCAAGTTCCGCCAGGTGCCTGAGACTCAGGAACGCGCTACCTACACGCTCCAGGAGGCTGGTGCCAACGTTGCCGGAGCGCCTGCCGTGGCCAATGATCAGCAAAACCCATTTGATGGGTTGATCGAGATGCCAGGCCGCTATAAGCTGTTTGGCCGCAAGAAAAACGAGTTCCGCCTGGAGATCCCGACCTACACGGGCATCGACCTGGACAACGCTACCTCTGGTACTACCAACAAGGTAGCTCTGATCCTGGACGGCTTCCTCCTGGAGGGAATCGACAACGGAGTGTAGAGTAGTAGTAGATCCATATTTCAAAAAGGGTCAGTAGAAGGCTGACCCTTTTCTCCATTTCTCATTTCAATAGGTCAAAAATGTCTGAGCAGGAACGCCAAATCTTACGAATCGTTTTCAAAGGGGAAATCAGTGTATTGGCTGCCGGGACGCCTATCGAGCAACCTGCCGGACCTACGGCAGATTTCTCTGTTTCTGGGACCGGTGTCTCCCGGGATTTTACTGATGCGTCAAGCGCCGGCGACTCAGCCATAGCGGCCTGGGCTTGGGATTTCGGAGATGGAACTACTAGCACAGCTGAAGACCCTTCCCATACGTTCCCCGCTCAGGGAGGTACATTTAATGTCAGCCTGACGGTAACCGATGGCAATGGCCTATCTGATACCAAGCTGGTACAAATTGACATCGCAGCTGCAACAGGGCCAACGGCAGGATTTAGCGTTTCGCTAAATGAGCTGGAGGCTACCTTTACCGATGCATCGAGTGCTGGCGATTCTGCGATTTCCTCCTACCTCTGGGAGTTTGGAGATGGGAATACCAGCACGCTCCAGAATCCTGTTTACGCCTATGCCACACCCGGCACCCGGCAGGTACGACTGACGGTAACCGATGGCAACGGACTCTCTGATAGCTATCAGATGAGCGTAACGGTAGAGAATACCTATACGGGGCCTACGGCAGACTTCTCGATTTCAGGCTCTGGAGCCAATCGACAGTTTACTAATGCCAGCACTCCAGGAGATGCTCCTATCATAGGGTATAGCTGGGAGATCCAGTCCGGAACCCCTAGCGATAGCACAGAGCAGAATCCTGGTGCGTCCTGGTCAACTCCCGGCACCTACGAGATTACCCTGGAGGTAACAGATGCCAATGGCCTGACCGATACCGTAAGCAAAACCGTTACGATTGCCGCCAGTGCCTTTGCTAGTCCAGATGCTCAGTTTGGAGTAACTCCAAACGCTGGAGGATCCCGTAGCCTCAACCTGACAGACAAGTCTGTACAGGGTGCAGTCATGATCATTGGCTGGGCCTGGGACTTTGGTAACGGAACCACCAGCACCAGCCAGAACCCAAGCGTAACCTATGCCGCTGATGGAACATATCCCATCCAGCTGGAGGTGACAGATGACAACGGAAATACTGACACTGTTTCTCTTAACTACACAGTCCCATACACTGGACCCGCTCCACGCGCTCCGATTGCAGACTTCTCAGCAAGTGGATCCGGTCTTTCCCGAGATTTTACCGATGCGACTGAGGCAAAGGAGGGCACCCTAAAAACCTGGGCTTGGGACTTTGGAGATGGAAATACCAGCTCCGAACAAAACCCAACTCACAACTGGGCAACAGATGGCACCTACAGCGTGAGCCTAACGGTAACCGATGCCAACGGCCTGGAATCAACCTTTATTGATAGCATTACAGTAAGCGTATGACACGCATGAAAAAATATCTGCTCTGGCTGCCGATCCTGTTAATGGGATTGGTCCAGGCTAATGCTCAGACTGTCAAGTATGACAGTTATGAGCATAGCCTTGGAGGAGTGTGGCGCTACGAAATCGTAAGGCCAGAATACCGGTTTACCTGGTCAGGCCTTACCGACTATGCCAGCGGAGGGTCTACGGTAAACGTGAGCTCAGCCCAAACTGCTGCCCAGATAGAGGCAGCTATTAACGGAGCTGCAGCCGGAGCCAAGGTTGTCTTTGCTGCCGGAACTTATACCTGGGAAAAACCAGTAGAGATCAGTCGTGGAGATATCCGCCTGGAGGCCTCTGGTGCGGTGGTCCTTTCTCCTACCTTCTCAGCAGGGTGGGGGAATTATGCTATTGAGTTCAAAGGCACAGGCCTCACTGGTACAAGCTCGACAATTACCGGAGGTCTGACAGAGCATAGCTATTTGCTCACGCTCAATTCTACCTCTGGGTTTTATGCTGGCGACTGGGTGAGACTGGATGCATATGCTGAGGCGATGACCTACCCATCCGGGAACCAGGTAATAGTCAGCTCTACAGAAGTTCACCGAATGGCTACCCTTGCAAAGATTGTAGCCGTGAGAGGGGACACTTTAGAGCTGGATAGAAAAGCGGCATTCCCTGCTGGCTGGCTGATATATCCGGATCAGGCCGTTGCCAGGGTTTGGAGGCCAATCGAAAACATAGCGATCTCCGGAAACTTCTCCGTGGATTATACCTCACTTCTGGGAACAGTAACCGGAGGCACAAACAGCAATGATGCCTCTGGTTGGTCTGCCTATGGATCCGGGGTAGCTGCTGTAAAGTTTGAAAATGCCGCACGTGTCGGAATCGACAGTATCCGCACAATCAACAGTCCATCAACCGGCTTCTGGTTTGCATTCGTGGCAGACGCATACCTGACCCAATGTGGGGCCTACGGAGCACACAACCGAGGGTCTGGAGGGCAGGGCTATGCCATGCTTCACGAAGGGTGCACAAACATTAGAGCACGTGCCTGGCAGGATGAAAGGATGAGGCACAGCTGGGCAACATCGCTGAATACCTCCAGTGTAGCGCTGGACGTGGAGATAGATACCACAGAGAGTAATCCAGAATTTAGTCACGGTGGATTTGACCGGCTATTGTCTATTAGGGTACAGGTGCTCAGTCCTCACCAGGAGCTGGAGCGCTATCGACCTTTTGACCATCGAGAGGTTAAGGTCCTCAGCCGAAATGCTGGATGGATCGGCACCATGGCCGGCCTGAAGCCCTACGGAGAGTATGACTTTTCCTTTGCATCAATCCCTGGAGTAAATGGAACCTTTGACTTCAGGAATACCGGTAGCGATCACAAACCAGGCTTTAGAGATGCGCCAAATGCTCAATATGAAACCTATGTAGGGGATGCGGGATTTAACACCCTGAATATCATAGCTATGGGGCACGGTGCCAGGATGCTGATAAATCCGGGAACCCATACCATTACGACCAACAATCCCCGAGGAAATGTCTTCTTTGTCCCTGAGGTAGATGACGATACGACAACTACAGTAACCTTCACCAACTTTCGAACAACGCCGGAAAGGGTACGCCGTGCGGATCTGATCCTGATCGCTCAGCAAGGTAGCATAGTGGAATACTCAGACCTGAGCATCACCGGTGCCACTAATGGTGTTATCTCCCTGCCTAATGGGAGCAGTATTACAGTTACTGGAGTAGCCGGCTCAGCGCTTACTGAGGAGTTTGTAAAGGTGATATCTCCTGAGCGCCTGGCCCGGATCTACCACAGGATGGGAGTTCAATACCAGTTTAAGGGATCGGATCCTTATATCCGGAAGACTTACCCAGCAGCTGGAGGGAGTGACACCACGCTTTACCTGATCTGGAATGAGCCTATGGAATTATCCGGCTCAGGGAGTGGACTTATCTACAACAGCGGGACAACTCAGCTGGAGGCATTGAGTGCATCCAACTTGGCCTTTTCCGGAGATACCGTTTTTATCGATCCCAGCAGCGTCAGCGCTGGCACACAAATCAAGGTCCGATTTGACCCTGGATTCTTTCGATCTGTGAGCGGATCCGTAGCTGGACAGGGCATGTACGACTGGCATGAGGATGTGGTTTATTCAAACAATTACTTTACCGAGTATGGAGTAACCTATGGGACTCCTACCGTGGACACCCTGGCACCGGACACCGTTACGGGGTTGAGCGTTACGGCCTATAGTACATCCGCAACCGTCAGCTGGAGCGCAGCCTCTGACCCCAGTGGAGTATCCTACAAGGTTCTGATTGGGGACTCTCTTGTAAGGACTACCACAGCACTGAAAACAGACCTTAGTGGACTTACTGCTTCGACTGGCTACACAGTTGGAGTAGTAAGCAGAGACGGGGTTGGAAATGAAAGCGATACCGCAACCGTGAGCTTCACAACTGATGCTCCGGACGTTACGGCGCCCGGCACGGTAGATACCATATATATCACTGTGGCCAGCACGTCCGCAACTATCAGCTGGCCCCCTGTTCCCGACCCTTCTCAGCCGGTACTCTATGAGGTGTACCTGGTTGATGGTGGAGATGTGTTCCAGGGAGACACTACAGGACTGGGCTGGACCATCACGGGCCTTACTGCCTCGACTGCTTACGGAGTAAAGATCCGTGCCAAGGATGGCGCCAATAATAGTGGCAGTAAATCATCGAGCTATGCCTTCACAACTGCTGAGGCTGACGCTACCCCTCCCAGCACAATCGATGCTCCTACAATCAGCAACGAGACAGCCAACAGCTTTACCGCTGCCTGGGATACTGCTACGGATGCCGCGAGTGGAGTCAGCTACTACCAGCTGGCCGTTGATGCAGATACTTTTAATGTGGGATTGGCCTACAGCTATACAGTCACTGGACTGGCTTCAGGTGAGAACTACACAGTAACCGTACGCGCCGTAGATGGTGAGGGAAATGCGGCAACCTGGAGCGCTGAGGCCATTGCCACGACACTCCCAGAGAATGATAATACAGCGCCTGGATACGTCACAGGAATCACAGTGAACCCTGGAACCACGACAGCAACCGTAACCTGGAGCGCTGTGTCAGATCCATCTCAGCCAATATCCTACGAGGTGTACCTGGTGAGCGGTGGAGATGTCTACCAGGGAGATACCACTGGACTAGGTTGGACCATTACAGGCCTTACTGCCGGCACCAGTTATGCCGTTAAGTTGAGGGCTGTAGATGCTGCCGGCAATAGTGGCAGTAAGTCCGCGGCTGTTAGCTTCACGACGTACTCCGAAGCGATTGCACCAGGTGTGCCAACCGGCCTGGCCGTCAGCGCTGTGGATACCACAACAGCAACCGCCAGCTGGACACCAACCGGAGGCGCTACCAGCTACACTCTCCGGATAGACAGCGCTGGCGTGTTGTGGAACCTGTACGCAGGCCTGACGGATACGACCTACAACCTGACATGCCTGACAAGCGGAAAATCTTACTCCGCTACAGTCAGAGCTCATAACTCTGGAGGCTTTTCTGATTACTCTGATGCTGTGGCTTGGGTAGCTGCGATTAGTAGCCAGCTGACAAGGGTACTGCTCCAGAAAGGAGATCAACAGTTTTTTGATCGAACAGCAACCGGAGGAGGTCAACAACGAATCCTAATCCAGCGCTACAATAGCGAGACAGGCACTTATGAAACCTATTTCTCAACTATGTGGATAGACAACTAAGAGATTATGAAAGACATCCAATATACCGAAGTCCTGGAGGTGGAACTTACCGCCAACAAGCTGAAGTATCAGCTCCAGTACCAGCCCACCATTGAGCACGGCAGAATTGTCGGCATCGCCGCTTATCCTGCTTCAGGTAAGTCAATCAATGGTATCACGCTGGCCAGTCCTGATAATGCTTATCTGAGGTTGAAGGATAAGCAGAATGACACGCGGATCGAAATCGGCCTGGCCGCACTTCGATTTAATCCTGGAACGCCTCTCCTGGTATTCCTCCCTCTCGATATGGACCAGGTGGATTGGACCAAATCAGAAATTGAGTTTGGTGCCGGATCTACCGTAGCCAATGACACAGCTCTTCAACTTCAGGTAGTTTATGAAAGAGATCGAGACTAGGATCTGGACAATATCTCCTCCAGCGGGAAAGAGCATTGAGCACGCTGTGCTTAATGCTGACGAGATCATTATCCGCAACGAGGGGACCAATGCCGTAACGATCAACAGATCAATAACCCTGACCTCTGGAGAAGAGCTCAGGCTGGGCAGCCTGGGAGGTATCGACCGGACCCGGTACGAATTTGTTTTCGCAGCGAAAGATAGCAACTCAAAGTTGGGCATCATTACCCGGACCCTTAAATAATCATCGATGACACCAGACCAGATAGCCAGCCAGATCGAGAAGACGAAGCGAGCGCACGTCAGCATTTATGAAGGACGCACGATCCGAACTAATGACCGTGCCTGTTTCTCGACAGTCGATTATTCTGACGTAGACAAGTTCGAGCTGGACGCTGGCCAGGCCGCCAAGCTCTTCCTGGAGTTTTGTGAAGACCTGGGACCTGGTAACTATATGGTCCGGCTGATGACGGGCCCAAAGGGACACAACGGAGCGAGGGATCTGAGGATGGTCATCGAGGAGGGAAATGGAAAGTGGGCAAAGAGTGCCGGCATTGCCGGCATCGATGCTGGAGGATTGGCTGACTTCAGAGACGCGCTCCGTAAGGAGATGCAGGCCGAGCTAAATGCCTACAAGGCCGAGCAGGAAAAACAGAAGCTCCTGGATGAAATCGCAGAGTTGAAAGACCAGGTGAAAGACGCCAGAAGCTGGGAATCAAAAGTTGGATTTTTGGCAGAACAAGGAATTGAAATGCTATTCGATAAATCACGATTCAAGGGGGCGCTGAGAGGCCCACAGCAGCCGGCGCAGATTGGCAATAATGACCAGGCTCAAAGCGCTCCGGCAGCTGCTGACCAGCAGCAAGCTGAGGACGCTACCGAAGCGATCACCCAGCACATGGGCACGATCGCGGACAAGATCGGAATGGACTCCGTCCTCCTGGTGGAAAAGCTGGCCGGCATAGATCCGGAGAAGCTCCAGAAGCTGGCAAGGCTTCCGGAAGACGATTTGAACAAAGCTCTTAAATACCTGACCTGATGAAAGCTCCAGACCGCGATACTACCCTTGGGATCCTACTGGCCGTAGGTGGACTGTTCCTTTTTAGAAAGAAAAAGGACGGAGGCACCGACACGCTCAGCGAAACGCGCAGGTCTCGCAAGCAACCTGGAGCGCCAAAGCCAACTTACTCAAAGCAACAGTACGCAGTCTGGGCTGACCAGCTTGAAAATGAGTTTCAGGACTGGTGGTATGTTGACCAGGTCAAGGTTACCGGTATCCTGGCCAACATGAGGAACAAGGGAGATGTAGATGAGCTGATCCTGGCCTTTGGCAAACGAGCTATCACCGATATGCATTCACCGCTCACTGGCCGTAAAATGACGCTTCCGGAAGCTGTCAAAGAGTACATCGATCAGGGACGCAGGGAAAGCGTGAACAAAGATTTCAGGTGGAACCAAATTGATTTTCAGTGGTGATGAAGCAGAGTATCCTGATAGCAGTCATAGCCTTACTTGTTGGCCTCTGTGCTGGGCTGTTTATTCAGCTCAGGCAGCCCGACACGGTTCCCATCGAGGAGCTAAAGACAGCCATGTCTGAAGTCATCGAGGAAATTGAGGTAACACCTCCAGCCGTTACCATGGAGGTGCAAAAGCTAGACTTTGAATCTCTTGAAAAGCTCAAGATCAGAGGAGGGTTCCACTGGGCACCAGTATTCAATACGGATTACCTTATCCTCCAGGGACATGAGGGCAAGCTGGTAACGCCAAGAAATGCTCCAGTAGAGGACACGTCTGTAACCATAATCCCAATCTTATGACACCAGGAAACTTAGGCATAGGGTTGTTGCTGGTCGGTGGAGCGCTGATCCTTAGTGGTAGTTCTTCCACTGATATGGGACCATTGTGGGATCCTGTTTCAGAGCAGCGGCTGAAAGGACTGCATCCGGATGTAGCTAAGAAAGTTCGCCAGTTAGTCAACAGAGCAGAGCGCAAGCTTGGAATTAGGCTTCGGATAACATCCGGATATAGGTCATGGGTAGAGCAAAATCGGCTATTTGATCAGGGAGGTCTCACAAATGCCAGAGGCGGACAAAGTTGGCATAACTATGGCCTGGCCGCCGATGTGGTTCCAATGACGCCTAGTGGACAACCGGTATGGAACGATGTAAAACTATGGAACCAAATAGGAAAGCTAGGTAAGCAATTGGGATTTAAGTGGGGAGGAGAATTCAAGAGCATATATGATCCAGGGCACTTTGAAATGGACCTGGGCAAACCGATGAGCTATTGGCTAGATCAGTATGGTCAGGGCAACCTGACCTATATCCTCGATGCATTGTAAAACCATGAAAAGAGTGATCAGAAAGATATTTCACGAGCCGACTACCTGGAGCCTGGTTCCCTTGCAAGCCTACATAACCGTAGAGCGAGAGTTGATTGTAACCGTTCTCCAGGACGCCAACCTCCTGATAGGGCTGGCCATCGGAGTCCTGGCACTGATCCGGAGCGCTGTTACCCTAAGAGACTATTTCAAAAAAAAGAAGATCCAAAATGAATAACCGAATCTTTGTACTACTGGCTGTCTTATTGATGCCACTGGCCTTCCTGGCCGGGGTCGCATTTGTCGGAGAGGATCCTGTCCTCATGTCGATCTCTCCTCTTTCTGATATGGACATTATCCCCACGCTGGGAGTCATGCTCATTACCACCTTCCTGATCGAGCGCTTCCTGGAGGTTGTGATAAATGTAATCCGAAATAGCCCAGAGAAGGATGAAGCCTACAAAGCAGAAACCAAAAAAATAGCGCTTTGGGTCGCTTATGTGGTTGGTGTCATCGTCAGCCTGGCCGGTGTCAGGATGTTAACGCCCCTCCTCGATGTATCGAGCGTATTTGGTGCTCACGCAGTCGCTTTCTCCTATATAGACACCTTGCTAACCGCTGGACTGCTCAGCGCCGGCACGCAGGGAGTACACGACCTTAACAAGTTATTCACGGTCTTCGTTACCCGGCCTGTAATCCAATCGGGGTCTAAATCGCAGGAAACAGCGTAGCGATCTGATCCATGTCAGCCAGGCCCATCGTCCGGACGTACTGGTTCACCTGGTCCAGGCTATGGTGCCTCAGCTGTAGCTGTAGCTGTTTGAGATTTCCTCCAGCCTGAATAAACCGGTGAGCGCCCGTATGCTTCCAACTGTAGAGCTTGTGACAGTCCTGGTATCCTAGCAGATCCAGGATTTTTTTATGTCTCTTCCGGAGGTTGTTGAACCCAGCCGGATCCGGACCAGGTCCGCCTCCAGCGCCAAACAGATACCAGTCAGGAGCATAGTCCTGGAAGTGCTCTACATCCTGGAGGAACACGTCAGGTATTCGGACAAACTCCTGTTTGGCGTTCTTGGATACCTCAGCCCGAAAGAGAAGCTTCTTCTCATCCAGGAAGAGATCCCCACATCGCAGGATCCTCAGCTCAGCCGGCCGGCTAAAGCAATAGTAGATAAACTGGCAAGCCAGCCACAGCTCTGGATCCCGCTGGAGCATGACCCCCCGGAGTTGCTCCACCTGGTGCGGCTGAAAATACTGGAGGGGAGTCTTTATGTACCTGATCCGTGGGATCCCCTCAAAAGGATTTTCCTCGACGTGGCCAGCCTCCAGGAGATCCCGAAACGCAGACTTAAATATTACCCTGTAGTCATTGATCGTGGTGGTAGACAGTCGCCGATCGATGGAGAGCCACCGGAGAAACTCGCGGCCATTGACTGGGCCGGGAACCTGGTCTTTGTACCAGGTTGCAAACTGCCTGATTTTTCCTCGATAGTGGAGATATGTGCTCTCTCTCTTCTCACCATGGCGGAAGGTATGACGCTTATCCTCCAGCCACCCCTCCAGCTTGCGGACCAGATCCGGACGCAGGTCTTTAGGCTTTGACACCTTCCTGGCCAGTTGCTGAAGCGCTGCAAGCCTGCCGGCAGCATCCTTGATCCTGTTAACACCACCGTACTCCCTCACGCGCTTGCCACGTGGGGTGTAGTATGAGATGTACCAACGCTTTGAGAGATCCCCATTATGGTCGTGGAGTTTGACCTGGTCGATGGTAGGGGTAAAAGATTTTTTTTCTGGCATATCTGAAGATTTTCAGACATCCAGTTGTCGCACTTGCTGGCGCACTTGAAACCTAACTATTTGAAAGACAGTGCCTAACTGGCAGCTAGTGGGACGTACTGGATTCGAACCAGTGACCTCTGCTCTGTCAAAGCAGCGCTCTAAACCAACTGAGCTAACGACCCAAAATTGAAATAGTGCGTAAAGATGCACGCTTGCTTGGAAAAATGCAAGTTTCTATTCCCCCTGTTTTGCTCCTTATTTTTCAGGGGAAAATGAGACCGTCGAGGCGATTGGTTTACATTTCCTTGATGGAAGCAGTCAGAAGCTTGCTACTTTGCACTCCAATCCGGTAATTGTTTAAAATTTAACGTGATTACTATTAGTTCATGAGTGCGTTTCCCATGCAATCATCAGATCCCAACATCGAAATGGCGCGCCTTCAAAAAGAGGTCAGCCGTAAACTGGAGCTCCCCCTGGATAAACTGGTCTTTAACTACTCGGAAGAGGAAGGTGGAACCAAACTGGAGCTGGTAACCATCAACCCCAAGCATGATCAGTCGTTTCTGTTTCATAGCCTCGTTGCAAAGGATCGACTGACTGCATTGAGCGAAATGTTTGACTATGTAAGCAAGAATTTCCGCAAGGAGCAAAGCTATACCGTTCAGTGGTCGCAGCATCAGGGAGAATTACACACTTCCTATTTTCGGGCTCGCGACATGTTTGAGGTACTGGAAAAGTTTTATCATGGACGTCACCGGGATGACTACATCATCTTCTCCATAACCCTGAATCCCATTGCATAAGGTAGTTATTCGCTGTTTGCAATTTGCAATTACCCCCCTAATCACCACTATCTCATCAGGCTATTCCAATGAAGCAACCCATCAAAACAGATATGGCGCCAGCTCCTATTGGCCCTTATAATCAGGCAGTTAAGGTTGGAAATACCTACTATCTGTCTGGGCAAATCGCGCTGGATCCCCAAACCGGAGAGTTGAAAATCGCGGATCTTGAAGAAGAGACCCGGCTGGTCATGTCAAATATTGGCGCCATACTCGAGTCGGAAGGAATGACCCATGATGACATCGTGAAGTCCTCCATTTTTCTGAAAAACATGGGAGACTTTTCACGCATCAACGAGATTTATGGCTCCTATTTTTCAGGAGTATATCCCGCACGAGAAACGGTCGAGGTCGCAGGATTGCCAAAGGGTGTGAATGTTGAGATTTCGGTTATTGCGGTAAAAGCATAATAGATAGAATTCAGAGTTTGTGCATGGCCTTTGTCTGAATTTGGGCTCATCTTACAAGTGCCTGCGGAATGAAGTAATTGCTCATTTCAAGGTAAATCAAGAGGCTCATCATCAGTATTTTGAACTACGAACTTATTCCACGAGTACTCTCCCTACATGGAACAGGAACTGGATTACATCATCAATCACCTCGGCGAAGAGCGTGATCAGTATTTTAATGCCGTGGCCCCCCCAGTCATTCAGGCCAGTATGTTTGGGTTCAGAACTCTTGAAGAAATGCGTCAGGCATTGGCTCATGAGATGGATCAGCCTTTTTATACAAGAGGGCACAATCCGACGGTAGCGATTTTGCGAAAGAAGCTAGCCGCTCTTGAAGGGGCCGAAGAATGCCTCCTTTTTGGCAGTGGAAGTGCCGCGATTTCAGCAGCGGTCATGTCTAGTGTGAATGCTGGTGATCATGTAATCTGCGTCCAAAAGCCCTATTCCTGGACCAATAAGTTGCTTAACAACCTGTTAGGGCGGTTTGGTGTGGAAAATACAATGGTTGATGGCCGCGATCCGGAAAACTTTCGGAAGGCGATAAAGCCGAATACCAAATTGATCTTGCTGGAGTCGCCAAACTCGGTGACCTTCGAGCTGCAGGACATACCTGCAGTGGTGGCTATCGCCAAAGAACATGGAATCCTGACTGCCATCGACAACAGCTATGCTACTCCCCTGAACCAACGTCCCATCGAGATGGGGGTTGACATGGTGATGCATTCGGCTTCCAAGTATTTGAATGGACATAGCGATGTGGTTGCTGGAGTATTGTGCTGCAACCGAGCCAAGGCAGAAGAAATATTTGCCTCGGAATACATGACTTTGGGGGGAATTTTGTCTCCCCATGATGCCTGGCTGATGATGCGAGGTCTGAGAACATTGCCGATCAGGATGCAGCGTGTGTCAGAGACCACCCCCAGGGTCGTAAAGTTTCTTGAAGAGCACCCCAGAATTGAGAAGGTCCATTATCCGTTTTCTCCGAGCTTTCCCCAGCGTGAACTGGCGCAAAAGCAGATGAAACGGCCCACCGGCCAGTTTTCCATGCAGCTAAAAGCTGATTCGGTAGAGGAAATCGATGAGTTTTCGAACCGGCTGAATATGTTTACCCTAGCATGCTCATGGGGGGGATACGAATCCCTGATTTTTCCGACTGCTGCATTGGTTAATTCTGCCAACTACCAGAATTCTCCCGTACCCTGGAACAATATCCGATTCTATGTCGGATTAGAAGAAGCAGATGTGCTGATTGCCGATCTGCAACAGGCGCTTGAAAAGGACTGAAAGCGTAGGGTATAAGGTATAATGCTAAAACCTATTCTTGGTCAGAAGAGTACCCAACTACGAACTACGAACTACGAACTACGAACTACGAACTACGAACTACGAACTACCCTCCCTTGCCCGAAACCCAACATAATCCGAGAGATATACTGGTTCACATCCACGAGTATGTGGGCGGAAAAGGCTTTTTCTATACCCGACAGGCGATTGCCAATCTCTATCTGGCACTGAAAACGAAGCCATTTGTCATCCTGACCGGGCCTTCTGGCACGGGAAAGACTCAACTGGTACGGTTGTTTGCCGAAGCAATCGGGTATCGGAATAATTGCCTGATGATTCCGGTTCGGCCAGACTGGACAGATAGTAGTGAGCTACTTGGGTACAGGGACTTAAAAGGCAATTATCAATCGGGGAGGTTGATCGCTCTGATTCAGAAGGCCCATGAACATCCCAAACAGTTGTTTTTTGTAATTCTGGATGAGATGAACCTGGCTCGTGTGGAGTACTACCTGCCAGAATTCTTAAGTGTGCTGGAAACCCGGCGATGGAATGGAGAGCAGGTGATAACCGATTCGATTTTAGGGATTGGAAAATCTCAGCCATCATCCGATTTTGAGGGGCTTGCACAACTGGGTTGGCCTGCCAATCTCTACCTGATTGGCACGGTCAACATGGATGACACTACCCATCCCTTCAGTCCCAAGGTACTGGACCGTGCTCAAACCATCGAGTTCAGTACGGTTCAACTGGACTGGCCGGTGGCCTACGAATCCATTGATCCGATGGAGGGGGTGGCTAGTGACTTTCTGGCAACTCCATATTTACACGCCAATGATCTGGATGCTTCTCAAAAAAAGCAGTTACAGCCTGTGATCAACTGGCTCAATCAGATAAATGACGCGCTCGCAATGGTTGACCTGTCTATTGGCTATCGGGTGAGGGATGAAGTGGCCTTCTATATGATGCATCGGATGAATATCCGCGAGCTTGTTTCTGAGGGGGAGGCGTTGGACAGGTTGATGGCACAGAAAATTTTGCCGCGCATCCAGGGAACCTCCGGGCGCGTTAGCAATCTCCTGGTAAAGCTGATGCAAATTTTAGCGCCCAAGGCACTGGAGGAGTTGACTCATACTTCGGCACTGAAGTATGCCGATCTTTATCGGCTTCTGGGAGATCCTGTGAAAAAGAAACTACCGTTTCCCCTGTCTCTGGAAAAGCTTTTGATGATGTATCAGAGACTGGAAGAGGATGGGTATACCTCTTACTGGCTGTAGAGAAGAAAGGGTAAGTCAGCAGATAAATAAAAAAAAGCCAACCTGAAGGGTTGGCTTTACTTGTAAACAACAACAAACAAACACAATATCCTGGCTAGGCTTCAGCTTCCTGAGGCTCAGCAACTTTTTCAACCAGCACGATGGCCTTGTTTTTCAGGACTTCCACCACACCATCTTCGGTATGGTATAGGTGCTCATTTCCCTTCTCATCCACAAAACGCAGACGGCCTTTGCCGAGGGTTGAGATGATGGGGGCGTGATTATAGAGTACCTGGAAGCTACCCTGAGAACCGGGCACCTGTAGACTCTGGACAAGTCCAGAGAATAGCTTGGTTTCTGGGGTAACGATTTCTAGTTCGAAGGTATTCATGTGCTACGGTTTATCAGGCTTCCTTAAGCATTTCTTCACCAGCTTTCAGTACCATGTCGATGCCACCTTTGAGGTAGAAGGCACCTTCTGGCAGATGGTCCAGCTCACCATCGATGATCTGGTTAAAGCCGCTGATGATGTCTTCGATCTTCACAAACTGACCTGGGATACCGGTAAACTGCTCTGCTACGAAGAATGGCTGAGAAAGGAAACGCTGCACCTTACGGGCACGGTTTACGGCCATTTTATCTTCGTCGGAAAGCTCGTCCATACCCAGGATGGCGATGATATCCTGAAGCTCCTTGTACTTCTGCAGAATGCCGATCACACGCTGTGCACAGTTGTAGTGTTCATCACCTACGATGTCAGCCTGAAGAATTTTGGAAGTAGAGGTCAATGGATCCACCGCAGGATAGATACCAAGAGATGCCAGTGAGCGGGACAGCTCGGTAGTAGCATCCAGGTGAGCAAAAGTAGTTGCTGGAGCGGGGTCAGTATAGTCATCCGCAGGCACATAGATGGCCTGGATAGAAGTAATGGAACCACGCTTGGTAGAAGTAATACGCTCCTGCATGGTACCCATCTCAGAGGCCAGTGTTGGCTGGTACCCTACGGCAGATGGCATACGACCCAGCAGGGCAGATACCTCAGACCCAGCCTGAGTAAAGCGGAAGATATTGTCGATGAAGAAGAGTACGTCACGGCCTTTGGCATCAGTCTCTTTACCATCACGGAAATACTCGGCAATAGTCAGACCTGTAAGGGCTACACGTGCACGTGCTCCGGGAGGCTCATTCATCTGACCAAATACCATGGTCAGCTTGGAATCTTTCATTCCCTCGACATTTACCTTGTCAAGTGGCCAGCCACCTTCTTCCATGCCATGCATGAACTCATCGCCGTACTTCACTACGCCAGCTTCCAGCATCTCACGTAGCAGGTCGTTCCCTTCGCGGGTACGCTCACCTACTCCAGCGAATACGGAGAGACCATCGTGGGCCAGGGCGATGTTGTTAATCAGCTCCTGGATCAGTACGGTTTTTCCTACACCGGCTCCACCGAAGAGTCCGATCTTACCACCTTTACGATAAGGGGCAAGCAGGTCAATTACCTTGATACCTGTGTAGAGGATTTCTGGTTCCACGGACAGGTCCTCGAAGCGAGGAGCTTCATTGTGGATAGCCTTTCTGCCTTCAGTCACGGGATCAACGAGACCGTCAATCGCTTTTCCGGTTACATTGAAAAGGCGGCCCAGGATTTCATCACCAACGGGTACGCTGATGTTGACTCCCATGTCCTCTACTGTAACTCCACGCTCGATACCTTCAGTGGCATCCATTGCGATGGCGCGAACCCGGTTCTCACCGAGGTGCTGCTGAACTTCAAGGATGAGGTCCTCACGTCCGGGACGCTCGATTTTAAGAGCATTTAGGATTTTGGGCAGTTGGGAGCCCTCGCCGCTAAATTCGGCGTCGATGACCGGTCCGATCACCTGAGTAACTTTTCCAGTATTGACCTGAGAATTTGCCATATGTACCTGTTGAAAAGGAGTTTAGTCGTGTTGCTAGATGGCCGCAAGTTAAATTGCTTGAGTAAGAGAAACAAGCGAATAAAAGAGTGAAAACCTGTCACATCTACATATTTCTATAAATAGAAATGAAAACTGATCATCCGTGTGCGTCTTATTATTAAATATGCAGGTACTCAATCAACCCAAAGACTGTTCCGTTCGTTTATTAAAGTGATCCCAGTTCCCATTTCTACCGATGTCTTTGGTAATCGCAATGATATTCAGACAAAGTCACTGAAGATCTTACGCTAGCCATTTGTACGTCATGTTTTGATCTGATTCTACCTTGTTCCCAGGGTTGAAGAGGACTTATTATATACGTAAGGGAGTCGTTGAAATCACCATGAAATGAGCAAACTCAAAAGCCTGTTTAATGCAATATATTTTTCTTTACCGGTCAGGCTATTAGTAAGACAGATCCAGCACCATAAAGTATTGTTAATATTCTGGGTGATTCTGCTCGGAGTATTATCCGGCTGGATTGGAAAAAACTTTGGTGCAGCCTACCTGTTGCTTGAACCCGAATACCTGGGGCGCGAAGATTTTTGGAGTCTATTCATAATTGGCTCATCCCTTGGTGGGTTTCTTTTTGCGTACATGGTGACGCTCTACATCAGTGAGAGTTATCAGTTCCCCTTTATTTCCCATACACGCTCCCCATTTTACGTCCTCTCTTACAATAACTTCCTGGTACCGGGCAGCTTTCTTATTCTCTATTTCTATACCTTCATCCACTACCATACAGAACTGGCAGGAGGGCTTACGTCCGAGGTATTGTATAAAATAGCCGGACTGACGCTGGGAATCACGGTGGTGTTTCTGTTGATCGCAACCTACTTTTTTGCCCGACGCGGACTATTGAGCCGATATGGGAAGAAAGTCGAAGAGCAAATGGCACAGCGTCGGGGGCAGCAAAACAGCCGGGTAATCCTGGATCGTGCTCGGGAAAGCATGAAATTCCACCAGCGAACCCATTCGTTTCTCACCTTCCCCTGGAAAATATCCAGGGTCAATCCCGATACAAGCCCTCATTTCAGAGAAGTGGTCGGAATTCTGAATCAGCACCATGGCAAATTGCTGGTATTACAGGTAGTGACCTTTGTCCTGATTGGAATACTTGGCCTGCTGGAGGAGAATCGCTTTTTCCAGATACCGGCAGGAGCCAGCTATCTGCTTATTTCCGCATTGGGCATCATGTTGATGGGGGCTATTACCTTCTGGTTCCGCAAGACGGGTGCTTTCACTGTATTGGCATTCCTTGCGTTCATAGGGCTATATAACCAGTTTGATTTGTTCAAGGAGCAGAATCAGGCCTTTGGTATGGACTATGAGGTAGCACCAGCTCCCTACACCCAGGAGCACCTCAGGAGTCTCACGGAAGATTCCATTTATTGGTCTGATCGGGCTACAACCCTTCGGGCACTTGAGTACTGGAAGAGAGATTATCAGGAAAAATACGGGAGAGACTCCAGGCCAAGACTGGTATTGGTGACTGCCTCAGGTGGCGGGCTCAGATCTGCATTCTGGACATTTCGGATTATGCAGGAACTGGATGAAGTAAGTCAGGGACGTATCCTTGATGAAACCCGACTGATGACCGGTGCATCTGGTGGGATGCTGGGGCTAACCTACTTCAGGGAACTATACTGGCGGCAACAGCAGGGAGAACCGATCAATCTGGGAAACCCTGAATATCGGGAGAACATGTCAAAAGACCTGCTGAACCGAGTGCTGTTCAATATGTTCACCGATATCCTGTTACCTACTCAAAAGGTAACGCTTGATGGGAGAAAGTATGACCAGGAACGAGGTTACTCCTTTGATCAGCAATTGGCAAATAACCTTCCAGAACTGGCCGGCAGGCGGCTTGGCCATTATCACAATGCCGAAGTAAATGGGGACATCCCGTTTTTAGTCCTGAGCCCTACTGCCATCAATCAGGGGAGACAGTTATACATATCTGCGAGTCCGGTATCGTATCTGGCCCGGCCCAGTCGGATCAGTGAAGGATTGTTGAGTCGCTCTCGAGGGCTTGAGTTCCGCAGGTTTTTCAGGAATCACCAGCCTGATAGCCTGATGATGACGACTGCCATGAGGATGAATGCATCTTTCCCAGTGATATTGCCAGTGGTGGAATTACCCAGTTTACCATCCATGGAAATCATGGATGCTGGCGCCATAGATAATTATGGCACCCAGACAGCGGTGAAATTCGTCGTAGAGTTTAAGTCATGGCTAGCGAAAAACACATCTGGAGTGCTTCTGCTCCAAATACGGGATAATGACCGACTGGACCCTATAAGACAGCCTAATCACAGCACGCTGAGTTCCCTGATTACTCCCATTGATGGAGGATATTATTCCATGGCTCAGGCCAAGGATGTATCTAATGATTACCTACTGGAGTTTTTGAAGGAGTGGTATCCTGGTGACCTGGAGGTGATGGCTATCGAATACCCCAAGGAGTCTGCCGATGACCGATTTGTGTCCCTAAGCCTTCATTTGACAGGGAGAGAAAAACAACGACTGGAAAGTGGGGTTTATACGGAACAGAATAAGCTTGCATTCAGCACGTTGAAAACCTGGTACCTGCCCACATTCCTGGCAGATCAGCACCGTAAATAGCAAGTTCCTCCAATAAACCTTTCGCCTTATTGGGGTTATTTAGTATAATTGAAGAGTACAGAGACTGGAAGGTAGCTACTACCAAAAATGTCTTTTAATATTGTCCATTATGCAAGGGATACAATTAGTTACAGATGTGAGGGGGCGGATCCAGGAGATTCGCGTGGATGTGAAGAATAACCCAACCTTTGCCGAAGAAGTTGTACGAATGGTAAAAGCATTGCGCAGAGCCCAGGCTACTGAACGGGCGCAGCAGTATAAAGAAGCAGTTCAAAAGATGCGTCGTCGTAAATCACTTTCTCCTAAAGCTTTTCTTGATTTGATTGACAGAGCAAGGAATAGCGGAGAAATAAGCGAAGAAGAGTTTTTCCAAACCCATCCCCAATGGCGGCGAGACGCAGAGTCATCCTGACCAGACTTGCACACGAGCAGGTTACAGATATTTATCAATCGTTACTCGATGAAGGTGCTGATGATACAGCCCAGGTTTTCATCGACGATTTCCTCGACGTCGGGTTTGGAGATGTACCCACATTTCCTGATCAATTTCCATTCTGCCCGCTTAACCATGAGGAGGTAAAAGATCGCTATCGCATGGCCAATCTTGAGGGGGAATTTCGATTGATCTATGAGATTGTCAATGATCGAATCCTGATCCTCCTCGTCATCCATGAGAGCGAGCTGCCTTAATCGACCAATTACCATAATCGGAATGGGGAAAGAAATGGATTTACACATTCGTTTCTCCCGAATTTTATTTACCTTTGCCGACCGAACGAACCAATCATGGAGCGAGACCGGTCTTTGGAGCGAAGATATTCTATCAATGTTGCCCGAATAAAAGAGGGAACACAAGAGGAAAGCTTTGCTTTTGATCAGGAGTTTTTTGAGTATATGAGTAGTGATCTGGTTATGGGGGGAGAAGTAGCTCTCAACCTGAAATTAACCAGATATACCCGCCACGTGGATGCGAATTTTCATTTTGTGGGAAAAGTAGAGGTTCCGTGTGACCGATGTGCACAAATGTACCTTCAGCCCATAGATGACAATAAGCGCATCATCTACAGCTTCGATGAATCAATGAAGTTTGAAGGTTATGAAGTGATCTATGTAGATCCAGCCGAGCCTTCGATTCAGTTCATGCAGGAAGCTTACGATTTTATCCACCTGGCATTGCCCATGCGTCGGGTTCCCGATCCGGAAATCCATTTGTGTGACCCTGCTGTACTGTCCATGTTGGGACTGGATGAAGCAGGCAACCCAAAGGACTCTGCGGAGGATGAATCTGAAGGAGACGACGATGAAGTTGTGGACGAGCGCTGGGCAGCTCTCAAGAAACTCAAGGACCAAATGGACGACTGAATTTATTTGAGCTTTTTCTGAATCGTATTTTAAGCATAGTATAAAATGGCCCATCCTAAGCGAAAAATATCCAAGCAGCGCCGTAACAAGCGCCGTACTCACCTGAAACTGTCACCGAGAACTTACTATATCGACCCTCAGTCAGGTGAAGCTACTCTCTACCACCGCGTGTGCCTTGAGAGTGGATACTATCGTGGCCGTCAGGTATTGCCTGCAGCAGACGAAGAGTAAGAGACCCCGCCAGGTCAGGACCTGGCAAAAGGTAACAAATTACCCGACCCGCTTTGGTAGCAGGTCGGGTTTTTTAGGATAATATTGGATCTCAGTTTGGAGTGGAATATGGAGAAAATGAAGGAAGGTGGATCTTCAGCAATCTCTGTCCTTCATGCCCTCCATACCTTGACTCGTCTACACCTTCCCTTCGGGTCAAGCAACCAGCTTTCCTTCCAGGGCATCTGGCGTCTCCCGCATTTCGTATAGTTGATTGCGCAGCCTCGGTTTGAAGCCCGCTTCGACGATTACCTGTTGAATGCCCTCGGCATTTAGGCGATAGGAAGCTCCCGCAGCGGAGACTACATTTTCTTCGATCATGATGGATCCCAGGTCATTGGCGCCAGAATGGAGGCATACCTGAGCCACCTTGGGACCTACTGTCAGCCAACTGGCCTGGATGTTCTCAATATTAGGGAGCATGATGCGGCTGAGGGCAATCATGCGGATATATTCATCGGCAGATACTTCATTTTTTACCCCTTTTACGGTGTTGAGCAGGGTTCCGTCATCCTGATAGGGCCAGGGAATGAAAGCCTTGAATCCGTTGCTGCCTGCTGGTCTCATCGCCTGCACCTCTCTGATTCGGACAAAATGTTCGAAGCGCTCCTCGATCGTCTCGATGTGTCCAAACATCATGGTAGCCGAAGTTGTGAGGTCGAGTTTGTGGGCCTCATGCATTACGTCCAGCCATTCCTGTCCGGAGCATTTGCCATTTGAAATCACCCTGCGCACCCGGTCATTTAGAATTTCTGCTCCTGCCCCGGGCATGGAGTCCATACCGGCAGCCATCAGACGGACAAGCACCTCCCGATAGGAAAGGTTGGATAGTTCCGCAATGTGCACGATCTCGGGTGGTCCCAGGGCATGAAGCCTTAACTCCGGAAACCAGGACTTTAGCTTCTGGAAAGTTTCTTCGTAATATTCGATCCCCAGTTCAGGATGGTGTCCTCCCTGAAGGAGAAACTGATCTCCTCCCTGAGCAAAGGTTTCGCGTGCTTTTCGCTGATAAGTTTCATCATCTGTGATGTAAGCTTTGTGAGCGAACTTTTCGGTAGGGGGGACGAAGAAATTACAGAACTTACAGTTGGCTACGCAGACATTGGTTGTATTGACGTTTCGGTCTATCTGCCAGGTAACAATGCCTTCAGTATCCTTTTTATGGACCTTTCTCATCTCATTGGCCACAAACATCAGTTCGTCAGTTTGGGCCTGGTGGAAAAGAAAAACCCCTTCTTCCAAGGTAAGAAACTCAAAGTCGAGGGCTTTCTTTAGTAACGATTGGGTATCCATGTGAATTAAGATATTTGAGTCGAATTTACTTTTTTCAGGGGCAAAATTCCTTATGTTTGACTTGACAATCGCAAGGCGACTCCAAGCTAGTTTGGTTTACCAAGATACCCAATAAAAGTTTCAGAATTTGTTGAAAGATGAGGTCGTCGGGTCTGGAAAATCAGGGATGAGCATTTTTTGATTGGAATTGTCAACTATTAACCCTTAGATTTCCCCTAAGGTCGATCTGGTTAAGTGAATATTATTTCTGAGAGGTGAACAAAAACTCCTCTCGTAGATTCTCGTTATAAAAAGTGAATCCCTTTTATTGTAGTCACTATCCGAGAGTCGCAACCAGCCGATGGAGCAGACATGTACGTTTTTGAAGCTATATGGAAGAATGACCTCGAGTTCCTGCAGGAATACCTGAGGAGTGGAGGTAACCCGGATCTGACCAATCCGACAGGTGATCCGTTGCTTCATCTCGCCATACATGAATCGTTTCCCGAGATAGTACAATTGCTGCTCATTAATGGGGCCTCACCCCAACAGACCGATGCATTTGGCAATACGCCCATGCACCTCGCTACACTTTTCGGAGAGCAGGAAATCATAGAAATGCTCCTGTCATTTGGGGCAGAAATTGATGCGACTTCAGAGTCGCGTCGCTGGACTCCCTTGATGCTGGCCCTGAATGAGCGCAACCTGGATCTTGCCCGGTGGCTGATACATCACGGAGCCAATCCCAATTTTGAAGTAATGTCTGAGGGCTGGACTCCTTTGCTGGTAGCCTGCGACATGGGTTTACCAGAATTTTCGCAGCACCTGATCGATCATGGAGCCAGACTGGATGCCAAGGTTACCAGTGGGGACCTTAGAGGTCGCTCTGCGATTCACCTGGCAAGTTATACGGGAGAGGTAGAACTGGTAGATATGCTGGTCAGTCGAGGAGTGGATGTGAACCTGATACCCGACGGAGGAGGGTTGAGTCCTCTGCATTGGGCTGTGTACAACGAGCATGTGGAACTGGTAGAGTACCTGCTCAACCAGGGTGCTGATCCAAATCTTAGAGCCAGCGGAATATATCAGCAGAGAACCCCGCTCCATTATGCGGTCTCCTTCCGGCAGCTACTGGCTGTGGAGCTGTTACTGGAGAAAAATGCCAGTCCGACTATCAAAGACAGCGAAGGACTGAGCCCCTTGGATCTGGCCCATCAGGCTGCCCAGGAAAGCAGAGCCTGGGTTTACAAGGATATGTTGGCCCTCTTGCAGGCTTAGGCCATCAGCTGATAGGTGATGAAAGATGCCAGATAGGCCAAAAGGGTCAAATAGGTAAGCATGACTCCTGTCCACCCCCACCCCAATTCCTTACGAGTGACAGCCAGCGTACTCATGCATTGCATGGCGATGGCGTAAAACACAATCAACGACAGCACAACCGCCGGTGTATAAATGAGTTTACCCGTTTCCGGATCTCTTTCCCTCTGTAGCCTGTCGATCAGGGTGAGTCTGCCCTGCTCTGCATCCTCCATTGAGTCCGGATCCTGTTGCTGGTAAATTACACTCATGGTTCCAACGAATACTTCCCTGGCGGCAAAGCTCGTGATCAGGCTGATTCCAATTTTCCAGTCATATCCCAGTGGTTTGATCACAGGTTCAATGACTTTTCCTAGCATGGCAGCGTAAGAAGTATTGAGTTTCTCAGACTCCTGGGCAAGTTCTATTTCCCGGAGCTGTTCCTCTGACAGATCGCCAGATTCTATCAATTCCGCGAAATTCTCTTCAATTTTTTCCTGCTGACCAGAAGGCCCGTAGGAAACCAGGAACCACAGGACGAGGCTGATGACCAGGATGATCTTTCCTGCTTCGGTTACAAATGCACTGGACTTCTGGTAAACAGTAAGGCCCACGTTTCTCCATCTAGGTACCCGGTAGGTCGGCAACTCCATGAGAAACATCCCACCTGATCTGTATTTAAAGGCCGTTTTGAAAATCCAGGCAACGAGCAGTGCCATCACAAATCCCAGCAGGTAAATCGCTGCCATGAATAGCCCCCGTTGATCGATTCCCCAGATGTACCCCTTGGGGATAAACATGGCGATAAGCAAGGTATAGACTGGAATCCGGGCGGAACAGCTCATCAGAGGCGTCACCATAATGGTGATGATGCGCTCATAACGATTGGGGATGCTGCGACTCATCATAATGGACGGAATGGCGCATGCCATGCCTCCCATGAGGGGAATGACAGATCGCCCACTAAATCCGAACGGCCGCATGATCCGGTCCATCAGGAATACGACTCGAGCCATGTAGCCCGATTCTTCCAGCATGGTAATGAAGAAAAAGAGAAATGCGATTTGAGGAACGAAAATCACAATTCCTCCCAGGCCCGTGATGAGGCCGTCGGTCAGCAGGTTGGTGAACCAGCCTGCTGGTAGGACATTTTTTACCCCCTCACTCAATGCACCAAATCCGGCATCGATCAGATCCATGGGGTAACTGGCCCAGGCGAATATGGCCTGGAAAACCATTACCAGCACCGCAAGGAAAATCAGATAGCCCCAGACCGGATGGGTGAGAACTGCGTCGATTTTCTCGGTGATTTGTTCGCGCTCAGTAGGGGGATCCAGAATGACTTCTGATAGAATCTCGTCGGCACGATCCAGTCTGACCAGCAACTCATTGGATACGAGCCGGTGCCCGGCATCGTGGTCTATTTTGGCTTCAGCTCTTAGCTTTGCCAGCATCTCCTGATCAAGATTGGAAAAGGATTCCGGAGAAACCAAAGCCTGATAGGCTGGGTAACTGTGCTCGGTCCTGAGATGTGGTTTTATCTGGTCCAGGATGGGCTTGAATCCTGGAGGGATTTTCATAACTGGACTTGAGCCAGAATCAACTGGCCGCTGTAGCAGCGACTTTAGCTCCGCAAGGCCCTTCTTTTTATTTTTTAGCGATAGTCCGACAACCGGAATCCCCAGTAATTTGGACAATTTGGCTTCATCGATGCGAATGTCATGGTCTTCAGCCAGGTCCATCATCGTCAGTCCCAAAATAACGGGGTATCCCAGGTCTATCACCTGCGAAGCCAGCATGAGCCCGCGCCTCAACTGGGTAGCATCAGAAAGGACTACTACCTGATCGGGCACATCAGCATCTTCAATGTTGTGTAAAATATCAAAGGTAATCTGCTCATCCTCAGAGTGAGGATACAGGCTATTTACCCCAGGTAAATCCACAAGTGATATGGGCAGGCCATTAGGAAGAGAGATGTTGGCTGTTTTTCGCTCGACGGTGACCCCAGGAAAGTTGCCCACTTTCTGGTTCAGGCCGCTTAAGGCGTTGAAAAGGGAAGTTTTACCACAATTGGGAGCGCCAACGAGTGCGATGACTCGTGACTCGTTCTTCATCACCTCTGGTTGATCCATATATGAGAAGCATCTTCACTGCGTAGGGATAGCTTGACGTGACCTGCCCGTATGGCGATAGGTCCACGCAAAGGAGCTGCGCCAGTCAAAATCAGTCTATCCCCAACAGTAACGCCCATTTTTAACAGGGCGATTTCCAGTTCAGGCTGGTCAATGCGGGTTATATAGCCGTTGGATCCCTTGCGAAGAGATGATAAGCTAACCTCGTTATTAATTGCCTGAGTGGGGATGAATGGATTGACGCTCATAGAATTAGACAGCTGAATGAAAGATACGCAGTAAGAATGGTAGCGCTTATTTGGATTCAGTCTAAGTTAATGCACAAAATTAACCGTAAACCTTACGTGCTCAAATACCTATGCTTAGGTAAAGGGCGAATACCATATACCTAAAGTTAGGTATGGGATGTAGATACTTATGATACTATCAAAAGTCGCTTTATTTCGGATTTCTGAAAATGATAAAACTCAATATCCGGGTTGCGTTTTTTTCAACTGTAAAGTCCGCAATACACAGTAGCTGGACTTTATGCAAAGTTATGCGATGGGCAGAAAGCCCGGCAATTAACCCACTGGAATTGAAATGAAATGAATAAAGGCGAGCTTAAGGGAAGTACGTACCTTTGTTTTATAGCCACAATTGACTCATTCTGATATGCCTGGTATTTCTGCGGTTATTATTGCCCGAGACGAAGTCCAAAAAATAGGGGACTGCATCGGTTCACTTGAAGGAGTCGCAGAAGAGGTAATTGTATATGACTCTGGAAGTACCGATGGCACACAACAGTTGGCGAAGACCCTGGGAGCCAGGGTAATTGAGGGGGAATGGCTGGGATATGCTCAAACCAAAAACGCTGCGAACACCCATGCTCGGCATCCATATATTCTCTCCATGGATGCAGACGAGGTGCTGTCTTCAGAATTAATCGCTTCTCTGATTCAGATAAAGCCCCATTTATCGGGAGCCTATAAGTTCAACCGACTGACGAGATTTGGAGACCATTATGTCCGATATGGCGGATGGTATCCCGACGCAAAGTTGAGACTCTTTCCCAGGGAGGCAGCAAGGTGGGAAGGAGAATTCGTTCACGAGCAATTGACCCTTGAAGAAGGAACCCCTGTTGCCCTGCTGAAGGGAGATTTGCTACACCATAGCTTCGACTCTATTGCTGATTATTGGGAACGTGTCAACGGATACACCACCCTCGGAGCAAAAGAGCTATATGAAAGAGGAAAAAAAGCAACCTGGCTAAAGTTATGGCTGGGACCTACCTGGGTTTTCTATCGAATGTTTTGGTTAAGGGGCGGGTTCAGAGATGGCGGTACCGGCTGGATGCTGGCAAAGCTATCGGCAGCCTACCACCGGCTAAAGTACCTGAAATTGAGGGAGCTTTATCAGAAGGGAAATATAAATCGGGGGTCATGATAGCATATAGCAATGCACTGAGTTTGGCAAAGGGGTTAGAGGATGAGGTGAAAACTCACAATAGAATAACCCGAGCTACTTTACCGCATACCTACTATCTTTAACCAGGAGAGAAACCAGAAAAACCAGTTATGTCATTCCTGCAACGCAACCTTCAGTTGTTTCTTATCATTGGTATCATCATTGTTGCCAATCTGATTTTGGCTTCCTATTTCGTCCGATTTGACCTTACGAAAGAGAAGCGGTACTCTCTGTCAGAACTGACCCGTGAAACTGCAGAGGACCTAACCCTTCCGATGACCATTACGGTGTATTTGGAAGGAGAATTTCCTCCCAATATCCGGGAGTACCAGGAAGCGATTCGGACCACATTACTGGAGATCCGACAATATGCGGGAAGTAACTTTGCCTTTAACTTTGTAGATCCCAGCGAAAGTCCGGAACTGCTCCAGCGATTTCAGGAAGGCGGGTATGCCCCGGTTCCGGTCAAGGTGCGCGTCTCTACCACAGAGACCAAAGAGCAATATATGTGGCCACTGATGACCATCCGTCATCGGGATCGGGAATTTACAGTGGACCTGTTAAAGGGGGCTTCTGTCATGACGCCACAGGGACCCAACGTAAATTTTGCCAAAGCAGAGTCTGATCTGGAATACAAAATTACCTCAGCGATGCGCACCATTACCCAGGATCAGATGGGACTGGTAGCACTGATGCAGGGACATGGAGAAATTCCAGTGGAGATGCTCCAGGGATTTGGTACCGCTATTTCGAACCAGTATTCTATCGGGAAATTTGACCTGCGCGAAGCCCCCAACTATGAGATCAGTCCAGCAATTGATGTGCTGGTGATCCTGCAGCCCACGCGCCCCTTCTCCGAGCGGGACAAATACGAGATTGACCAATACCTGATTCGAGGCGGCAGCATCCTGTTTGTGATGGACAATGAGGTGGTGGATTTGAACCTGTATCGCAAGCAAAGCACTCTGACCGAATTGCGTGAGTTAAACCTTGACGACATGTTCATGAACTACGGGTTCAAGATCAACTATGACCTGATCCAGGACCTGGAGTGTGAACCCACGGAAGTGTTCCAGCCGGAGAGCCGTAGTTTCCTCTCCAAAAAGTGGCTTTTCTACCCGATGACCCTGCAGTTTCCAGATCACCCCATTGCAAGAAACGTAGATGCAGCCCTGATGCGCTATGCGGCAAGTATAGATACCTTTAGCCAGGCCAGGGTGACCAAGGGGGTATTCATGACCAGTTCCCCTTATAGCCGAACTGTTCAGGGAGCCCAGTTCATCGACCTGACTGAATACCTGCAAAATCCCCCTCCCACCAGCCTGTTTAATCGCGGTCCTTTCATTACCGGAATGTTGGCAGAGGGAGAGTTCAAATCACTGTTTATTGGGCGTCGTCCCCCCACAGATTCTTTGGCTCCCAACCCACCTTCCGCAATGTTTGGAGAACGAAACAATCCTTCAGCACCAGGGAAAATTGTGGTCATTTCTGATGGAGAATTTGCTCTGGGGAAGGAGTTTCGGGGAGAGCGGAGCCCGCGATTGCCATATGATAACCTGACCCTCCTCCAGAATGCCATTGATTACCTGGCTGGGGACCCTGCCCTGAGTGAGATTCGCTCAAAAGAGGTGGTCGTCAGAAGGCTGGATCGCGAAAAGGTGACTGAAAATGAGTCGTTGGTTCGCCTGCTAAACCTGGGACTCCCGATTCTGCTAGTGGCACTATTTGGTGGGGGAAGGCTGTTCCTGCGCCGCAGGAAACACGAGGCTCTACGGGTATCGGAGTAGCCCGATGTGCCTAATCATGCAATTCGAAAAGTGGTACCTTATCTTTTCGAAAGTTTTCGGTTGATCTTGAGCGTGACTGGGTAAAAAAACCTAACTTGAAGGACTCATACGCCTATCACCACTTTATTGAAGATTTTTCACCTATGAAGCCTCAGGACTTTCATATTGAAACTCTCGGCCCCTGCAAGATCAAGTCACCCCTTCAGTACACACATCAAAAAGGTACTACTGACAAGCTTTTTGTAGATGAAAACAGACGGGTAATTTTTGATGTATTATATGATGAGCAGGAGGATGGCTCTTTGAAGTCCCACGACATCGAGTTGTCGATGCAGCGCGCGGGACCCAGAGAAAACATTTTCTTTGATCCTTCAAAGACCACGGCAGCTATCGTAACCTGTGGAGGCCTTTGCCCGGGTATCAACAATGTGATTCGCAGTCTGGTCATGACCATGACATACCGCTACGGAGTACGCAAGGTGATGGGAGTCCAGTATGGTTACCAGGGATTTATTCCAGAATATGGCCATCCTTTTATAGAGTTGACTCCCGATATGGTCTCAAGTATTCACCAGTTTGGGGGATCGATTTTGGGATCTTCCAGGGGAGAGCAGGACCCGGTAGCCATCGTTGATTGCCTTGAGCGTCATGGGATCAACA
The DNA here is from genome assembly GCA_964343195.1 of uncultured Bacteroidia bacterium. GTDB lineage: Bacteria > Bacteroidota > Bacteroidia > J057 > J057 > CAYVAP01. The sequence continues at coordinate 41,550 of CAYFIR010000001.1, read as the reverse complement.
TTCTGTTCACCATCGGAGGTGACGGAACCCTGAAGGGAGCTCACAAAATTCACGAAGAGGTGAAACGCCGCGGCTTAAAAATAGTGGTTGCAGGCATTCCCAAAACCATTGACAATGACATCAACATCATCGAGAAAAGCTTCGGATTCGAGACCTCCTTTTCGGTGGCAAGCCCGATCATCCGTGATGCACACAACGAGGCCAAAGGGGCTTTTAACGGGGTGGCGATCGTGAAACTAATGGGACGTGACTCCGGATTTATTGCGGCCAATGCAGCTCTCTCCATGCCTGAGGTGAATTTTGTACTGGTTCCGGAGATAGACTTTGACCTGGATGGCAAAAATGGCCTGTTTGAGAGTGTGCGTAAAAGGCTGGAGGACAAGCAGCACTGTGTAATTGTAGTGGCGGAAGGTGCAGGTCAGCGCTTCTTTGACAGGAGATCCAAGCAGACCGATGCTTCCGGAAATATTCTGCACCGCGACATTGGAGTATTCCTGAGAGATCAGTTTACGGAATATTTTACCTCTGTAGAGTTCCCGGCCAACGTCAAATACATTGATCCGAGTTACATCATCCGCAGTGCCCCGGCTACTGCCAGTGACTCAATTTTCTGCAACAAACTGGGGTTACATGGGGTCCATGGCGCCATGGCAGGAAAAACCAGCTTTGTTGTTGGGCGACGGAACAACCGATTCGTTTACCTTCCGATTGAAATGGTGACCCAGCAGCGCAAAAGAATCAATCCCCAGGGCGATTTGTGGCTGAATGTATTGGAAACAACGGGTCAGCCTGTGACCATGAAGAATCCCGTTGCCAGGAAGCAGTCAGTAAAAACGAGTGCCAGATAGGTTGAGGAGTGGGATGCTGGTACACAGCATAAAGTAAAAGGCTAGCAGCTTTGCTGCTTTTCTTTTGTAGCTCCGCAAATTGACCTTTAATATGCTACCTCTGAAAGTGCTATTTCGCTTCCCCGTTTTACGGGATCGCGGATCAGCGGGACTTGCTTCTTTTTCAAAAGAAGTAAGCAAGAAAAGCTGGGCATTTCAGGCTGCCCTGCAAGCCGCCCCGAGCGCCAAATGCCGGGCCAGCGCCGCCCCAGGTTTGCTTTAGGCCTTTGCTCAAGTGCCACTGCGAGTATCTCCCTTTGGAGGGAGATGGCCTGTGGGACAGAGGGAGGAACCTGGAATTTTTAGAGCGTATCGGGCGAGCCTGCGGGTCGCCTCTACAAGACCATGATCATAACCCTTGATTCATAATTAATATGAAGGGCTGTATACTCGATTCCAGTAATCGAGGGTTCCTTTGATTGAAACGGTCAACTCTTCGAAACTGAAGGGCTTGGTGAGATAGCCATCGGTATTGAGTTCCTGGCACTTTTTTCGGTCTTCGGGCGAATTGGAGGTGGTGAGCACCACCACTGGAATGATCTTCCACCTGGAGTGATCTTTCAATACCCGCAGCACTTCATCTCCCGAAATTTCGGGCATGCTGAGGTCGAGCAAAATGAGGTCAGGAAAATCATGGGGAGGCAGATTTTCCAAAAAAGCAAAAGCCTCTCTTCCCCCTTTTACACGGGTGAGGAGACATTCGTACTTTAGGTCGGCAAGGGCTTCCTTGATCAGAAGGGCGTCAGAGTCCCGATCTTCAATCAGAAGAACTTTCATGACAAAATGGATGGCAGGTTGGTTGACAATTTTATTGTCGTGTCAGATATTCTATTTACGAAAATATTACTCTATCAACAAGTGTATTGGTCGCCGAATTGATAAATTATGACCGTTAATAGTCAGTTTTGCTGAACAATTAGGCTGGAATTATTACATATTATTAATCGCTAAAACAGCGAAATCGATTTCGTACAGGTGCGACCAATTAAGAGAAAAGGCGATTACCCGGAAAAATCGTTCTCAAAAATCCAGAAGCTGGTCAATAGAACCTGAAAATAACCCTGACGTTGAGTAGTCGGGCGGAAAGCAGGTTGGGGACTGCATACTGCACATTCTGTAGATCCTTGATCCACACATAGGAGACAGTGTTTTCTCGCTGAAGGAGGTTGAAAATTTCCACCGTGGCCCATATGGATTGTACGCCGACCTTGCGGCCCTGTTGGACAGGCAAGGTGATTAACTTGCTAAATCCCAGATCGGCACGGTGATAAGGAGGAAACTGCTCAACCGTACGCTGGGGAAAATCGTTTGGCGGGCCGAAACGCATGCCACTGCCATATACATAACTTACATGAACCTTGTAAGTCGGGTTGATAGGCAATTCGTCCTGGAAATACATGGCAAAGGTGAAGCGCTGGTCAGTAGGACGCGGAACAAAACCCTGCTCATCGCCATTAATATCTTCACCAGTTTTAAGAAGGCCCAAACTGACCCAGGAATCTACTCCCTTGATAAACTCTCCATTAATTCGGGCATCCAGTCCATATGCATATCCCACGCCTACTTCATCCGGGTAGTATCGGATTCGGACATTTTGGACCTCATAGGGAATGATGTTGTAGAGCTGTTTGTAATATGCCTCGGCAAAAAGCCTGAAAGGACGCCCCCAGGCCGTGAAACGATGATCCAGCCCGAGGATGGCATGGGCCGCACTCTGAGAATTTACATCGAGGTTTACCGTTCCATCAAAGCGACGAAACTCCCGATAAAACGGTGGCTGATGATACAGGCCTCCAGCGAGTCGCAGGCGGGTCAGCAACTCGCCATCTGCGCCACGGTTCACGTCCCAGATGAGTTGACCACGTGGGCTAATCAGCCAGTCTTCGATCAGATCGTAGTAAACAGCCCTGACGCCATATACCAGCTTGACCCCTCGGCCCAGATTCCACTGGTGCTGGAGGTAAGCTTTGTATTGGTTGCTATTGAGCTGCACGCTGCCCTTGGCGTAGCTCTCAACATTGAAATCACTTTGGGGATCGACCAGGTAACCCGCTGAATCAAGGAAAGTGTATTCTTTCAGGTCGTCGTCGATGCGGGTATGCTGGTACTTCAAACCAAATTCTACCCGGTGAGTAGCGCGGTTGTCAGAAATCCAGCGGCCTCGCCATTGACCGGCATACACGTCGGCCTGGAGGTAGTTGCGGGCGTGCCGGTATTGACTGCCGATGTCCAGTTCGAAGTCCGTTTCGTTGAATTCCTCGTCGCCCAGATTGGTGTTGACCTCGCCCAGGAGATAGCCCCCTTCCACATCGATCAACTCCCGTTCGCTGGTACGGAAGGTGGTGAGGATATAGTCAAATTTCCAGCGGGTACTTGGCTGGTGCTCCATCATCAAGGCCCCCAGTCCCGTGGTGTAGTCGCTGATTTCCCGCCCCTCAAAGCCCGTCCTAATTCGGATTACCTGATCCACCAGGGTACCGATGGTCGCGACCCGGCCCTGCGGCTCAAAAAGGAAGCGATTGCGGGTTATGCTGAAAAATGCGGTGTATTTGATCGGGGTGTTGTCATAGTAAACGGTGTCGAGCTTGCCGTTGCGTCGCTCGATGATGCGCTCGGTGCGGTATTCATTCCTGGGGGTGTAGGTAAACATCCCCTGGTAGTCGTAAAAACTGGGGCGGTAATCGCCCGTGGTGTTGAGGCTGTTGAGCAGGTAGGCCATCTGAAAACGCCGCGCCCCCATCAGCCACGTAAATTTCCCGGGCTGATCGGGGTTCTCGCGGTTTTTGGAAATGCCCTCCGCGTGGAGGTTGGTGCTGATGATACCCAGCTCTGCCGTCGCGCGGAAGTCCTTGGGCTGGCGATAGGTAATATCGAGCACAGAGGAGAGCTTATCCCCATAATTCGCAGCGAAGCCCCCTGTGCTGAACTTCAGGTCCTGTGCCATGCTGGGGTTGGAAAATCCCAGCCCCTCCTGCTGCCCTGAGCGGGTCAGAAAGGGGCGGTAGATCTCGATGCCATTGACATAAACGAGGTTCTCGTCAAAGTTGCCGCCGCGTACCTGGTACTGCGAAGAAAACTCATTGTTGCTGGCCACGCCGGGCATTCCCTTGACGAAGGCTTCCACACTGGGAGCAGTAACCGGCATTTGCTGCACTTCCTGCATGCTGATGGGGGAGACGAGCATGGTCTGGTCTGAAATCGAGGTCGGATCCTGCTGCCCGAAAATTTCGACCTCATCGACCTCCCGGGCCAGCATCTTGATGGTCTCGTCATAGATGCGGGCCTCGCTGACGGATAGCTCCAGGACGGATGTTTTAAAGCCGGCATGGGAGAACTGAATGCGATAAGTTTGACCAGAACTGAGCTCCAGTCGGAAGCGGCCATCAGCATTGGTCTTTCCGGTGATCCGGGTGTTCAGGACTTCGATGCGGGCGTCTCCTACCGGCTCATTGTAGGAATCGATCACGCGCCCCTGGACGACACCAGTCTGTGCCTGTGCGATGCCCATGCCCAGCCAGCCGAGCAGCAAGAAGAGGAGGAAATATTTGCCAGAATTCATTGGCACAAATATAGGGCATCATGGGCAGAGGGAGACAAGGGAAAAATGAAGGGATATTACGGGGGGTGGGGCGAATAACCCATCCATCAAACTACAGGTAACCTGGAACGGAGGGAATTTCTCCCATTGGGCATTTAATCAGCTCGAGGTTTTCAGCTTTTTCCCAATCAATCAAGCTTTCGTCACATAACCCTATTACAGTAAAAGGCCAATCCAGGTAAGTACATAGCTCAAAGCCTACTCCTAGGGCCTTTAGGCGGGTATGAGGCATGAATGGGAAAGGGGACTCGGTCAGCAGTCCTTTAAGATCCAGGCACTTACCATCCAAAACAGGATCACCATCAACAAAGAAGTCAGCATCCTGCAACCGATCTGAAAATGCATTACTGAGCAGTAGAAATTGATGTTCCAAGAGAAAATCTCTAGGAATGAATCTGTACGATGGATGCTCCGAAGAACCATTGATCAGTCCACCCTGAAGTTGATTGATGGTGATTTTCGGCTGCCAAGGGATTTGTTGTTCGGCACAGATCTCTTTCCAGCTTACATACCGAGTGGGTTGTTGAGTTACCCATTGAGCAAATTTCACATCCTCTTTCATGAGGTCCCTACCATGGGCATCAAACATCTGAAACGACGGGGAATAATTAGCTTCGAATTCCTCCTCTTCTTTGGGAGACATTACACGCTGACGCCATTTCCGTCCCGATTTATCTTGCTTGATCAGTTGAGCCAATTCCTGAGAAATGCTGATTTCTTCGAAGGGATGTAACAGCCGGTAGGCATGCGGATAAGACTCCAAAAGGACTTCTTCGCTAGGTAGGAGGCGTGTCTTTACAGGCGATGCCAATGGTCGGACTTTGGAAATCCATTTTTTTATTTGCTCCAATGATTTTTTCATGGCAAGGTGGCAGAGATAGTCGATGTCATTCATCCATAAAGATGATATTGCAAAGAGCCGACGGAAATTTCGCAGAGCAGTACCTGTTTCCTGGCAATTGCCCGACTTCTATTGCTCCTATACTTCTACAGCAATATTTTCATGCCCCTTATCCAAAGTGCTACCAGGTACCTTGTAAGCCATATCAGCACATCGTGCCTTACCCACCCAATAGAAACTAATTCCGTTTTCAGCCTAGCCCCGGCACCTGCCGATACAGGTCTCCGATCCTAAGCGTTACGGGCAGCGAGCGTAAAGGTAGCTGATCATCGGGGTTCCAATAGGTAGCCAGGTCCCAGCTTGTTCCGTCCAGGCGGAAGCGGTGGTCTACCTGAATTTGATGCTGACTGATCAGGATGTATTCCTGAAAGCTAGGGATCTGCCGATAGTAGAAAAACTTCTCCCCCCGATCCAGGTCGGCCGTGCTGTCTGACAGCACCTCCACAATAATCACCGGATTGACGAGGGCCTGCGGATCTGATTCGCTGCGCTCCATCTCGCCGCAGACCACCGAGACGTCGGGGTAGTAGCTGCGGTTGTGTGCTTCACAACGAATGCGCACGTCGCTGGAAAAGACGCGGCATGGTGCGTTGTTGTCTCGCAGAGCGTTTCTCAGTTCAGCTCCTGCGTTCATCATGATCAGACCGTGCTCAGGCGTACCTCCGGCCATGGCTACGATCAGCCCGTTGTGGTACTCATGCTTTATGGAGGATGCGGCCTCCAAAGCCAGGTAGTCCTCGTAGGTGTCGGATTTGATGCGTTCGGCTCCCATACTTCGATTGCGTTGAGGCTCTAATTTACGGATTTTACCCAAAGAAGGCCAGCCCACCTGATATGGTTGGACCGAGCGCATCCGTCCCGTATTCCAGCCAAAACGCCATCCATCGCTCCCCTACTCCTTCACCCAAACCCGAAAATGCTCGCCCGGTAGCGAAAATCCATAATGTCGCTCGCCTAGGAGCTGCTCCTGTTCCGGTTTTTCGGGAGATTTGACACCCTTTACATGATCAAAGCCCCGGTTGCTGCCGACGAGTTTCCATTTTCCTTTTGGGACATACACATTATCCCAACCGTGCGCATGGCTACCCGTATTGATCAGTACCATGATCCGGTTGTCCACAATGTACCCCATTTGGTAAGGATTGTTAGTGTCCAGCCAGATGTAGTATCCGTGTGGGGAAGTCTCGGCGATACGGAAGGCAGATCCATACTTTTCGCTGCGGCGGAAGTGGTTCAACCCACGCCAAAAGGCATGCATCCCCGCATAGTCGCAGGGACTCAACTCTTCCCCCATCTTTTTACCGACATTCTCCCAAAGGAACCGGTTGGCCGCTCGCATGTTGTAGGTGTCGCGCTTGCCATGGATGTAAACTTTGCTTCCATCCACCATCTCCTTGATGGTTTCTTTTAGTTCGGCCAGTCCCTTGCTGCGCATGATCTCGGTGCCACCGTGGGTCACGATGGGGCCGCATGAGGTGTAAAGCAGCAGTGCGGCAATTTTGAAGCGGTTTTCGTTGACGCCTTTTCGGCCATCCCAGTTGTGCAGTGCAAAACGGTCGGCCAAAGCCCAGTTGTCGTGGATATCGAGGTAATTGATGCCGCTGTTGGGGGTCCTGTCGTCGGGAAAGGTACAGGTAATGGCCCGCTTCACATTTTCATGCTCCTTGAAGTTTCCCCCGGCAAATCCCTGGTCTTTTCCCCAAACCTCCGGGGTATTGGTAGGCCCTTTGAAAGCCGTACGGGCATCGTCCTGGAAGAAGGTGATGGGTGAGTTGTGCTTGTACCAATCCCAGGAGGGGTTGTTCTCAAAGTCTGGGTCAAAGGAGCCGATCCACGGCTCACCATAGATGATGATGTCCTTGCCGAGTGCCTGCCTGACCTTGGCCAGCGTCTGCCGGTCGATCTGCCCAGCGAGGTCGATGCGGAAGCCGTCGATGCCAAATTCCTCGATCCAGTGCTTGCACTGATCGATGAGCCAACGCTGCACCATAGGCCGGTTTTCGGTCTTGACCTCGTTGCCATACTCTCCGATGTGTTCCAGGTTTTTGGTGCGGTAGTGGTACTGCTTGCCCAGTACATTCCAGTGGAAGAAGTACGGCTCGGCATCCATGTTTTCAGCGGTGTGATTGGGCACGATGTCGATGATGACCGCGATGTCCTTGTCGTGAAAGGCTTGCACCAGGTCCCGGAACTGCTCCCGTTGGGAACCGTGCTCACTGCCTTTTTGTCGATAGCGGGTCTCGACGGCAAAGCAGTGCGATGTCCGGTAGCCCCACTGGTAATTTTCTTCGGCGATGCCCTGCTCCTTCATGAACTCATCGTTTTCGAAAGCGGGACGCCAGTTTTCGTCGGGGTAGTGGAGGTATTCCTGCACGGGCATGAGGTGCAGGACGTTGATGCCGAGGTCCACGAGGTAGTCAAATCCGACTTTTTCTCCCCGGCTGTTTCGCAGCCCTGACTTGTGGAAGGCTGGCAGGGTGCCTTTAAGGTCATCGGAAACGGGCAGGTTGTCGGTAAAGTCCTGTACATGAACCTCATAGGCGATGACATCCTGCATCGGAGGACGCCCTTTTTTGAGCGGGGTGGCCGGAGTGGTTTTGGGCCAAACGCGGCATTTTCCCCAGGTGTCGTCGCTCACACGGGCATAGGGATCACTGATATGGACGGGTACACTTTCGTAAAAATGGCTACCTGGTTCATCGGCTGGCCCATGTACGGTGAAATCGTACCAGACTCCCTTGAGGTTTTCGTCAAAAAATGCTTCCCACACACCGTCCGGGTCGCGCTCCATGTCGACGGTCTGATAGGCTTCGGTGTCGTCTTTTTCCTGGTAGAGGTAGAGCTTGATCTGCGCGGCTCGGGGAGAAAATACCCGAAATGCTGTTTGGGTACCATCATCGCTGATATTGGCCCCAAGTTCCTTGTCAGAATAAAGGTCCCGAAACCAGGTTTCGAAGGTGCAATGAGCTTTCAGGTGAGCTTTGGGGAGTTCTATATAATGAATCCGGCGAATGTCGATCTTTTCTCCTGGTACGATCAGGGTCTCGGTTTCGAGATTGGGGAGGACGTGTGCAATGGGAATTTCCCGGCCGGAGTAGTCGGTAAGCCGCCATTCGGCGGGATCGAGGGGACGATGGGTATGATAGGTCTTGACCCAGATATTGCCTGAGGAGCGAACTTCGGCTAGCAGAGTGGGATGTGTCATATGTTGTTGGAGACAGGTTGTCTTCTGGCGCTTTGGGAAAATTCGGTAGCATTATGATTCAGAATTTTCCATGCGAGCGAAATTTAACCGCTGCCAGCGTGGAATTCACGTCAAAATCCGGATTTATCTGTTTGAACACCTGGAAGTACCGCAAAAATCCATGCGACGAGGCCAGGCAGGGGCATGATTTTTCCCAAGGCAAAAAATTATTTTCTACTTTTATAGCAAACTGAAGTGAGCTTTATGCCGATACAGTGGTACATACTTATTGGGATTGTTCTGTTTTGCCTGGGGGTGTTCCTGGTTTTGACCAGGCGCAACGCGATCATGGCATTAATGGGAATTGAGCTCATGCTGAATGCCACCAATCTCAATTTTGTGGCCTTCTCTCAAGGTGATCAGGTGGATTTGGATGGGCAGATGGCGGCCATTTTCGTGATGGTACTCGCGGCAGCAGAAGTAGCGGTGGCCCTGGCCATTATCCTCAATGTGTACCAGCGATTCAAAACGATTGAAATAGAGCGGGTAAGCGAGCTGAAGGAATAAGGTATTTATCGAAATTTGCTTTAGTTTTATAAACTAACTCAACCTCAACGACAAAATCATAGACGCTATGGACGAACGTATCTCTGAAGAACTCGACATGGTCAAAATTGAGATGGAAGGCGCTCTGGAGTTCCTTGAAAACCAGCTCACAAAAATTCGCACGGGCAAGGCCAGTCCAGAAATGCTGTTTGACGTGCTGGTTGATTACTACGGAAGCCCCACTCCTCTCAATCAGGTAGGGACTATCTCGGCAGCGGATGCGCGCATGTTGACGGTAACCCCCTGGGAAAAAAGCCTGATCCCCGCCATCGACAAGGCCATCCGGGATTCTGGCCTGGGGCTGAACCCTACCAGTGATAGCGATATGGTGCGTGTACCGATCCCATCACTGAATGAGGAGCGTCGCAAAAGCCTCGTGAAGCAGGCAAAAGATGAAGCAGAAACCGCTAGAATTTCGCTGCGGAGTATGCGTCACAAAGTGATGGATAGTCTGAAGAAGCTCCAGAAGGCTGGCGTTTCTGAAGATGAGGTGAAGGTTGCTGAGCAGGAAGTGGACAAGATCACCAAGGAGTTTAGCACCAAGGTCGAGGAGCACATCAAGGAGAAAGAAAAGCAGATCATGACTGTGTAAGACGGTAAGCTGTTTGTTGAATAAAAAAACGGATCGAGGTGCTCCCCGATCCGTTTTTTTATTTCTACAGAAAGACCGCTTTACAGCAGCTTTCGTACGATGTCGTCAGTGGTAATGCCTTCAGCCTCAGCGGTAAAGCTGGCGACCACGCGGTGACGCAGGACAGAAGTGGCTACCTGGTTTACCTCCTCGATATCGGGTGAGTATTTCCCACGAAGAAGGGCCTGTGCCTTGGCTGCCAATATCAGATATTGAGATGCACGTGGCCCGGCTCCCCAACTGATCAGCTCCTTGATTTCTTCAGAAGCATGAGGGGTATTGATGCGGGTTTTGTTGACCAGGTTAACTGCGTAGTTGATCACGTTATCGGGAACGGGTACCTGACGGACGAGATTCTGGAAGTAGATGATCTCTTCCTGAGACAGCACGGTGTTCACTTCAGCACTATGGTTGGAGGTGGTTCGCTTGACGATCTCAACTTCCTCCTCTATGGAAGGATAATCCACCTGAATATTGAACATGAAGCGGTCCAACTGGGCTTCAGGCAACGGATAAGTCCCCTCCTGCTCAATTGGGTTCTGGGTGGCCAACACGAAGAAGGGAGCATCGAGTCGGTGTACTTCACCGGCAATGGTTACCCGCTTCTCCTGCATCGCCTCCAGCAAAGCCGCCTGCGTCTTGGGAGGGGTACGGTTGATTTCATCTGCCAGCAGAATGTTGGCGAAGATGGGGCCTTTGATGAATTTGAAGTACTTGTGGTTGGTCTCTTCGTCAATCTCCAGAATCTCCGTACCGACAATATCTGATGGCATCAGGTCGGGAGTAAACTGAATCCGGCTAAACTTGAGATCCAGCGCCTCTGCGATGGTACTGATAAGCAGGGTTTTGGCCAGTCCTGGCACCCCGACGAGGAGGGTATGGCCTTTACAGAAGAGGGCGATGAGTAGCTTTTCTACTACATCTTCCTGACCGATGATTACTTTGCCTATCTCGCTTTTTAGCTCCTGGTATTTCTGGGCCAGCGCATCTGCGGCCTCTACATCAGACTTGTATTCCTGCATTCGATTCGTTTGGGGCAATGTCTCAAGGGTTTGGCTGAAGCCAGCTTTCGAGGGCGTTGGAGCACTCGGTAGGCTTAATGTCAATATAGATATTTTTCTTGGCCGATTCTAGCCACTCGTCGAAAATCTCAGCCTGTTTGGCCTGTAAGGCGGCGTTGTAGATTTTCTGATAATCATCCTGGAGGTTAGGGCGATGTGGAGGAATCTTTTTCTTGAGGTAAATGATGTGGAATGCACGACTCCCATCCTGCTGAAACATCTCCATGGGTTCTGACATGGTGCCTTCTTCCATTTCGTCAATCTTGAAATAGAGGTCTGCATCCAGGGCATCCAGTGGGATCCGCAGCTCTCCGGTTTGGGGGTTGCTGATGGCTCCCCCACTAAAACTGGTCAGGCGGTCCTGGGAGAACCGGATGGCTGCCTGCTCAAAGGTCAGTGAATCTGTTTCGATCAGGTTCGTAATAGTGTTAAGGGAGTCGATGGCTATGGAGTCGGCATCCGGACTGTAGCTCAACCGCTTAAGGATATGGGCTGCATGGACCATTTCTCCTCTGCGCTCATATAGTTTGACAACGTGCACTCCAAACTCGGTCTCAAAGGGCTCGGAAACTTCTCCTTCGCGAAGGTTGTAAACTACCTCTTCAAATTCAGGGACCATCTGGCCACGGCCAAACCAGCCGAGCTCTCCTCTTCGTTCCTTTCCACCTGGCTCATTTGTATTATTAGCTGCCAGAATGCCAAAATCTGCCCCTCCAATGGCCTGTGCCCTTAGCTCTCTTAGCTCGTTCATGGCACGGGTACGGCTTTTTTCGGAAAATGGAGGGTTAATCACAATCTGGTTTACCTCGACCTCTGCAGGCAGCAGGCCGATGCTGTCCTGATTGAGTCCGCGATAAAAGCGCTTTACCTCCTTGGGGGTAATATCTGCCCCGCCCAGAATGACCTGTTGCTGCTGCTGCACGAGGAGCTCCTTACGGATTTCTTCCCGGATATCTGCCCGGAACTGGGGAATGGACTTCCCATAGATTCGCTCAAATTCTGTTTCGTTTACACGTGCCAAAACCGAGGACATACGGCTATCCAGTTCTGCTTCAACCTGAATATCAGAGACTTCCAGGCTGTCCTGACGGGCCTTGTCCAGCAAAAGCTTTGAAACGATCAGGTTTTCCAGTACCTGACAGGGGAGAGAACCATCATCAACTTCTCCGTTGATTTTGAGGTAGTTAACCTGATTGTCCACGTCCGATTGCAGGATGATTTCCTCCCCCACAATCGCCACCACTTTGTCCAGGGTCTGAGCCTGCAACTTATTTGCCCACCCCAGAACCACGAGGATGCTGATGAGGGTGAGAACCTTAAAAACGCGAATTGATAACATATTGGTTTGCCTTAATTGGCGCCGACCTATTCATTGAGTTGAACCTGACCGCCGGCTTGTGCTTGATTGGCCAGTTCGTTGAATCGCCGATCGATTATGGACTGCTTGCGCTGGTTGCGAATCAGCTGACGAATGCGCTCGCGACACATTTCGAGCGGTAACAGCTCTCCGGTTTCGATCACATTGATGAGCTTGAAGAAGTCATAGTACGTGATTTCTCCGTCCTCCAGCTCCTCGTTGTGGGCATATGGATAAACCGTACCACGAGAAGCCCGCTTGATGTCCCCGAAGTAATAGCCATCACTGATTCTTTCCAGCTCTCCCACTTCGCGGTAGGTACTATCCAGCTTGTACTCTACGGCATTTTCTTCCCCCCAGGTTCGCAACTCTGTGATGTCGCTGATTTCGCTGCTGCGCATCAGGTTGGTCACTTTGTACTGGCCTGAAAGTTCTGTCTTGAGGTAGAAGAACTGATAGTAGTCTGCCCTGGCCAGGAATTTCCCGGAATTGTTCTCATAGTAGGAGGCAATCTCCTGTTCAGATACCTGTAGGGCTGTCTGTTCCTGTTCCAGCAGATAGAGAGCATATTCATGCTCAATCAAAGAACTCTCGTAGTCTTTCATACGATAGCGGATACGCTTCTCCAGGTCTGGCATGGCACGTTGAGCTGCTTCCTGGACAGCCTTGGACCTGACCCAGGACTGTATGTACTTCTGGGCAAGTTTGAGGCTATCCTCGGACGCCAGGCTATCGGGTAAATGAAACTGCACTTCCTGGAGTGAAAGCGAGTAATCCCTATAGGTAGCGACCGTGGGGCCTTCCTCTACTGGTTTACCATCTCCGCATCCTACGATCCACAGGGAACAGAGGCTAAAAGCTAGGCAAAGGTTGCGTCTAACGGAAAAGCTGCTCAAAGGCTTTATCATTGATTTCTACTGGATATTTTTCAGCCAGTTCTTCCAGCCATTGCTGCTCCAGGTAGTCCTGGTAGCGGGTGATGGCCTCTGATTTGGCTTTGTCAAATGGTTTCACTCCAGGAGGATGGATTGCTTCTACAACCAGCACTCTGCTGAAGCCTTCAGCAGGAATAACTCCGGTTACAGATCCGGGCTCCTGTTCGAAGATTTCGTCTTCAAGGCTACTCTTGCCCTGCTCATAGGTCTGACGGGTCACGCGCAGACTGATGGAAGATTCTTTGTTGATTACTGAGTCGATATATTCGCCACTACGGCCTTCTTCCAGGTAAGCAAGTACCTGATTCAGTACTTCCGTATCTGAAGAACGAAACTCCTGAACATCGATCAGGGTGTTGGCTTCAAATAGGGCTGGATTCTCGTCATAGAATTTTTTCAGTCCCACGGTGTCTTCAACGGCTTTTTTCCAGACGCGCTGCTCCATCAGGGTAAACAGCAGGATACCATCACGATATTCCTGCAGGAGGTTGCGGAAGTCAGGGTTCTTTTCTGCGAGGTGGTCCTCTTCATACTGAACCAGCTCACGATTGGAATACTTGGTGAGCAGGTCATCAAACGCCTGATCAACGGATTTACCTGGAGCGCGGAAACGCTGGGTGCGGTAAAACTCCATCAGGTCATTAACTGAAGCTTCATAATCGTCCCCGATGGTGAATACTGCCTGTGAGTAAAGGTGGTTGAGGGTAGTATCTGCTGCCCAGCGACCTTGTGCAAACGCTGGTCCAAGACTGGCTTTGAAAGAATCTACCGTAGCGGTATTGACCTGATAGTTATTCTCTTTGCGAATGCGGCTAAGCAGTGCCTGACGGCTGAGCTGAGATCGGCTATCGCGGCTGATCTTCTGCTTTAGCAGGGGCTCAGCTGTATCAAAGTCATCCATCTCGGTTACTTCGGTGACTTTCATGATGTGCCAGCCAAACTGGGTCTGGAAAGGAGTCGAAAATTCGCCTTCACCCAGTGCACGCTTGGCCTCTTCCATTTCCGGGAGTAGGCGTCCGGTTCCCAGGTCTCCCCCACGGTTGGAAGTGCTAGGGTCATCGGAATACTGGCTTACCAGCTCCGCAAAGTCGGCCCCTTCCTGAAGCTGCTGGTATAGCTCCTGGATTTTCAGAGCTGCTTCATCTTCAGTTTTGGCGGTGTAGCGATCCCCCACGCGAATGATCAGGTGAGCGGCGCGCTTCTCTCCCTGGTTTTCCATTCGGTCATTGACCTTGACGAGGTGATAGCCAAATCGGGTGCGGGCTGGCATCGAGACACTCCCGACTTCGGTGTTATAAGCAGCAGTCTCAAAAGGATACACCATGGTGAAAACGCTGAAATACCCAAGGTTGCCGTCATTGGTGGCAGCACTAGGATCATCTGAATGGCGCTTGGCCATGGTAGCAAAGTCCGCGCCCTGGTTAAGGATGGAATCACGGATGGCCATGGCCTTATTATAGGCCGCCAGGGTATCTGTTGCTGTAGACTCAGGTCCGACTCCTATTAGGATGTGGCTGGCATCAATGAGATACTGAGAGCGCTCATAAGCTTCCTGAATCAGCTGATCTTCAACTTCCTGAGCCTTCATGTAGGGCTCAGCGAGTTGTTTGCGATAGGTCCCAAACTCCTGCTGGAAGGCAGGAGTATCATCCAGGCCCAACTCTTCTGCTTCAAACACCTTGCGTTTGAAGTTGATATAGAGGTCAAGGTACTCCTGGTATTGAGCCTCTGTGTGGTCGGCTGCAGACTCGATGCCGCCGTTATTTTTGGCATAGACACGCTCAAACTCAGACTTGCTGACAGTTTCTCCGTTTTCAAATGTCAGCAGCGCAACCTCCTTCTTGGGGCTCGTGCCTGCGGTTTGTTTGGTGGACTTACAGGCCCAGAAAAAGGGCAGTAGCACAAAAATGGATACAACACGAAGGGTGCTGATATTCATGGTACTTTCTTTATTTTTTTTGAAGACAGGCAAAGTTAGCAATCTGGATTAATTAAAGAAATCCCATCTGTCAGGACCATTCTACAAAAATCTGTATTCAGGTTCATAATTGAGTGTCTCACTCTTTGTAAGGTGCACCAAAGTATAAATCTGGCGTATTTCGTGAGAAGCGATTCCCTTTTCAATCAACCCTCAAAGATGTGTTATGCAAAAATTTTGGAATCTCTTGCTTATGCTGGGCCTGCTGATGTCGACTTTTTCCAGTCAGGCTGCCGAAACTCAAGACGAACCGAAACCCCGGATTCAGTGGGGTACACAAGTAGAAATCAGGCTGAAGGATCGGCTAACCACGCGCCGCGATGAGATGGGCGAAACCTTCGAAGCCGAGCTCGTCGATGACCTTTATCACCGTCGCGGTCTGATCGCGCCTGCAGGTAGCAGGGTTCGGGGAGAAATCACCCACCTCCAGGAAGGACAGCGCCGCCCGGAAGAGCAGCGCGCTGAAATGGAGCTGAGGCTCACCGAGATTCGGGTGGATGGCCACTGGTACCCGATCCAGTCCCAAAGTCTGATGTTCCAGACCGATCGCAACTTCACCGGCCTCAAAATCATGACGCCTGCCATGGCAGGACTGGCCTTGGGGGGACTCAAGGGTGGAGCTGCGGGCTCTCTGATTGGGCTGGGATGGGCTGTCATTACCAAGGATCGGCAGATTGTGCTTCGCCGAAATACCGAGCTGGAGTTTCGGCTCAAGCGCCCCGGTAAGCTGCGCCGTCAGGTGAAGCGTCACAGTGATTGTGGTTGCTGATCATACTCCTAGACAAATTAGACAGGATTTTCAGGATTACAGGCCTGCCCTGAGCCTGCCGAAGGGACTGACAGGATAAGAAAGCCCTGATAATCAATCTTGTTAATCCTGTTATCCTGTCCATTTCCGATGAACCGGAATCTTTGACCTGTCAAAAAACATAGGTCGGAAATGAAAATGTCTAGTAGTATGGTTGCTAATCTATTTTTCATCACCGATAAGCGTTAGCCTCCCGGAAGGGAGCAGAGATAGAGATGCAGAGGAAGAGAAGGTTTTAGACTTCTTTTCCCTGCGTCTCCGGATTATGCCTCCCGACATTTCCATATTACCACATCCAGCAGATATTCCGTACTTTTGCGGAGTAGTATCGGGGGAAGTCCATTTGACTTCCCTCGCTTGTTTTTTTGGTAAACACTGGTATTGTCCTTCACTATGGAGCTATCCGCCCTCACTGCCCTGGGCCCACTAGACGGCCGCTACAGATCCAAAACATCTCCCCTGGCCCCATACTTCTCGGAGTATGCCCTGATTCGCTATCGGGTCAAGGTAGAAATCCTCTACCTCATTGCCCTCCATGAGACCAATCAGCCTCCGCTGACAACGCTCAGTGAAGCGGATCGGCGTGGTTTGCTCATGCTGGATGAAAGCTTCAGTGAAGTCGATGCAGCACGGGTAAAAGAAATAGAAAGAACCACCAACCACGATGTAAAAGCGGTCGAATACTTCCTCAAAGAACAGATCGAGTCGGGAGATTTCAGCACAGAGCTGAAGCAGCGACTGGAGTTCATCCACTTTGGGTTGACCTCCCAGGACATTAACAATACCGCTATTCCCCTTTCATTGAGGCATGCCGTAGAGCAGGTATATCTGCCCTATCTGGAAGGGATTATTTCTCAGCTGCATGAACTGGCCCATGCGCAGGCCCATCAGCCCATGCTGGCGCGTACCCATGGACAGCCTGCCTCACCGACTACCCTCGGAAAAGAAATAGAAGTCTTTGCCATTCGCCTGGATTCTCAGTATCAGGGCCTGAAAGGACTCGAATACCCGGCCAAATTTGGCGGAGCATCCGGAAACCTAAACGCTCACTATGTGGCCTATCCCGATTATCCATGGCATGAGTTTGCGGATGACTTTGTAAAGCGATACCTGGGCCTGACCCGTTCCTACCCGACTACACAGATTGAGCATTACGATGGGCTGGCTGCTATTTTTGATCAGGTAAAACGGATCAATTCGATTGTAATCGACCTGTGCCAGGATGTCTGGTTATACATTTCGCAGGAATACTTCAAGCAAAAGACGATTGCGGGTGAAGTTGGGTCTTCTGCCATGCCGCACAAGGTGAATCCCATTGATTTTGAAAATGCCGAAGGAAACTGTGGGCTGTCAAGTGCCCTGCTGGAATTCCTGAGTCGCAAACTGCCCGTTTCCCGCCTGCAACGCGACCTGACCGACTCCACCATCCTGCGAAACCTGGGCGTCGCCATGGGCTATGCCTTTTTGGCATTGCAGTCCCTGAAAAAAGGCCTGAGCAAGCTGGAAGTAAATCCCGCGGCCCTCAATGGAGACCTGGATGGAAATTGGGCGGTATTGGCAGAGGCCATTCAGACGATATTGCGTCGAGAGGCTTATCCCAAGCCCTATGAAGCACTTAAGGCTCTGACCAGAGGCAAGGAAGGCATCACCCAGGAAAGCCTAACCGAATTTATAGGCACCCTGGAAGTCAGTGAGGATGTGAGAAAGGAATTATTGGCATTGACTCCTCATGGATATGTCGGCAACGCACCTAATTTTCGTGCTGCGATGGGAAGGAGAGAGGTATAAGGAGAAGGAAATAAGAGGTGTATGGGGGAATGTGGGCGGAATGCGGGATAAGGAAAAAGGGGGAATAAGGTGTATAAGGGGAATATGGGCTGGATGGGGGATGGGGTATAAGTAGGAGGTCAAAAATAACTATAAGAAGAGAGGTATGGAGGAAATGGAGGTGCTGCCCTGAGCGCAGCCGAAGGGTCTAAAGGCCTTAAGCAGCGATTTGCCTCCATATCCTCATATACTTCATAACCTATATAACTCTGTCCAACTACTTAAGCAGGTGGACAGATGTAAACCAGTAAAAGGTATAAAGGAAATGGAGGTATAAAGGAATGTAGGACCTGTTTCCCTTCATTTCCCCATACCCTTCATACCTTATTTCTACTGTCTAGGTGCTTATCGGGAAATTGTTGTAACCCAATAGGAATCAGGTCAGTACCCAACTACGAACTACGAACTACGAACTACGAACTACGAACTACGAACTACGAACTACGAACTACGAATGCCCCTATACACCGCCGACGCAATTTTCTCTCCTGAAAAGTGGCTGGAACAACACTGCCTGGAAGTGGATGTTGCTGGGCGAATTCAGTGCCTCAGACCCCTGGAAAGTGGAGATGAGCCCATCCGGCTTTTGGGAGTACTGGTTCCAGGTTGGGTAAATGCCCATTGCCACCTTGAGCTTTCTGCCCTGGCTGGCAGAATACCCGAAGAAACTGGCATGACAGGCTTCATTGGAGGAATATTTCGGGAGCGGGGGCAGGTGGATGAAGATGCCCTGGAGCAAGCAGTCGAAAAATCTCTGGAGTATTTAGCGGAAACGGGAACTGCGGCAGTGGGAGATATCAGCAACCTGCCAGTCAGTGCCGGTCCTAAATTGCGGTCAACAGTCTATACCCATACGTTCATTGAGCTACTGGGACTGGACCCAATGCAGGCCGAAGAACGATTTCAGCAGGGAAAGAATTTATCCTTCGCGTATCGCGAATTGCCTCACACGCTTACTCCCCATGCACCGTATTCCACTTCTTCTGAGCTTTTCCACAAAATATATGAGTCTGGGCAGGAACGATATTCCCTGCACCTGATGGAGTCGCTTGAGGAAGTCGAGTTATTCCAGACCGGTGGAGGTGCGTTTAAGGAATTTTATGATCGTGTGGGACTGGACTTTGTGCCCTTCGCGCATCGCGATCCCCGAACACATGCTCTGGAACACTTTCCTCGCGAAAAAGACATCCTGCTGGTCCACCTGACGGAGCTGGCAGTTAAGGATGTAGCCCCGTTGGTGGAGGCCTATCCACAGGCTATGGCATGTCTTTGCCCCCGTTCCAACTGGTACATCCATCGGCGTCAGCCGGCTGTAATGACCTGGGCTGAATTTCCCAGCCATGTATGCCTGGGGACAGATAGTGCGGCGAGCAACTATGACCTGGATCTTTGGGAGGAGGTAAAGTGGCTTCAGGAACAATTTCCCGATTTATCGCTTCATACTACTGTCAGGTGGGCTACTGTTGGAGGAGCCAGCGCACTAGGCATCGAAGAAAAATTCGGTAACTTTATGCCCGGCATGACACCCGGTGTATTGCATCTTGAGGAGGTTAGGAAGGGGGGAGATGGCGAATACCACATTCAGAAAAATACCCAGGTAAAGGTGCTGGCCAGGGCAAAGAAGTAGCCCTGTGTGCTATTAGTGCCAAAGAGAAGAATCCACCATTTTTTATGAGTTTCTGGCAAAGGAAGAAAAGAGAGAGCATCGCAATTCAGGTAGAAGACAAGCTCATCAGCAGCGATCTGAAAGATGAGATGTTTGCCTGCGACCTGAAGGCTTGCAAGGGAGCCTGTTGCGTGGAGGGAGACCTGGGCGCACCTGTAGATCAGGAGGAAATAGAAACCCTGGAATACATTTACGAAGATGTAAAGCCCTACATGCGCCCCGAAGGAATCGCTGCGGTAGAAGAGCAGGGGACAACCGTTTTGGACATCACGAATCAGTATTCGACCCCGCTGGTTGATGGACGGGAGTGCGCATATGTCACCTTTTCTGAAGACGGAGTCGCACTGTGTGCCATCGAGCAGGCCTGGCAGGATGGAAAAGTCGATTTTCAGAAACCGGTTTCCTGCCATTTGTACCCTGTTCGTATTACCAGTCTCAAGGACTTTGATGCACTCAACTATGACCGCTGGAGCATTTGCAGCGATGCCTGCGCTCTCGGTAAAAAAACGGGAACCCCCGTTTATGAGTTCGTCAAAGTAGGCCTGATCCGAAAGTATGGCGAAGAATTCTACAATGAAATGGAGACAGTCCTGAAAGGTATGGATCAGGGTGCCTCTGATACCGATTAAGTTTAACCTTTTCCCAAAGCACAAACCGCCGAAATATAGAATTGATACCCTACTACAGATGAAAATGAAGACGAAAGCTCCCCTGGTACTTGCTTCTCAATCTCCCCGCCGATCACAACTACTAAAGGATGTGGGCTTTGAATTTGAAGTGATTACCCGACCGGTGGAAGAGATTGTGCCAGAGGATATTCATCCCCGAGCTGTGGCAGTGCTGATTTCTGAAAACAAGGCCAAAGCCTACAATGATCTGGCTGCCAAAAATATTGTGGTAACCGCAGACACCATCGTAGCCGTTGATGGCGAAGTGTTGGGAAAACCCGGTGATGCTGCTGAGGCCAAAGCCATGCTGCAAAAGCTGTCCGGACGATCGCACATCGTCATTTCGGGGGCCACCATTTTTCACAAAGGCAGGTTCAAGAGTATTTCTGAAGAAACCACGGTTACCTTCCGTAAGCTGGGAGATTCTGAAATCGACTACTACATCGAGAACTATCGACCCTATGACAAAGCGGGATCATACGGTATCCAGGAATGGATAGGGATGATAGGCGTAGTGAAAATCGAGGGCGATTTTTACAACGTGATGGGCCTTCCAATTGGCAAGCTATACCACGAACTGCTTCACCTGGAATTTTAGGGGAATGTCATCGATCCTTTCTGACGAATATTTCATGGAGCAGGCCATCAAGCTGGCCGAGCAGGCTTATGAGGAAGAGGAAGTTCCCATTGGAGCGATAGTGGTCAGTCAAAATCGGATCATCGGCAAAGGGTACAACCAGACCGAACGTCTGTTCGATCCCAGTGCTCACGCTGAGATGCTCGCTATCACGGCAGCCTGTGACTACCTGGGCAGCAAATACCTGAAAGACTGCACCCTCTATGTCTCCGTCGAACCCTGCTCCATGTGTGCAGGAGCTCTGCGCTGGTCGCAAATTGGGCAAGTGGTGTATGGTGCATCGGAGCCCAAGTTTGGCTTTCGGCGGTACCAGCCCATGTTACTTCACCCCAAGACCGAGATCAAAGGGGGAATTCTGGAAGAGGAGTGTGCGTCCCTGATGCAAAATTTCTTTCGAAGCCGACGAGGGTGAGTAGGGAGCAGTAATGATAAGGTATGGAGTATATGAAGGCTATGAAGGGAGTGTGACTGGATGGAAACTCTACTGCCTGGAAATTAAATAATTATTCATTCGGAATTCGTATAAGGTGCTGGTCGTCAGTGCTTTCAATCACGAATTAATGATTAGAAACCTCATACCCTTTCTCCACTCCAAAGCGATCATTCGTACCAACCGCTTGGCACGAACTGATACTTTCCATCAGGTTTTCGGGAGAAAAATAGCAGGCGCAGCCCATTCGTAACCATCAGGTGGGGCGCCTGAATCTCGTGGTTGTATCGGGCGAGTTGCTGCAAGGTTTTTTCTGACAGTTCTACCTGAGGAGCTTTGATTTCGATTAGCACCTGTGGTGCCGTTTGCCCGTCATACACCAGTAAGTCGAACCTTCGTCGCAGGTTTTGCTGATACCGAATTTCCTTTTCCACGGCGATCAATCCCCTGGGGACCTTATGCCCGATCAACAGGTGCTGGATGAGCAATTGCCGTATTTCCTCTTCGGGCTGGTTGACTACCCATATCTGACGAATGGGGTCCCAGACTTCAGATTCTCCAGAGTCAGGGGTTCGCACTTTTAGCGGATATAAGGGAAACGCCAGTTCCATTGTCGTCTGTTATTGGAGAGGATGAACCGGAATGGAATCCGCCGCAGAGATACTTCGATACCAATCCCTCACCCAACCATGCCGACCCTGCCAGGCCAGGATGAGGGTATCACTGGTGAGCTTTTCAATTTTATGTCGATAGGAATCTGGATCCCATCTTACAGGTTGTGGGTCAGTTTGCAGGGCGATGAGGTTGAGGCTATCATGGCGGCGCCACTGTCCGGTTTCCATGAGGTGAGGAGTAAATCGGCGAAATGATCCGTTACAATTCAACTGAAGCCATTTGGGATGGGTGCTATCTGCAGCCTGGAACTCCCCCTTCTTATAATCGTCCTCCATCCCCAGCCAGAGCCAGGTCTTGCAGAGCGAGTCCTCTCTTGGGGCAAGTCTGCGGGCAGCCGCAAGAGAGGGTTGTTGCTCTGTTTCTTCCGGGAGTGGAGCCTTCTGGAAAAACCAGATGGTTGCCCCAATCGCCATCAAGCCACTAATTCCAATAAGCAGGTATCGTAACATGGGGAAAAGGTACTCAACCCAGTGCTTTCCATGCAACTCATATCGCAATACTGGGTCGTTAGCCTATATAGACGGGGTTTGATCCAGTCCGTCACACACGTCTTGTAGGGCGATGATCACGGATGAAAAGGAACCTGACACCCACCCCTAACTCTTGCATTTTGTCCCCGTTTCTCCATATAACCAACCGTCAGATACTATGAAAAAGCTATCCATTATACTCTCCCTCCTCCTGGTCAGCATGCTGGCTTCTCAGGACCTCATGGCTCAACGAGTGAGCCTCATGGCCAACTTCAGCTCTTTTGACATCGACCAGGTAAGCAATGGCTCTACCGAAATCGACTATGCGGGTAGCACCAGCCTGACTGCCAATCTGCGTCTGTTTAACGATCGCCACTGGGCGGTGCGTGTAGGAGCCGGAGTTGATAACCTGAACTACCACGTGAGTGATGGGATTACGACCGATTATCAAGCCCAGCGTCAGGACCTCAAAGGAATACTGGGACTTGAAAAACACTTTCAGATTGGTGATTTCATGGACATCTATCCTGGTGCCTATGTCCCCATCATCATCGTCGGCGAGGAGAAGATCCAGGCCAACTACGACAACATCACCAACGGGGGGGTACGCTCCGGACTGGGAGTGGTACTTGGTGCCAACATTCGCCTGTTTCGCATCATGCGGGTAGGGGTTGAGTTTGACGCCAGCTACGACGCCTTCCGTCAGACCGTGTGGGAAAGCGTAGATCAGACCTCACTGGTTCCGTTTAGTGGCATCAACCACACCACCGCCTTTACCGTTGGCTTTGCCTTCTAGGGTAGCCCAAATACACAACATAGTCCATAGCCTCCCCTTACACAACACAGATCCTTCAAAGCATAATCGATCCGTACTTCTGGTTTTTTCGAGTAAAGCGCAGCCCATTTGTTCCCCTCTGGTTTCCAACTAGAGGGGATTTTTATTTTGGGAGAGAGGTGGTCGGAGTGGTCCCGGTGGTCTGGGTGATCGCATAATACGAGTTTCTGTAGCAGCGCCCCGCAGGTGCGCTGGTGGAGTGTGATCCCCCCGCTTTTCGCCACGGGCGAAAACCACGCTCGCGCCCGGACTCTGTCGGGAGTGCTCTCTGCAGCGCGCCGAAGGGGGGAAGGCTATTGCCGCGGCCTCGGGCCGCCCCAAGCCCTGATCCCCCCTTGAGTGAAACGGAAGGGGGGGGCATTTCGCTCTCCGAAATGACGGGGGGATTCGCACAGCAGCGGGATGAAATCCCAAAGACTACCCAGAATCGGGGTGCTGAACCCCGATCAACCCCGCCCTCTCTTACCGCTCCACCTCCCCCTTTGTGACGGCATAGGCCGTCGGGAACATCCGCTTGAGGTACTGATCGACATCGCTGACGGAGACCCGACCGTCGATGTCCTGGTCCAGGCCCTTGTTGCGTTCGTAGGCGGTGGTCGGGGTGGAATAGAGGGTGTAGCAGTAGTCCTGCCCCCGGGCTTTGGGGTACAGAATGGCGAGGTAGAGGTCGGTCAGGCTCTGGTAGGGGCCGTAGCGACTCTTAACCTGAGCCAGGTATCGCTCTACATAGATTAGTTGCTGGACCGCAGGCATTTGTCGAAGTGCCGTCACGGTAGTTCCCATTTCCCGAGCAGTGGCAGGCATGAACTGGATCAGGCCAGAAGCCTGACTGCCACGGCGGTTGACAATACTAGGGTCGAGGCGGGACTCCGCATACATCACCGACATTAACCATTCCGGCGCGATGTCCAGATTCTGAGAGACCTGCCTGACCATTTCTTCGAAGTCATGAGGATTGTTGACTGTTGGCGGTACTTTGTCAAGTAGGTACAGAGGGGCTTCGCGACTCCATGAAAAGCTCGGAATAATGCTGGAACCGGCGGCTGAGCCTGGCTTGAGCCACCAAAGGGTGAGCAGGTTGCTCCCAGCTATCAGCCCAATGATGAGCACCCATTTAATGAATCCTTTGGGAAACCTGATTTGACGAGGAAACTGAAGCACAAGATACCGGCGGTCAGACGGTACCGGTGGTTGAAAATGTTTGCTGCTCATGAATACTTGTACTGGTGAAAAGTGGTCTGTTACAAAAATTGGCTAAAGCAATAAGCAAAAAATGTGAGAATATTTACTAATTATTTTAGTAAAATGTTTTGGAAATTAGTTTTTGGACTATTGAAAGGGGGTAACAAATTGACTTTTGCACCGTTTGAATGCTAAACTAACCTGCTAGATGGTGGCGTGGCCTTCTGTCCTGAAAAGGACCTTCGAAGAGATTATCTCAAATGGCCACACATCATCCTGGATAGTTTTGCTAACTTAGTAATGCTCCAAAAATAAGTAATGCCGCTACGCTTGATCCTTTGCACCATGCCTGCGTCAGAAAACCCTCACTTAGCTCGCTAAGCTCGGATTTTCTTCCTTGCCCTGGCACAAAGTCTCTGCCCGAAAGCGACATGTTATTTTTCTCGCGTTACTGTATGTGTCCACACAAGCAGACCCTTAACTATGCTAGGCTATAGATTTTCCAATTTTATTCCACAGGATGAAGATGGCGATCCATTTGAGCGGCTGCTAAAGGTCTTCATGGAACTCCTGACCTATACCAATGGCGACGCCGCCGAGGCCCTGAGCTGGATGAACCAGTTGGATCGTGAGTATGGACTCACTGACGAGGAATATGGAATGGGGGATTTTATCGAAGACCTCAAGAAGAATGGATACCTGCAAGAGGAGGAGCCGGGATCGGGCACCTTTGCGATTACCGCCAAGTCCGAGCAGAGCATCCGGCAGCGAGCCCTGGAAGAAATTTTCGGCAAGCTAAAGCGCAGCGGACGTGGTAACCACCGCACCCCGCAGGTAGGAATGGGGGAGGAACCCCTGAGCGAGCTCAAGGGATTTGAGTTTGGGGACCCTGTTGAAAACATCGCTTTTACGGAGTCTTTCCGCAATGCCCAGATCAACCATGGCATCGACAACTTCATGATGACCCAGGATGACCTGGAGGTGCGCGAACGAGAGCACAAAACCAGTGTGGCGACCGTGCTGATGATTGATATTTCGCACTCCATGATTCTCTATGGAGAAGATCGGATCACCCCAGCGAAGAAGGTAGCCATGGCACTTTCTGAGCTGATCATGCGCAAGTATCCCAAAGATACCCTCGACATCATCGTGTTTGGCAACGATGCCTGGGCCATCAATGTAAAGGACCTGCCCTATCTGCAGGTTGGGCCCTACCACACCAACACCGTAGCGGGCCTGGAACTGGCCATGGACATCCTGCGCCGTCGCAAGACTAGCAACAAGCAGATTTTCATGATCACCGACGGCAAGCCTACCTGTATCCGCGAAGGAGCACGGTACTACAAAAACAGCTTCGGGCTGGACCGCAAAATCCTGAACAAAACCCTGAACCTGGGGGCTCAGTGTCGCCGGCTGAAAATTCCCATTACCACCTTCATGATTGCCCGGGATAGTTGGCTGGTAGAGTTTGTGCAGGAGTTTACCCAGGTCAATCAGGGTCGCGCATTCTATTCAGGTTTGAAAGGACTTGGAGAATACGTGTTTGAAGACTTTATTCGCAATCGACGAAAAAACGTACGCTAGGCTTTTTCCCAATTCAATTTTATGTCTGATGCTCCTCTATCGGCTATTCCGGTAGCTGACCTACACTGCGATCTGTTGTCCTATCTGGTCAGGGCCAAAAAGGCAAGTCTTCAAAATACCGAAGCTATTGGGGTAGCGCTGCCACACCTGGAGTCTGGCAATGTGGAGCTACAGACGCTGGCGATTTTCAATCCCACAGAGTCCCGTAGTACCAAGTGGGGCGATAAACAGGTAGACAAATTCGTAAAGTTGGGACATGAACCCGAGTTTCATCCCATACGCAAGGTCTCGGAGATGCAGCAGGCAATGGACGATCACAAGATCGGGATCGTCGCGGCTGTAGAAAATGCCTCGGGTTTCTGCGAAGAAGATGAGCCACTGGATTTTGGCTTTGAAAAGCTGGAAGAGTGGATCAACCGGACCGGACGAATCTTTTACATCAGCCTGACCCACCACACTGAGAACCGTTTTGGAGGAGGAAACTACAGCGACAATGTCGGCCTCAAGGCAGATGGCGAAGCCCTGCTGGACTGGCTCGATAGCCGGCAGATTTGTGTGGACCTGTCACACGCCAGCGATCAGTTAGCCTATGACATCCTGGACTACAGCAGCCGATACGGGTTAAACGTCCCTATCATTGCCAGTCATTCCAATTTTCGCTCCGTTCACGACCATGTCCGGAACCTGCCAGATGAAATTGCCAAAGAGATTCTGAGCCGTGGAGGAATTATTGGCCTGAATTTTTTGCGTGACTATGTCCACCCCGAACAGGCAGACTACTGGCTTAGCCACCTCGACTACGGCTGGAAAACCCTTGATGCTCCTAGTCAGATAGTATTTGGGGCAGACTTTTTTCACATCAAGGACATTCCCGACCCAGAGCGCCAACCCCTCTTCCACCCTGGCTACGACCATGCGGGTCATTATCCGGCTCTGTTACAGAAAATCCACGATCATGGCTATTCCGAAAAGGACCTGGTGGCCCTGGCTCACGGCAATGTGATAGGTTTTATTCGGAAAATCTGGCAGTAATTGTTTTCCACTTGTTTCCATTCAAAAAAATGAGGGCTGCCAGTGTAAAACCAGCAGCCCGTCAATGAGTGGTGAATCTGAAATTTTAGTCGGCCATTACGGTTACTTTTCCGGTGCGCTCAAGCTGCTCCGCTACGGGCACCAGCTCAATGGCCTTTTGCAGGACATTATCCAGTTCATGCCAGACCGGATAGAATGCCTCTTCATTGTACATCCTGCGTCCGATATAAGCCTTGATCCGGTTCTGGATCATGGTTTTGGACTTACGGTAACCAGTAGCGTCGTAGCCTACGCCCTTTTCAGACGCAAAGTCAATGAAGCTTTGGGTGAGGCTGGAACTCACGGTGAAATTCTTCAGGAAGGTCTCAGCATCCGGGTATTGCACCTTCAACTGGGGGCGGTTGTCCACATATTCAAATGAGAAGCGGCGGAACAGACCATTCAGGCGAAGGTCCAGCAGGTAGTCGCTCCCCATGGTGGTGTCTCCAGGAACGAAGACGTCTGGGAAAATTCCACCACCGCCATACACGGTGCGGCCAGAAGCTGTCTGGTAGCGCAGGGAATCCGGGAATGAAATCTTGGAGGGGTCGTAGATTTCTCCGGAGTTGAAGCGGGAAGTAATCTCGTTTTCGTACTCTTCTTCTGTTACATCATAGGGCTTCTGGATACAGCGGCCGCTGGGCGTGTAATACTTGGAGATCACCAGGCGAATGGCAGAATTGTCATCGAATTTCTCCTCGATCTGCACCAGACCTTTGCCAAAGGAACGAACCCCGACGACAAGTGCGCGGTCGTGATCCTGCATGGCTCCAGCCACAATTTCACTGGCAGAGGCGGATCCATAGTCGATCAGCACCACAATGGCTCCCTTTTCAAATAGTCCCCGTGAGGAGGTGGAATGATAGGCATTATCGCTTTGGGGGATGCGGCCCTCGGTAGAGACGATCAGCTTATTTTCCGTTAGCATCTCATCTGCCATCTGAATGGCCTTGGTCATATAGCCACCCGGATTGCCACGCAGGTCGAGGATCAGGTTTTCCATGCCCTGGGCATTCAATTGGAGCAATGCCTGACGGAATTCCCGGTAGGTGGTTTCTGCAAATCGGGTCACCTGGATGTAACCGATCTTTTCTTCCTCATTAATGAGGTAGGAATATTCTACACTTTGAATGGGAATTTTATCACGAACGATGTTGAATTCGAGGGGCTTTTGCATGCCACGGCGGACAATGGTGACCTTGACCTCCGAGCCACGTGGCCCCTTGAGCAGGCGCATGACATCGGTGTTGGAGATGCCTATCCCCGCAACATTCTCCCCGTCGACCTTGATGATGCGGTCCCCGGCGCTGATACCCAACTGCTCACTGGGGCCACCTGTAAGGGGAGTTTCCACGT
Organism: uncultured Bacteroidia bacterium; assembly: GCA_964343195.1. Taxonomy (GTDB): domain Bacteria; phylum Bacteroidota; class Bacteroidia; order J057; family J057; genus CAYVAP01. The sequence goes on along the minus strand of CAYFIR010000001.1, from coordinate 13,203 downwards.
AAATGGTATCGTCAAGGACATTGAACTGGATGCCAATACCATCAAAGCTGCCACCCATCTGCTCCTCCATTTGCCGCATTTCTGTGGCCGGGATGTAGAAGGAGTGCGGATCCAGGCCATCCATGATGCCACGAATGGCGTCATCGACGAGTTTCTGATGATCGGGCTCTTCTACGTAGTTGCGCTCGATAAAGAGCAGGGTTTGCTGGATTTTGGCCAATCCCTTGTCGATGTTGACCATCGCCCCAACAGGCACGTTATCTTTGATCTTGAATCCCGCCAGCAGACCGACCATGACAAAGGCGGCCCCAAATATGGCGTAACGCATTACATTATTCATAGAGCTAAAAATACATGAAAGACAAGCAATTTGAAAAACCTAACTTGCAGAATCCCCCTGATTCTAACATAGTTAGGACATTTTTGCGTCTGTGGCACAATTTGGGTAGAAAGACGCAAGTCTTACCGATCACTCATATGAAGCTAACCATCTGGACATTTTTCTGCGTACTTACCCTCTCGACGGTGGGGTGTGCAGGGGAGAAGGCCATCACCAGTCAAGGTCTCAAGCACATCGAAATAGGCAGTGACATGCCCGAGCCAGACAATCGCCAGTTTCGCAGTGTCAGCTTTCGCGATACCCTCATCCAGGAGGGGGGATATGAGTGGACTGCTCGAATACTGGAGTATCAGGATGGAGAAGTATGGGTAGAGTCGGATTTTTTCGGAGATAATTTGGTTAATCGACTACGCATTGAGAGTCCCAGCCTCCAGGTAAAGGGCAAAGGCAAGCTTCGGGTAGGTTCTACTGCTGCTGAGCTAAAGGCCCTTCACCCCCGCTGGCAGGCCAGTTGGCTGGAGGAATATGGCTATTACGATGTGATCGATCCTCAGCAGATTCAGATCCACTACCTTTTTCCGGCTCCGGAAGATGCTCATCACGATCCAGGTATCGGGGAACTTGCCGATACGGCCAGAGTGGAAGTAATCGTTGTGATGTAGAAAGGCTGGAGTCAGACCAGCTACGCCTGACGGATAGAAGATATATATTTTGATAGAACATTCATGAACATTCGCCTCCTTTTCGCATTGGTTCCAGTATTGGTGCTGAATCTGTTTTTTGCTTTGGAAGCACAGGCCCAGGCCCCAAAATCGCCAAGTGGGGTGGAACTGACCGTGGGCTTTGACGGGATCGCTTACTTCGGGGATTATTACGAGCGCAATAGCAGCCTTCTGCGGGTTCATCCAGGGGTGAACTTCCAGATCCAGCGCCCCAAAGACAAAGGACTCGGGGTCATGTTTAGTCTGGGATACGGACAGTTTGCTGATCAATACGACCAGCCCTTACCTGTGGTAGATCAGGACGGGACAGCCCTGACCTTCGTTGCGACAAGTTTATTTTATGGTGACCTGAGGTTGGTTTATCGGCTACCGATAGGAGAAAAATTTTCTCCATATGTCTCGGTTGGAGCCGGGCTGACTCACTTTCGGCCAGAGGATCAAAACGGGCGGCCTCTCATCAACCGTACGAGTTCCCGCCCTGGCGGCGAGTCCTACAATGCGACCATTCCACAGTTGCCCCTCTCCCTGGGCTTTCGTTACCGGCTCACCAAGCTGATGTGGCTGGGAGCAGGGTATAGCTATCGCTTCGTTCCATCAGACTACCTGGACAACCTCGGCGTCGATGGAGCCAGAGATGGGTTTGATGCGCTACATAGCCTGACGCTGTTTGCGACGTTTATGATCGGGGTAGAGGAAGGTGGAGATATCGAGAGGTGAGACATTGAGATTAGGAGACGCTCAACAGGGGTAACCCCAACTGGAATGCCTTTCATTATGGCGAGTGACCCAACGAAAAATCCGATGCCGCAACAGCATCGGATTTCTTTTATTCATTCACTGGATCTCAACATCCCAACATCTTCGTCTAAGCTTTCAGCCCAAAGCGTTCCTCAGCCATACGGCTTACTTCATCTCCGATGGCCAGACCCGCTGTAGCAGCTGGACTGGGTGCATTGAGGATGTGGATGGCACGACCCTGGTATTCGATCTTGAAGTCCTCGATCATGTTGCCATCCTCGCCAAGGGCCATGGCGCGGACACCTGAGCGGCCAGGAGTCAGTTCTTCCATCGTGAGAGAAGGGATCAGACGCGCTACCTGGGAGTGGAAACGCTTTTTGGAAAAAGCGCGGCGGTATTCGTCCAGTCCAAACTTCCAGTGCTTGGAGAATAGTTTCCAGGTGCCTTTGAAGCCAAGGGCTTCGCGGGTGTCTTTCCAGTTAAAGTCCGTTTTGCCGTAGCCTTCGCGCTTGAAGGTAAATACGGCATTGGGCCCACACTCTATGCCACCCTCGATCATGCGGGTAAAGTGTACCCCCAAAAACGGGAAGGCCGGATTGGGCACCGGGTAGATAAGGTGTTTGACCTTATGCTCTGCCTCGGGAGTCAGATGGTAATAGTCTCCACGGAACCCTACGATACTGGCATCGGTTTGAACGCCAGCCTGTTGGGCGAGGCGATCGGAATGTAATCCCCCGCAGAAGACGATTTGTTGTCCATAAAACCGATCTTTCTGGGTAACGACCTCTACGTGGTCTTCCCTTTCGAAGGTATGGCGAACCTCCTGTCCGGTTTTGATCTCGCTCCTGTTGTTGATGCCAGGGATTAGCTCGGCAAGCTTGTACACTACACCGGGATAGTCTACGATTCCGGTGCATGGGACATGGATGGCTGCTATGGCCGAGGTACAATAGGGTTCAATCTCCAGCACCTGTTCGTGGGTGATCTTCTCAATTCCTTCCACGTCATTCTGAAGGCCAGTATCAAAAATCTTGTCCAGGTATGGAAGTTCAGATTTGTCAGTAGCGACGACCACTTTGCCACAGACGTCATGGGCTACATTGTGGTCCTGACAGAATTTTACCAGCTCACGGCGGCCTTCTACACAGTTTTTGGCTTTATAGGATCCCGGTTTGTAGTACAAACCACTGTGGATAACCCCGCTGTTTCGCCCGGTTTGGTGAGCCGACAGCTTATCCTCCTTTTCCAGCACCAGGATGCGGAGGTTTGGATTTCGCAGCTGCAGCTTGTACGCAGAACCCAGTCCCACGATTCCGCCACCAACTACAATGATATCGTACATGTTATCTGTCTCTTGCATGGCGGCAAATTTCGCATTTGGCGGCTCGATTTCAAATAGGGGGGAAAGGTAGAGTGACAAGAGTCATTAGGGAATCAGTGATTCGTACTTCGTGATTATGTTGGGCAGGTTAGTACCCTCCCCCAATTACGAATTACAGATCACGAATCACGAATTTCTTCCCTACTTCTTCCTCGTGATGGCGTAATGCATCAGCCCGTGGAGGGAATCCCGGGCGGGGGACTGATCAAATTCCATGAGGATGTCCTCGGCTTCCTGAAGGTACTGGTTCATCACCTCGGTGGCGTAGGAAATCCCGCCGTGGTCTTTGACATAGGAGATGAGTTTCTGTACTCGGTCCTTGTCAGTGTTGTGATTGCGAACGGTATTGATGAGGCGGCGGCGTTCGGCCCAACTGGCTTTGTTGAGTACGTAGATCAGGGGCAGGGTAAGCTTTCTTTCCTTGATGTCAATGGCGCGGGGCTTGCCTACATCGTCCTGGCCATAGTCGAACAGGTCGTCCTTGATCTGGAAAGCAATGCCCAGCTTTTCCCCGAAGAGGCGCATTTTCTCGATCTTTTCAGGATCTTCGATGGTACTGGCAGCTCCGGTTTCGCAGCAGGAAGCAAATAGGGAGGCGGTCTTCTGACGAATGACTTCCAGGTAAACCGCTTCGTCGATGTTGAGGCGACGGGCTTTTTCCATTTGGAGTAGCTCGCCCTCAGACATGAGTTTGACCGCTTTGGATGTAATCTTGAGCAGTTCGTAGTCGTCGTGCTCCAGGGCCATGAGCATGCCACGCGAAAGGAGAAAGTCTCCTACCAGGACGGCAATTTTATTTTTCCAGAGAGCATTGATGGAGAAAAATCCCCTGCGCTCGTCTGAGTCATCGACAACATCGTCGTGGATGAGGCTGGCGGTGTGAAGCAATTCAACCAGGGCAGCGCCCCGAAAAGTGGAGGGGGTAATGCCACCACAAACTCCAGCGCTGAACAGAACCAGCATCGGGCGCATCTGTTTGCCCTTGCGACGAATCAGGTAACGGGTGATCCGATCCAACAGGGCGACCTCGGTGCTCATGGCCGATCGAAAATATTTTTCGAAATAGGCCAGCTCCTTGGCGATCGGGGCTTGGATGGTTTTGAGGGCAGCGCTCATATCTGGACAAAGCTAAGTTTTTTTCAGCAGGCGATTCGGGTGAAATTATGTATTTTGAATGATTGCCTGTCTATAATGCATTCTCTCTAAAAGGTCATGCAACGTCTTTACCCCTAAACATCGTTTATAGGATAAGTGTTGACGTGGTGCTGACGGGTTTATTCTTCTGTTAAAACATTCCTTCCCCCCGACAGTCAATTTTTGTAGATTCGGATAAAGCCTCTCTTGCCTATGGTGCGTATGTATACCCTCCCTTTTTAATACACAGCTACCTAACGGTAATTACGTCTATCGCCACTAAACACTTCTTCATGAAGCGGCTATTATTTGCTACCCTTACCTTATGGCTGGTAGGAAGTAGTGTAAACACCTTTGCTACCCACATTGTCGGTGCAGAGCTATACTACACCTGTACCGGTACCTCTGGAGACACCTCTACCTATGAGCTTGAGTTAAAATTATATCGTGACTGCCTCAACGGGCAGGCTCCATATGACCCCCTGATTTATCTGTTTATTTTCGATGACGAAACCGGGGCCAATCTGCAGACCATCCCCATTAACCAGCCTCCCAACACACCGGAGATCGTACCCCAATGGAATAATTGCCTGGCTACTCCCCCAGCGCTGTGTGTGGAAGAAGGCGTTTACACGACCACTATAGAGCTAAAGAATGATCGGGGATACAACCTGGGCTGGTCTCGCTGTTGTCGAAATGCTGCCATCACCAACCTGGCCAACCCACTGGCGGAAGGCATCACGTTCCTGGCTCATGTGCCTCCGGCTGTCGATGCCGTATGCAACAGCATGCCCCAGTTTGATCAGGTGCCTCCCATTTTCCTTTGTGCCAATGAACCCTTCTTCTTTGATCATTCGGCTACGGACTCTGATGGAGACTCCCTTGTATATGCCATCACAGATCCCTATACCGGGATCAACTCACAGGGACTAGGTACCGGTAATCCTCAACTCGGGGGTCCTCAGCCATCTGTTGATCCCGTAACCAACCTGATGGGGCCACCGCCCTATAACACCGTCAATTTTTTCCCTGGATATTCCTTTAATGACCCTTTTGGTTCCGGTGATTTTCAGATAGACCCACAGACAGGTTACATCAACGTCACCCCCAACCAGACGGGTATTTTCGTTTTTTCCATCTCGGTATTTGAGTTCCGGAATGGGATCCTGCTGAGCGAAAACCGCCGGGACTTTCAGATCCATGTGTTGCAATGTCTGCCTCAGGGGGCTCCTCCGCAGATTGCACATGACCTGACCGGCCTCAATACCAATGGAGATACCATCATCGTCGAGGGAGGTGAATCATTTTGTTACGACATTACCATTACCGACCCGGATCCCAATACCATCCTGAACGCATTCACCGTCAGTGCTGCCTTTGGAAATGGCCCGTTATTCTTCCCTCCCGCTGGATTTAACTTCACCGGTACCAATCCCATCAGTGGGCAGGTATGCTGGACTCCAGCCTGTGAGTACGCCGGGCAGGTCGTACCACTCGTCGTAGGAGGCGAAGACACCAATGCCTGTACGAATTTTGACAAAGTACTGGACACGGTCTGGGTGAAAATCGAGGTGCCCCCAAACCAGGGGCCGACCATTATCCCCGACCTGACCGGCCTCAACACCAATGGAGATACCATCATCGTCGAGGCTGGGGATAACCTCTGTGTGGACTATTCCATTACAGACCCCAACCTGCCCGATGTGATCTCGACCGTCCCACTCAGTCCTATCTTCAGCGATCCCAATAATCCGGCGACGATCTCCCTGTCGGGGACTAACCCCGTGACTGCCCAGGTGTGCTGGCCAGCAAGCTGTGATTTCCAGAATCAGGTGATTGAGCTTACCCTGTCAGCGGTGGACTCGAGCCTGTGCAAGCAGGGCATTCCAACCGTAAATACCCTCTGGGTAAAGGTGTTGGCCCCGCCGAATGACCCTCCAACCATTTCCACTGATCTTTCTGGCCTTGATACCTCTGGAGATACGATATTCATCGAGGCGGAAGAAAGCTTTTGCTTCACCTTCACCGGGGTCGACCCAGACGTGGGAGATATCCTGAGTCCGATCCTGACCGACCCATTGTTCAGTGCCCAGGGAGGGCCGACGGTCAGCCTGAGTGGAACGAATCCGCTGCAAGGAAATATCTGCTGGACTCCCGGATGCCAATATGAAGGCCAAACCGTGACCCTTACCTATGGGGTGGAAGATCCCGGCTCCTGCTTTGATGTGGGAGAAGCCTACGACTCCGTAGTCATTGTTATTGGAGTGCCTACCAATAATCCGCCCCAGGTCAGCTATGACCTCAACGGCACCAACTTCAGTGGTGACACCATACAGGTATTTGCCAACGATAACTTCTGCTTCGACTTTATTGGCACAGATACGGATCAGTTTGATATCCTGAGTGAAGTACTGGTCAGTCCGATATTTACTCAAGCCAATGGTCCTACGGTTACTTCGACTCCCGGCAATCCCCTTCAGGGACAGATTTGCTGGACGCCGGAATGCCAGTTTGTCGGGCAAACGGTGGAGCTGGTCTTTGGGGTAGCGGATGATGCGTCCTGTTCTTCGCAGGCCCAGGCCCTGGATACCGTCTATGTGCAGGTCAACCTTCCCCCCAATGATCCTCCCACTGGTTCTACTGATCTCAGTGGGCTGACTACCGTCAATGATACGATTGTCATCGATGTAAACGAAGCCATTTGCTACATGACGATTTTCGAAGACATCAATGCCCAGGATACCCTGACGCTGCTGCCCATTTCGGGTATTTTCAATGCGGTGGACGGCCCCGATGTACAGTTCACTGGAGTTAATCCGCTCCAGGCGACGGTCTGCTGGACACCCAACTGTAACTATGAAGGCGAATTGATTGAGCTGATCCTCGCCGCGCAGGACAATGGCGAATGCAACAATTCGCTTCAGGCTTTGGATACCGTGTACATCCGGGTGCGGGAGCCGATCACCATTCCTCCTGTCATCGTCTCCGACATCAGCGAAAACCTAAGTACCTCTGGTGACACCATCAGCATCAACATTGACGAAGAAGCCTGTTATTCTTTCTACATCGCCGACCTGACGCCAGATGGTGGGCTGGATTTTGACTTCGAATTTGAAGACATCTTTGGAAATGCGCTGCCCGTTACCCAGTTTGAAACCGAGGTGAGAGGAGACAGCGTATTTGGGCGGATGTGCTTCCTGTCCAGTTGTGCCAATGGCGGAACCCTCTATCGCTCCATCGTGAACGGTTATGACCTCAAGGAATGTCCGCCCTTCAAGAGTACGAGCGATACTGTTTACATCCGGGTGATCACCACCTTCAGGTCATTTGCCGGTTGGGACACTTCCTTTTGTGCAGGAACTGGCGGGGTAGAACTTAGCGCCGTTCCCATTGGTGGAGTCGCCCCCTATTACTTCACCTGGCGCTGCGACGACCCGGGTAATTGCGGCTTTACCAATTCGAACCAGAACGACTCAACCCCCGTCGTGAACCCCAACCAGACGACGACTTACTCAGTCCAGATCACCGATTTCAATGGCTGTACCTCCGAGATCGACGATATTACGGTTACGGTCAATGCATTGCCCATAGCAGACGCGGGGCCCGATCAGGTAATCTGTGGCAATGAACCCGGAGTACGGCTACAGGCCAGCGTCCTGAATCCCAACGAAGCCCCCGGTCCCTACACCTACCAGTGGACTCCGGCAGCGGGATTGAGCAATCCGAATGTGATCGATCCATTTGCCACGCCGAGCCAGACGACGATTTACACCCTGATCGTCGGTTCTGCGAATGGCTGTACCAGCGATTTTACCACGCTGGATTCCATCAGTACCGTGGAGGTCGCGGTTAATCCGACTCCCATTGCCAATGCAGGCCCCGATCTGGAAATCTGTTTTGGCGACACGGTAGAATTGCAGGGCTTTGGCTCCGGGGCTGGCCCCGATTACCGCTACATCTGGACGCCTTCCAGAAACATGGCCGATAGCTCCGCGCAGGTCACCAAGGTCAGCCCGACGGAAACGACCACCTACTTCCTCGTGGCGTGGTCAGGCGGCTGCCCCAGTCCGGCAGACTCCGCGACCATCAAGGTGCGGGCCATCCCGACGGTGACCGCTACTGGCGCGGGGGATGTCTGCGCACTGGACAGCATACAGCTATTTGCCCAGGCCAGCGGTGACATCGTGGACGATCAATATGACTTTAGCTGGACGCCAGCGGCTTCGCTGAGTGATCCCAATATTCCCGATCCCAAGGCCGCACCTACCGCGAGCACCACCTACCGTGTCGTCGCCACTTCCACCAACGGCTGCGACAGTGAGCCATTCGAAGTGCCCATCACCGTTTTGCCTACCCCCGTAGCCGAGGCTGGTAGTGACACCACCATTTGCGGAGACGAGCTATATGAGCTCGACGGAAGCTACAGCGTGTTGGGGGGAACCCTGTCGGCACCTGTTTTCTCCAACTGGACTCCGGCGGGGCGTGTTTCCAACCCCCTCATCCTGAATCCTGAAGCAGAGTTGTCAGGTACGACGAGGTTCTACCTGACCGTCCGATCGGGGTCCTGCTCGACCACCGACAGTGTCGACGTGGCACACCTGCCAGGCATTTCTGTAGAGGTCGCTGCCGACACCAACCGCATTTGCAGCGGCGATACCCTTGCCCTCACCGCGAATGGGGGCCGAGGCAATGCCCGCTTTAGCTGGTTCCCAGCTCTTGCGCTGAGTGATTCTGTGGGGCCAATGGTCGAGGCATTTCCCGAGGTTTCTACCCCGATCATCGTGGAGGCCAAAGAAGGGGTGTGTCTGGCGCGGGATACTTTCCAGCTTACGGTCAATCCGACTCCGTCTGGAGATTATTTCGCTTCCCCACTCGAAGGTTGCGATCCACTGGAGGTCAGCTTTCAGAGCGACATGGAAGATGACATCGCCTACATCTGGAACTTCGGCGACGGCAGTCAGATCAGCAATGAACCCAATCCAACCCATGTTTACACCAGTTCCGGAGCCTTCCCGGTTTCGGTAACGGTCTTCGGCGTGGGTGGCTGTAGCGTTACCCTGGCACAGGACACCGTGATGGTTTCGCAGCAGGGAGACGCGCGTTTTGCCATTGGCAATTTACCAGAAGGCAGCGCGATACTCCGCGATCAGCAGATCGAGTTTGACAACCAGTCCTTTGGGGCGACCCAGTACCTTTGGTCCTTTGGCGATGGGGGCTATTCGGATGAATTTGAACCGAGCTACAGTTACTATCAGGCGGGAGACTATCGGGTCGAGCTATCAATTGTTGACGAAGGCGGCTGCACCGACAGCTATTCGCTGTTCATCACCGTTGAAGATCCCGACATCCTGATCCCGAACGTCTTCACCCCCAACGGCGACGGGGCCAATGACGCCTACCGCGTGCGCTATACCGGTTTGCAACCCTTTACCCTGACCATTGTGGACCGCTGGGGCCGCCTGATGTACCAGAGCGACCAACCCAATGAACCCGGCTGGAATGGCGTCGCCCCAGGCGGCAGCGAAGCGACCGAAGGAACCTACTATTACGTAGTTCAGGTCGGCGAAAGGAGCTTCAAAGGACACCTGACGCTGCTGAGGTAGAGGAGGTTTATAGGGTGAATAAGGGATATAAGGGAAATATGGGCGGGATGGGTCTGTATTTCCCTTTATTATGGCTATGCTGGTGCGAGACTCTGTCTGGCTGTTCGATGACTCCGATCATCGAACCCGCTAACTGCGAGATTCTATCTCGCGAAGGCTGCCAATGCGGGAGCGGAGTCCCGAAGTTATGCCGAACCATGATCGGAGTCATGGTTCAGCCAGGACATTTGCCCGAATTCGACAAACTATTACCCCTTCCCCCCCCTGCTGGTGCGAGACTCTGTCTCGTACCAGAGAATTGCGGTCTCTGACCGCTGAAAACCGTTTGTTGTGGACAAAGAGTGCAATGCCAACGGAATCAATAACGAGCAGCACCTCTATACCCCATATAAACCCTATCCACCCTCAACACCCGCACTGACCCCTTCTTATCCACCCAACCCCTTTTCTTTCGCCCGTTCTATTTGCAGATTTGTTGCATGGAAATGCCTCGTCATACTGCGGAGATATTTGAGCGCCTGGCCAGGGGCCAATTTCTCAGTGCCAATACCCAGGATCTGCGCAGGGCGGAGCTGTACCGGGTGTTGTCCGAGTACGAGGAACTTTTTACCGAATACTTTTCTCACCTGGGGCTGACGCTGGCCAAGGGGCCGGGGTACTACTACTTCACCCGAGAGGAAGTGCGGTCCACCCTGGAAGATCGCCTGGAGCGCACCCTCCGCTGGCTGGATTGGCTGGACTGGTTGGTGAAATATGCCCCCCGCATCTCTCCCGGCACGCGGCTCGTGCTGCCGGAGATGGTGGAGGCCATCAAGCAGTCGGCAGCCCTGCGCCGGGATTTGAAGAAGCTGCCGCTCAAAGGCAGCCTCAACAGTGAAGAAGAATACATACTGGCCCTGCTTCGCAGCATGGAACGGGAAGGCCTCGCCGAACAGGTCAGCGAAAAACCAGTTACCTATAGGATACTTGCCTCCATTGACTATGTCATACAGTTACTGAGCCGGATACAGCCGCTGAATTGAGGGGGGGAGGAAGGTATGAAGGGAATGGAGGTATGAAGGGTATAGAGGAATAGGGGGAATTCTCCGGGGCGGACAGGTATGGGGCATCAGGGCGGTAGACGGAATAGGGAAGGATGTTGAAACTCTTTGGGAATCAGGAAGGTTTCCAATCACGAATTACGAACCGAGAATTACGAATTTTTCATGCACTATTATATCATCACAGGAGCATCACGAGGCATAGGGGCAGCCATTGCTTCTAAACTATTAGACCCTAACCATGTCGTGATCGGCATTTCCCGCAGCGACAACCCCGAGCTGAAAAAAGAGGCCCGCGAACAAAACGCCAACCTCCGTTATTACCAGCAGGATTTGTCCCAAAGCTTTGACGTGCCGCACCTTACCCAGGTGATACTCTCGGACATTCCGAAGGAAGGCACGGATTCCATCACGCTGATTCACAACGCGGGTCTGCTGGAACCCATCGCTCTGATTGGGCAGGAGAGCAGCCCCGAGCAAGCAGCGGCGGCTTTCAACGTGAACCTGCTGGCGCCAATGCTGATGACGGAGGTTTTTGTCGCCCACGTGCAGGAGTGGGAAGTAGAGAAAAAAGTGCTGGGGATTTCCTCCGGTGCGGCCTTCAATCCCTACCCTGGCTGGACGACCTACTGTACCACCAAGGCTGGGCTGGACATGATGCTGCGGGTACTGGCCACCGAACAGGCCGAGCATCCCCATCCGGTGAAAGTGCTGGCCCTGGCTCCAGGCGTGGTCGATACCGACATGCAGACGCTGATTCGGGAGCAGAAAGAGGAGAATTTTCCCCCTGTACAGCGCTTTCATGATCTGAAAAACAACAACGAACTCTGGACCACAGATTTTGTCGCCAGACATACCGTCGAGCTGCTGCATAGCCCCGACTTCGGAAAAGAAGTGCAAATCGACCTGAGGAGTACATTGAACAATGGCCAGTGAACATTGATCAGCAAAGAAATAGTTACCGTCTAATGCTTACGGATCAATGTCAACGGCTATCTTCCCACTGATCAATGAACCATGTTCAATGAAAAATGATAGAGTCATACGGCAGCATGCCGAGCAGGAATATGCCGAGGAACTAGCGGCTTTGGCTGAGGTGGATCAGTATGCCAAGCCGCCCAACTGGAACCTCTCGCCCTGGGCGGTGCTCCAATACCTCATGGGGGGTACCCTCTCCAGCGGATTTGAAATTTCGCCCAAATACATCGGCAACCCCCGCGTGATCGAAGTGGCCATTGCGACCCTGGCGACGGAGCGGGCGCTGCTGCTGGTGGGGGTTCCGGGAACGGCCAAAACCTGGGTCGCCGAACACCTGAGTGCGGCCATTAGTGGCAACTCGACCCTGCTGGTACAGGGAACGGCAGGCACCGACGAGCAGGCACTTCGCTACGGCTGGAACTACGCCCAGCTACTGGCCAAAGGCCCAAGTGCCGAGGCCCTGGTGCCCAGTCCGGTGATGAAAGCCATGGAAACAGGAAAAATCGCGCGTGTGGAGGAACTGACCCGTCTTCCAGCCGATGTACAGGATACGCTCATCACGATCCTTTCGGAAAAAATCCTGCCCATTCCCGAACTGAATGAGGAGGTACAGGCCGTCGAAGGCTTTAACGTCATCGCGACCGCCAATGACCGGGACCGAGGCGTCAATGAATTGTCCAGTGCCTTGCGTCGTCGCTTCAATACGGTGGTGCTGCCCTTACCCGCTACGATCGAAGAAGAAGTAACCATCGTGCAGAGCCGTATTTCGCGCATCAGCAAGACGCTGCAACTGCCAGAGGAAGCCTCAGCGGTGGAGGAAATCCGCCGACTGGTAACCATCTTTCGCGAGTTGCGAAGTGGACAAACCGAAGATGGCAAAAGCCGTCTGAAGCCGCCCAGCGCGACATTGAGTACAGCGGAGGCCATCAGCGTGATGACCCAGGGCATTTCGCTGGCGGTACACTTTGGCGATGGCAAGCTCGGCGCGGAGGACCTGGCTGGGGCACTGGTCGGAGCCATAGTCAAAGACCCCTCATCTGATAGTACCGTTTTCAAGGAATACCTCGAAACTGTCCTCAAGGAGCGAGACGGCTGGACGGACCTGTACCGAGCCTGCCGCGATGCTGTGGGGCATTTGTAAGTTGGGGGTATGGAGGGAATATGGAGGTATAATGGGAATAAGGTGTATAGGGGAAATATGGGCGGAATGCAGGATAAGGAAAAAGGGGGAATAAGGTGTATAAGGGGAATATGGGCTGGATGGGGG